>CAZZBZ010000029.1:0-39032 GCA_964653025.1 uncultured Verrucomicrobiota bacterium
CCCGCGTGTTCCAAGGTCACGCGCAACCCGTACTGCTGGATCTGCTGCCAGTACATCTCCGCCTTCTCACGAGGTTCGGTGGCGACACAACTCTTTCCCTGCTTGTGGACCTCCAGCATATGGCGCGTCGCCCGCTGACGGTTGAACCCCAGAACGCGCTGAAAAACGAAAACCACGTAGTTCATCAGGTTCACCTCGTCGTTCCAGACCACGACGTTCCACCCATGGTCCACCTCCTCCCGGGTCCGCGTCTCCTCCGCAATCTCAACGCCGGGATGCACCGCGCCGCTCATCGCGAATCTTCCCGCAGCGCCCGCGCCGCCTCGCGCGCAAAGTAGGTCAGGATGAAATCGGCTCCCGCGCGGCGGAGCGCGACCAGGCTTTCCAGCATCGCGGCGCGGCCGTCGAGCCAACCGTTCGCCGACGCGGCCTTGATCATGGAGTACTCGCCGCTCACCTGGTAGGCAGCCAGCGGGGCATCGAGGCGTTCGCGCAGGTCGCGGAGAATGTCGAGGCAGGGCATGCCGGGCTTCACCATGAGAATATCCGCCCCCTGTGCCAGATCCGCGGCCGCCTCCGCCACGGCCTCCCGCCGTCGGCGGAAATCCATCTGGTAGCTACGGCGGTCGCCGAACGACGGCGCGCTGCCCACCGCGTCGCGGAACGGCCCGTAAAAGGCGGAGGCATACTTCACCGCGTAGCTGAGGATCGCGGTATCCGAGAAACCCACCGCATCGAGCCCTCCACGGATGCCGGTGATCATGCCATCCATCATCCCGCTGGGTGCGACGACATCCGCACCGGCGCGTGCGTGGTTCACCGCCTGGCGGGCGAGAAGCCCGACCGTGGCGTCGTTGTCCACGGTGCGCTGGCCGTCCCGCGCAACCCCGGTGAGCGGCCCGCAGTGCCCGTGGGAGGTGTACTCGCAGAAGCAGAGGTCGGTGATCGTCACGACCGGGAGCGACCTCCCGCGGATGAGGCGCAACGTCTCGCAGACCACGTTTTCGGGATCGAGTGCGACACTGCCATGCTCATCCTTCTTCTCCTGGGGGATCACGCCAAAAAGGAGGCAGGAACGGATCCCCTCGCCAAGCGCCCCTTCGATCTCGCGGAGGGCCTCGTCGGGCGAAAGCTGGAAGACGCAGGGCATCGAGGCGATCGGCAGGCGGATCCCCCGCCCCGGCACGAGGAAAAGCGGGAGGACCAGATGCGCGGGATCGAGGCGCACCTCGGCAAGCATGTCGCGCAATCCCGCCGAGCGGCGGAGGCGACGGAAACGGGGGTACGAAGGGAGAAGGGAGGTAAGGGAGTTGGGCATGGTGGTATCAGGGCTTCAAAGATTCTGAACTGCACCGCGCTTCGCGTCGCGAAGCGCGGCGAGACCGCTCGCGAGACTCCACGCCCAGGACGCAAGCGAGAGGACGAGGCCGGCGAGACCAAGACGGGACCATGGCGGTTCGCCCCAGGAGAGCACTCCCTCCAGGGCCCAGGATATCCCCACCGACAGCCCCCACCCCGCCAGGGCCGCGAACCCGAGAATCGCGAGGAGCATCTGGGGCAGCCACCCGGAACGCCCCGCGAGGCGGGTGCCGAGGCCGGGCAGCACCATCAGGTTGGTGACGAGACATGCGCGCGCAGAGGCCGCGTCAGGCGGGACCGGTGGCGGTTTGGCCGAAGAGTTCATCGTAAGCGGCGGCCATCGCGGCCATGCAGACGGGCATGGCCACAAAGATCCCGATGATCAGGGCCAGGCAACCCACCACGGCGATCAGGCCGCAGACGACCAGGAGACCGAACACGGACCAGAAACGGCGCAACACGGTCTTGCGGCTGAGTTCCATCGCCTGCCAAAAGCCAAGGCCCTTATCGATCACCAGCGGGAACGCGAAGATCCACATCGTACTAAGGACCATCACCCCGACCCCGAGGAGAAGCGCCAGGGGCACCAGCACGAAGAGCAGCCCCGTGGGCGACTTGTGAGCGGCGCCGAAGCCCACCCCGAGCGCGATCATGGGAACCACCGTCACGAGCACCACCCCGACGATGATCGCCCCCTGCACCACGCCGGCAAGGATCAGGTCCTTGGTGTTCCTCTTGAACCCGGCAAAGGCATCGCCAAACTCCGCAGGCTCACCTCGAAGAAGTTTGAGGAAGAACCAGTAAAGGCCCCCGTAAAGGGCTCCCTGCAGGATGAGGCTGATGAGGCCGCCGATCAAAGGCACCGCCGAAAGGATGCAGTTGACCAGCACCACCACGAACGTGGCACCGACCGAGAGGAGAAAATTCCCACGAACGGCGTCCCACCCCCGACTGACACAACCGCCAATCGTGAACGACCTCGAATCATCGAGGGCAATCCCCTCCAAGTTCTGCGCCGCGACTGGCGCGGGGGCGATGGCCGGCACCGCAGCCTGGACCATGAGTTCGGGATACGCGGAGAGCGGCTTCCACTCGGTCCCGCCCATCGGGCAGACCTGCGTCTCCGTATTCACGCGCTGACCGGCCAACCACGCGCGAAGATCCTCCGCGGAAACCGGCCCATACTGTTTCCCATCCCAGCCAATAATCTGATACACGACAACCTCCTTGATAAGTGTTGATTTGAGGCTAACCCGGAGCCCCGCCCCGTGGCGAGCCTCAAGTCTCGGGCCACAGGCGCGCGGGGTAGGCCCCCTGCTCCACAAGCCGGCGGATGCTCTCCACGACCCGCGGCTTGTCGTCGCGGTAGGTAATCCCGAACCACGGTGCGCCGCTCCGGAGAATCCGTACCCGCAACCGCTTCGCCGCGATGAGGCGCTGGACCGGCGTGGGGATGTAGAACTCCGCCTTCGGGTCGCCCCCGCTCTCCCGCAGGAAGCGGGCGAACTCCTCATCGAGAAGCGGGAAGATCGCGGGCGTGAAGCCCCAGAGGTTCATCGAGGTGGCCGCATCCCCCGGGATCGGCTGCCAGGCCCCTTTCTCATCGAGGAAGCGCGCCTCCGCGCCCTCGCGCTCGATCTTCGTCCGCTCGACGACATCCACGAGGCATCCCTCCGCGTCCTCGCGACAGATCCCGCGCGCCACGGGGCCGTGGTCGGAGAGGGTGTTGCGCAGGATGTAGCCCACCATCGCCCCCTCGGCGACCCCACTCTCGCGCACTCCGCGCAGGTGGCCGGCCATCGCGGCGAACGAGGCGGCCCCGTAAAAGTCATCGGCGTTGATCACCGCGAAAGGTTCGCGCGCGATGCCTGCGGCGCTCATCACCGCGTGCGCCGTTCCCCACGGCTTCGTCCTGCCATCGGGCACGGTGAAGCCCGAAGGGAGTCGGTCGAGCGCCTGGAACGCATATTCCACCGCCACCTGTTTCTCAAACCGTCCGCCCACCGAGGCGCGAAACGCCTCCTCGATGTCCTTGCGAATGATGAAGACCACCTTCCCAAACCCCGCTCGCAACGCATCGAAAACGGAGTACTCGAGAATCGCCTCGCCGTTCGGACCGATGGGATCAATCTGCTTGAGGCCGCCGTAGCGGCTCCCCATGCCGGCCGCCATCACCACCAAAGTCGGGGTACTCATGGCACGAGCTTAGGCCAATGAGGCAATATAACGCTCCGCGTCGATTGCCGCGGCGCAACCGCTCCCCGCCGCCGTGATCGCCTGACGGTAGACGTGGTCCACACAATCCCCGCATGCAAAGACGCCGGGCAGGTTCGTCCTCATGGTCGGGGCGTGCACCTTGAGGTAGCCGGCCTCATCCATCTCAAGCTCGCCTTTGAAGACCTGTGTATTGGGGACGTGCCCGATGGCAACAAACACCCCCGCGCACGGGATCTCGGTGACGGCGTTCGTCTTCACGTTCCGAACGATCACCCCGGTGACCGCGTCCTTCTTCACGTCGAGGATATCCTGGATCACGCTATCCCAGACCGGCTTGATCTTCGGGTTGGCGAGCGTGCGCTCGGCCATGATCTTCGAGGCGCGAAGCTGGTCGCGACGGTGGATGAGATAGACGGCCGAGCCAAAGCGGGTAAGGTACATCGCCTCCTCGCAGGCGGAATCCCCGCCCCCGACGACCACGAGCGGCTTGTTGCGGAAGACCGGCAGCGGTCCGTCGCATGTCGCGCAATAGGTCACCCCCTTCTTATCGAGCTTCGCCTCGCTCTCGAGGCCGATGTGACGATGCCCGGCACCCACGGCCACGATCACCGTCCTCGCGAGGACCGGCTTGCCGTCCACGGTCAACTCGATCGGTTTCGCGGAGAGCTTCGCCGCCTCGACAGTGCTCCCAAACATGGTCCGCGCTCCGAAGCGCTCGGCCTGCTTCCGCAGGTTCTCCATGAGCTGGTTTCCGTCCACTCCCTCGGGAAATCCCGGATAGTTCTCCACGAGACTGGTGGTGGTAAGCAACCCGCCCGGCATCATGCCGGTAATGACCATCGGCTTGAGGTTCGCGCGGGCCGCATAAATCGCGGCCGTCCATCCGGCACAGCCGGAACCAATGATTACGGTATTTTCAATATCAGGCATGGGAGGTCAGTGAGAAGTGAGGAGTGAGAAATGAGAAGCTCAAAATGCCGATGGCCGACGGTTCGTCCAACTCCCTGCTCTGCCAATCAGCAATCGGCAGTCAGCAATCGCCAGTTCATCACAGCCCCAGCGCCTTCGCCACGGTCTCGTGGACGATCTTGCCGCCGCAGACGTTCAGCCCGTAGCGGAGGTCGGGCATCTGCTCGCAGGCGGCCTCCCAGCCGAGGTTGGCCAGCTTCACCGCGTAGGGCGTCGTCACGTTAGTGAGCGCCTGGGTCGCGGTGCGCGCGTAGGCCCCGGGCATGTTGGTCACGCAGTAGTGGATGATTCCCTCCTCGATGAAGGTGGGCGAAGTATGCGTGGTGGGACGCGAAGTCTCGGCGCAGCCCCCCTGGTCGATGGCGATATCCACGAAGACGGAGCCGGGCTTCATCTGGCGGAGCATCCGCCGATGGATGAGCTTGGGTGCCGCCGCGCCGGGAATGAGTACCGCGCCAATAAGGAGATCCACCTCAGGCAGCACCTCGAGCAGATTTTGCTCGTTCGAGTAGAGGGTGTGCGCCCCCGAGTGGAGCGTGATATCGAGGAAGCGCATCCGCTCGAGGTCCACCTCGAGAATCGTCACGTCCGCACCAAGTCCCATGCCCACGCGCCCCGCATTCACCCCCGCCGTGCCGCCCCCAAGGACGAGGACATTCCCGGGAAGCACGCCGGGGACGCCACCGAGAAGAACGCCCTTGCCTCCCTGGGATTTCGCAAGGAAATAGGATCCGACGATCACCGACATTCGCCCCGCGATCTCGCTCATCGGCTCAAGAAGTGGGAGACGGCGCCCGACTTGGACAGTCTCGTAGGCAATGGCGACCACGCCGCTTTTCATGAGTGCCTTCGCGAGGGACGGCTCGGCGGCGAGGTGAAGGTAGGTAAAAAGGATCTGCCCCTTGCGCAGGAGCGGGAACTCGGCGGCCTGCGGCTCCTTGACCTTGAGGATCATGTCCGCCTCGCCGAAGACATCGGCCGCTCGCGGGAGGATCCGGGCGCCGGCCTCGGCGTATAAGGCATCCGTGAAGCCGCTCCCCTCGCCCGCCGAGGCCTGCACGAGCACCTCGTGATCCTGCTGCGCAAGCATCCGCACCCCGCCAGGGGTGCAGGCGACACGGTTCTCCTTGTCCTTGATCTCCTTCGGGATGCCAATTTTCATGAAGGAACCACGATGCCGTTTTCCGCGCATCGCATCAAGCCATCTCCTTGGTCCGTGACTATCCGTCCCGCGACTGTGGGGTCGTAGCTTCCCTGGATTCTGAAATCTTGATTCCGCATGCGCGACGGAGGAGCCTCGGGGCATGGCGCTCCTCATCAGTGAAATCTATCCCAGCATCCAGGGCGAATCCTCCTTTGCCGGGTGGCCGTGCGTCTTCGTTCGTCTCACCGGATGCGATCTTCGCTGCGCGTGGTGCGACTCCCCCTTCGCGTTCCGCGACGGGGAGAGCCTGAGCGTCGCCGCCGCGGTGGAGAAGATTGCCGCGCTGGGCATTCCACTCGTCGAGGTCACGGGCGGCGAGCCGCTCCTCCAGAAGGACGTCCACCCGCTGATGACCGCCCTCTGCGACCGCGGCTTCTCCCTGCTTCTCGAGACGAGCGGGGCCCACGACCTTTCCCCCGTGGACCCGCGCGTGGTCCGGATCATGGACTGGAAATGCCCCGGCAGCGGCGAAAGCCGGAGGAACCTCGAATCCAACATCAAGCTCCTGAAACCGACCGACGAGGTCAAGTTCGTGATCGGCGATCGCGCGGATTACGACTGGGCGAAGGGCGAACTCGCACGACTCGGCTTCGCAAAGCGGGTGCGGAGCGTCCTCTTCTCCCCGGCCGGCGAAATGCCCGCGGTCCACGGCGAGATCAAGGGCCACCCCGGGCTCAATCCGCGCCAGCTCGCCGAGTGGATCCTCGCCGACCATTTACCGATCCGCTTCCAGCTCCAGCTCCACAAATACGTCTGGCCCCCGCACCAGAGGGGAGTTTGACGGCGCATCGTCCGATGCGCCGAAGGAGCCAAGAGCCACCATCCAGGAGGGCACCAATCCATCGGTGCCATGCTTTTTCGAAATCATCGCCTGCGGAGGATCAGCCTAGGTAGATCGGGTTTGAGAAGGCGCGGCGGGCGTCCACGGCGGTCGCCTCGACGCGGACGTACCTTCGCACGCGACGGGGCACCGCCACCATCCCGGTCCATGACGGACGACCGCGCGCGTCGAAGGTCGCGAGCGGGCGCCCGTCCGCAACGACGCGGACCGAGGCGAGCCCGGCGGAATCCACGGCGGTCACCTTGAGCCGCGCCTTGCGGTCGCGGGCGGAGGCATCCATGCCCATCGCGGCGCGCCCGAGAGCGACGTGGAGAAGCGGACCGTCCGACACAAAGCTGCGACCCTGGCTGACCGCGGCGATCACGGCACGCTCCGCGCAACGCGGGGCAAACACCCCGTTCCACACCATCCCGATCGCGTGCGGGGCGTGGGCGTCGGTGTTCCCCATCGCGTGGACCTTGCGCCCCATGCGGAGGAGGCGGTCCCAGAGCGTGACGGCCCAGGCGTCGGTGTGGTCGAAGGCATTGATGATGTTGTTGGCCCCATTGCAGATCTCCATGAGAAACGGGGACGGGAGCTTCTCGAGGATCGTCCACGATTCCTTCGGGTAGTGGCGGTTCGGCCACCAGCCGGTCGGGTGCGGGACGAACATCGTCGCGCCCAGACGGCTCCCCTCGGCCCAGTCGGCGAGGAAATCCTGCTTCGGGGTGAACGCCTGCTTCAGCCCGAGAACGCCGAGGTGGTGGTGCTGGGTGGTCGGTTCCTGCCCAACCCACAGACCGTGCTTGTGACACTCGGGCGCATGGGTGAGGCCCCAGTGGTCGGTCACGAACTGGAAGTCGAGCCCGGCGACCTTCGCCATCTCGGAGGTCTCGGCGACCGTGCCAATCCCGTCGCTATGTTGGGTGTGGGAGTGGAAGTCCCCGCGAAAAAACTTCCAGCGAAAGAGCTTCTTCGAGCGCTCCACTCGGACCGCCATCGCCTCCGCGACCATCCGGCACATCAGCAAAGGGTAATCCCATCGCTTCTCCAAGGCGCGGCGCGGGAAACGGAAGAGTTGGCGATCGCGGCATCCCGGCATCAGGGCGAGCCGGGCGGACTTGGTGGGGAAACGCATGGAGGCAGGAAGCTAACCGTCCCATCACATTCAAACAAGCCCCTGCCTGCACCCCAATCCTCGCATAACGAATGTCGCGATGCGCGTTTCTGCGGGGAGCACACGCGGCCCGCGTGTCCTGGCCGACGGCCCGTCGGCCAGTCTCCGAGGAAGAAATCGGTCCCGCGGCCGCGGGACGAGCCGCGTGTGCTCCCCAGGCCATTCTCAAAGGGGATGGTGATCTACGAAATGGCGGAAACGGTTCCGCTCTGGAGAAACCGCTTGCGCGCGGATTTGGGTGCAGGGGTGCGCGATTTCCTGTTGCCGTAAACCGCATTCCTCCCACATCATCCGCGCATGACCTCCCTCGAACGCACCTGGGCACGGATGGATGGAAAGCCGGTCGACCGGCTCCCGTCCCTGCCGATTTTCATGATCTACAACTGCGACCTCCTCGGTCGCACCTATGACCAGTATTGCAAGGACCCTCGCGTCCTCGTCGAGGGGAACATGAAACTCCTCGAACAGACCGGCATCGACTGCGTCTCCTGCTGCGCCTATGCGTTCGCCGAGGCCGCCGATTGCGGGGCGGAACTCGAGTACTCCGACCACCAGCCCCCCTCCTGCCGGGAGCACATTCTCAAATCACCCGCCGACCTCGCAAAGCTGAAGAAACCCGACCCTCACGGCGGCGGCCGAATGACCGACCGCCTCACCGCCATTCAACTCTACCGAGAGAAGGTCGGGAACTCCGTCCCGATCCAGGGCTGGGTCGAGGGTCCCCTCGCCCAGGCCGCCGACCTCCGCGGGATCAATGACGTCCTCCTCGAGACAACGACCGAGCCCGACTTCGTCCGCGACCTCATGGACTGGGTCGTCGAGATGGAGATCGATTTCGCCCGCACCCAGGTCGCCGCGGGAGCCAATCTCATCGGCCTCGGCGACGCCGCCGCCTCCCTCGTCAGCCCAAAGTACTACGCCGCCGAGGTCGCCCCACGTGAGAAGAAGATCGTGGATGCCATCCATGCCGCCGGCGCGCGCGTTCGCCTCCACATCTGTGGGAACATCAAGGGAAAGCTCAAGGAGATCGCGAAACTCGGCGTGGACCTTCTCGACGTGGACTATCTCCAGACGATGGAAGAGGTCCGCCGCGAGGTCGGGCCGAACCTCTGCCTCGCAGGCAACCTCGACCCCGTCCGCCAGATCAAGAACAGCACGCCAAAACAGATCCTCGCCGACTTCGCCGAGGTCCACCGCCAGGCCGGCGAGCGCTACATCCTCGCCGCCGGCTGCGAGGTTCCCCCCGGCACCCCGAAGGCGAACGTGGAGGCGATGTTCGAATACGCACGGGGAGCGAGATAGCTCATCGCTTGTAGGTCATGGTTTGTAGCCCCAACCCAAGAAGTAGCGGAGTTCACGATCTTCTCGCGCTTTGAGCGCTGACGCCGATCAGCCTATTTTTTTCTCTCCCGCTACAAGCTACAATCTATCGGCTATCCGCCTCCTCCCCCATGCGCTTCCTCGTTGCTCCCGACAAGTACAAGGGTGGCCTGCCTGCCGAAGGGGTCGCCACCGCGATCGCCCGCGGCATCCGGGATGTCTTCCCCCGCGCGAAGATCCATTTGATGCCCCTCGCTGATGGTGGCGACGGCACGGGACGCATTCTCTGCCGTGCCCTCCACGCCCACATCCGGACCACGGCCGTCCAAGGCCCCCGACTCCGCCCCCTTCGGGCACGCTGGGGTCTCCTCGAGAGCCGCGCCTTCATGGACATGGCGAGCGCCTCGGGGCTCTCACTCCTGCGCCCCTCCGAGCGCAATCCGATGCGGACCACCAGCCGCGGTATCGGGCAGATGATTCTTGTGGCGGCAAACTCCGGCGCACGGGAGATCGTCCTCGGCGTCGGCGGAAGCGCCACGGTGGACGGCGGTCTCGGGGCCCTCCGCGCGCTCGGCATCCGCTTCCTCGACGCGCGGAAGCGGGATGTACCCGACGGCGGGGCCGGCCTTCTTCAGCTTGATCTCGTGGACACGCGCGCCTGCCAACTCCTCGGAAAGAAAGTTTCCCTCGTTTTTCTCTCGGACGTCACGAACCCCCTCCTCGGGCCATCCGGGGCGGCCCCCATCTTCGGCCCCCAGAAAGGGGCCACCCCCGCGATGGTGCGCGACCTCACCCGGGGGTTGGAGCATCTCGACCGCGCCATTCTTCGCGCCACGGGGCGCTCCGTTGCCCGCCTCCCGTGCGGGGGCGCTGCGGGCGGGATCGTGGCCGGCTTCGCCGGGATCCTCGGCTCCGTCCCGGGCATCCAGGTGCGCGTCGTGAGCGGGATCGAGTACCTCCTCCGCGAACTCGACGCCGCGTCGGCCGTCCGCCGCGCCGACTGGATTTTCACAGGTGAGGGACGCCTCGATGGCCAGACGGCCCGGGGCAAGACGATCGCCGGCCTCGCCGCCCTGGCGAGGCGCCACGGCAAACCCGTGATCGCCATCGCAGGGAGCCTCGACCTCTCCCTCGCGGAGATGGACCGCATGGGATTGCGTGCCGTCTTCGCCATCCCACGGCACTCCTGCACGCTGTCTGAATCCATCGCCCACGAACCCCTCTGGATCCGCTCCGCCGCCGCGAATGCCGCACGGCTCCTGTAGTTGGGTACGCAGATTGAGCTTCTCATTTCTCACTTCTCCCTGCTCACTAAACCCCATGCCTCCCCCCGCCCGTTCCGCAGACCATGGCGCCGCTTTCGCGGACTGCCTCCAGGTGCGCCCCATGCGCCCGCCAGAGCAAACCACCCGCCTCCAGCGCGAAGTGTCTGACCTGAAGAAGGCGCGCAACGCCGTCATCCTCGCCCATAACTACCAGCTTCCCGAAATCCAGGACGTGGCCGACTTCGTGGGGGACTCCCTCGGCCTCTCCTATCAGGCGTCGAAGACCAATGCGGAGGTCATCCTCTTCTGCGGGGTCCATTTCATGGCGGAGACTGCCAAGATCGTGAACCCGGGCAAGAAGGTGCTCATCCCGGACGCCAATGCCGGCTGCTCCCTCGCCGACAGTTGCGATCCCTCTGCCCTCCGCCGCTGGCGCGAAGAGCATAAGGGTGCCTACGTGATCGCCTACATCAACTGCACCGCCGAGGTGAAGGCCCTCGCCGATATCATCTGCACCAGCGGCAACGCCGTGAAGGTCGTGGAGCAGGCACCCAGGGACCGCCCCATCCTTTTCCTCCCCGACGAGAACCTCGGCCAGTGGGCCATGGAAAAGACCGGGCGCAAACTGGAACTCTGGCGCGGCGCCTGCCACACCCACCTCGCCTTCACTGCGGAGACGCTCATGCGCCTCCGCGAGCAGCACCCCGGCGCCCCCATCGTGGCCCACCCCGAGTGCATCCGCTCGGTACGCCTCCTCGCCGACCACATCTGCTCCACGGAGGGGATGATGAAGTTCTGCCGGGAACATTCCTCGGACACCTTCATCATCGTTACCGAGCAGGGCATGCTCCACCGCCTCCATAAGGAAGTGACGGGCAAGCGCTTCGTCCCGGCACCCACCCGCGCGTGCGCCTGCAACGACTGCGGGTTCATGAAGATGAACACCATCGAGAAGGTGCGCGACGCCCTCGAAACGCTCTCCCCCGAAGTCGACCTCGATCCTGCCGTCCAGCACCGGGCCCTGCTGCCGATCCGCCGGATGCTGGAACTCGCAGCCTGATCGGGCTAAGGCACGGCGACCGGCGGCGCCAGCGGCTCCACCCGAAACAAGATCGCCCTCTGCTCCGTCGCCGGGTGATTGGCCTCCCCGATGGGCGTCAATCCCGAAACCGGATCCTTTCCGAGAAGGGCCCGATAAACGAGGCTCGCGGTGATCTGCTCACGGGACATCTCGTTGACCAGGGGCGCGAACCCGCCGGACGAAATGAACGCGGATTCCGAGATGCCGTGGAGATCCAGACGCGTCCCGAGGTTAAAGTCCCGCGAGGTCAGGAAGAGGTGGGTGATCCCTTTTGCCGCAAGCATCGGCACCGCCTCGTCAGCCGCCATGGTGGCGATGCGAACCCATTGGGGATCGTGGCCCCTGGAATCGGAAGTGGGTTTTGCCCCGCTGACGGCGCGAACCATGGAACCGTAGGTCGGGGTGCAGAGGACGCGAGGATTCCCGCGCGGGTCCTTCTCGATCTGTTCGAGGACCCCCACGAAAGACCCCGGGTAGGCGCAGGGGACCCCCTTCCAGCATGCAAAGGCTGCCATCACCACGAGCAACCCCGTACCGACCACACTCTTGGGGATGGTCTGGTACCGCAACGGCCTCGCGAGCACCCAGCACACGAGGGCGGCAAACCCGAGTTCTGCGATAAAGAAGAACCGTGCGGCCACGGTTGAGAAGATCACCCCCGTGAAGATGAGGGCCAGTTCAGGGAAGCGACCGTTCGACCAGGTCCAGATGGCTAGCGCAACAAATAGCAGGTAGACGGGGCCGTAGACGTCGAGAACATCCATCCATTCCATCGGGGCGAGTCCGCCCAGTCGAAGGTCCTGGTTGGCCTGCGAACTGATGCCCTGAAAGAACTGCCCGCCGAAGGAAATCACCTTCACCATGAAGGGGCCGGCCACGAAGATCGTCGCAAAATAGAGCGCCAGCAAAAGGGTCCCCATCGCGTGGCGGATGAAGGGATCCATGAACCTTCGGAAATACCAGACCATCGCGCACGGAATCGCCAGCGTGCAGATGACCAGCACCTCCGGCCCGATGATCGCCCCGAGCAGCAGGAGCGCCACAATCACGCCGGCGTGGCGGAGCTTCTCCTGCCAGGTGGAAGCCATCATGAAAAGGTTGCCTGACCACAAGAGCCCGACCAAAACCGGCAGCGCCTCCTGCTGGTGGACAAAGGAACCCGTGCAGAAGGTAAAACCGCTCGTCACCGTGAGCGTGAAGAAGGCGCACGACCAGAGGGCGGCCCACTCGTCGTTAAAAAAATCGGTCAACGCCCCAAAAAGGAGCCACAGCGTGAAGAGATGAAACGCGTTCGATAGCAGAACGAGCAGCACGTAAAGGGAGGACGGCCCGAGGAACCCGAGGATCGGAAGAAAGATCTGGAGGGGATCCGTCGAAAAAACGTGATGGTCGCCCCGCGCGAGGCCCACGAAAAACCAGATGTCCATGTCGGGGCTGGACAGGGAGCCATAGGTGGAAGCGTAAAGCAGGTTGGCCACCAGGTGAACCGCGCCGGCAAACACGAAGAGAAGCCCCTTCGCCCACATCGGCGCGGACACAAGCTCCGGGCGAAAGTCGAACCTTGAATCGGTGATTGGCGAGAACACAGGGGTTAGGGATTAACCACTCCTTCTCACCGAAAGCCGCTTCAAACGCAACGATTAACCCACCTTGACCACCTTGAGCCGCATGAGGAGCTCGGCGTTCGAATCGGTGGCCCGCAACTGTTCCAGCAGGTTCTCCATTGCCTTGAGCGGCGGTTGCTCGAAGAGTTTGTTTCTCAACAGCTTCACCCTCTCGTACTCCTCGGGGTGATAGAGCATCTCCTCCCGACGGGTCGCGCTCTTTTCCATGTGAATGGCCGGATAGATCCGCCTCTCCTGCAGGTCGCGGCTCAGGTGGATCTCCGCGTTCCCCGTCCCTTTGAACTCCTCGAAAATCAGTTCGTCCATGCGGCTGCCCGTCTCGACCAGCACCGTTGCGATGACCGTCAGGCTCCCCCCTCCCTCGATGTTCCGCGCCGAACTGAAGAACTTCCTCGGCTTGGAGAGCGCCCCCGACTCCACACCCCCGCTCATGATGCGCCCCCGAGATGACGAGAGGTTGTTGCACGCGCGGGCGAAGCGGGTCAGCGAGTCCAGCAGCACCACCACATGGCGGCCGCACTCCAGCATCCGGTGCGCCCGCTCCATGAGCAGATCCGCGATGCGCACGTGCCGGTCGATGGTCTCGTCGAAGGTGCTCGCGATCACCTCGCCACGCACGCACTCCTTCATGCTGTGGACCTCCTCCGGTCGCTCATCGAGGAGCAGCACGAGGAGATCGATGTCCTTGTTGTTGGCCTCGATGCTCTGCGCGATCTGCTGCAGGAGGATCGTCTTCCCCGCACGCGGCGGCGCGACGATCAAGCATCGTTGCCCGCGCCCCAGCGGGGCGATCAGGTCCACCGCCCGCATGCTCACCGGCTCCGCCCCCCTCTCGAGGATCAGGCGCGTCTGGGGGTAGAACGGCGTCAGCTTGTCATAGGGGGTCCGTGCGGCGAGTTCGGCCACGGGACGCCCCCAGGCCAGGTCCGCGTGAACCAGGCGCGCGGCACGCTCCCTCGGGGGACGCACCATTCCCCCGACAAAATCCCCCATCTGCAGGCCGAACTGGCGGACAATGGAGGGGGAGACGAACGGGTCCTCGGCAGAGGGATGAAAATCGCGCTCGTCGGAACGAAGAAACCCCGTGCCATCCTTGAGCAACTCGAGTGTGCCTTGAGTCCAGCTGCACCCCTGTTTCCGCGCATGCGCCTCGAACAGCATTCGCCTCAGGTCTTCCGCTTTCGGGTTTGCGTCCGCATCAATCCCCGCCTCACGGGCCCGGTCGGCCAAAGCGGCCCCTTCGAGCCGGAAAATCTCTGCGGCATCGAGCGTGGGGACGCTTTCCTCGGGAACGGGGGCTCCTCCCCCATTCCCCTCGCGCGGCCTCCCGCGCCGCCCCCATCGCCGCCATCGGTGATGGCGTCCCTCACCCCCGCGCTCACGGGGACCGCCGTTCCCTCCGCGGCCGGCATGTTGGGCCGCCGCGCCAAGCGCCGAGCTGGGTTCTTCCGCGTTCATGACAGGGCAAGGTTTCGGCCAGATGCGTGGTCAAGGCGCGCGCACTGGGCCTCGGTGAGTTCCCACGGGCCGTCGTTCCAGACGACCCCGTCGGCGCAGTCCACCTTGGACTGCAGCGGAAGCTGCGCCGCAACCCGCTTCGCGGCGGCCACGCGATCCAGTCCACGGGCCGCCAGGCGCTCCTCTTGCGATGGGGCCGAGCAGGCCACAACCCAGACATGGTCGAACTCCCCCTGGATGCCGACTTCGTAGGCCAGCGGGATCACCACCATCGCGGGACGCCCCTCGGCGGTCACGCACTCGGCGCGCAGGCTCCATGCCTCATGCACCACGGAATGCACGAGCGCGTTGAGTCGACGGAGCTTCGCGGGATCCTCAAAGACGATCTCGGCCAACCGCGATCGGTTGACAGAGCCATCCCCCGCGAGTACCCCGGGGCCGAACTCACGCGCCACCGAGGCGGCAACCGCCTGCCCCGAACGGTAGAGTTCATGAACGATCTCGTCCGCGCAGATCACCTCCCATCCCTGATCGAAAAACCACTGTCCGACACGACTCTTCCCCGTGGCGATACCACCGGTCAGGCACACCCGGGGGGCGCGTTTTGAAGCATTCGACATCATGCAATCTCTTAAAGGCTGGCGGCTGGGAATGACCGGCGGGGATCAGAACAGCATCCCCTGCCGGGGCGCCGACCGCGCTTCCTTCTCCTTCGCGTACCGCGCATGGAGGGTCTTCAAGTCGAGGTCGGCGAGCAGCGGGAGTAAGACCGAGTAATCGGGCGGGCGCAAGCAGAAAGCATCCAGGGAGGGAAGCGCATGGTCCGTCTTGAGGCGGACCAGGTCGCGGTTCCGAAACGCCACGGGAAGGTGCTCCTGGAGGCTGGCCCGCAGGGAGGGCCGTTCGATCTCCGCGAGCGAAGCCGCAAGGCGGTCGAGGTCGCCGAACCGTCGGATCAGGTCGGCGGCCGTCTTCTCCCCCACCCCCGGCACGCCGGGAATGTTGTCCACCGAATCCCCCATCAGCGCGAGATAATCGGCCACCTGCTTCGGCTCGATCCCCAGGCGCTCCCGCACCCAGGACTCGTCGGCCATCACGGTCTCCTTGGCAGAACCTCGCAGCACCTTGATTCTCCCCCCCACGACCTGGAGGAAATCCTTGTCGTTCGAGGCAATGCGCACTTCCTCGCCGGCCTCCGCCGCTCTCAGCGCGAGCGCCGCACCGAGGTCATCCGCCTCTTCCGCCGCCTCGCGGATGACCGTCCACCCCAGCGGCCCGAAGAGGTCGGTGAGCAACCCGAGCTGCGTGATGAGTTCCGGGGGGGTCGGTGGGCGGTTCGCCTTGTATTCCGGGAGCAGGACGAGCCGCCGCGCGGGCTTCTCCCCGTCCATCACGATCGCCACACGCGTGGCCCCGACATCGGCGAGCCAGCGGTTCACCGAGTTCACAAATCCATGCACCGCGTTCGTCGGCACCCCGCGGGCATTCGTCAACCTCGGGATGGCGTGAAAACTCCGGTACGCCAGGTTCAGGAAATCAACGACGAGGAGCATGGGGTCTTTGAACCGTTCAGGTCCAGGGTTCAGGAGTTCAAAGGTTCACGGTTCAGCGGTTGATTTGCCTTTGGTTCCTGGAGTTTCTCAACCCTTGAACCGCTGAACCTCTCAACCGTGAACCTGTGCCGTCGCGGATTTCGCGAGCGCCTCGGCGGCGCCGCGGCGCATCGCCGCGACCGCGGCGGCCATATCCCGGGCGGCAAAGAGCGACGTTCCCGCCACGAAGGTGTCCGCGCCTGCCGCCGCGCTCCGCACGGCCGACGCGGCGTCGACCCCCCCGTCCACCTCGATCCGAAAAGGATGAGCCTTCCGAGAGGGATGGAGCGCCAGTGCGCGCACCTTCTCCAACACCCCCTCCATGAACGCCTGCCCTCCAAATCCCGGCTCGACCGTCATGCACAGCACGAGGTCCACCTGGTCGAGGAACGGCTCCGCCTTCGCCACCGGCGTTTTCGGGTTCAGGGCCAGGCCCGCCCCCAATCCCGCGGCGCGGATGCGCGCGAGGGTTTTGCCCACGTCGTGGGCCGCCTCGACGTGGACCGTGATCCGACTCGCCCCCGCGGAAATGAAACGATCCAGGTAAAGGTCGGGGCGGACGATCATGAGGTGGACGTCGAGTGGCCGCTTCGTCGAGCGCTTCAGCGCGGCCACCACCTCCGACCCAAAGCTGATGTTCGGGACGAAGTGCCCATCCATGATATCCACGTGCAGCCAGTCGCCTCCCGCGCGCTCGGCTCGGAGGGCCTCCTCCCCGAACCGCGAGTAATCGGAGGCGAGGATCGAGGGAGCGATGATGGGGCTTGTCATGCCGGGAGAAGGTGGATTAGCGTGCGCTGTCCCGAAAACAAAAGCGATGGGTCTTAGCGCCGTCACGGAGAAAATCGAGATTGGAGCGCCTGTTGACAAGGTTTTTCAGTTCGTCACGGACACCGACCAGATCTCGCGAATCCTTCCCCCCGCCCTTCGCGCCACGGTCGTGCGTCGAAACGCCCGCCGGCTGGGGCCCGGCGCCTCCATGGAAACTGCCCTGCGCCTATTGGGGTTCACGTTCCGCGCCGAGGTGAGCGTGACGGCGTGGAGGCTAAACCGCCACCTCGCCTATGCCTGGCGATCGGGGCCTTTCCATCCCTGGGAGCATGACCTCTACTTCGAGTCGCTCTCTCGCACCCACTGCCGGGTGACCCACTGCCTCATCTACCGCCCGCCCCTGGGTCTGCTCGGTCTCGTCCTGGATCGGGTCTGGTTCCGCCATGCTCTCCGTCGATCCCTCCGCCGCCTCGGCCGCGAATGGGGGGCAACCGAAAAGGCCCCCGTCCCTCCCCGCAGCCGCCCAACTCCCCAGGGCACACTTCAGGAGCGAGTCTGAATCGCTCGAAAGCGGACGATGGAAAGCCCTCCTGGTTTCGGCACGTTTATGGCACGGGCTCCAAACGGTTCAATGAAACCGTCCTGACCCCCGCCATGTACTTGCAGGCTTCTATCACCGCCCGGGCATGATGGCCATAAACCATGGCCGTATGGTGGATGAAGGGCGATTCCATGAGCGATTTTTCCCAGCGTGGCCAATCGTCCACCTCCATCCAGACATAGTTGTTCTGCGTCCGAGGGCCTTCGATGGAGTGCCCCTCGCCCACCGCCAGTTGGTAATCCCCGCGGTCGCCATCAAAACGCAGCACCGTAATGGGCCCGTCCTTCAGACGGAAATGCGTCATGCCCGCCAACGGGCTGGGCAGGACCCAGTGTTTTCCGAGGCGAACGGTGTCGTCCGGATGTTTCATGGAGGGCGGGGCCCCCGCATGCCAGAGAAGCACGCCGTGGTCATTCTCGGGATGACGAACGGTGTACTCCGCCAGAAACGAAGGCTGGGCTCCCAACACCACCCGATTGAGGAGGACCCCGCTGATCGCGCCATGGAGATCAGATTCCAGGCCGACCGCCAACTTCTCGGCAACCAGGCTGTTGGCAAAGAAGCAGTACGTCCCCATTTCGTCGACCAGCGACATGAAGTCCTGGATTGCCAATCCCTCCAGCGCATGCTTCTCGGCAAGCGCCAGCATCTCATCTCGTACCGCCAGCACGTTGAAGAACGTTTTGGGATCGGCATACCCCTCGACCTTGATCGTCCGTGCCATCTTCCGAGCCTCCGCGGCGTAGCGAGATGCATCCTGAACCGCGCGCTTCTTCGCATTGGCAATAAAGGCCACCATGTCCAACGGCAGCACCTCCACCCTGAAGCGCTCCAGAAGCTCGCTTTCGTTGACGATCGTGCTCCAGAAGAAGTCAATGCGCTGGCCGAGCATCCCGATGCGAATTCCCTTGCGGAAAGTGTTGGCGACGTTCACCGCCCGCAGGAAAAGGTCGACCCCCTCCCGGAGCGGCACATCCTCCATGCGACAGTTCTCGATGTAGGTGAACGGGACGCCGAGTTTGTGCAGCACCTTGCTTGACGCAAACAAACCACAGAGGCTGTCCCGCAGGCGCGTGCCATCCGCCAGCGGGGCCTCGTCGCGCGGCCCCCAGAGCAGCACGGGAACCCCCAGCCTGCGCCCGATCATCCCCACCGCGCCCTCGGTCCCGAAGTTGCAGTGCGGCATGAACACCGCGTCCACCCCCTGCTTCTGAAAGTGCGCCACCGCAGCATCCACGTGCGCCTGGTCGCGCACCAGTCCATCCGGTAAAACCTCGTCGAGATCGGTGAAACGAACCTTCCACGCGCGCAACTGCTTCTGGAGCGCCTTCTTCTGGTGGATGGCGTCCGCGTGGCTGAAGACGAACTTCCCAATGGGACAAAGGCCCAGCAGGGGCGCAACGGATGGTTTCATGGAGGATGGTGAAAGGGTGTCGACCGTAGTCCCAGGTGGCATCGCACGTGTAGGACTCTCGTCATCGGGGGTCAAATCATGCAAAGGCGACAAAAGCTGTTGATGAGATTCGGTGCATCGAATACCCCCCTTTCTTACCCGGGGGCCAGCGTCAGGAAACAGAAGGTCGGGGCGGGAAGGCAGAGGTGCAATCCCCGGCTCGAGGAGTCCAGCGTGTCCTGTCCAACCAGGGCCAAGTCTCGGGAATCATCCACGAGATGGCGGCGACAAATCGCTCTCCCCTTCCACGGCCATTCTTTGATCTCGATCAGGAAGTCGGTTTCCCGCGCACGATGGTTGACAAGAAGGATGCCGGCTGCGGGACCATCGGCAACCCCCGCCAGCAGGGCATGGCCGCTCAAGGGGTCGTTGGGCGTGGTCCGCACCCGGTGCGGCGTATCCAGCAAGGACCGAAACGCTCGGAAGGCATGGAAGTTCTTCCGAGCAGCGCCACAATCGTCCCAAAGGCCCCACATCCCATGGCGGGCCCAGTAGAAGTTGGCCACGTCGATGGGGCAGTCCTGCATGTGGACAAGAGTGGCGGCATCGAACGCCGCCCCGGGCATCCCGCTGATCTCGGAAATGGCCCGTCGGATGCAATCGGGGTCCTTCTCCGGGGAGTTGAACCGCCACCCCTCGGAGGGCAGGTAGTTCCACTCGTTCAGGTGTGATTCCGCGTAGGAGAAGCCATGCCTTGCCAACATCTCCCTGAGCGCCACGGACTGCCCCAAGATCGCCGCGGGATCCCTCGCGTAAATGTGCCAGCTGAAAAAATCTAGCGGAGCATGCGTCTCGCGGCAGTGCTCGAGAAACCCCATGGAAAAGGGACCGGGCCCTCCCCCGTCGGAGGACGGGCCGCCCACCTTTAGCGAATGGTCATGGGCTTTGATCGCCTTGGCGGCAACCTCGTACAGCCGGTAGTAATCCTGGGCCGAACCCGTCCAGCACTTGGGCGACCACGGCTCATTCCAGATTTCCCAGTAACGAATGTTGTGCCGAAACCCGTTCGCCCAGCCTTCGTTGTAATGGCGGATGATGTGGACGCAAACCTCCGCCCACTTCTGGAAGTTCGCCGGTGGGTGAATGAAGTACTTGCGCCGCGTGTGGTGCTCGATGGTCTCACCCAACCGATAGATCACCTGTGAACCCGTGTCGATAATCGCTTGGATGTAATCGTCAGTGATCAGAAAACGGTAACTTCGGGGATCTCGCGGGTCGGCGTCGAAGTTTGGAAAGATACTGTGGATATCGACCGTCTCGGGCACGGCATAGGGGCAGTCATGAAGGCGGGTGTGGGGAAATCCCAGTTCCTTGTAGGATTTGGAAAAATCGAACCACCCGTTCATCTGGACCGGTCCGAGATTGACCCCGTGCAAGGGACGGATCACGCCAACCCTCGCACTCAGGTCGACCTCCAAAGGGACATGGGGAACAGTCATGGAGGGTCTTTGCATTTTTTGGAGTGGACAGGACAAGTTTGAATTTCAATCAATCCGAAATCGGGAGACGTGCTCATCGTCCCGGGGTCAGGGACACCCCGCCCCCCGTCGGATCCCGACAATCCCCAAGTCCCTCTCCTCGCTCCAGGCGTGGATCTCCTCGGCGGTCGTCGAGGACGGAAACCATCGGAGACGGTAGCGCCAGGAGCAGTTTCCTCCCTGCCACTGGGCGGTGTTCGTCTGGTAGAAGTTATTGAAGACGTAACTGGAGAGCCACGGCTTCGCGGGCGGTCCCTCGCAACCCCGCCAGGTCTCCGCACCGATCCCTCCCACCTCGACCAACGGGGCGTCGAACGACATCAGCGCCAGCCAACCTTCCCCCGTCTGGACCGCCACCCAATTTTGGATCGTCAGCCATCCGGTGTGCGACCCCGGAAGGAGATCCTTCCATCGCGCCGTAGCCCCGGCGAGGCTCCACAGGACCTCGCGACACGAGCCCGTCAGGGGAAAAACCACACGGGCGTCCTCGCGCCCGACACACCTCGGCTTGTCCACGGCAACCGTGATCTCCAACTCGTCCATCCCCGAAAAAAGCCTCCACTCTGTGGAGGTGAGGAGTTGAAGCCCCGAACGGCTCAACAGGCGGTGGTTGGCTCTCCGACATGCCGTAAAGTCTCCCTCTGTTCCCGGAGACCATGCCGAGCTTTCGCGACGCGAAAACTTTCGCTCGATCGGCCAGCCAATTCCCGCTCCCCGCGGATCGTCCGGAATACCGTCCACTTCCGCGTGGAGAAACTCGCCCAGCCCATGCTCCACGGAGGGATCGAGGCGTTCCCGCCCATCCGACCCGCGCCACCCGAGACAGCGCCCGGTTGCCTCGTCAAACCGAAGGGATCTGCCGCCAAGTTTAAGGCCGTCGCGCGGGTTCAAACTCTCCTGTCGCTCCCCGGCTGCGTGGGTCTGTCCGGCGACCTCGCCCGCATCGCGCCCCTCGCCTTCCAGTTCCAGTTGTCCGCCCCAGAGTTGACGGGCTTTCATCGCGGGCACGGGCACCCAGATCCGCCACCACTTGGGGCGGATGGGCTCCGTCTGAAGCGGCAAACGGCGGCGACCCGCGATCCATGCCACGGGTCGCGAGGGTGCCACGACAACCTGGCTGCCGACGAACGCCGCCGTGGCGCGATCGAGGGTGTTCAAGAAGGCGGCGCTCGCTCCGTCGGGAAGCTTTGCGACGAACTTCTCCTGCGCCTCGAAATGAATCTGCCACGCGCTTCGCCAGGTCGCGGCGGCCGCCGCCGCCTTGGAATCCCAGGTGCGCTCGTGAAAAGCTGCAAGCGGGTCGCCGGGACCAAAGCCGTCAGGCTTCATTTCCCCGAATCCCCAGGAGGTGAGGCCAAAAGTGTGATCACTATACACGAGCAACCCATCCAAGTTTTCCTCGATCGCTGCCTGGAGTCGCCGGGGACCTGTTCGACCTCGGAGCAACCGCGCGGTGGCCCGATCCAGCCTCGAGGCCTCGCGATACTGCCGCGTCGCCCGCGCGAGACACCCCGCCTGGTCGCTCCACGAACAATGAAGGTCCCCGCTCAGCGTCGGGATGGCCGCCGCGTGGCGCGCCACGATCTCGTCGAGAAAGACGCGGGCCGAGCCGTGGGTGACGCGCCGTCCATGGAGGTGCGCGTTCAGCCAGGCCACGTCCCGGGGAAGGTTCCCATCGGGACCCGCGTTATCGCTCGCGGCCTGGAACATCGCGACCGGGCAGGGATAGCGGTCGGCCTCCATCTGCCCGAGGAGACGCTCCGCCGCGACCTCCGGCCAGGAGAGCTTCCCGAGAAACGCGTCGGCCAGCGAGGGAAGCACCGCTTCCCCAGCCGCCTTGCGCGCGACCCGGGCCGGCCAGAGAAAGCCAAGTTTCCCAAAGCCGTACGGCGCGGGAGGAAGCCCGCGCTGCTCGGGCCCCGGCTGCGGGACGACATGATGGTAGGTATAGAAGAGCACCTTGCCGCCACGGGGGCCGACCCACCAGAAGATCGGGGGCAACTTCGACCACGGAGTAAGAATGCGGTAACCTCCGAGACCGAGCACAAGCATGCCAACTCCTTGCTCCGCCATCGCGTCGGCAAGCGGCCAAGTGGCGCTACCGATATCGTTGAGAATCGCCACACGGCAGGGAACACCCGCCTCCCGACCGAACTCCACCGCCCAGGCGAAGTTGCGGCGTAGTTCGAGGGGACACTGGAGGTGGGTGATGGGTTGCCAGGCGAAGGCCGAGACCTCGAGTTGGCCCGCCTGCGCCGCCTCCGCGAGCCGCCGCTTGCCACGCAAACCGTGGCGCCGACAATACTCCCGTGCCACCCAGGAGGATTCCACCGTCCAACAAAACCTCCCCTCGGGAGGCCGCGAGCGGGTCTCTTCCATGAGGGCGAGGGCCTTCTCGATATGCTCCACCTGTTGGGAAACCACCCGCTCCGGTTCATCGGTATAGCCGGCATCGGTGTGGCTGTGGTGAATGATGTGAACCCGTGAGATCATCGAGGTGGGGCGGATGGGGTGGGTCAGCGCCAGGTCGTCCGCTGGATGACTGTCGCGGGGCGCCGCAAGAACTCGCCGAACTCCAACAGGCTGTCCCCGTCCGGGCGCAAGCCTCGCAGGGTGGCAAGATGGCGATCCAGGCTCTCCTCATGGACGTCCATCCAGGCCGCTTCCTCGTGAGAAAAGCCGCAGGCTTCGTCGAACTCGCCCAAAATCCCCCGCAAATCCCGTAATCCGGGGCGGAGACGCTCCAGCTGTGCCGCCACGCGGTCGAGCGAGGCGCGAAACGCCGACGGGGCCTCCCCCTGCGCGAGCGCCGCCGCGTGGTAATCGGCCTTCGCGGCCTCGAGGATCCCGAGACGCTCGACAAGGATCCCCAGAGCCCGCACCGGCGCGTGGAAGGAGACCAGTTCCTCCCGCCGCCGCGTCGCCGAAGCCTGAAGTTCCGCGGCGATCTCTCCCGCCTCCCCCGCGAGCGCCTCGAACTTCCGTAGCCGCGCCGGGGTCAGTGCAGGCCTGAGGTAGAGCCAGGGCCAGAAGGGCGACGGCTCCCAGGTCATCTGGGTGGAGGCGGACGGGAACCCATCCGGCCTGGCCACCGCGTTCCAGGGGGGCGCACCGCGGAAAAGGAGCGACCGCAGATGGAACCCGCATCGGGACGGAGTCTTCCCATCGTCCAGCTTCAGAACATCCCCGATCCCCTCGTGCATGAGGTGTTGAAGGCGGACGAAGCGCTCCCCTTTCACTCCATAGCGTTCGGAAGCGAAGTCGGCATCGAAACAGTCTGGGTCCCCCACCCTTTCCCCGCGGGCGAGTCGGGCCGCCATCGCGGTGCGGGGCCACGAAAGATCCGGGCCGCTCCCCATCCCGTGCTGCCACGTGGTGAGGAGGAATCCCTCGAGGCCAAGCTCGTACGCGTCGGAAACCATCTTCCCGATGTTGAGATGGGCCATCGGGCTCGTGGCAAAATTGTAGCAGGTATCCGTCGAGGGACAGGCGAGCACACGGAAACCCCGGTCGCGGTACATCTGGAGCGTCTCTCGCGATCCTTCTGGATTGTAGTGCCAGTCGCAGATGACCACGTCCTTCGGGAGGGCATCGAGCAGCGAGGGGTGTTTCAGCGGGATGTCCCCCCACATCATCAACTCCCGCCCCGTCTTGCGGCCCTCCTCGAGGATGAACCGGAAAAAGATCCCCAGCTTCTCCAACTGACGGGGCTCGTCCCCGGGATGCAACCATGGGAGGCGCCTCACCTCATCGAGGCCGACATGGAGCCGCTTCCCGGGAAACGCCTCGACCGCACCCCGAATCATCCGCCGGGCGAGTTCGCGCGCCTCGGGCAGGTCGAGGTTGAGCATCTCGTATCCCGCCCAGGGTCCATGCTGGAACGGGTCGGCACTCAGGTGCGCGTAACGCTCCGTCGCGGCGAGCCCCTCGCAGTGGCCGGCGACGCTGACGCACGGCACCACCTCCACGCCCTTCTTCAAGGCGAACGCGCAGAGTTCGCGCGCCTGCGCGGGAGTCATCCCGTCCGGCGGGCAGAGCCCCGGGCAACCCGGGAAGGCAAAACGGTGCTCCAGGTTGATGACCAGCAGGTTGTATCCCAGTTCCGAGAGGCCCTCGACCAGTCGACGCAGGTGGCCCATGTGGGTTCGCTGGCTTCGCGCGAGGTCGTAAAGAAACCCGCGAAACTGAAACGGCTTCATCGTGGGGCGGAACGAGGGTTATTGCCGTCCGCGGGAGGGACGGCCGGTGGCGCAGGATGGTTGCTGCAGGATTGGGCCACCTCCCCGACCTCGTCAAGGTTGCGGTGGTCCACCACGGTCCCATCGTCCAGCACATTTCGCCGCACGGACTCCAGGTCGCGGAACAGCTGGATGAGATCGTGAATCCCTCCCCACAGAAACCAGATCGTGGTGGGCACGGTGAGAACGAGGGGAACCACCACGGTGGTGATATGCCAGTAGTTCGACCACCACTCCAAGGGCCAACGGCTCTTGAGGTTCCATAGCGTGACGACCACCCCGACCAGAACCCAGAACATCTTCCAAGAAAAAAGGGAGATCGAGATGACCTTGTCCCCGCGTGTGAACTCGTGGTTGATGCCGAGGAGCGAGCCCCAACTGAACCGACGGAGCGCCGTGGGCAGTGTGGGCGTTCCCTCCTTCGCAAAGCGTCCCCGGTGGAGCATCCGATCAAGGTCGAAGGGTTCCCGACACGTAAGCCACGAGACAACCACGTAAACCACGATGGAGGAAACCATCGCGATGAAATACATGACCTGCCCGTTGACCGGGAATTTCGACGGCACGTTGGTTGCCCAGGCACGAAAGCCATCCCATACGGGAAGCGACTCACCCAGCGCGCCCAGGAGCAGGCGGATCTCGCCCCAGACCACCGGTTGCTGGGCCAGAAGGCCGGAAACCGCGAGGAACGAACCCGTGATCATCCCCGCCCAAGCGCCCGCGGTGGTTCCCCTCTTCCAGTAGAGGCCCCCAATGATCGCCGACCCGGCCCCTCCCATGTAGATCGCCCCGGTGATTGCGAAAAACATCAGGATATAATCGGTCTGCCGATAGAACAGGCTGAAGAAAAATCCGAACACGGCCACGCCGACGATCCCCAGTCGCAGCAGGAGCAGGTGGGCCCTCGGGGAAAACGGCTTCTTGCGGAAAGGCAGGATGGTGTCCTGCACCAGGATGCTGCCCCACGAGTGCAGGTAGGAGCCGTCGCACGCGATCAACCCCATGAAGAACAGGGCGCAGGTCACCCCCTTGAGCCCCACCGGCAGCAACATGCCAAGCGCCGTCGGCATCCGCATCTGCGTGGCAATCTGCTTGTTTTCCACGCCGTCCAGCACTCTCTGGACCTTCGCCGCGCCCTCCGCGAAGTCCGGGTGCATGAGGTACGTGTAGGCACAGACGCCCAGCAGGGTGAGAAACAGCATCCGGCTGAATCCGCGCCAGTTTGCCACGATATTCGCCATCTTGGACTCGTGGGCGTTGCGGGCCGCGCTGTTGAAGGCGTGCCCTCCCTGCCACGCCATCGTCGTGTAGATGCCTCCGAAGGCCCCGATCAGGACGAACCAGAGGTTGAAGTCCGCGATCTGCCCCGTGTCGAACGGGTCCATTTTTGACTTCCCAACAGGCGCCAGCGCCAGCGCCTCATGCACCTCCTTCCAACTGAACATCGTCATCAGCACCACGATGGCGACCACGAACATAACCAGCGAGAGCAGACCCTCGAGACAATCGGTCACCATCACCGTGAGCTGGCCTCCCGTCAGGGTCATCGACAGCGAGATGCCGAGGTAGATCGCCATGACGACCGCGAAGGTTTGTACCTCGAAGCCACCGACCGGAAACACCTGCGGCAGGCCGCAGAAAAAGACAAAAAAACGGGCCGCTACGGCCGGGAAGATTCCGTAGTTCATCACGCCACTGATGAAACAGAGTAGCCCCGCAAAGACGCGGAACGACCGGCTGTAGCGCACCTCGAAAAACTGTGCCAGCGTCAGGGCGCGCGTCTCCCGGTATCGGTAGATGACCCATCCCGTCAGCGCGATCAGCATCCCGATGGGGATGCTGATGAACCCCCACCACCCCATCGTCCAACCCACGGCCAGGAAAACCTCGAACTGCGCCACCTTGCTGACCACTGACATCCCCATCTCCCCCTTCGCGTTGGCGATCACGTAGCGCCCGGCGCAACGACTCCCGGCCATGAAGTCCGCCACGCTCCGCACGTAACGCCGCATCGTCCAGGCGACGCCCCCCATGATCGCCACGGGCAGGAAGACAATCGTCCAGTCAATCCAGGTCATCGGGAGGTTCCCCCATGGGAAAGCCCGTCCACATCCCGCGCGACCAGGCCGGTCACCTCGTCGAACCGGAATGCGGGACGCGCGTCCGCTTCGGCACAGGCGAAAGATACCCCGTCAAGGCGCAGGCCGCGCACATGCCGCACGAAGAGGCCGTGCGCGGGAAGAATTCCGTACATCTTCCCGCACCCATAGTGATCGGCCTTCTCCGGTACCTCGCGCGAAAACCCGCCCTCGCGGACGCCACCCTCCGACTCCACGCGGACATCGCTCAACACCACGTCTTCCACGAGATGCCCGGTTCCCCCCGTGATCGAGCATCCGAACTTTCCGGACTCCGTGGCGACGATGTGGCTGAGACTCACCCTCCGCAAGCGCCCCGCGAGAGGCCGCGACCCCCCCTCGGGAAACCGACCGCGGTCACCGAGATGGATGAAAATAGGAACGGCCACGCGCTGCATGGTGACATTGCTCACGACCACACGATCCAGCGCGCTCCCGTCCACCACCGCAAGGTGGATCCCCCCGAGAAGCGTGTCGGTGATCACGCAGTTGCTGACCGCGATGTTCTCAAAACCCCCTATGGATTCCGTGCCCAACTTGATCGCCGCGCACTTGCTGGAGACCACGCAGTTGGTCACCGTCACATTGCGGCAGGGGCGCGATGCCGCGCTCTTGAGGCAGATCGCATCGTCCCAGGACTCGATCCGGCAGTCGGAAACGCGAACGTCCTGGCACGAATCCAGGTCGAGGCCGTCGTTGTTGTTGTTGCAGGTGTTCTTCACGCTGAGACCGCTCACGACAAGGTCCTCGCACTCCGAGTACTGCTGCATCCACATCGGGGCGTCCTCCATGCGAAGGTCCCGGACGCGCACCCTCCGGCACCGCGACATCCGAATGACGAAGGGGCGCTCCCTCATCCGCCCGTAGCCGCCGGAGGGGGCCATGTAAATGCGGTGCCCCCCATGACCGTCCAACACCCCCTGCCCACACAGGCCGATGTCCTCGACGTCCTCGGCAAGAATCAGGCTGGTGCCGTCGTTGGGCCAGGGTAACCCCTTCCGCGGGCTAACCTTGCGGTAGTGCGCCGGGTCCGGGCTCCCGACAAGGCGCGCTCCCGCCTCGATGTGAAGCGTCACGCCGCTGCGAAGGACGACCGTTCCGGAAAGATAGCGCCCGGGAGGGAAGAATACGGTTCCTCCCCCTTTTCCTCCGCAGACATCCACCGCCTTTTGAATGGCTTTGGTATCCAAGGCAGTGCCGTCCCCGACGGCGCCGTGGTCGCAAATGTTATGGGTCATGGTAAACAAGCCGTGGATTCAGGGGGTGAACTCGATAATCCCATAGGGGTGGGGACCTGTCACGGTTACAGCGGTCCCGCTGGCGATGCGGGACGGGCGGAGGTCGCGCGAGGACACCCCGGGTTGGAGAAACCTCACCGAGTGGAAGCGCCCAAGGTTTTCCGGAAGCCGAACGCGAATCCGCGCCGTCGGGTGCACGGGATCGTAGCTCAGGAGGTGCACCAACAACGCGCCGGTGGCGCTCCGGTGGAGATCCAGCAACACCCACTTCGGCGCGTTCGTCTCCAGGCGCTCGTCCGACCCGAGCAGGGCCGAGAGATGGCGAAGGATCTCCATTTCCCCGAGAGGGAGCTGCGGAAGGGGGTAGGTCCCTTTGCCGAGCACGGACTTGACGATCGGCTCGCAGAACTCCGGCGTCGCCGGCGTGAAGACCATCCGCCCCTTGCCGAGCTTTCGAAACGACGCGGTACGCACGGAAACTGCCTCGTCCACGGACATCCCAAACAGGTCCGCGAGGAGGTAGTTTCTCCGCTGGCGTCCCATCTCGTTGAAGAGCGAGGTCCGCCCCGTCGCGAGCAGCCTTCCCCCCTTGCGAACGAAGGCGCGGAGCCGCTCCGCCTCCCCCTCGCCCACGGAGATCACGTCGGTGAGGATCACGAGATCGAATCGCGACCAATCCTCCTCGTGTTCGAGGAACGCGATCTCGAAGGGATGGTGATTCTGCAGCAACGTTTGCAGCATCCCCTGGAAGGAGCGACCCACACGGCCAGGGTCCAGCTTCAGCGACCGGTGCGAATGAACGAGGGCCGTCCGCGCCGCGGGCTGCGAGCCCTTGTAGAGCCGCTGATGATGCCGGAAGAAGTCCATCATCTCCGCAACGGCATCGAGTCTCCCTCCTGGGTCCCTCACCACGTGCCCGGCAGGCGCATCGAGAAGCCCCTGCCAGTACCAGACCGGTGCGTGCCCCCCGAAGGCCATCGGCTCCGCCATCTGCAGGCGCAGGGCCTCCGACTTCGGCACATCCCCCTCCGGATGAACAAATCCCCGAACCGCCGAGGCCCGATGGCGGTAATATGCCAGCGGGACGATGGTCCGTCCAAGGGCGGTTCCCAGCTTCAGGAACAGGACCTGGTTTACGAGGCTTTTTCCCTCCATCCCCGGAAAATCACGGCTCTCCGGGGTGGACATCTCCCCCCAACGGAAGAGTGACTTCAGGTCCATCGAGAACCACAGGATATTGTTGGCGCAAACGGCGGCCTGCGGGTTGAGGGACTTCGCGTGGATGTGAAGCTCGCGGAGCGTTCGCTCCGTCACATGGTCCCGGAAGCAGAGCCACGCAAACCGCATCGGGTCGGTCCTCCCGAGAAAGTGGGGGGAAATGCGCACATGGCGATAATGCGGCAGGCCGAAGGCCCCGCGCGCATCGGGCCAGCGTTCTTCCAAGAAACGGCGGAATGCGGCCTGGCAATGGCGGCAGTGGCAGACCTCCGTGATCGCCCCCTGCGAGGCGGAAGGGCCAAAACAGGCGTGGGTCCCGTAATAGAAGTTGTCGAAGAAGACCCCGTCCGCGCCAACCTCCTTCAACGCCACGCCCACGCACCGCTTCAGATATGCGCGCACCTTCGGATTGTTCCAGCAGGGGAACCACCGCCAGTACTGCACCCCGTAGGGGATGGGTCGCCCCTCGACATCTCGACGAACCCAGTCCGCGATCTTGGGGATCTCGTCGCGAATCACCTCGGGCATCACGCTTCCGGCCTGGGTGTAGGCGATCACCCGGATGCCGTGCTTGTGAAAAAGCGGCACCGTTCGCTTGAGCCTCGCGATCTCGGCCCGCTCTGCGCGCAACCCGAGGCCGCGCATGAAGTGAGTGTTCACCGCGTTGGCACCCAGCGCCGCGAGGCGGCCGATGAACTTCTCGCCGTGGATCTGGCCGTAGACTGCCGCCCAGTCCTCACCGGCCTGGCCGAGGCGCCGGGCCTGGTCGGGGATCTCCCACTCGTGGGGCGCCCAGCGGAGGCTTCCCCGCTGAAGCCATGCCGGTGGGGCGCCCGCCCCCTTGGCCTCGCGCTTCGGGCGCTTCATCAGCCGATCATGGCGCCCCCCGCCGCTCGACGGAAGCCCGCAAGGCAGACCAGCGAAACGAGGATGAGGAGGACGGTCGAGGGCTCGGGAATCGCATGGAAGTCGGTGAGCACCACCGAGTCCATCGCCCCGTTGTAGTTCACCAGGAAGGAGCCGTACCCGTCGGACGTGTTCAGGCGCGCCCCATCACTCACATTCGTAAAGCCCCCAACGAGCGAAGCCGCACTCAGCAGGGTGAAGGTGTCGGTGTTCAGCACGTTGGTCTGAAACCCGCCCCAGAAGTTCACGCTCAGCATCCCCGCGAGCGAGGCGACGTTGGTGACCACGAGCGTGTCGTAGGTCACCCCGCGCGACGTGCCACCGAGTTCGAAGCTCAGCACGGAGCTGTCCATCAGCGTCAGGCTCCCGTAGTTCGTGATCGCGCCCGGGGAGTTACCCGGCGCGACCATCCCGAAGTTCGTGATGTTTCCTACCACCCCACCGATGCCGGCGAGGGTCGCGTTGCTCCCGAGGAGAAGGCCGCCGCCAAACTGGTGCGAGCCACCGGAGAGATTGAAGGTCGCATTGGAGCCGCCACTTCCCCCGACCTGGAATGCCGTGCCCGCCCCGAAAAGACTCGATGCGCTGATCAGCGTTCCCCCGTTAAACAACACGGAGGAACCGCCGCCGCCATTCGTCGCCACAAGGCGATCCACCTGGACCACCCCGCCACTCAGGACCAGGCTCCCCATCCCGTCCTTGCCCACCTGGAAGAGCGCGGTCTTCGTGGCATTGGTCACCACGATCCGCCCGCCACTCACCACCACCGACCCCGTGCTTGTCCCTGCGTACCCCACAAAGACGTTCGCTGCGAGAGAGGTTCCCCCGTCCATCTGCCAGAACCCGGACGACACGGCTCCGCGCCCCATGCGAATGTCTGCGACGCTGAGGAACCCGCCCGACTGCAAGAGTTCGCCGCGCCCACCACTGACCCCGAGCGAGAAGAGGGCCGAGGCGTTGGTGAGAAGCACGCTCCCCCCGTCGATTTGAAGTCGGCCCACCGCGTTCGTGAAATAGCCGAGGTCGAGGCTGTTCCCAAAGGTCGCCGTGCCACCCTCCACCTGCATCGAGCCCTGGACCCCCCCGTTGTAGCCAAAAACCGAGTACGATGAGGCGCCCAGATTCCCGTTGGACATCACGAAAGAGCCCGAGGCACCCTCGCCCACGCGCAAACCGCCCCCCACCAGATCGCCACCGGTCATCACCACCCCCCCGGTCGCTCCCGCATAGCGACCTGCGTAGAGCGTCCCAAACTCGAAACGCCCCCCCGCCATGGCCAGCGAGGCGGTGCTCCCGCTCGCGTACCCTACCGAGAGGGTCGTCACCTGCGAGGTTCCTCCATCCGTCCGCCAGCTAGCGACCGCTCCCGCGCCACGTCCCATCCGCACTTCGCCCGCGCGGATCAAACCCCCGCCCTGGACGACCTCCCCCAGGCCATTGCCGCCCACCGAAAGATAGGTGCTCGAGTTAGTCACGTAGATGGCGCCCCCGTTCACGGCGAGGGTCCCCAACGCGTTCGCGGCCTCGCCGAGGTAAAGATAGGTCTCCTCCACGAACGCCCCGGCCCGAATCTCGATTCGACCCTTTCCTCCGGTGCCCGCACCGACGTAAGTGTTGAGCGGGCGCACCATTCCGCCCGAGACCACCAGCGAACCGGCTCCGGACTCGCCGATGCGTAGTTGCGAGCTTGCCAGGCCCACGAGTTCGCCGCCGGTCACAACCACCGCCCCACTCGCACCGGCGATGTAACCCACGTTCATCGTCGTGTACTCGAAGCGGCCCCCGCCCACCACCACCGCACCCGTCGACCCGTTCGCGTAGCCGAGCCGGGCCGTGGTCACAGTGGAGGTCCCGCCGTCCACCTGCCAAAGGCTGTCCGACGCCGAGCGCCCCATGCGCACCTCGGTGACCCGGATCATGCCGTTGGACTGGCGGAGCTCTCCCCGTCCCCCCGCCACGCCAAAGGAAAGGTACTTGCCGGAGTTGGTGAGCGTGAAACTCCCCCCGTTCACGGCCAGCACGCCAAGCGCGTTGGTGGAGTAGCCAAGGTCCATGGAGTCCGGCAGCAGGATGCCCCCATCCACCTGGATCCGCCCGACAGCCCCGCTGTTGAAACCCACGAGCGCGTAAGACGGTGCTAGGAGGCCGTTAGTCACCTGCAGCGTCCCCCGTCCGGTGTCCGCGACGTAGAGGGAGGAACCCACGGCGCCGGCCAGCGTGCCTCCGCCCACCAGGCCGGAACCCACCCCGCCGCGGCCGACATAAAGGGTCGTGTAGTCCATCCGTCCCGCGCTGAGGGAGAGCGTGCCGGTGCTGCCGGTGGCGTAGCCCACGGAAAGGGTCGTCACCGTCGAGGTCCCCCCGTCTACCTGCCAGGAGCCCTGCGCGCCGGCCCCGCGGCCCATGCGCACCTCGCCGACGCGGATCTGCCCGTTGCTCTGAACAACCGCACCGACACCGGTGCCGCCCACAGAAAGGTAATAGCCGTTCGTCGAAATGAACGAACCGTCGTTGACCGCCAGGGTTCCCCGTGCGCCCACACTCTCGCCGAGAAAGAGGTACTGCTGCGGTGCCAGGAGTCCGCCGCTCACCTCCACGCGCCCCGTGGCGCCCGCGTTCATCCCCACGTAGGTCAGCACCGGGCGCGCCACGCCCCCGGAAACCACCATCAGCCCCTGCCCGTATTCCCCGACGTAGAGGCGCGAATTGGTCTGCCCGGACAGATCCCCGCCAGTGACCAACATCGTCCCCATCGAGCCGGCGGCGCGGCCCACGGAAAGGTTCCCCCAATGGGTGTTGCTGCCGCCCGCCACCTGGTAGAGCCCGCCGAAACCCGCCTCATTCCCGATGTTCATGTCGCGCATCGCGAAAACGCCGTTCGAGACCACAAGTTTTCCGCCTGTGTCCGAGTTGATGTACACCGTGGAGTTCGTTGGCCCGAGGATGCTCGCGTTCGTCATGGTGAACAATCCACCGCGCATCACCATCGCCCCGTCGTGGACCCAGAGGTGCCCTCCAAGCGAGTTGGTCCCCTCCACCGCGAGAAGGCCTCCCCCTTCCTTCGTCAGGGCACCGGTCCCCACCACTGCCGCGCCGCGAAACACGTTGGTCCCTGTGCCGTCCAGCACGAGGATGTGGCCGTTGTTGGTCATCACCCCGCCGACCACGAGGCCCCCCGTCTTGCCATCCCACGTCTGGGGGGCGTTGAAGATCATTGTGGCGGTCACCGTCTGCGCGTCGTTGTCGTGGTTCACGAGGCCCACGTTCTTGAGGCCGAGGGTCCCATTGGTGATCGTGAATCCGTCGCCGGTCCCCGCAGTCGCCTTGAAGGTGATCCCGTTGAGCGTCCACGCGCCACCGAGGCCAAGGCCAAGTTGGCCGCCCGCGTTCGCTGCATCCAAGACGATCGCGTCACCTGAAAGCGGTGCGTTCGAGGTCCAGTTACCGGAGGCGCCGAAGTCCCCGCTCCCCGCCCCGCCGGTCCACCACTGGTTCGGGTTCGCCACCCAGCGCAACGCGTAGCCGGTCTGCGCGAGGACGGCCCAGAGATTGGTAATCCCCACGTCCGACGGAAGGAGGGCGTCCGCCGTGGGGAACCAGCGCGTGCCCAGCAAGGTCAGGTTGCTCTCGCCGGTCACGGGATTGACCCAGGGAATGAACGTCGGGCTCGCCGAATCTCCTCCCGTAGCGTAGACGCCGGTGTAGGGCGGATTCTGTCCCTGCCAGCCATACCATCCGTTGCCCGAGGTGACCTCGGAGATCACGACCGGCACGATGCGCGGGGTGTTCGTCGTCCCCGAACTGCCGCCGTGCCCGTAGACCAACCCCGACAGGTGCGAGTAGTTGGTCTGGTTCCCCACGTCGAGGACGGAGTAGATCGCCACCTTCGCCGAGGCGGGCACCGTGGACAAAAGAGGCTGGATCGCGGTGTCGTCGTAGGCGGGGTCGTAGACGGTGCGGTAGTTAGGGCTCGGCTTGATCTCGACCGTCTGGCCATCTGCGCCGACGAAGATGACCGTCCCTGCCGCATCCATCGAGTAGTGCGCCGCCGTCGCGAGATGCCGCGGGGTGATGAGCGTGCTGTTGTGCGCGTAGACGGTGCTACCCCAGCCCACCCCGCTCCAGTCGTAACCTGCCCCGGCAAAGCCGGCGTTCGTGTTGAGCACCGGGTTTTGGTGAAAACCCTCCGGCCCCCACGAGATGAAGAGGTTGTTCGTGATCGGCGAGTAGGGAACGATTTCTAGGGCCCGCGCAGCGGGCAGGCCACCCGTGAGGAGCAAGCAGGCCAGGAAACGAGGAATCCGTGTGGACGCGGCGCGAAGGAAGTTCATGGCCATCAGGGTTTGGGTTGCGTCATCTCGGGCGGGATCATCTTCCACAACTCCCCGGGGGCCCAGGTCAGGTCATCGGTTACCACGAGTCGCGTGACCTGCAATGCTGAGGTCCCCTCCGCACGCAGGCCGATCCGGTGGTTCCCAGCAGAAAGAGCATGGCCAAAGTCCTCCTTTGTCCATGAAACGGTGTTCACGAACGCCTGCCACATGGGCATGTCCGCCACCGCGCCCGCATGGCCCCGGCTGACGGGACCGAACTCGACCAATCCCTTTTGCACGACGGCACCATCGACCGAGAGGTCGATCTTCGCGCCGCGCTGTGGCTTGCCCGACGAGAGACGGAGCCAGACCACGCATCGCCCGGCCGAGGGCAGCGTCACCGGCACCTCAACCGATTCCTTATCGGAGGACCTCCAGTTCACGGGCACGTCCACAAGGATGCGCTTCCCGGGCTTCTCGACGGAGACGGTGAGTCCCTCGGAAGGCGCGCTCACGGCGCCGTTGTGCGCCACCACCGCCACCTTGTAGGTCCAAGGGCCGACGGCGGGGAGGCCCCAGTCGATGAACTGCGGCTCGCGCGGCGTACCCACGAGATTCTCCACCGAGGGGGTGAAGTCGGGCTTAAGCCCCCGGTGTACGCGGTAGTGCCAGAAACCGGGGGCGTTCGCGGGTTCCCATGAGAGTTCCACGAGCGACGACTCTTTGCGGAGGAGCCGCGGGGCGGACTTGACGGCAGCCGGCGCGAAACGCGCCGCAAAGGCGGCCTCCGTCACCGGCTGCAATCCTCCCGTGGCGTCCACGCGCTCGGAGGGACGCCCCTCCAGCCCCCAACTCTGGAGGCCCGTCACGAAAAGGTCGGCTTCAGCCCACTCCTTGGGCACGATCAACTGGGTGGCCCCCTTGGTCGTCGCGACGGGATGCACCTTGTCCTCGCCATCGAGGGCGTACACCTGCCAGTCCGTGATCTCGCGGGCGCGCTCCGGCTTGTCCCACTTGAACAGGACCGCCCCTCCCCCGAGGGCTTTCTCCCGCTTGAGGTTCACCGCAGGCATCGGGGGCTCAATCACCGCCGCCCAGAAGTCGCCCGTACCGAGCATCTGGGACGCGAAGGCGCAGGAGGTCCCGTCGGGGCTGGCGGCCACGTGGTTCTCCGTATAGTAGGATCGGTTCCCGAAAAGATCGCTGTTCGGCACCGCTACGCGCTCCCACTTCGAAGGCGTCGAGGGCCAGATGCGGAAGATCCCGCGGGGTGCCGAGGTGAGGAACCACTCGGGGGTCACGTTCCACTCGAGGTGCTGCGAGGTGTAGGGCATCACGCGGCGAATGCCGGTGCCATCCGCCTTGCACACAAAGGCACCCCCGCCGAAGAAGGCGATCCCCTCGCCTCCCGGCGCCCAGGAAATGTGGCCCCCGGGAAAAGCCACCCTTGTCACCTTGCCCTCGGGGGTCACGACAAAGCCCTTCGCCGCATCCGGGTCGTTCAGATCCTCCAGCCCCGCCGCGATGCTGTTCGACGGGTGTTTCGTAAAAAACATCGCGTGGATCTGTTTCTTGAAGTCGTACTTCCCGACGACCTTGCCGTCCTCGGCGCGGATCCAGACCGCCTCGCTCGTCGATTTCTTTCCGTCGGCGTGGTCCACCTGGACGATGAGGAGCTTGCCGTCCCAACTGATATTGGAAAGGCCGGGGACCCCATCGAAGGTCGCCAGCATGCTCGCCCGGTTTTCCGAGGCGCGAATGACCTGGACGGCGTTTCCTCCCGTAGCGGCATAGAGGCGGTCCGGGTCGGTGCGGTCCCAGATCCATCGACTGCTGTAGACCGGAACCTCACGGGCCTTCCCCGTCCTGAGGTCCGCGATCCAAAAGGACTTGCCCTTCCAGCCGGCGTTGAAGGCGATCATCGTCCCATTCGCATTGAACGGCGGCATGTCGCTGTAACGGTGCCGCGCGGAGCGCGCCCAGCGCACCAGCCAACGCTCCGTGACCGAGTCCTGCACAAACAGGGGCTGCAGGTCGATCCCCCCCCCCTCGGAAAGCTGCCCGAACGGAACGAATGGGCGCTGGCAGGCGACGGCGAGAAGGCGGTGGAGCGGGTGGGCCTCCGTGAGACCCGGGCCGGCATCCTTCGCGTTCTCCCGCACGAGGCGAACCTCGTCGAGGTCGAAGCGCCCCGGCCCCTTCAACTGCGCGCCGATCCCGATTCGCGTGACCCCCTCGGGAACCTCAAACTCCGCGCTGTGCTCCATCCAATCCCCTGTCAGGTTGACGACCGTGCCGAGCTTCTCCCCGCGAACGTTCCAGCGGAGATACAACTGGCCTTCCCCCCGCACCCAGCAGGAGATGCGGTAGGTGGAGTCTGCCTGGACCTCAACCTCCTGGTTGAGTTGGGGCCAGTGCATCGTCACCGCCTCGCGAATCATCCGCATGCCCGCCTTGCCCTCGTGCGCCGCTTCCGCGGTCCGCGCGATCGATCCTGCCGGCTTGCCGTTCACGAGTTCGTTCGGGCACATCCACCCCTTGGCCTCCGCGTCGTTGCGCCCCGCGTCCTCGAAACCCCCGTTCTCGACCAGGTTCTTGTCCCCGATCACGAGGAAACCAAAGTCCTGCGCCGCATGGTGGCTTTCCGCGGTCCCCACGGGCCAGCGGTAGGTCGTCGCCTCGTTGGGCATGTTGCGAACGACCTTGGCACGAATGACGTAGCCGTCCATCGGTCGCCCCTTGAGGCCGAGGTCGGCCCATGGCACGAGGAACGTCGCGGTCCACCCTTGCGGCCCCGAAACAACATGCGAAGCCACGCCTTCCCCATTCCACTTGAGCGCCTGCGCCCCGGTCACGCCCTCCGCAAAATGCGCATCGCTGACGGCCCCGCGGCTCCCCATCCCGACGGCGAACTGAAAATACTCCTTGTCCGAGGAGGTGGGCCAGAGAAAGAGTTCGATGCTCGGATCGCGGTAGATGGAAGCATCGCGTGCTGGGTCGCGCACCTTCGCATCCTCCGACCCTTGCGTGCCCTTCGGGCAGGAAACGGCGAGAAGGAGCCCCTTGGAGCAGGCGGCGGCCCACGCCTTGGTGACCGCCGGCGCGCCCGCCGAGGCCATCCTGGGCAGGGGCTTCACCTCCCAAGACGTCGCCTGGGCCCAACCGCCGCCCGAAGGCGGGGCCTTCAGCGCGGCCTCGAAAGCCTCCGACACGGGAACCACCACCTCGTCCTGGGCAAGGGCGGGGTACGCGAAGGAGACGAGGGCGAGGAGGAGAACGAGACGGGGAGGGATCATAAAAAATGGCGAGGCCTCCAAAACCCGCAGGTCACCACCAGCGGACCCGGCTGGGCGTGTTCTGGACCGGGTATCCGGTCGTGGGATCGCTAGGAAGGAACTCCACGTGAAAGTCGAAAAAGAGGTAGTTGTTTCCATCACTGTGAACCTGCCACGCGCCGGTCGCCGGGCGGTCGAGAATCCAGTAGTAGCGGCTGGGGTTCACCATGAGATCCGGCCGCAGCTCGTTCATCCCCCCTCCCGACGCAAGCCTGCTGCCAGGAATGGCGGTCGAAAAATTCACGTTGACCGCGTAGGTGCTGTGAGCCGCGACGGAGGCAAGAACCGACGGGCAGTAGAAGACCCTGTATTGCTGGTTCCCGGCGGGTGCCCAGGACGGGCCAACCACGAGGCGCGCGAAATCGCGCCGCTCGTCGAGGAGCACCGACAACGTGGTCACTTCGTTGGAGCACGTGGGTAACACCCCGTTGTTGTCGACCGAGTAGAGATTGGCCCCGATCCCAATCTGGCGGAGGTTGTTCGCACAACTCGTGCGCCGGGCCATATCCCGTGCGCGCTTGAGCGCGGGAATGAGCAGCCCCGCGAGAATCGCGATGATCGCGATCACGACCAGGAGTTCGATCAAGGTAAACGAGCCCCGTGGAGCGTGACGAGAAGTCCAACTTCGCCCAAGCGCTACGGTGAGATGCGTGATGGGGTCGACGACCCCATCTGCAGAAGACCCGATATGCACCGGATGATGTAAAGCTTTGCATTCTCTCGGGGATGACATGGAGGAGGGGCCCTCTCTCCGAATGGGACTCACCCGCGTGCGGCGCGGCGCCGCGCGAGCCAGGCACCGAACGCCGCCCCCCCGAGAACCAGCACCGTCGCTGAGGGCTCCGGAATCGGCAGGAGCAGCCCGCCTCCCCAGAGGTTGTACCCGCCGGCCGAACTCCCCGTCAGGTTCGCCGTCAGCCAGTCGTTCCGCCCGTCGTACTTGTCGTAGAAAAGGCTGATGTTTGGCAGGTTGAGCGCAAGAACGAGCGTGTTCGTCACCTGGGAGTAGTTATTCGTGAGCAGGCTTCCCGAGCCGAGCCCCTGGATGTCGAGCCACCCCACGTAGACGGCATTCGTGATCGCGGCCACCGTCCCCGTGATCGTCAGGCGGTTCCCCGCCTGGATGGAGAGCGCACCGATCGCAAAGTTCCCGGCCACCTGGCTAAAGTTCGTGTACCCCTGCCCGATATTGAGCGACCCGCTCCCGCTCACGTCGTAGGTGTGCGCGGTCGTCAGCCCGTTGCTCACGAACCGCA
>CAZZBZ010000030.1:0-16831 GCA_964653025.1 uncultured Verrucomicrobiota bacterium
CATCGCGGTTGTAGGCGATGCCGCCGCCGGTGCCGCCGAGGGTGTAGGCGGGGCGAATGATGAGGGGGAAGCGGCCGATGGAATGGGCGAAGTCGCGCGCTTCCTTGAGCGAGTGGGCGACCGCGCTGATGGGCAGGTCGAGGCCGATGCGAATCATCGCCTCCTTGAAGAGATGGCGGTCCTCGCCCTTCTCGATGGCCTCGGCCTTGGCACCGATCATCTCGACGCCGAATTTTGCGAGTGCGCCTGAGCGGTGGAGAGCCATCGCGGTGTTCAGGCCGGTTTGGCCGCCGAGGGTGGGGAGGAGAGCGTCCGGCCGCTCGCGCTCGATGATCCGCGTGACCATGTCCGGCGTGATGGGCTCGATGTAGGTGCGGTCGGCGAACTCCGGGTCCGTCATGATCGTGGCCGGGTTCGAGTTGACGAGGACCACGCGGTAACCCTCCTCGCGGAGCGCCTTGCAGGCCTGGGTGCCCGAGTAGTCGAACTCGCATGCCTGGCCGATGACGATCGGTCCGGAGCCGATAATCAGGATCGTCTTGATGTCGGTGCGCTTGGGCATTCTTTCAGGGGAGCTTGGGCCTCGGGGCGGCGGCGCGCGAAAAATGGCGCATGGGGCGCCCCAACGGAAGTGAAAAAACGAAAACTTGAGATGGCGATCCTTGCTCTTCTCGATGACGTCGGCCTTGCAGGGTCGTCGCTCCCCTCCTTCGCCCTGAAGAGAGTTTGGAGGGCAGGACGGCCGCCGTTCTCGCTCAGGATTTAGAAGAGGTCGAGAGGCGTCCCTGAATGCGCCATGCGCTGGGGGTCATGCCCACAATGGCGCGGAACTGGGTTGCGAAGTGCTGGGAGGAGGGGAAGCCCAGGTCCATCGCGATCGCCGTGATTTTCAACGCGGGATTCGCGAGGAGCTTCTTCGCTTCCATGATTTTCCGCTCGAGGAGATGGCGTTTGACTCCCTTGCCGGTCGCTGCCTGAAAATGTCGGTGGATCTGCCGCGCCCCGAGGGGCAGCCCGCGGAGAATCTCCGCCACCGGGGTCGAGGAGTAGAGATGCGAATCGAGAAGGTGCCCGACGCGATTGGCCCACGAGTCCCCGGATGGCGATACGGGGGTCTCGGCGTTCTCAGCGAGGCGGAGGAGAAGGGCGGCGAAGTCGTGGAGGAGTCCGGGATGCGCGGCGGCGCCGGACTCGATCGCATTCCGCATCTCGGCGGCGACCACCGCGAGGGTTCGTCCCGCGGGAAAAAGATGACTCGGACCGGTCCTCTCCTTCGAGGCGGGGACGACCACAAAAACCCCGTCGTAGCCGCGTCGGGGGCAGGAAAGCTTGAAGCGGCTCCCGGGACGCAGGAGGAGCGCCATCCCCCGGATGGCGCGACGTGACGGACCGCCTTCCAGTTCCACAATGAGTTCGCCGTTCTGGACCACGATAGCCTGGAGCAGGTCGTAGTTCCCGGTCGCAAACCGGTAGCCGGGCGGCTGGCGTTTCAGGCCCGCGTTGGCGATGGTGCGCATGTCCGAAATACGAATGGAAATTTGTCCCAAAAACGGACGCCTGTGAATGATTAAAAGACATAATGGGCAGGTCACAAGTCAGAAAACCAACCCATTTCTTCCATGACTCCACGCCAGCGCTATCTCGAAACTCTCCTTTTCGGGAAACCCGACCGCATCCCCCTCGATCCGGGCGGCGGGCGCAAGTCCACGCGGGAACGCTGGCACAAGGAGGGATTGCCCGGGGAGTTCGGCGCCCCGGATGCGATCAACGAGCACGCCTACCGCCTCTCGGGGGGGACGCTCCCCTGGCCGAAGTCGGGCGAGAACTTTTCCCTCGACCACCGGATGATGCCACATTTCGAGGAGAAGGTCATCGAGCGGACGGGGGATACCCAGATTGTCCAGGACTGGAAGGGGAACATCTGCGAGATCGGCGCTGAGTTTGGCGTGGAGTACCTGCGCACCGCCATCGATTTCGTCACGCGCCGATGGATCAAGTGCCCGGTTGAGAACTGGAAGGACTGGGAGGAGATGAAGCGACGGTACAACCCCGAGGACCCGTCGCGCCTCCCTCCCGACGCGGCGGCCCGTGGCCAGCGCCTCAAGGACCGTGACTGGGTGGTCGGCGTCAATATCTACGGGCCGTTCTGGCAGCTCCGCGAGTGGATGGGCTTTGAGCAGCTTTGTACCGCGCTTTACGACGAGCCCGAACTCGTGGGCGATATGCTTCAGTTCTGGCAGGACTATGTCGCACGGCTACTGGAGAACGCGCTCAAGCACGTCACCTTCGACTTCGTCCATTTTAGCGAGGACATGGCCTACAAGCAGTTCTCGATGATCTCCCCGAAGATGGTCCGCCAGCACCTCCTCCCCAGCTACGTCCGCTGGGGCGAGATCCTGCGAAAGCACCAGGTGCCGATCTACGACATCGATTCGGACGGCTTCATTGGCGAGCTCATCCCGATCTGGATCGAGGCCGGGGTGAATGTCTGCGATCCGATCGAGGTGGCGGCCCTGAACGATATCGTGGACTTCCGCCGTCGCTTCAGCCGCAAGATGGCCTACCGTGGAGGCGTGGACAAACGGGCCATGGCCAAGGGGGGCGACGTGATCGTAAAGGAGCTTGAGCGCATCCGCCCCGTGATCCGCGACGGGGGCTTCATCCCCGGCTGCGACCACGGGGTCCCGAGCGATATTTCCTGGCCCGACTACGTCCGCTACGTCGGTCTCCTCGCGCACGAGACCGGTTGGTTGTGACCGGTGGAGATCAAGAACGCCTCTCTTAAATATATTCGACTGGATTGACATGAATAAAAACGGGATGCCGCGCAAAGGGAAGAGTGCTGACAAGAGGGGAAAGGATGTCTATAACCGCGCCCTGCTTTTTGCGCCTGCCGATGAACTCCCAATCCTGTATCCCCCTGCACACTTCCGAACGGGAGCCTTCCCTCGGAGGTTTCCAGGATGCTTCATGTCCATGGAGTAACTTCCGGGACGGTGCGCGGGCGGTCCCGTGCGGCGAAGGTGGATTCTCTCTTGCCCTGCGGGGGAGTCTGCGGCACACTGTCCCACTCTCGTCGGGCCGTAGCGCAGTTTGGCTAGCGCGCTTCCTTGGGGTGGAAGAGGTCGCGGGTTCAAGTCCCGCCGGCCCGACCATTATTTTTCAGAGAAAGAACCCCGTTTCTCGTCGTCGGCGCTCGGTCTTGCATCCGTCTCCGGGGCCATCCCCGTTGGGTATGCGAAAGGGGAACTCCCTTCTCGGAACGGAGCCATGAGTGGCGGGCGGACCATCCTCCTGACCGGTTTTACCGGGGTGCTGGGCAAGCGCTTCGCGTGCCGCCTCGCGATGCTGGGGAACGATGTCTACTGCCCGATCCGTGCGGGAGACGAGGCCGAGTTGCGCGCGCGGTTCGAGAAGGGGATGCAGACGCTCACCGAGGTCATGCCGGGCTTCGAGTCCTCCCTGGAGCGGCGGATCCATCCCGTGTTCGGGGATGTGCGGCAGAAGGCGCTGGGGCTGCCCGCGGTGACGATCGCGGAGCTCTCGCAACGTGGCGTGAAGGAACTGTGGCACCTCGCGGCGCTCCTCGATCTCACGGAGTCGAACAGCCGGGACGTTTACGAGACCAACCTTGTCGGGTCCCACCACGTTCTGGATTTCATGAAGGATCAGAGGATCCCCGAACTGCACTACTTCAGCACCTTCGGCGCGAGCGGCGAGGTCCGCGAGGGGATCGTGCGCGAGATCGTCGGCATCCGCCCCCCGTCCTTCCGCAACACCTATGAGCGGACGAAGTGGGAGTCCGAGCGGCATGTCTGGCAGGCGCAGATCCGCGGGGAGGTGCTTGCGACGATCTATCGCCCCAGCATCGTGGTGGGAGATTCCGAGACAGGACGCTACGAGCAGTTCAACGTCTTCAATCACCCGTTTGACATGGCGAGCCGCCTGCGGCACCGCATCATTGAGAGGGAAAAGCTCGACCCGCGCGCGCCGATCAAGCTGGAGGTGCGCGTGCCCGGGCGTCCCGAGGCGACGCTCAACATCGTCCCGCTCGACTACGTGATGGACGTGGTGATGAAGCTCTACTCGGTGGAATCGTCGAGGGGAGGCGTCTACCACGTGACCAACACGAATCCCCCGACGCTCGCGCAGGGGATGGAGATGTTTCAACGGATCGAACCGTGGGAGGGGGTGCGGTGGGACCCGATTCCGGAGGGCGGCCCCTACCTGAGCATCCACGAGAAGTTCATCTCCAAGCAGATCTCCTTTCTCGCCCCCTACCTGCTGGGGGAGGCGACGTATGATATTTCGAACGTGCGTGCGGTTCTCGCGCAGCACGGGGGTGTCCCCGCCCTCGACAACCGAAAGTTTCTCACCGCGATCGCGAAGCGGGCCATTGAGAAAGGCTGGCAGGAGATGCCCGCGGTGCGATCCGGTGGTGTCGGGAGCTCACGCGCGTCGCTCAACTCCGTCTTCAAGTGGCCGGAGGGGGAAGGTCACGTGGTGGATTTCTCGCCACACCATCCCCTCGGGGGAGCTCCGGTGCCGTCGTATTCCTATTCGCTGACCGACCGCCTGATCGGCAAGGGCTACCGCGCCGCAAGCCGCCTTTTTTCGATCCTGACTCCGCGACGGCCCGACGGTGTGGGGACGGGGCGCGATCTCGTCCTGGCGCCCTTTGGCATGGGCGTGACACGTCGTGGGGAATCGGAGGTCCATGCCTACTTGCGGGAGGAGCGGCTTTGCGACGAGGTTTTCGCACGAATGAACCAGGTGGTCGGTTTCGACCTCCGGGCGTTTGCCCGCGAACCGATCCCGGGGCACGAGCAGCTCGGGGACGTCCACGACGATTCCTGCTGGGCGACGGCAGATAATTTCGCCCAGGTGATCCGTTTCTTTCAGGACGTGCGTGAGACCGGGGGGACAGGTCTGGTGTCGCGGATGCAGATCCTGCCCCACAGTGCCGGGATGAACATCACGGCGTGGCTGGCGGGGGTGATGTCCTTTCACGACATGGCACTGATGGCGCACCAGTCGTCCCACCAGATTTCCGAGTGCGAGAGGCAGGTGGCGCGCGCCGAGGTTGAGCGGTGGTTTGGGGTGAACGCGGCGAAGCTCTCGCCCGAGGACCGTGCCATTCTTGACGAACTTCGGAGAAGGGTGGACCCCGCGGGGGCGATCGGCATGGACCGCCTGGCACGCCACTTCCACGGGCAGCTCATGCTGGTTTTCGCGCTGAACGCCTCGATGATCGAGCACCTCGTGGTCGAGCTCCGCAAGCGGCGCATTGACGTGGGGCGGGCGATTACTCTCGCCCCGAACACCGCGGTTTTTGCCGGCAACGCCCTGGAGATCGAGAAACTGAACCGTCTCCTTCAGGGTTGGCGGCGCATCGAGATGCGGGGGATGCCGCTGGAGGTGCGGGCCACGCCGCACCACGACCGCCTGCGTGCCGCGCACCGTGCGACGGCCGAGGTGTTGGAGGAGTTCGACCGCCAGGGTCGTCTGCGCGACCCCGTGGTTCCGATTGCCTCCCACGACGGTTCACGCCTGCGGACGCGGCATGAGTTCATCGAGGCGGTGGCGGGGATGGGGGACTGTCCCGCGCACTACGATCGAATGATCCGGAGCGTGGTGGAGGCCGGAGGGCGGCATTTTCTCCTCGTCCAGTCGGGATTTGTCGGATCAGCGGGCGACTTTTTTGAAGGGGTGATCCGGAATGCCGCGGACGTGGGGGGGGTGAATATTCATCGTCCGCACATGGGCCCGCAAGAGCCGCAGCCCGTGGCCATGCTGCTTGAGAAGCGGGAGGACCGTCGCGAACCCGGAGCGCGCCTCCAACCCATCGAGGAAACGATCCGCTGGTACGAGCGAGAACTGGCCTCGGCCCCCCGTCTTGCAGGGGGATGAGGCGCGGCGAGGCGGCAGAACGCGGCCGTTCTGACGGTGGGCGGTTGCCACTTCCCGCCTTCCCTGCTATAGGGCAAGGCGATGCCAGATCCTGATCCGCTCGTTGGGCAGCGAGTGAGCAACTATGAGATCCTCCGCCGGCTGGGCCAGGGCGGCATGGGGGTCGTCTACCTCGCTCGCCATGTCACGCTTGAGCGCGACGTTGCGATCAAGTTTCTCGCCGGTCAGCTCTCGAACAATCAGGACTACGTGGACCGCTTCCTGCGCGAGGCGCGTTCCGCGGCGAAGCTCAACCACCCGAACATTATCTGTGTCTACGACGCGGGTTCGCAGGACGATGTCTACTACTTTGTGATGGAGTACGTCGAGGGGAGGGATTTCGCACACCTCCTCAAGCAGGTGAAGCGCTTCCCCGAACTCGAAGCAATCGGGCACATCCGCAAGGCCGCGGACGCGATGGCCTACGCTCACCAGGAAGGGATCATCCACCGCGACCTCAAGCCCGAGAACCTCATCCTCACGAAGGGGGGTGAGGTCAAGGTCGGGGATCTGGGCCTCGCCAAGGAGGTCAACTCCGAAGAAAGTTCCCTGACCATGTCCGGCGTCGTCATGGGCACGCCGTTCTACATCTCCCCCGAGCAGGTGCGCGGTGCGCGGGATGTGGACAGCCGCACCGACATCTACTCGCTTGGTGCCACGCTCTACCACCTCGTGACCGGCGGCGTGCCCTATCGCGGCACCTCGCCGGCCGAGATCATGTCGAAGCATCTCACGGAGCCGTTCCCGTGGCCGCAGGCGGTCAACGCGGAGCTGAGCGAAGGGATCTGCCGGGTAATGTACAAGATGATGGCGAAGGATCCCGCCGAGCGGTTCCAGTCCATGCAGGAGGTTTCGCAGGTGCTGGGCGAGCTGGCGGCCGGGCAGGCGGCCCAGGTGGTTGCGGGCATCAGCATCTCGGAGTCCGGCATCGCCACCGCCTCACAGATGGCCTCCACGCAGATCGGGGCGCTACCCTCGGCTTTCGGCGCCACCGGCCCGTCGCCCGGCGCTGCGCCCTCGGCGGTCGGCGGCCAGTCCGCCGCCAGTGTGCCGCAGCCCTCGATTTATACGATTCCGCCCACCGAGGTGGCCACTCGCGTGGGCGGCATCATCGGCGTGAGTGTGGTGATCGGCTGCCTCCTCATTGGCGGGATTCTGTGGTTCGCGCTCGGGGGCGGCGGCAAGAAGCATACCGCCACGATTTCCCAGACCGAGGAGCAGATGAAGGTGGATCGGAACAAGCTCCGTAACGAAACAGAGAAAGCGGCTGACCGCTTCGGCTTCCTTAACGATATCGAGACGAAGAAGGCGGAAAAAGTCTTCGAGACGAAGGATGAGAAGCCAACGATCGAGAGTCCGAAGGCGCCCCCGCTTCCGCCCCCGAGCGCTCCCGCCGTCCCGCCGGTGGTCAGTGCGCCCTCGCCCGCCCCCGAGAAGGCGTCGGCTCCGTCCGTCGAAAAACCGGTTGAGAAGCCCATCGAACTCGCAATGGCAAAGCCACCCGCTCCGATTCCCGTGCCGCCGTCGCCGCAGTTCCTGATCGAGTCGGATTTCGAGTCGGACACTGTGGGGGAACTGCCGAAGTTGTGGCGCGCCTACGCGCAGGAGATTGTGGCCAAGGGCGAGAAATCGAAGGATCCGGTTTGGGCCAAGGCGGCGAGCTATGAACTCCCCGATGGTGGGAAGGTGGGCTGGGACATCCTCAAGACCGACGAGGCGAAAGGAGGCAAGCACGTCCTGCGTATCCTGGCGAGCGTGCCCGAGGGGCAGGTCCTGAAGCATCGCTGCGGCATCACGACCGCCCTCCACCTCGAGGCCGGGAAGAAGTACCTGGCCAGTTTTTACGTTCGCGCCGCACGCGAGCATGTGAAGGTCAGCGTCAAGTTTGGCAAGGCCCCGGTGATCAAGGAGCTCGGGCTCGACCTGATCGACGAATGGAAGGAAATTTCGATCCCGATGGAACCCAGCACGACCCAGGATGTCGGCTTGTCCATTATTCTCGTGAGTCCCGGCGAGATGTGGGTGGACGATATCCGTGTTGTCCAGAAGAACTGATCGAGGCGGGCGGCAGACGACCCGCCGCGCGAATGAGGGCACAACGGAGCCTCTTGCAGGGACCAGTTGTGGTTAAAGGAATTTTTTCACGAGGCTCGCGATTGGGCGATCTCCCCTGCATTCTTTTCGAGGACGACGACCTGCTGGCGGCGAACAAGCCGGCGGGGATCGGGACGCATCGCGCCGACGTGTGGGCGCCGCCGGGGCTCGTCGAAATTTTCCAGGACCGTCGCCCCGGGGTTTCCCTCGGAATCCACCAGCGCCTCGACCGCGCCACCTCGGGGGTGATCGTCTTTGCAAAATCGGCGCGGGCCAACGCGTCGCTCGCGCGGCAGTTTGAGGGGCGCGAGGTTTCCAAGGTCTATCTTCTCGCGACGGCGGGCGGCGCGGGCGGGGAGAGCTTTGAAGCGAAGGAGCCTGTGGACGGAAAGTCGTCACGCACCCACTTTCATTTTGAGCGGAGGCTCTCCAACGGCCTCGCCCTCTGGCGGGCTGAGCCGGAGACGGGTCGCACTCACCAGGTGCGCCTCCATGCCGCCGCGCACGGGCTTCGGATCGAGGGGGAAGGCGCGTTGGCTGGTACCGCCGCGGCGTTTCGGGTTTCACGGTCTGGGTTTCGGGAGGCGCGCATTGCGCACGGACCGGGGGAACCCGGAACCCGGAACCCGGAATCTGAAACTTCCTCCCCCCTGCTGCTCCACGCGGCGCGGCTTGAAATTCGCCATCCTGCGACGGGGGAACCGCAGATTTTCGAGGCCCCGCTTCCGTCGTACTTTGAGACGGGCGTTGTGGCCGAACGTCGCTGGCAGGCGGCCCGTGCGCTTCGTGGGGCCCTGATCGACTCTTCGGAGACCGACGCCTTTCGTCTCGTTCACCGCGAGGGGGACGGTTTTCCGCCCGTGACGATGGACTGCCTCGGCGAGTGGCTTTATGCGGAGGATTTCTCGGGGAAGGGGATGACCGATGCCGAACTCCTTGCCGCGTTTCCCTTCGGGCAGGGTGCGCGTGGAATGGTTTGTTGCCGTGCCGAGGTCGGCGCGCCGCGCGCCACGAAGCGCCAGGTTGGGGGGGAGCCACCGCCCGCAGAACTCGTCGTCCGTGAGAACGGCCTGAAGTTTCTGCTCCGTCCGATTGATCCCGGCGGGGTCGGTCTGTTTTTCGACCAGCGAGGGAACCGCCGTCGCCTTGGCGCGCGCGCAAGCGGGGGGAGGATGCTGAACCTTTTTGCCTACACCTGCGCCTTTTCCGTGGCGGCGGTGCACGGCGGGGCCGTGGAGACCGTGAGCGTGGATGTTTCACGCCGGTCGCTCGAGTGGGGGAGGGAGAACTTTCGCCTGAACGGCCTCGATGATACCGCGCATCATTTCCTAGCATGGGACGCACGCGAGGCAGTGCGCCGTCTTGGAAAACGCGGGGATCGATTTCGCACGATCGTACTCGACCCGCCATCGTTTGGGCGGTCGAAGTCGGGGGGCGCGTTTGGCGTGAAGCGGGATTTTTTGGCGCTGGTGGGGGAGACTCTTGCGCTTCTAGAGCCGGGGGGATGGCTGCTTGCGTCGGTTAACTTTGGCGGTTGGGGGCCGCGGGAGTTTGAAGAGGCGATCCGGGCGGGGGCGAAGCAGGCGGGGCGAGAGGTGGAGGATTTCGAGTGGGCGCCCCAGGGATTCGACTTTCCGTCCTCGTCCGCCTGCCCGGCTCACCTGAAAGCGGCGTGGGTGCGGGCCATGTGATTTACAACCCATTGCCTTGCAGGAGTTTGCGTGGGTGTGCTAGAGTCTGAAACCCAAAGGCTACATGGCGAAACAAGGCACCAGCGCAATCCCGCGTGACCTGGCGGGCATTCTTGCGATATGCGGCAGCATCCTGCTCGCCTGCGCGATGTTCACGTACGACCCGAGGGATGTCTCGCTTCTACACTCGCCGCCGACCTCCCACAACTGGGTGGGGGTGGTGGGAGCGTGGGGGGCATTCGGCCTCTATCAGTTCGTGGGGTGGAGTGCGAATCTCCTTCCGTTGATCCTGGCCTATCTTGGGATCGCCACGCTCTGGCGCGGCTACCGTCTCAAGGAAGGGGCGATCTGGGCAGCCGTGTTCCTGCTCTGCATGGCCTGCATGGTCCAGGTGTTGGGATGGGGAGGCGCGGGCTGGATGAAGCTGAATAATAATTTCTTCGGCATCGGTGGCCTCGTCGGGCTTTATGTGGGGGAGAGGGTTTTCTGGAGCCTGCTCAAGCATGGCGCAATCATCATCTTCGGCCTCGGAAGCATCGTGTGTGCCTGGCTTGCCATCCAGGTGAAGCCGTCGGAGATCTTCGGGTGGATTCGTGAGGGGGTGGATGCATGGAAGCAGCTCCGCCGTTCCGAGACGATCCGTAGCGGGGACGCCGGCGAGTCCATCGGCGCACGGATTGAGGATATCGAGGACCGTAAGAAGCGCCTCCATGAGATGGAGAAGGAGATGGCCGGAAGGATCTCCGGCGCACCCGAGCGCCCCGCGCCTTCCTCGCGCCGCGCGGCCGACCCCAAGCCCTCTCGGGGTGAGCGTTCGGAGCCCGAGTCAACCCGCAAGCCGCCGGCGGTCGAGGAACCGCCGCCTTCGCTCCCCGCGCCGCGTGTCGAGCCGCTTCCCGATCCGCTCCCCGCTCCGCGGCCCGTCCCGAAGCCGAAGGTGCGTAAACCGCTGCCGCCGCAACCCACCTCCCTCGGACCCTACCACCTGCCGCCGCTGGAGCTGCTCAAGCATACCTCCGAGGAGCTGTTTGCCGCCGACAGCAAGGAGATGATCGCCCAGCGCGGCGCGCTCATCATCCAGACGCTCAAGGATTTCGACATTGATGCCCAGATGGGCGACATCACCCAGGGGGCGACCATCACGCGCTTCGAGATCATTCCCGCGCCGGGCGTGCGCGTGGAGCGCATCGTCGGCCTGCAGAACAACCTCACCCTCGCCATGCGGGCCGACCGGGTGAACATCCTCGCGCCCGTCGCCGGGCGTGGCACGGTAGGCATCGAGGTGGGCAACGCCTCGAAGTCGTTCGTGACCGTGCGCGAGTTGATTGAGAGCGAGGAGTTTCGTTCCAGCAAGGCGCGCATCCCGCTCGCGTTGGGCAAGGACGTCTACGGCAAGACCCTCATCGGGGACCTCGCCGAGATGCCGCACCTGCTCATCGCGGGCTCGACGGGCGCGGGCAAGTCCGTCTGCATCAACGCGATCCTCACCAGTCTCCTCTATCGGTTCACTCCGGACGATCTCCGCCTCTTGCTAGTGGACCCGAAGGTGGTCGAGCTCCAGATCTACAACGACCTGCCACATCTGATCGCTCCCGTGGTGAGCGATCCGAAGAAAGTGATCACCGTGCTCAAATGGGCGCTCCGTGAGATGGACCGCCGCTACAAGATCATCGCGCGTGCCGGCGTGCGGAATATCTGGGCCTACAACGCACGTCCGAAGCCGAAGAAGGAGCCCGTGCCGCTCCCTCCAAAGGAGGAGGGGGCGTCGGGCGACCCCGCTCCCGAGGCGGGGAATGACGGAGATCCCCAGGGCGAGCTCTTCCCGAAGGAAGAGATCCCGATGCCGGAGAAGCTGCCCTATCTCGTCATCATCGTGGACGAGCTTGCAGACCTGATGCAGACCGCTCCCGTTGAAGTTGAGGACGCGATCACGCGCATCACACAGAAGGCGCGCGCCGCCGGCATTCACATCGTGGTGGCCACGCAGACGCCGCGTGCCCAAGTCGTCACGGGCACGATCAAGGCGAACCTCCCCTCCAAGATCGCCTTTCGCGTAAGTTCAAAGGTGGACTCGCGCGTGATCCTTGACGAAAACGGGGCAGAGAACCTGCTCGGTAAGGGCGACATGATGTTCAAGTCGTTTGACTCGGCCACGCTCCGCCGCGCACAGGGGGCGTTCGTGAGCGACGACGAGGTGCGCCTCGCCGTCGAGCACTGTGCGAAGCAGGCACCAGCCTCGTACGACGATGAGGTGGTCGGGCACGTTTCGGGCGCCACCTCGATCGAGGGCGACGACGAGGTCAGCGAGGAGGATGAGGAGCTCCTCGCGCGGTGTATCGAGGTCATCCGCCAGGAGCGCCGCGCCTCCACCTCGCTCCTCCAGCGCCGCCTACGCCTGGGTTACACGCGCGCAGCGCGGATCATGGATACGCTGGAGCAGAGGGGCGTCGTGGGTCCTGTGCAGGGTGCCAAGGATCGTGAGATTCTCCTCCGCCTCGATGGTCTCCCCTCGCAGCCGTCTCCCTCGGCGCAGGCGTAGCCCGTTCCTTCCTTCAGCGGTCAAGCCTCTCCCTTGCCTCGCGGCTCCCGATCCACCGTCGTCTTCTCCCCTGTCGAGGTCACAAACGGTCCGCCCTCGAGCGGGGCTGCGTTCGCGCGTCCGTCCTCTGTTGGCAGGCCGGCCAGGGGAAAATCTTTTCGCAGGGGGTGATAGGGGTAGCCGTCCCACATGATGATCCGCCGCATATCCGGGTGACCTGTGAACTTCAGCCCCATCAGGTCGAACGCTTCTCGCTCGTGCCAGTCCGCAGTTCTCCAGATCCCGCTCACCGAGGGAAGTTCTGCGGAATCCGAACCCACCGCCGTCTTCACGCGCAGGTAAACCCCCGCGGCCATCCCGTAGAGATGATAGACCACCTCGTACCTTGGCTCCTTCCCGAGGTGGTCCACCCCGCTGATGTCGAGCAAGAGATCGAACCCAAGGTCAGACTTGGCGAACGCCATCACCTCGGCAATCCTTGAGGCCTCGACCACCCTTACCGTGACCTCCCCTCGAAACTCCGCGGCATCGGACACTCGTCCGGGAAATCTCGCTGACAAGCGCTCCGCCATCTCTTTCGATGTCGCCATTGCTTGCCACGATGCGATTCCTGCCAAAGCCTGTCAAGTACGCCCATGAAACGCCCCGTATCCACCGACCTGAGCTTCATGCGGCGCGCGATCGTCCTCGCCCGGCGCGGTTTCGGGCGCACCTCGCCCAACCCGTGCGTCGGCGCCGTGATTTCCCGTGGCCGCCAAATTCTTGGCGAGGGCTGGCACCGCGCCGCGGGCCAACCCCATGCCGAGGTCGAGGCGATCCGCGACGCCCAACGCCGCGGCCATCACGTCCTCCGCGGCGCCACTCTCTTTGTCACCCTCGAGCCTTGCTCCACCCGCGGGCGCACCCCGCCTTGCACCGACGCGATCCTCGCTGCCAACCTCCGCCGCGTCGTCGTTGGTGCCGTAGACCCCAACCCCGCGCACGCGGGACGCGGCCTCTGCCTCCTCCGCCGCGCCGGCGTTCGTGTTGAACGGGGCCCCCTCGCTGCCGAATGCGTCGCGCTCAACGAGGCATGGAACCGCTGGATCGTCACGAAGCGACCCTGGGTCGTCGCCAAGGTTGCGATGACCCTCGACGGCAAGATCGCCACCGCCTCTGGCGCAAGCCGCTGGATCACCGGGAAACGCGCGCGCCGCGTCGCCCACCGGTTCCGGGCCGAATCGGATGCCGTCCTCGTCGGGGTTGGCACCCTCCTTGCCGACAACCCTTCGCTCACCGCGCGCGATGCGCGGGGTCGATCCCTCCCGTGCCAGCCGCTTCGCGTGATCCTCGACTCAATGGCGCGCACCCCCGCGAAATCGCGGGCGCTTGTCTCCCCCGGCGGCGGAACGATCCTCGCTGTCGCCCGCAGCGCCCCCGAGGCACGCATCCGGCGACTCGAGGCCGCCGGCGCTCGCATCCTGAGAATTTCGTCCCCTTTGGGGCGCCCCGATCCCCGCCACCTCCTCCGATCCCTTGGGCGCCTCGGCGTCGTCCGCCTCCTTGTGGAAGGAGGCGCGGAGGTGCTCGCATCGTTTTTTGAGGCACGCCTTGTGGACGAGGTCGCCTTCTTCATCGCCCCGCGAATTCTCGGCGGCGTCAGCGCGAAGCACGCGGTGGACGGCGACGGGTTCTTCCGCTGGCATCTCGGCCCCGCGATTGAGGACCTGCGTCTCACGCGTGTCGGCTCCGACCTTCTCGCGCGGGGGCGGGTGGCCTCTTCCTAAATAATCTTACGGTGGGGCCAATCCTACGCCCGCGTCGTGCCCCGGGTGCGGTCGGGACGCCGCTCCCCACGATTGAGGTGGAGAAACCTGCGGTTGACCGTCGGAGGGGCGTTCGCTAGGAGTAAAGGTTCTACACCGATCGTGGCGACCATTTTGCCGCGACGGCCAAAGGAGGTGAGATTTAGTGAGCGAAGTTAAACTTAAAAAAGGGGAATCCGCGGACAAGGCCCTGCGCCGCTTGAAGCGGAAGCTGGACCGTGAAGGAACCTTGCGGGAAGCGCGGGTGAAGAAGTATTTTGAGAAGCCCAGCGTGCGCCGGTTGCGCAAGGCCAAGGAGGCTCGACAGAATCTCCGCCGCCGCTTCTAGGCCCGGATTCCGGGACCGCCCCACGGCCCATCCCGCTTTCTGGAGCGGGGCCGGGTGGCGAGTTCCCGGGGACGGCGCGGCGTGTCTGCGGCAACCAATCAGGTTCACGGTTGGGGAAATTCGTGAGAAGGATGAGTTCCGCGGCCGTGGGATTGAACGGTGAACCGTTGAAACCAATAACCTGAGCAGTCACCGAATGTTCGCCTTCTCGACATGCTGGAACTCGGACCGCCACATTGATGGTGCGGCCATGCTCCACGAAATCGTGGGCATGGGTTTCCTGAACGTGGAACTGAGCCACGGGATCCGGGTCAGCCTCATCGAGGGGATCCAGAAGGCACGGGAGAAGGACCCTCGGATCCGTGTGGTCAGCCTGCACAACTACTGCCCGCTGCCGGTGGGCTACATCCGATCCGCGCCGAATGTCCACATCCTTTCCTCGGAGCGCGAGTCGGAGCGCGCCAGGGCGGTGCGCGCGACGATCGCCACGATGGACTTTGCCGAGAAGATGGGGGCGCGGTACATCGTGCTGCACATGGGGAGGGTGAGGATGACGGACCCCGTGGAACCGCTGCTGGCGTCGGTTGCCGCGGGGAAACGGGACACCCCGGGGCACCGCGCCCTCGTCGAGCGGGCGCGAAAGCAACGCGATGCGAAGGGGAGCGGCGCGTTCTCCCGCGCGATGAAAAGCCTCGCGGTCCTCGTGGAGGAGGCGCGACTGAGGAATCTCGTATTGGGCGTTGAGAGTCGGGCGCGTTTGGACGAGGTGCCCTCGGAGTCCGAACTCGAGCGGATGCTGGCGGAGTTTTCCCCCGAGCATCTCGGTTACTGGCACGACACAGGCCACGTCCAGATGTGGGAGAACCTCGGTCTTGCGGACCACGTGGCGTGGCTTCGGAAGTTCCAGGGGCGGCTGGTCGGGGCCCACCTCCACGACGTGATCTGGCCTGAGGACGATCACCAGTTGCCGGGGGATGGCTCGGTGCCGTTCGACCAGCTTGCCGCGTCGCTGCGCGCTGACATTCCAAAAATTTTCGAGATCCACCCCGGAATTCCCGCCGAGGTGATTCCGGGACGGCTCGCCCCGCTGATCAAGAAACTGTCAACGACCCCATGAAAAAGAAAATTCTCATCGCCTCGAAATTGCTCATCACCGCGGGGATCGTGTGGTGGGTGATCCATCGGCTCGGCCCGAACGGGCTCCATGAACTCTGGGCCCAGGTGCGCCACGCTCGAGTCGGCTGGCTTCTTGCCGCTCTCGGCGCCATTTTCGTCACCGCCGGCTTCGGGATTGTCCGATGGCGCATGCTCCTCGGCGTGCAGGGGATCCACCTTGGAGGATATCCCGCCACATGGATTACCGCCTCGGGAATGTTTTTTAACGCCTTCCTCGTGGGGGCGACCGGTGGGGATGTTGTCAAGGCGTGGTATGTGGCGCAGGCCGCCCCCGAGCAGAAGGCGCGCGCCGTGCTGAGCATTGCCGTGGACCGCCTGATCGGGATGGCCGGCCTCCTCGCGCTGGCCACGGTGATGACGCTGACAAACCTTCCGCTTCTGATGGACCAGCCGCAGACCCGTCCGCTGGCGTGGGCGATCCTCGCTTCCCTGCCATGCGCGGGTGTGGCCATCGCCCTTTTCTCGCTTCGCAAGTGGCTCGGCTCTCTCCCGGGCTTTTCCCACGCATGGCACTACATGCCCTTCAAGAAAACCCTCGCGCAGCTCTCGGAATCCTACGAGGAGTATGGGGCACGCCCCGGGGTGCTCCTCGCCGCGCTGGGACTGTCCGTGCTGGTGCATGTCTCCGTCGTGGTCGTCGCATGGTTTGTGGGGCTCGCACTGGGTGTGGAGCGTCTGGGGATCGGGAGTTTTCTCGTGTACTGCCCGCTCATTAACGCCTTCTCGGCGATCCCCATCTCGGTCGGGGGACTGGGGCTGCGTGAGACGGCGTTCCTCTTCTTCTTCTCGGACGTCGGGGGACTTGGGAAGGATCAGGCGGTCGCGCTCTCCCTGGTCTTCTGGGCAGTGAGCGTCCCCGTCGTGAGCCTGTTTTGTGGGATCCTGTTTCTCGTCGGGAAACCGAAGTCGCTCCACCGGATGAAGTCACAAGAAATGGAGTGAACCCGGAACCGAACCATGAGCAACCCATATCCCCGCCTCCCGCTCGAAAATCTCAGGGTCTTCCCGCTTGCTGAGCGCCGAAGCATGGCGTCTGTCGAAGAAACCATGGTGGATCCGTCGGCCCCGCTCCCGACGGCTCCTCCCGCGGTCTTGGACGGGATTTCGTCCTGTGCCGTGGCCATCCGTCAGGCCCGAGCGCGAAACGCGAGCGTCATCCTCATGTACGGCGCGCACCTCGTGAAAAACGGCGGCGGGCCCGTGGTGGCACGACTCGCCGAGGGGGGGTGGATTTCCCACCTTGCGACGC
>CAZZBZ010000030.1:16931-37947 GCA_964653025.1 uncultured Verrucomicrobiota bacterium
GTGAATCTTCCCGTTCCCTCTGGGCTCGAGTCGGCGATCCGCGCCGAACCGGGGCACCCGCTCGCCGCTGCTCGGGCCGACCTTCTCAAGGCCATGACCTCCCTGCGGCTACCCGGCGGCTTCCTGTCGGTCAAGCACCCGTGGAAACGGTTCTCGATTCTCGCGAGGGCGTTCCTCGGCGGTGTTTCCGTCAGCGTTCACCCCGGCATCGGCTACGACATCATCTCGAATCATCCGCTCTTTGACGGAGCGGCGATTGGGCGGGCCGCGGGGACGGATTTCCGAGTGTTCGGCCATGCCGTCGATGGGCTCGATGGTGGGGTGCTGCTGTCCGTCGGGTCCGCGATCATGGCGCCGCAGGTGTTCGAGAAGAGCCTCAGTTGCGTGAATAACCTCCGCCTGCGGGAAAAGCGCCCCATCGTCCTCGATCATCGGATCTTCGTGGTGGACCTCCAGGACGCGGGGCGATGGGATTGGAGCCGTGGAGAACCTCCTCGCGACGACCCGTCCTACTACCTTCGCTTCTGCAAGAGCTTCCATCGCATGGGCGGGAGCATGGCCTACACCTGTTGCGACAACGTGGTCTTCCTCCAACACCTGCTGCGAGCGCTCGAAGGAAAGTGAACGCCTCTAGGAAATCCTCGGCCGCTTGCCATCTACAACCGGCACGGACGGAAGGCGACCGGGCTTGCCTCGGGGCGGTCGAGACGATGATGATGTGACGCATGGTTTTCGGAAGGCGATTTTTGCTGGAGGCGGCGGCCTGTTTCGCGTTGGCGAGGACGGTTTGGAAGCGCGTGTTGGACCCGGTGCTGGGCGGCGTCTTGGCGTGCAGCGTGGGGGCGGCTTTCCTGGTAGGATTTTTTTTGGAAAACGCGGAGGAGCGGCGTTTGGGCCTCCTGGCCGCGGCGGGTTTTGCGGAGTTGCTGGTGATCTTCATCGGGAGCGTGGAGATTCCGCGGGACATCGTCTCGCGCAACGCGCATTTTTACCTCTCCAAGCCGTTGGGGCGCGGCGGTTATCTGGCCGGCAAATTTCTCGGCATCCTGCTGCTGGGCGTTCTTCTTGTTGGGGTGGAGATGGCGGCACTCGCCGCGGAGGGTATGGCGGGGGGCGTGGGAGTTCAGCGGGAGTTCATAATCACGGCGTTTCAACTCGCCCTCCAGGTGTTGGCTCTCTCGGCGCTGGTGATCCTGGTGTCCGTGGCGCTGTCCGAAACGGCCGCCACGATCTTCGGGATCGCCTTTTATCTGGCGGGCTACCTGATTTTCATCCTGCCCCCCATTGGCAGGTGTTTCCTGCCGGGGTGGGCGGCACCGGTGACCCTCGCGGCTTACCACGTCCTGCCCAACTGGCAATTTTATACCTGGAGGACGGAGTCCATGGGCGGGTGGGTCTTCCTCGGATGGCTCGCGGGCTACACGGTCGCCTACGTGGCCGCGGCTCTGCCGGCGGCGTATTTTCTCTTCTCCCGACGGGATCTGGGTTAGGGAGAGGGCGAAAGTTGTTTTTTGTGGGGGGTTGACGGGGACAAGAGGAGTAAGTTCTGGGTCTGTGGCGCGTGTTCAGAAAATCCCTTTTCCGACCAGGAGAAGATTTCCTGTTTTCCTCCGGCCCGGCGCTGACGACGAAGGTTGAAGAAGCAGGCGTTGTCCGACATGCGGATGCCAAGGCATGATCACGGAATGGCAGCGCGGATTCTCCAGCCATCCGGGGTGTTGAACGCCGCGATCCGCGCATCGGAATTCCAGAGTGGGTCCGATTTCCAGGTGAATGGCAGCAGGACCTTCTGTGGACGAAGCAGGGCGTCGGTCAGCGTGCCCCGGGCGTTGATGATCCACTGGCCGTAGGCCGTTTCGCCGCGCGCGGAGCCAAGAAAAACCTCCACGCAGTCATCCTTCCAGAGGTCCGGATGGTCGGGAGGCCGTCCCTGGAGCACCATGCGGGAAGGCTCGGGTTCCGCGCACTCGATCTCGAGGTGCAGGGCGCGGTCGTCGCGCGTGGCACGCCAGCGCGTGGAGGGTTTGGCGACGGACGCTTTTTGTTTTTCCCGCATCATGAGGTCGAACCATGGACTCCACTTTTTCGTGTCGCTCGCGGGGGAGGTTTTGGGAATTTCCACGGCCGTGCCGACAAAATCCGAGGGCAAGGGGGAGGGTGGCCCTGCCGCCCAAATTCTTTGGGCGAGATGTGGGCGCCATGCGGCGGGAGGGGAGAGGGGGGCCCGATTGAGCAGGGTGGCGGATTCCTTGAGGTGTCCCTGTTCGCATTCGGCCAGCGCGGCCGAGGTGAAAAGGGCGGCTTGCTGGGCCTCGGTTAGCGTGGATTGGGGGAGCAAAACGATCGCATGCGAGAGCAACGTTCGCGCCGTGGGGAGGCCTTCACGCTCGGTGACGAGCGGGAGAAGGAGGGTGAAAAGCCCCCAGTAGTTCTGCGATGGCAGCAGGTTGGGGGAAAGCTGGAGAAAGATCTGCATGGCCTGGCGGGAATCCTTGCGGTTGATCGCTTGTTGCAGCTCGGAGATGAGTTGGCGCTCATCCGCCTTTCGGAGGATGAGTTTTCGCCCCTCGGCTGCGGAGGACTCGGCCTGTTTCGCTCCCGCAGAGTCGCCTTCGGCGTGTCGCCGCGCCGCCAGCGCCTCGTAGGCGGGGATCGCCTCGATGGACCTCGGGAAATCGGTGTCGATGCTTCGCAGGATGGAGCCTTCCAGGTCGGGACGACGGAGATCCTGGCTGAGTTTCCACGCGGCGAGAAGGTGGGTGAGTTTTTGGGGTTCGTCGGGCATGTTGCCAACGGCGGCCACATACGACTCGAAGAGGGGGCCGGTCTTCTCGTCGGGCTCGTGGGAGCGGTTGCGTTGCAGGAGTTCCTTCCACGCCGGGACGGTCTCGGGTCGCGTGCCCCCCTCTTCCGTGATCGCACGGAGGGTTTTCAGGCGGAGACCGCTGTCCGCGCGGCCAGACTTGGACTCAAACTGCGCGATGGCGTCGAGGACGGAAAGGCGCGCCGTCGTTCCCCGCGCGTCCTTCAGCGCCTGGAGCAGGCGACGTTTTTCCTGCTGTTGGGCGGCGCGTTTCGCGAACAACTCGTCAAGCCAGGAGATGCCCGACGAGCCCCGTCCGAAGGGGTCGTCAAAACCCGTGGTCCGGGACAGGACGCGGTCGGTGAGAAAAAGCGCGAGGAGGGCGGCGAGAAACGCGATAACCAGAACGACGGCACGCAGCCTTCCTCGCGGCATGGAGTGAAGCGTAACGGAGGCGTCGTCGAGGGAAACGGGTTACTTCTGCTGGAAACCGCACATCGGGCAGTAAGCCCCGCGACCCACCGTGACCTGGCATCGCGAGCAAACGTTGAAGGGATCCACCTTCACGCCATCATAAACGCAGAAGCGGTCGCCAGCCTGGTAGGGACGAAAACACTTCGGGCAGATGCGCGCGTTGCCATAGATGAGGGAGGTGGTCTTGCGTGTCTGGTCCATGCGTTCTTGGAGCATTTTTTGGGCGGCGGGATCGCGTTCGGTCTGGAGCTGCTTCTGCGCGGACTCGATGATCTTCGAGGAGAGACGGCTGATCTGGGTCAGGGCGATTTTACGATCTGCATCATTTTCGCCGGAAGGGCCGGCCATGAAGGTTCCGTGCCGTCCCATCTCACCAAGCCCCCCGGGCCCGCCGGTGTAGTAATCGACCCATAGGTTCAGGGCGCGAACGGGGTCGCGTCCGACAGCATCGGTTTTGGCGTTGATGGCAAGGCGTTGGACGTAGGACGGGCGGTCGGGAAGGCGGGAGGCGATGTCGAGATAACGGATGGCGCGCTGGGAATCGTTGAGTCGCGTCTTGACGAGGAAGCCCGCGATGAACGGGAGTTTCCAACTCCGGACCTGCTTCATGGAAATAGCTTTATCCAGAAGCCTCAGGGCGCTTTCGGGATTTTCCCATGCGATATCGAGCGCGCCCTGCTCGTAGGCCTGGAGGAAGAGGGGATCCATGTCGGTGAGCGACTCGTATTTTTGGGCGAGGATCTCGGCCCGCTGGGGAGTCACCTTGTCCATGCCCCCGCGCAACTGGATCAGGCGCATCCAGGCCAGATGGGACATCACCTTATTGAAGCCGGTGCGCACCAAGGGGGTGTCATGGGGAGAGCGCACGATGAGAGGGGCGCGGCGACGGGCGAGATGGGCGCTCAGGAACATGCTGCCGATCAAAGCCAGGACCAGGAGCAGGATGGTGGATTTTAAAGTTTTGACGTTCATGGAGGATCTCCGTGGGAGAAAGGGATTCAGGCCAGGTCGCGGCGTTGGAAGAGGAGGGAGGCCAGGGAAAGCATCGCGAGGCTGTACACGAGCGCGTAAACGACCGCGACCGCGATGAGAAGCCATGGAATGGCGATGCCGTTTCCGAACTCTGTTTTGAAGTCCAGCAGCCCGAAGTTGGGCAGCAGGCTCCCCGCCAGGCGCACCAGGCGCGGACCCGCGTGGAAGAGCCGTTCGGTGGACTGGCCGATCACGAAGGTGAGGAGGGTTAACAGCGCGGCGGGCAGCTCGTTAAAAACGGAAACAAACACGACGCCGACCGCCGTGACCATCACCATCGCGCCCCACGTGGAGAGGGCGAGTTGCAGGAAGTTCCACGGCCACACTCCATTCTCCCAGTGCAACAGCCAGAAAACCCCGGCGGTGAGGACGGCCAGGTTGATGGTCATCAGCCACACCACGCCGAGGAACTTGCCCGCCAGGTAGTGCGCCCTGCCCAACGGCTTGGAAAGCAGAACCAACACCACCTTTTCGCGGAGGTCGCGCGCGATATCAAAGGTCACGATGAGGGCGGTGAGGATTCCCACCAGCGTGAGGAGCGCGCCCCCCGCGTCGTACATCAGCTCCTTCTGGCGGCCGCCGGTCAGGTCGGTGTAGAGGTGGGCAATCGCGACGAGCGCCAGCACGGCGGCCAGCAAGGCGTAGAGGGATCGCGTGCGCAGGACGCGCGTGCAGGTGGTGCGGCAGATGGTGAGGATGTCGTTCATGGGGTTCCTTGCGTGAAAGAATCAGTCCTGTGCAGCGGCGGGCGCCAGGCCGCGTGCCGCGTTGTTCTCGGCGATGTTGCGAAAAAAAAAGTCATCGAGCGATTCGGAGACGACGGAGACCTGCGTGCGAGAATTGGCTTCCGCTCCAAGGATTGCAAGGACGGTTTCCTTTTGTTCGGGTGAAGTCAACTCCACGCTCCATCCGTGCTCCTCTCGTCGGATCGCGGTGGTCATTGGCGCGATGTGGGCAAGAACGTCCGGAGCGAGGTGCTCCACCCGAAGGCAGACCCGGCGGGAGGGGAGCAACTCGGCCAGAGCGCCGGAGGCGATGAGTTGCCCGCGGTTGAGGATGCCCACCTCGTCGCACATTTCTTGCACATCGGAAAGGATGTGGCTTGAGAAAAAGACCGTCTTCCCCTCCCTCTTCTGCTTCGCGAGGATGTCTTTCAAGTCCTTTCTTCCGTGAGGATCGAGCCCGTTCAGGGGCTCATCGAGCACCAGCATGTCTGGGTCGTTCAAAAGCGCCTGGGCCAGGCCGATGCGTTGGAGCATGCCCTTGGAAAACTCGGAGAGGCGGGTTCGTTCCCGCCCCGTCAGGCCCACCAGCGCGAGCGTCTCGGGGATCCGGCGGCGGCTGTCCTGACGGCTCATGTGCAGGATGCGGCTGCACAACTCTAGGAATTCGTCCGCACGCAGGTAGGAACAGAACGACGGGTCCTCCGGGAGGAACCCGACGTGTTCGCGCGCACGCTTGTCGTGGATGGGCATTCCAAGCATCGAGCCGCTTCCGCGCGAGGGGGAGGTCAGGCCGAGAAGGAGCTTGATGGTGGTGGATTTGCCCGCGCCGTTGGGGCCGAGGAAGCCGAAGATGCGCCCCGGTGCCACCGTGAGATCAAGTCCATCCAGGGCCAGTAAGCGGGTCTGGCGCCTCCAGCCACTCACGTATTCCTTGCTCAAAGCGCGCGTCTCAATTGCGTTCATAAAATGCAACTGCTCAGGTGCTAGGTTTATCCGCGGGTTGCCGAGGGCACGACAGAGCGTGCCCCTCCCTTGGCCAACGGGATTGGAGGGGCACGCTTCGTCGTGCCCATGCGAAGCTGAGTAGTTACCATAAAACTGCTGTCCGACAAGGAACCTGTCACTGACCGAACCCTACGAGTCCGAGATTCAAAATGGAAGGCCGCTCAGGCTGTGTTTTTCAGTGACGGGTCACGGACTCGCGCCATTCGAGCAACGCGGGGATACGGACCGACGGGGGAAGGGAGGCGGGGTGGCGGAGTCGCGCGAGGAGCATCGCCGTGGCGGCCGCCGCGATTCGGGGAAGGTCCTGTCGCACGGCCGTGATGGGGGGGCTCCACTGGGCCGCGAGTGGGAAGTCATCGAAAGCGGCAAGCGAGATCCGGTCGGGGATTCCCCATCCGGCGTCCCTCAGTCCCGCGAGGGCACCGATCGAAAGAGGTTCGGAGAGGGTCACCAGGGCCGTGAAGGGGCGATGGGAGGTCACGATTTTCCCCACCGCCTTGCGGGCTGCGGTGGGGTCATTGTCCATGTTCAACACGAACAGCCCGCGCCCCAGCACGCTGCGGAGTCCCTCCTCGCGCTCGACCATGCTGCGGTCGGCCCGTGGGGCGTTGAACGCGGCAACCGAGGAGTGTCCCAACGCCACGAGACGGTGGGCCAGTTCCTGGGTTGCCGCGTGATTATCGGTGGCGACGAGGGGTAGGCGGGTCGAAATGAGTGGGCGGTCAAGAAGGACCACGGGGAAATGCGGGTCGAGGCCGAGAACCCTGGCTTCGAATCTCGTGCGGACCGGCATCCAGAGAAGGCCATCCACCCCGCGGGCGACGAGGGAGCGGATGATCTCGCGCTCCGTTCGCGGATCGTTGCGGCTATGCGCCACCAGGACCTGGTAACCCACGGCGCGGAGCTCGGCTTCGAGGCATTCGGTTAGGATCCCGAAGAAGGGGAGGGAGCCCGTGGGCAGGGCGAGCCCGATGAGGTGGCTGCGGCTCGTGCGCAGGGCGCGCGCATGGATGTTCGGTTGGTAGCCCATGTGGCGGGCCATCTTTTCGACGCGGCGGATGGTGGCGGGTGCGTAGGTGAAACCGTCGAAGGCGCGACTGAGGATCTTGGAGACGGTGCACTTGGAGAGGCTGAGGCGCCGCGCCACGTCGTCCATGGTCACGCGTTTTGTTCGCATAAAAAGATTCTTGCAAGAAGGGCGGCCCGTGGCAATCTGTATAAACCATTATATGAAAATGCCCCTCTCCATTCCCGTGCAGGAGTTCAAGGATCGCCTCGCGCGCACCCAGAAACGGGTGCGGGAGGCGGGCCTCGATGCCTGGATTGCCCACTCCAACGAGGCGGATTTTGCCAATGTCCGCTACCTCTCGGACTACTGGCCAATCTTCGAGTCGGCGGGAGTCCTCATCCCCGCGGAGGGGAAGCCCGTCCTGCTGATCGGGCCGGAGAGTGAGACTTTTGCCCGCAGCCATTCGGTGATTTCCGAGATCCGTAAGCTGGTCGAGTACCGGGAGCCGGCCGAGCCGGACTACCCCAGCATCGCGGTGAACACCTTCCCGAGTGTGATGCAGGAAGCCCTTGGGCGGAAGCCTCGGAAGATCGGGCTTGCCGGTTGGGCCATCCTGCCCCTTCCCGTCTACATGGGCCTGAAGGCGGGTTTCCCCGACGCGGAGATCATCAAGGCGGACGACCTAATTTTCCAGCAGCGCGCGATCAAGTCTTCGTCCGAGGTAGGCTGCCTGCGCGAGGCGTTCCGTCTCTCGGAACAGGCGACGCTGGAGGCGATTCGGAGGATGAAGCCCGGCATGACGGAGTTGGAGATCGCCGGGGTGGCCCAGGAGATCATCTACGCCAACGGGGCGGAATATGAGGGGTTGCCGCAGTACGTGCTGGCGGGGATCTCGAGCAGCCATGCCATCGGGCGTCCGAGCTACCGTCAAATCGAGGAGCGGGACCTGGTGCAGCTGAACCTCTCGGCACGCATCCATGGCTACTCGGCGAGTTGGGGTTGCCCCGTCTGTGTCGGGAAGCCCAACCCCGCGGTGCGGAAACTGGTGGAGTTCGGCCTCAAGGCCCACCACTACACCGAGACCCTGATGAAGCCGGGCACGCCGGCGAAGGAGGTGGCCCTTCGCTATGCCGAGTTCGTGAAGAAGGAGGGGTTTGCCGAGTACATGCTCTACGGGCCCTGCCACGGCATCGGGATGATCGAGGTGGAGCGCCCGTGGATTGAGACGAGCAGTGAGTATGCCCTCCAGCCGAACATGACCTTCCAGATCGACACCTTCTTCTACACCCCCGAGGGCAGTGTGCTGGCGCGCGAGAATGGCCGCCCCTTCGGCCTGCGCTGGGAGAACGGCTGCCGGATCACCGAATCAGGCTGCGAGCTCTTCGGTACGCGCCACTCGGGTCTGAGGGAGGCCGCGAGGTGAGCGGTCGGGCGATTGGGAAGAGGATTTGGGTATTTCCCGACGGGGATCTCCCCCCGCTCCAGCCGTACGATCCAAACTTTCGGAACGAGCAGACGCATGGCCACGAGTCCTTGGTCGTACTCAACGCGGGGCCCCGTCACGCCACGTTGCGGATGACGGTCTACTTCAGCGACAAGCCCCCGTTGGTGGTGGAACCCCTGGAGGTGTCGGCGGAACGTGTGGTGTGCTTCCGAACGGACGAGCCCATCGGGCCGTTTCGCATCCGAATTCCCGAGGGGCAATACGCCCTGGTTTTGGAAAGCAACGAGCCCATCGTGGCCCAGATCGGAAGAATGGACATCCGCCAACCGAACCTTGCCTACTACACCGTGATGGGGTTTGCTGCCGAGTGAGTCGCCGATGAACGACCTGCAAGTCCTGTTGGGGTTTGACATGGAAACGGACGTGGGATCCTGGACCCCCTTTTACGAGGGGCTTACCCACGGCACCCCCCGCGTTCTCGAGGTTTTCCAGAGGCACGGGGTCACCGGCACCTTCTACTTCGTGGGCAAGGCGGCCAGGGAAGTCCCGCAATCGGTGCGCATGGTCAAGGAGGCGGGCCACGAGATCGGGGCGCATAGCTTGTTCCACGAAACGGTGGGGGAGGCGATTTTTCCCATTCCCAGCATGGAGCCGCTCCTGCCCTATGAGGTGAAATCCCGGTTGGAGTTGAACACGCGTTGGGTGGAGGAGGTGGCGGGGGTGCGTCCGCGAAGCTTCCGGTGTCCCCGCCTCTTCGGTTCGACGGCGGTCTGCAACGCGCTGGAAGAGCTGGGGTACGTGAGCGATGCCAGCTATCCCTTGTATTTCTTCCAGGGACGCCTGGTCCCTTACCATCCGAACTCCGCGGACTGGACGAAGGAGGGGGACCTTCGGCTGGTGGAGATTCCCAACTTTGCCGACCTGAGCATTCCCAGTCGAGATTCGTATGGTCGCGACCGCGACCAGTGGCCGATTTTCCGCACCGAGTCGGCGGCGGCTCTGCTGAAACACGTGGACCAGCACCTGCGATTTCTCGAGGGGAAAGGGATCCAACGCGCGGTGCTGTGTTTCTATTTTCACCCCTGGGAATTTCACGCGATGCCCCAGGGGCCGATTCACTACGGAGAGGGCGCCGTCCAGCCAGATCCGTTCATCGTCAAGAACTGTGGCGACCATGCCGTGGCGCAGTTCGACGCGCTGTTGAAGGGGCTGAAATCTCGGGGGGGAGTTTTCAGGACCGCGGCCCAGATTGCCACGGATTGGCGATAGTCGATATGGCCGCACCGCTCAGCCCCCGCATCTGGCGTTCGCCCGCCAGCGACTTCAATGGGGACGAGATTCTCCAGTGTGCCGAGGTCTATACGCGGGAGAATCTTGCCGCGATTCGGGGGGGTGGGTTCGATGCCATCTGGTTACGCGGGCAACTCTACGACCTGATGGACTCGCGGGTCTTCCCGGAACTCAACCGCCCGAAGGCGGGGGAGCGAGTCACAAATCTCCGGGAAGTGATCCGCCGCGGACGGGAGTCCGGGGTGGGGGTGTGGCTCTTTTTCAACGAGCCGCTCGCGCTCCCGGTGGCCCATCCATTCTGGCGCTCGCATCCGGAGGTGAGGGGGGCCTCGCGCGCCGATCACTTCGGCAACTCCGCCTGGCAAAGGGACGCCCATGCGTCGGACGGTGCCCGCGCCCTGCCGAGGGGACCCATGGACATGACCGCCCTTTGCATGTCCACCCCCCTTGGGCGGCGCTTCTTCCAGGCTGCCGTGGAACAGGTCTTGCGGGAAACGGAGGGGTTGCAGGGGGTGATCCTGATCACGGCCAGCGAGTACTTCAGCCACTGCTGGTCGCACCACGTCTGCCTCCCCACCGGGGACAAGTATCAACCGCTGGCCACGCGCGAGCTGGATTGTCCCCGCTGCCGCGAGCGCGGCCCCGCCGCGGTGGTCCTGGACCTGCTCGGGGGCTGGCGCCAGGCGGCCCGGAAAATGCCGAATCCCCCGCGCATCCTTGCATGGAACTGGAGTTGGTCCATGTGGTACCGCGATCCCCAGCGCGAGATCGCCTCGTGCCTGCCCGAGGGGGTTGAACTGCTGGTTGACTGGGAGCGCGGGGGAACCCGCCAATGGCAGGGGCGCCCGATCTCGATTGACGAGTATTCCCTTGGATATGTCGGCCCGAGCGAGCGATTCGTGGAGACGCATCGCGCCGCACGAGGGACGCCCGTCCACGCCAAGCTGCAGATCAATACCACCCACGAGCTGGCGACGGTCCCGAACCTCCCGCTCCTGCACCACCTGTTTGACAAATGGACGGGGCTGCTCCGGGAAGGGGTGAAAGGCGTGATGGGCTGCTGGAACTTCGGCTGCAGCCTCACTCTGAACACCCACGCTTTCCAGCGATTTACCGAGAGCCCGGGGCGCTGGCCGGATTCGGTGGCCTTCGGCAAGGACATCGCCGCTTCCTATTTTGGCGACGCGGAGGAGGAATCTTTATTGGTGGCCTGGCAACGGTTTGGGGCCGCCTTCGACCTTTATCCCTTCAGCTTTGGTTTTCTTTACCATTCCCCCATCAACTATGCGCCGGCCTACCCATTGGCCACGCATTACCGCGGCCACCCCATGGGGCCATCATGGATCGTTCACTCGCCTTGGGGGGATCGTCTTGGGGATACCTTGGGGGACTGGACGCTGGAGGAGGTGATCGCTTCGCTGGAATTCATGGCGGTCCTGTGGGACGAGGGGCTGCGCAGCTACCGCAACGCCCTGAACATCCCCGCTGCCGCGCCCGAGCATCAGCGACACCGCCATGAGGAGCTTGGTTGCGCGGAGATGATCGGGCATCACCTCGTCAGCGTGGGCCACCTCTTCCGCTTCCATCAATGGCAGTTGGCCGCCATGAAGCGGCTCGGCCTCCGTCCGCCCTGCGATCTTCCGCTGGACGACTCGGTCCGTCGAATCATGCGTGACGAGCTGGAAAACTGTCGCGGGGCGATCCCCCGGGTTCATGCCGATGCACGCCTCGGTTTTCACCAGGAAGCTCGGGCCCGTTTCTACGACCCCGCTTCCCTCGAGGCAAAATGTCGGGGACTGGAGGAGGCGCTTCGCGGTTGAGCGCCTGTCCGCAGGCCAAGTGAGAGATTGCGAGAAATTTTACAACCGTGATCATCCTGCCTGCCGCGCTTCGTAAGAAGCCTTCAAAATATAAAAAAATGATTGCGCGAGGAGCCTGACCCTGTGTATTCTTTCACCCGAATGTAATGCGTTATATGCACCCCGCTTGCATTACCCGCGGTCAACCCTGCGCATGATCGGAGAAGAACATGAACTCAATCCCATCCCAACGCGTGTCCCAAGTCCCTTCCCGGCCAGCCTTCCCGGCGCGCGGGTTTCTGTCCGCCACCCTTTTCCTCGGTCTGCTTGCGATCGGGTTGCCGGTGGTGGGCCATGCGCAGACCAATAGTTGGACCAATTCAGGGAGTGGCCTGTGGGCGACGGACGGCAGCTGGTTGCTTGGAACGGCCCCTGCCGACAATCCAGTCGTCTACATCACCAATGCGGGGAGCAAGACGGTGACGGTTGATGCCGCCACGCCGGGCGGTAACTTACGGGTGACCAATCTCACAATTTCCGCGGCCAGCGGGGCGATCAACACGCTTTACCTCGGCGGTAACGCCACCCCCCTGGGTGTTCTCGGGACGCTCTCCTTGGGTGCCAACTCGAGCCTCGTGCTGGACAATGGCCAGTTGGTGACGACCAACAACGCGGCCGCCATCGGCCAGAGCGGGGTGGGGTTGGTTACGGTTTCGAACGGTGCCTGGCTGGCTCAGACGGTTAACCTCGGGCCGAACTCGGGCTCCCGCGGGGTGCTCAATGTGTTCGGCGGCACCAATACGTTCGCCAACCTTTCCGTGGGCTATGGCTCATCTACGGCGACGGGCTCGGTCCTCCTCGCAAGTGGGGCGCTGATCGTGACCAACGGGACGACCTGGGTCGGTGATGCGGGGGCGGGGGAGATGACCGTGTCGAATGGCACCTTTGTCACCAAGTATCTCACCGTGGGGAACGCGGCGACCGGCCGGGGGGTGTTGACCCTTGCCGGAGGCAGCAACGTGGTGACCCACACTGGGACCTCGTTCATCCTTGGCGGCACCGCGGGTTCCACTGGGACCGTCCTCATGACGGGCGGCCAACTGGACACGACGGCCGGCACGGCGGCGAATATCGGCTCTGCCGGCGTGGGAGTCATGACCGTATCGAATGGAATCTGGCGGGCCAGCACGGTGAACGTGGGGCTGAACGCCCGGTCGTCTGGTTCGCTCACGATCGCGGGGGGCACCAACTTCCTTAACACGCTTTCGGTCGGGGGCAGCAGTTCCGCTACAGGTGCGGTCCTTCTGACTGGCGGGCAGTTGCTGGCCACGAATGCCGCGGCGACCGCGCGCATCAACGTGGGAGATTCTGGTGTAGGCACTCTGACGGTGTCGAACGGGACATTGCTTTCACAGTATCTCTACGTGGGAAATATTGCGGGGTCCTCGGGGACGCTCGCGCTCGACGGGGGTACCAGCGTGGTCACCAGGGCGGGGAGCAGCTTCTTCGTGGGATATAACGCCAACAGTACCGGCAAGGTAGTTCTCGCGGGCGGACAGTTGGATACGAGGAATGTGAGCGCCTATGTTGGGTACTCGGGGATTGGAAGCATGATCGCCTCGGGAGGGACGTGGCTGGCCACCACCATTTATGCGGGGTATTCCGGCGGTTCCTCGGGTGCGCTCAACTTCTCGAGTGGCACCAACGTGCTGTCGTTCGCGAACCTTTACCTCGGCAATGCGGCGAACAGCACCGGAACCCTCGCCATCACGGGCGGCCAGTTGGTGACGACCAATGGTATCGTCAACCTCGGCACTCTGGGCGTGGGAAGCATCACGGCCTCGGGAGGAACATGGTTGGCCAAGGATGTCTACGCCGGGACCAGCTCGGGAGCCCCCCCCTCGCTTCTCAACCTTTCCGGCGGAACCAATATCATGAACCTGGTCGTCGGGGTTAACGCAGGCAGCACTGGAACCGTCATCTTGTCCGGTGGGCAGTTGGTGACGAGTAACAGCGCGACCACCTACGTCGGCTTCAACGGGGCGGGAACCATGACGGTCTCGGGGGGAACCTGGCTGGCCCAGAACGTTTATGCGGGATATGCGGCGGGCGTGGCGGATACGCTCGCGATCGCGGGAGGCACCAACGTGTTTTCAGGCCTGACCATCGGGAATAGTGTTGGCTCCACGGGAATGGTCCGCATGTCGGGCGGCAACCTCTTCATCACCAACGCCGGCGGGACCGCCCTGTTGCAGGTCGGCCCGGCGGGGGTTGGCACGCTGGTCATGAGCAACGGCACGGTGACGGTAGACCATCTGGTGGCGAGCAACGGGGCCAGCAGCGCGTTCAGCATGGTCGGGGGAACTCTAAACACCAGGGCCACGCTGATCTCCAACGCAGCGAACCTGGTGGTGGGGGATGGCGTTGGAGTCGCGGCCATGAATCTCATGGGGGGGACGCATTCGTTCGCCGACGGCCTCACCGTCAATACCAACGCGACCCTGCTCTCCCTCGCCGCGAACAGTGCCTTTGGCAGTTCCGGCCTGAGGATCCTTTCGGGAGGGTTGCTCCAGGTGAGCAACGGCAACTCGACCGTGGGCGGGGTGGTGAGCAACTCGGGCACGATCAACGTCGTGAACAGCCGCGTGACCTACACCGCGCCTGTGGTGATCGGCGGCCTCTACCGCAGCGATCCCTCAACGAACACCTTCGCGAGCAACCTCACGGTGACCGCCTCGGGTACCCTGCAGGGAAGCAACGGTGACCTATTCGTCTTCCAGAAGGACTTCGTACTGCAGAGCACGAATCGCATGGGCTTCAACCTCGCCGACGCCTCGGTGATCTTCACCAACGCGACGGTGGCCGGCACGAACCACATCCTGAACCTGGCCGGCAGCACCGCGCTGGATCTGGGGTCGAACTGGATCAGCCACACGAGCCTGGCCACCAACTTTGCGATCGGACAGTTGAGCGTTGCCGCGGGGAACCGCCTGACGTTGACCGGGGAAAAAGGAGTCAACGCCCTCTACGTGGGTTGGCTGGACCTCTCGGCCTGGAACACGAACGCCTCCTTGTTGACGAACACCCTGCTTTCGGCGCTGATCCTGCCGGACATCAACCTCTACTACGACAAGTTCGATTCCAATAACGCCTACCTCATGGGGCAGGTTTATGACTTCAGCGAGTGGGGTGCTGGCCATGGCTTGCTGATCCCGATCCCCGAACCCTCGACGATGCTTGCCGTGGGATCCGGGCTGGTGCTCCTGGCCTTCCTTCGTCGCCGGGTGTGATCGCATCACGGTGTAGCTGCAGTCCGCCACGACCGAATCAGCCCTTGGGGCTGCATGGGGCCTCATTTCTTGTAGGAGCCGCTGCCAGCGGCGATTTACCGTCCTCCCTCCGACCCGGTTCCCGCCCCCTCACGTCGCCGTTGGTAACGGCTCCTACAGGCCCGCTCCCCGCTTCCCGCTCGCTGCTCGCTGCATTTACCCTCATCGAGCTTCTCGTGGTCATTGCGATCATTGCGATCCTGGCGGCCCTGCTGATGCCCGCGCTGAAAAGCGCCCGCGAGGCCGCCAAGGCCATGGCCTGCATCAATAATTTGCGCCAGATCGGCCTCGCGACCGCCCAATACGCCAATGACAACGACGGCCGTGCACCGTACGGAAATGATCTATCGAATTTCATCTTCGATGGCACTCTTTCGCCGAATGTGGCCAGTTATTGTTACTTTGGCAAATACCTCTCCTCTTCCACGCGACCCGCGGTGTCCTTTTGCCCGATGGGGGGGCGAGACAACACGCTGAATCCGAGCGTTCCCAGCACGAACCCGAACTTCAGCTACGGGCTCAATTATTGGGTGGTTTACAGCACCAACAGCTCCGGCCAGCCGAGTGGCTTGTCGTTGTCCTCCATCGCGAACCCCTCAGCCACGGCACTGTGGTTCGATACCTGTGCCAATGGGAGCCCTCTTCAGCCCAATCACGTGAGCGGGCGCCATCGCAGGACCGGTTTCGGCCCCGGGGATCCGATCTATTTTCCGCAGCCGTTTGGGATGGCCCATGTGTGCTACGTGGACCTGAGTGTCCGACCGCTCCAGGTGCCGGGGGAGGTGCCCTCCTACAAGAGTTCTCCGTTCTGGGTTCCCTAAAGGGGAGTTGAGGCCATGTATTTACTGTTCAAAACGGAGGGGAGAATCGCGGCGGCACTTCTGTCCCTCGTTCTTTTGTCGTCATGCGGTCGCCCCCCGACGCCGCGCATCGGCGCCTCGCCCGCGACCCATGAAGACCAGGGGAAACCCGCCCCCGTCGAGGACTTGTCGCCCATTCAGGCCGTCCTGTTGACGAATGCCCCCTGCGCGTCCGTGACGTTCCGTCGGCTTGGTCTGGGGACTGGCGGGGCGTTGCTCTGCGCCGCCATCGATCCCTCCAACCCGGAAACGCTGTATTGTGGAACCGACCAGGACAAGGTGTTCCGAAGCCGGGATGGCGGAAAAACCTGGCATGTTCTCGGGGCCGTCGGGGAGAACAACCACGGGTTGCCCGGATACGGGCAGACCATGGGTCTCGTGGTGGATCCGTCCAATCCGAGGATCGTCTGGTGCGGGTCCGGGGTGGGTCTTTACAAGAGCGTGGACGGCGGGGACCACTGGAGGAATATGACGTATCGGGCCATGAAAGACCGTGGGGGGCCGTTGGACTGGTTCATGGGCATTGCGGTGGACCCCAATCGTTCGGAGATCGTTTATGCCTCCCAAGGGTTGAAGGGCGGCCCGGGAAAGGAGCGAATGCTCATCAAGACCCTGGACGGAGGGGAGACGTGGACGATTCTTCCGGGGGGCTTGGGACTCGGACGCCAGGACTATGCGCATCTCGTCATTGACCCGACCTCGGAGTTTAGGGAAGGGGTGGGGCATCTCCGGGTCTTCCGCTACGGTCACGATGGCGCGAGCGTGAGCGAGGATGGGGGGGTAAGCTGGGCCGCATTCTCGGAAACCTCGCTGAAGGATGCGGTGGACAGCCTGGTGGTGATCCCCCGGGACGGCAAGCCGACGCTGGTCGCGAGCGTGCGCACGAGGGGCAAGAGTCCGGGGATGGTGCGTGTGATGAAGAGTGAGGATTTGGGGCAAACCTGGCGAACGACCTACCGACAAGAAACGGTGTACGGACTCCAGGAACCCCATCCCCTGGGATGGAGCCCCGCCAGTCCCGACGTGCTCTATCTTGGTCGGCATCAATTTATCGACAAGAGCGAGGACGGCGGCGAGACGTGGAAAAACATCTCCGATTATCAATGCGCCACGGACCGCTACGGGGATGACCAGGACGGCCATCTCCTGTGGGACTACCGGACTGACTCTCCGGGAAACATGGGGGACATGATTTACCCGCTTTGGCGCGGCACCTATCAAATCGCGATGTGCGCCGCAGACCCGAAGGTGGCGCTGATCCCGAGCCATGATTCGGTTCTGCGGACCACGAATGGGGGCAAGTCCTGGGAGGATGTGGGGATTGTTTACGGCTCGCGGATCGTCCCCGGGGAGCAAGGGGCGGGCCGTTTCCCTCAAGAGTCCACGCACCTCATGCGCGGGCGTGGCATCTGGGCGGCGGCCGCCACATGCCTCGACCAGGATCCTTTTGACCCGAAGACGTATGCCGTGGGCCTGATGGACCAAGGGCTGAGGATTTCCCGGGATGGAGGCGAGTGGTGGGAGTACGCCTACCGGGGCATGGATTCCTACCAGGGGCAGCGAAATACGTTCGCGCTGGGTTACGACCCGGACGTGAAGGGGCGGATCTATGTGGGAACCCGCCTTTCGAAGGGGAAGCGCGAGACGCAGATGATGGGATTCTACCTCAGCGAGGATGGGGGGCGGACCTTCAAGCGCACGGGGCCCCGCGTCGAGACGGCGCGCATTCCCGGCACGGAGTTCATGATCAACGACCTCGTGATCGACCCACGGTCTCCCCCCGCCGCCCGAACCCTCTATATCGCCAGCAAAGAGCTGGGACTTTTCAAGAGCGTGGATGGAGGGAAAGAATGGAAGCCGCTCACCCAGGGGCTGGACGAAAAGGTCGGGATCGCCAAACTGGTGATGCATCCCGCCGATTCACGCTGCCTGTATGCGATCTCGGAGGCGAAGAACGGGTTGTTTCGAACGATGGATGGCGGGGAAAGCTGGCAGCGAATCGGGCAGGGTTTGCGATCCGAGTATGTGATTGATATCGCCCTGAGCCCATCCTCGCCCGATCATCTCTGGGTCATCAATGCCGAGTCGCTTCATTGGGCCAGCAGCGGATCCATCTTCGTGGGAAGCCGCCGCGGGGATGCCTGGCGGGAGATCCAGGCGCCCTTTTTTGCGCCCCATGCCCTCGGGGTCCATCCGAGGAATCCCGAGGTCTTCTATGTGAGCACCGTGGGGCAAAGGGAGAAAATGGAAAAAATATGCGGGTTGTTCCGGACAATGGATGGAGGCAGGTCCTGGAGAATCCTGCACTCCGATCTCGTCCCTTCCCGATATGCCGCTTTCCGAATGTGTCCCGGAGATCCCCAGAGGTTCTTCTTTACCGATTTCTCGGCGGCCTTCGAGGTTCGCGACCCTTTGAAACCGACCCCCCTTGAGGGGGGTGGTCCAAAATGATTTACCTCGCACGATTTCCATCCGATTCTGAATCTGCAGCATGAATCCCAACTCAACCCCCCATCCCCTGATGACCTCCTCCACCCACCCTTCCTCCGTCCTTTGCGCCTTCGCCATGAGAACAAGGGCCGCCCTTTTCGGGTTCGGGCTCTTCATGCTTCTGTTCGGGCCCGCCATCGCCGCGGATTCCCCCAAGCCTTTGTTGCATGAAAGCCTTGATACCCTGGAGCCGAGCACGCCGGGCGTCACCCTTTCCGCGGCTGCGATCGGGCCGGGGAAGTTTGCCCAGGCGGTCCTGCTTGAGCGCCCCGTGATCAACCTGCTGAATGAGGCGGATTTTCCGAGCAAGGATAGCCGGGGATGGAACCTCGAAAACGGCGTGACCTGGGAGGCGAGTGAAACCCGCCTGGATGAACAGAAGGGCGCCATGCGAATTCCCGCGAACGGAGTCCTGAAACAAACCGTGGCGAACCTGAAGCCCCGGGAGACGTGCTGTTTCTCGGTCTACGCGCGATCCGCCGATGGGAACCCCGCCAAACTTGCGTTGGAATGGGGGGGGAGTGAGGAGAAGAACTTGAAGGAGTTTGAGGTCGGCCGTGATTGGCGGCGGTTCTGGGTCGCGGGGAAGGCCGTCGGCGGAGGAGGCACCCCCACTCTCCGGTGCGTGGCGGGCAAGGTTCTCGTGGAACGTCCGCAGTTCGAGGCGTGGGTTCCCTTCCCGTCAACCTTCCTGGTCAAAGGTCCCCGGCGTGCTGGTGGATTGGTCTGGAAATCGCAGGCAAATAGTGCGGCTCTTTTCGATGGCGCCCAAGGGACTTTTTCCATGTGGATCAAGCCACTGTGGGCCGGCCAAACCACCGACCTGATCTTCAATCTCTTCACCGCGTATCGGAATCCCGGTGAGGCATGGAAAACGGCACGGAGCGCGATGGCGTTCAGCGCCTACCTGAGCAAGCCGGATGCCAAGGACTATCAGTACTCCATGACCCTGACGATCCGGGACAAAGAGGGAACGCCCAAAATCTTTAGCATCCCCGCCCAGGGGTTGACCCCCGAATGGCATCATGTCGCGATTGCCTGGAACCTGCCCGCATCCGGGGATGCGTGGGTGTCGGGTTACCTCGACGGAGAGCAGGCGTTCCGTTCCGAGGCGCCCAACCTGCGTGGCATGGAGGAGTTCCATCAGGTGACCTTCGGGGAGCACGCCGGTGCCGCGCTCGGCGGATGGCTCGACGAGGTGGCCGTTTACGGAACGGCCCTGGGAGAGGAAGCCATCAAGCGATTGGCCAAACCGTCGCCATGACCCTCGAGTGGCAAATCCCCCCCGGGGAAAGGGAGTACCTCCGACAACTTGCGGCAAAGCAGGCGGAACAGTCCGCGCTGCCCGTGATGGAGCAGCGCAGGCGGATGTGGTTCGCCCTCAATGACGGGCAAACGGGGGCGCGCCCCCCCGTGATTATTGAGACCGGCACGTTCAAGCGCGAGTTCCTGCCCGAAGGAACCCTTCGCTGTTCCTCCGATACGGGACGCAGCATCGAGCGGCAGTTGCAGGGGAACCTCCGCAACTTCGAGCTCATCAATGACGACAAGGTCATGCCGGACACCTTCGACATCCCATGGTTCACCGAGATCGATGAGTTCGGGGTGAAGGTGGAGATGCGGCAGGTGCAAAACGCGGAAGGGGTCGAGAGTGGATACGAGTACCTCCACCCGATCCACGATCTCGACCGCGACTTTGGGCTTCTCAAACCCGCGACCTGTCGGGTGGACCGCGTCAAGACGCACGCGTGGAAGAAATTCCTCGAGGACCTGTTCGGCGACCTGCTCCCGGTGAGAATCCGGAGCGGTGTTTACGGGAACACTTTTCTCACACAACGCGTGATCGTGCTCATGGGGATGGAGGCGTTTTTTCTGGCGATGTACGACAACCCCGAGGGGGTTCACCGCCTGATGGCCTATTTACGCGACAATGCCCTGAAGGTGATGCGCTGGGCCGAGGAGGAGAAACTGCTCTGTGCCAACAACGGCAACCAGCAGAGTTTTTATTCCAGCTTCAACTTCAATCACCGCCTCGAGGTCGAGGGCACGGCCCGTCTTTCGGACATGTGGGGAGCGGCGAATAGCCAGGAGACCGTGGGAATCTCCCCCACACAGTTCCGTGAGTTTTGCGCCCCGTATTATCGGGCCGTCTGCGAGCCGATGGGGCTGCTTTATTACGGCTGCTGCGAACCGGCCCATCCTTTTTGGGAGGATATCCGTCGGATGCCGCATCTGAAGAAGGTTTCCATCAACCGCTGGACGGACCAGCGCTTCATGGGGGAGGCCCTGCGTGGCTCGGACATTGTCTTCTCTCGAAAACCGGATCCGAACTTCCTCGGGGTGGATGAGACCCTGCGTGAGGAAGCCTGGGCGTCCCATATTCGCGAAACCTTGGAGGCGACGCGGGGGGTGCTCGCCGAGTTCATTGTTCGCGATGTTTACACCGTCCACGGCAACCTGGGAAACGCGCGCCGCGCCGTCGAGATCGCCCGCCGTGAGGTGGACCGTTTCTTCGGGGCATGAAACGTCGGTGTTCTTTTTATTGTTCGTCGCGGGGAGAGAGAAGGACGGCGACACGCCATCCCTCCAAGTTGACCTGAGTCGCTGCGGTTCTGGGGCTTGCCTCGGGGGCGGTGCCGTGGCGACGATGCGGTCGGGGTGAATACGAACCGAACAGCGGGTTGTCGGAGGGTGGCGGAAGGGATCGTCCTTCGGCTGCGGGATGCCGGGCACGAGGCCTATTTTGCCGGGGGGTG
>CAZZBZ010000031.1:0-17592 GCA_964653025.1 uncultured Verrucomicrobiota bacterium
CCCTGTGAGCGGGGTCGCTTTTGCGCTTTTTTGCCCCTCGGATCGCTGGCAGGCTCGGCCGTACATGACGGAAGGATGGCTGAAGAATCGACTGGAAGACCTGGAGACCTTCGCGGTCGAGGTCATTTACGAAAAGCGCCGCGGCAAGCGTGCCGCGCTGTTGCGTTGGTTGCTTTTTGCGCTCTCGCGAATCTTCTTCGTCGTCGTCCAGCTTCGCCATTACCTCTACCGAAAACGAATTCTTCGAGACCACGTCCTCGGATGCCTCGTGATCAGCGTGGGGAACCTCACGGTCGGCGGGACGGGTAAGACCCCCGTCGTCGAGAAGCTCGCGCGCGCCCTGCAACAGCGCGGGAGGCGCGTCGCCATCCTCAGCCGTGGCTATAAGAGCGAACCCCGCCCCTTCATCGAACGACTCTGGCAGCGCGTCACCTTCCGCAAGGAGGCCGACGAGCCGCGCGTCGTCTCCGACGGAAGGGAACTCCTCCTCGACTCGGCCACCGCCGGGGACGAGCCCTACATGCTCGCCTCGAACCTCAAGGAGGTCGTCGTCCTCGTAGACAAGGATCGCGTGAAGAGCGGCCGCTACGCGATCGAACGGCTGGGGATCGATACCCTGCTCCTCGATGATGGTTTCCAGTATCTCTCCCTCAAGAGCCGCCTGAACCTTGTGCTTGTGGATCGCACGAATCCCTTTGGAAACAACCACCTGCTCCCCCGGGGCTCGCTCCGCGAACCACGCCGAAACCTCAAGAGGGCCGACTATATTTTCCTCACAAAGTGCGACGGCTCTTCCACCGAGGAACTGGTCCGTCTGCTCCGCCAGTACAACACCCGCGCCGAGATCATCGAGTGCGGCCACAAGCCCCTCTGGTTCCAGAACGTCTACGATCCCGCCGACCGCCAACCGCTCTCCTTCCTCAAGGAGAAGAAGATTGGGGCCATCTCCGGCATTGCCATGCCGGACGGCTTCGAGGACAGCCTCACCCGCCTCGGGGCCGAGATCGTCTCCTCCCGCCAGTATGCCGACCACCACCGCTTCTCCCAGCAGGAAATCCTCAACATGATCAACCGCAGCCGTCGCCGGTTTGCGCAGCTCATCCTTACGACGGAAAAGGATGCTGTGCGCTTCCCCAAGCTCGATCGCGTGGACGTGCCGATCTACTTTCTCCGCGTCGAGATTGAGATCCTGCGGGGTGCCAAGGACTTTGATGAGTGCGTCTCTCGCATCTGCCTGGGTTAAGGCGGCCGCGAGCCTCGCCCAGCGTGTCCCGCCCCGCGGGTTCCGTCGCCTCTCCCTCATTGCCGCCCCCGTGGCCTGGGCCCTCGCCGTCTCGCGGAGGCGCCTCGTCCTTCGCAACCTCGGGATCCTCTTTGCCGGCAAGGAAGATCCCTCCGCCCGCCGCCGTCTCGGGCGCGAGTCCTTCCGCCGCCTTTTCGAGAACACCCTCTGGACCGCATGGATGGGCGGCCGCACGGACGACGAACTTCGCGGCCTCTTCGAGTTGCGAGGCGTCGAGGAGAATCTCCTTCCCGCCCTCGCCCATGGCCGCGGCGCGGTCGCTGTGCTCTTCCACCTCGGCAACTGGGAGGCCCTCGCCCGCGCGGTCGTCGGGATCCCAGGGATTGAGTTCGCCACCGTCTACCAGCCGCTCCGAAACCCATCCGCGGACGCCCTCGTGCGGGAGTGGCGCTCGCGCACGAACGTGGGCCTCATCAGTCGCCACGAGTCGGGTGCGGGAGGCTTCAACGAGGCGATCCGCCGCCTCCGCCGCGGTGGGGTGGTCGGTGTCCTCGTAGACCAGCACGCCGGTGACCACGGGATGTGGGTACCCTTCCTCGGTAGGATGGCCTCGACGACCCCCCTCCCCGCTCTCCTCGCGCGGCGGACCGGTGCGACCCTCATCCCGGTCTTTTGTCGGGAAACCGGCCTCGCACGCCCACGCTGGAGTATCGAGTACGCCGCACCTGTCCCCGTCGAGAAGCGCACGGAAGGCGCGGTCATGGAAACGATCCACGCGAGCCTTGAGCGAGAGATCCGCGGCAACCCCGCCTCATGGTTCTGGCTCCACGACCGCTGGAAGACCCCCTCACCCAACATCCTTTTTCCCGCCTATCGCCGCGGCTGGCACGCCTCCGACCAGTCGGAGCTCCAGCCCTTTCGCGTTCTCGTTCGCACCCCAAACTGGCTCGGGGATGCCGTGATGGCCATCCCTGCACTCCGTGCGATCCGCGCGGGCCGCCCCGATGCCCGCCTCGCCGTGCTCACCCCCCCGAAGCTGGCCACGCTTTGGAAAGGGCAATCCTTTGTCGACGAGGTCTTCACCGACCTCCACGCCGTGCCCCATGGGCGCTTCGAGGTGGCGATCCTTTTTCCCAACTCCCTCCGCGCGGCGATCGAGGCATGGCGCCTCGGTATCCCGAGGCGCTTTGGTTATGCGGGACACCACCGCCATCGGCTCCTCACGGCGGTCTGTCCGGAATCCTTCCGCTCGAAACCCGGCGAGCATCAGGTCCACGACTTCCTCGGGCTCGCCCGCTGGCTCGGGGGCGCCCCGGAGTCCGAAATCCCCCGCCTCGAACTCCTCGCCACCCCCCGCGACGAGAAGGCGACCTCCGTCGTCCTTCACCCCGGCGCGGCCTACGGCTCCGCCAAACGCTGGCTCCCCGAACGTTTCGTCGAGCTCGTGAAGCGCTGCCCGGACCTCCGCTGGCAACTCATCGGCAACGAGACCGAGCGCGCGGGCAACGCCGCCCTCGCGGCGGCGATGGGCCCCGCAGCCGAGGATCTCACCGGCACCCTCGACCTCGCGCAACTGGCGGGGATCATGGCCTCCGCGGGTGCGGTGGTCTGCAACGACTCCGGCCCCATGCACCTCGCCGCCGCCGCCGGGGCGCGCGTGGTTGCCATCTTCGGCTCCACCGATCCCGCGCGCACCGGACCCCTTGGTTCGGGCCACCGTGTCCTCCACGCACCAGTGGACTGCAGCCCCTGCTTCCTCCGTGAGTGCCCGATCGACCTGCGCTGCATGAAGGCCGTCACCGTCGAGGCCGTCGAACGCGCCCTGCGCGAGATTCTCGCCGGTTGAGATCCATGAAAGGCACCGCCCCGAAACGCCTGCCGCCGTCTTCGCTCCCCGCCGGGGTCCGCTGGAGGCTCTGGCGACGCGCATGGGAGCACGAGGCGCGCAACGCCCTGCTCCGCCTTTTTCGCGCCCTCCTTGGGAACGGAAGGGTCACTACTTCCTCAGCGGGCGGGAGCCCCATCCCGAAACGTTTCCTGCTCGTCCGTACCGGACGGGCGATCGGCGACATGGTGATGACCCTCTCGCTCCTCTCCGAGATCCGTCGCCTCTTCCCTGCCGCCCGGGTGGAGTGCGTGATGCGTGAATCCCTCATCCCGTTTTTCGAGGAAAGCGCAGGGCTCGACGCCATCCACACCCTTCCCCGCCGCCCCCTCCTTCGCCCGCTGGCAATGGCCCGTCTCTTCCGTGCACTCCGTTCGGATTGGAGCGCCGCGATCGTCGGCGACACCCCCCACAAATCCTCGCTTACCGCGCTCTGCCTCTGCCTCGCGGCGCGCGCACCCCGAAGGATTGGCTTCGACAACGAGGAGAGCCGCCCCTTCCTTACCGAGGCGGTGACCGCACTCCCGGAAGCCCCGATGCGCGCCAACCTCTGCCGCCTCGCGCAATCACTGTCTCTCGAACCGGGCACGCCCGCGGACATCCCGCTCCCCCTGCCACGGCTGACACCCGCCCCGTCCGCCCTCGCTGCGACGGAAAAACTGATCGGGGAGGGACCGCCCCCGGTGATCCTCTTCGCCTCCGGGCACTGGAGCAAGGGTTGGCCCCTGGCGACGTGGTTGCGCGTCGCCTCACGCCTCACCACAGAGGGTTATCGCACATGGCTGACATTTGGGCCCGGCGACCCACGCGCCGCCGACCCGTCCTTGGGCGCATGGATGAAGGGGAGCGGTGGGCTTGGCGAGATCCTCGCGCCACAGTCCCCACCCGTGCTCGTGGCGCTCCTTTCCCGCTGCCGGGGGTTCGTCTCCAACGACTGCGGCCCCTATCACCTCGCGGTCGCCGTGGGAGCCCGCTGCGTGGCGGTCTTCCCGACCCCCGAGGCGCGAAGGGACTTCGGTTATGAAGAACCGTCCCGCCTCGTCGCGATCCACCACCCCGATCCCGCGATCGCCGAGGCGCGCACCCTCGATGCGGCGCTGACCCTTTTCCGCTGATCCGACAAGGATATTCCCTTCGAATTCCGACCTTGACACCCTCGGCAGCAGCTTGTTCATTTCTGTTCGTTTTAAACAACCCACCCTTGGAGATTTCCCCATGTCCGCCCGATTCCCCTTCGACCCCGCCCCGTTTCTTCCCTTCCGTGACCAGAAAGCCTTGGAGCGCGTTCGCAGGATCAAGAGGAAGGACCTCTGCAAGCATCCCCGGAAGAACTTCAAGATCCGGGTAATCGAAGACCAGGCGGCCTTCGCCTTCGCCTACGTCCTCGATATCGTCGAAGGCATCAAGCGGGCGCACGACGAGGGGCGACGTTACGTGCTCATCCTTCCCGCGCCGAACCCCCAGTACGCGTTCGTCGCCGAGATGATCAACCGCCTTCGGATCTCGTGCAAACACGTCCACACTTTCAACATGGACGAGTACGCCGACCAGGACGGGGTCACCGCCCCGCGCGACTGGAAGGGAGGCTTCCAGTACTGGATGTGGAACGACCTCTTCAACCGCATCGACCCGAAGTTGCGGATGCCCGAGAAGCAGATCCACTTCCCGAGCACGAAGAATGTCTCGCACTACAGCAGGATGATCGAGGACCTCGGTGGCGCCGATGTCTGCTACGGCGGTATCGGCTGGGCCGGGCACATCGCCTTCTTCGAGCCCCATCTCGGGGCGGAGTTCGGCAACGACGTGAACGCCTACCTGCGAGAGGGCGCGCGCATCGTGGACCTCCATCCAATTACGCTCTGCCAGAACAGCCTCTTCTGCGACAGCTTCTGCTCGGGAGACATCGCGCGATGCCCCCCGAAGGCGGCGACCATCGGCCCGCGAGACCTCAAGAACTCGAAGCTCGTCAGCTTCTGGGATGGCTTCACCTACGGCGACGTCTCCTGGCAGCGATTCATCACCCGCCTGGCCGCTCACGGGCCCGTGACCCCGATGGTGCCCGCCAGCATCCTTCAGGTGCTCAAGAGCCAGCTCACCCTTTCCGGCAGCATCGCCGCGGACTGCGTCGTGGAAAGCGGCGAACGCCGCACGGCGATCAATTTCCCCAAGTGATATCTTCATGAAAAACATACGATTTGAACGCCTCTTTAACCGCGACGAGCGCAGTGTGATCGTCGCGGTGGACCACTGCCTCTTCGACGGCCCGATCCCGGGCATGGTGAACCTCCCCGAGACCGTCAAGAAGATCGACCCCTGCGTGGACGGAATCCTCCTCTCCCCGGGGATGATCCCGCACTGCCGTCACGCCTTCAATTACAAGGGAGCCCCGCTCGCGGTCGCCCGGATCAACTGGTCCACCGTGTATTGCTTCCACTGGAACTACCGCGATGCAGCCACGGTGCCTGCCTTCAGCCCGGCCGAGGCGCTCCGCCTCGGGGCGGACGTGGTCCTTATTTCCCTGACCCTCGAGACGGGGAGCGAGGAGCGCGACGCGCGCAACGTCGAAGTCTACCGATCGATGTGCGAGCAGGCTCGTGCCCTCGGGATCCCCGTGATCGGCGAGTACTTCCCGGCACAAGCCGAACAGCTCAGTCCCGAGCAGCTCCATAAGAAGGTTTTTGCCTGTGCCCGCATCATCGCCGAGCTCGGCGCGGACCTCATCAAGACTTTCCACACCTGCCGCTTCCGCGAGGTGGTCGAGAGCTGCCCCGTACCAATCCTCGGGCTTGGTGCCAAGAAGACCCCGACCCAGCTCGAGGCCCTCAAGCTCGCCGAGACCGAGGTCGCCGAGGGCGCGGGCGGCGTTGTCTTCGGTCGCAACGCGATCCAGGTCTCCAACCCCGGCGCCTTCCAGCGAGCCCTGTGCGACGTCGTCAAGCGCGGCATGTCCGCGGCCGACGCCGTAAAGAAGCACGGCTTGAAGGATTAGCGGACAGGAGGGTTTCTGAGGGTTCGCTTTCCTCGATTTTCATTGGCCGCGGTCTGCCGCCCCGATACGGTCGGGATTAGTTATTTTACATTCCTTCACGTTCCTCCTCCATGCCCCTCTTTGAAGTCCGTGATCACGACCGTGCGATCTATCGCGAGGAGATCGAGCCGTGGCTCCCCGAGAGGATCATTGACGCGCATGTCCACGCCTGGCTGCAGCCGCACTGCTTGAGCTACGGGCGCGCCTCGCGCCTGGTCAGTTGGCCTGCGCGCGTTGCCAAGGACAGCCCCATTGAGGAGATCGAAGAAACCCACCACCTTCTTTTTCCGGGAAAGAAGGTTACACCGCTCGTTTTCGGGATGGTGCTGCAGCCCACGGACGACCACGAGGCGGGCAATGCCTATGTGCGAGACGCGGCTCGGAAGCGCCGATGGCCGTCTCTCATCTTCGCCCTCCCGGAGTGGAGCGGTGCCGAGTTGGAGCGCAGGATCAAGGAGGGCGGATTCCTTGGGGCGAAGGTCTACCTCTCCCTCTCGCACCCCGCCATCCCACAGAGGGAAGTCCGCATCTTCGATTTCCTCCCCCCGCACCAGCTCGACGTCCTCGACCGACTCGGCGGGATCGCGATGCTCCACATCCCGCGCGATGGCCGCCTGCGCGACCCGCTCAACCTCGCCCAGATGATCGAGATCGAGCAGCGCTGGCCGAATATCAAACTCATGATCGCTCACGTCGGCCGCGCCTACTGCCCCGAGGACGTCGGGGATGCGTTTGAGAAACTCGCGGCAACCAAGAACATGGTTTTCGACGTCAGCGCGAACACCTGCCGCGAAACCTTCGCGGCGCTCCTGCGCGCCGTTGGCCCGCGCCGCGTACTTTTCGCAAGCGACATTCCCATCGTGCGGATGCGGATGCGCCGCGTCTGCGAGAACGGGCGCTACGTCAACTTGGTCCCCAAGGGAATGTACGGCGACGTTTCCGGCGACCCGAACATGCGGGAGGTTGAGGGCCCGGAGGCGCAAAAATTTACCTTCTTCCTCTACGAAGAGTTGCGGAACCTCACCGCCGCCGCGCGGGATGTCGGCCTCTCGAAGGAAGAGTTCGCGCCGGTGTTCCACGCGAACGCGGCCCGCCTCATCCGCGAGGCGGGCGGACGCGACCTCGACCTCTGACCGCCATGCCGCGCGAAGCCTTTCTCGGGCTGGACGTCGGGGGCACGGGCGCCAAGGCGGGGATCTTTGACCTGCGCGGCCGCTGCCTGGGATCGGGCCGCGTGCGTTACCAGCCGAGGACGTGGCCGGATGGACGGGTGGAGATTCCCATCGGGGTGATCGAGGAGGCGGCGCGGGGGGCCGTGCGCCAGGCCGCGCGGGGCGTCCGCGCGCGGATGGTCGCTTTGTCGGTGTCCTCGCAGGGGCAAACCTTTGTCTCGCTCGACGATCGGGGGCGACCGCTGCACCCGGCGATCATCTGGTACGATGGGCGCGCCAAGGCCGAGGCCGCGGAGATGGCCCGCCGGGGGGTGCCGATCGAAACAATTTCCTCCGCGGCGAAGGTCCTGTGGCTTCGAGCGCGTGACGGAACAAGGATGGCACGCGCCCGACGCCACCTGCTCCTGCCCGACTACCTCGCGTACCGCCTCACCGGGCGCGCGGTGACGGACCCGACCACCGCCTTCTCGGGGGGATGGGTTGGGGTGGATCCGATGGCCTACGATGCCTCGCGACTCGCGGCCACGGGTGTTTCCCGGGAGGCTCTCGCCGAGATCCAGTGGCCGGGTACGCCGATCGGCCCCGTGCTCCCGGAGATGGCGCGGCGTTGGGGAATCTCGGAGGGAGCCATGCTCGTCGCCGGAACCAACGACCAGTTTGCGGGGGCGCTCGGGGCCGGTAACGTGGAACCTGGTGTCCTGTCAGTGACCACGGGGACCTGCCTCGCGCTGGTGACCCTCGCGGCAAAGCTGCCCGATCCGCCGCCTCCCGGACTGCTGCACGGGCTGTTCCCGGTGAAGCCGTGGCTTTTCGCGCTCACCTACTCGCGGACCGCGGGAATCGCGTTCGATGGGTTCCGCCGGGACTTTCTCGGGGGGGCGACTCCGTCGGATGCCGACCGCCGCGCGGCGCGGGTGCCCGCGGGCAGTGGAGGGGTGATCGCACTTCCCGACTTCGAGGGGATGGTCTCGCCGGAGCCAAACCCGTGGGCGCGCGGCGCTTTTCTCGGTCTCGGGCTCCATCATCGCCCGCTCCACCTTTACCGGGCACTACTCGAGTCCCTCTGCTTCGCACTGCGGGAGAACGTGGAGTTCATGGCGGGACTCGGCCTTCGACCGGGAGTGACCCGCGCGATCGGGGGACGGGCGGAGAGCGCCTTCTGGGTCCAGATGGAAGCCGACGTGCTCGGGAGCCCCGTCGAGCAGGTGGCGGTCACCGAGGCGGCAACCCTCGGCGCGGCAGTGCTGGCGGCCGCGGGGGTGGGGGCGTTTGCCTCGGTCGCCGAGGCGGCAAAGGCGTTCTACCGATGCCGCCGCATCTTCGAGCCCCGTCCGTCAGTGGCCGCAGTCTACGCGCCGATCTACCAACGCTTCCGCGCCCTCCGCCGCGCGGTGCACGGTGCCGCACCCTTCGACTGAAGATATTTTTAACGGCGGGACAAATCCCTGGCGCCTATTCCACCCCAAACGCGCGCAGGGTCTTCTCGAGGCGCGCCCGGTTTTCGCGCCCCATCTCGCAAAGCGGCAGGCGATATTCCTCACGGATGCGTCCGAGCATGGCCAGCGCCGCCTTCACGGGAATGGGATTGGTCTCGATGAAGAGATCCTTGAAGAGCGGGGAGAGTCGCGCGTGCAGGGCGCGCGCCACCTCAACCTTACCCTCGGCAATCGCGCGCACCATCCCCACCACCTCACGGGGAACCACGTTGGAGGCGACGCTGATCACCCCAACGGCGCCGATCGCCATGAAGGGGAGCGTCATCGAATCATCGCCCGAGAGGACGGCAAACGATGCCGGGAGCGCGGCGCGAAGCTGGCTCACCCGGTCCGGCGTGCCGCCGGCCTCCTTGATGGCGACCACGGTGGGGCAGTCCGCGGCGAGGCGGCGGCAGGTCTCCACCCCGATCTCGATCCCGCAGCGACCCGGGATGCTGTACAGGATCAGTGGCAGGCGCGTGGCGGCCGCGATTGCCTTGAAGTGGCGGTACAGACCCTCCTGCGTCGGCTTGTTGTAGTAGGGCGCGACCTGGAGCGATCCGTCCGCGCCCACCTTTTCCGCGGCGCGCGTCATCTCGATGGCCTCCGCGGTGGCGTTGGAACCGGTTCCTCCGATCACCTTCACGCGACGCTTCGCGAACTCCACCACTGCCTCGATCACGCGAAGGTGTTCATCGTGATCGAGGGTGGGCGATTCGCCGGTCGTGCCGACCGGCACGAGCCCGTCCACCCCCGCCTCGATCTGCCACTCGACCAGCGCCGCGAGCGCCTTCTCATCCACGGCCCCGTCGCGAAATGGCGTAACCAGCGCAGTGTAGGTTCCTAAAATCATGACGTTCTCGGGATCATTAAGCACCATCCCCCGCCCTCTTTCAAGACCGCATCCTTCAGCCCGCTGACACTCTCCCACGCGCGCTGCCGGAACCCGCACGGTGTGATGGCCGATGGCCACGACGGAGCGTGGCCCTCCACCAAAAGGAATAATGGCAGGTACTTTAGGGACAGCAGACTAGCGGGCCGTACGGATGGAAAACTGGCGGTTTATGGAAGCAGGGACTCCGTCGGACTCACAAGAACTTCAATACGGCGAGGCCACCGCCGGCGAGGCCGCCGGCGCGACTTTCATGCCGTCCAGGATCGCGCGGGCCTCCTTCGCGGTAGAGGCCGAGGTGTTCGCAAGGAAGGGGACATCCCCTCCCGCCACGATCATCTTGAAGCCAACCTCCACGCAGAGCTTGAACATCTCGGCGCCGACCCCGACACAGACGGGAACCTTGCCCGACTTCCGGCAGGCACGGACCACCGCCTCCATGTCCTTGCCAAGGGTTTCCTTCGAGCGGGGCGCGGTCATGGGATAGCCACGCCGCAGCATGATGTCATCGGGACCGAGGAAGAGGCCGTCCACGCCTTCTACGGCAGCAATCCTCTCGGCGTTCTCGACGGCCAGGGGGGACTCGATCTGGGCGATGAGCATCGTCTGCGCGTTGGCCGTGTCCGAGTAGGTGCGGCCCCAGAGATCGATCGGGCGACGCCCGCCGTAGGAGCGGCCGCCAAGCGGGGGAAATTTCGCGGCAAAGACAACTTTCTTCGCGTCCTCGACGCTGTCCACAACCGGCACGATGACCCCGGCAGCGCCCATGTCGAGCGCGAGCCCGATCGAGCCGAACTCGTGGTGCGGCACGCGCACCATTGCGGGTCGGCCAACCAGGTTGCAGGCGCGCACCATCGCCAGCATCGTGTCGTAGTTGCCGAGTTGACCGTGCTGGCCATCCAGCCAGATCCAGTCCCAGTCACCCCCGATACGCTCGACGGCACCGGGCGAGGGGTACATGAAATTCACGCCGATCTGCGGGCGGCCCGTCTTAAGTTGATTTGGAAAGTCGAGGGAGGGGGGATTCATAATTCTTTCATCATAGCCCCCGGTCCTCCCTGACCAAAAGGGAAAAACAGCCGGCAAAGGAATCTCGCCGCCGATATCCCGATCCCATCACAAGCGTTCCCCGGAGTGGCTTGGGATTGCGGTTGGAGCGCGCCGTTGCTATGCGCCATAGACCTTGGAAGGGAATACTGTTTCCCGATTTCTGAGAAACAGCAATGAAGACGAGATCGCCATCGCCTCCTGCCTCGAGAAGATGGCGAAGTACGCCGGGGGCGGCCCCGACTTCTACAGCCTAAGCGCAAACTTCAGCAGCGGGGAGTTGTTGCCAGACAACTCCATCCAGAAGCTCGTGGGCTACGGCGTCCAAAGCGTTGGGACCGGCACGAGCCAGAGCTTGTCGCCAAAGGGAAGGATCTGGTCGCCCAGGTAGAGCACAGCCCCGGCACGAAACCGCTTGCCAAGCTGATCCCGAAGCGCTTGGAGCGCGGCAAAGTCCGACGCATCTGCCGTGGCACTGGCTTTGACCTCAATGGCAGCCACCGTACCGTCGGCCTTCTCCATGACCACATCGGCTTCGGAACCGTTGGCGGTGCGGAAATGGTAGATGGATATTTGGGGATCGGTCCATGAAACTTGCTTGCGGAGTTCGCCCACGACGAAGGTCTCCAGCAACCGCCCCAGCAATGGGCGGTCTTCGGAGAGCCGATGAGCGTCAGCGCCGATCAGGTGGCAGGCAAGGCCCGTATCCACCAGGTGCAGTTTGGGTGCCTTGACCAGACGCTTACCCAAATTGACTGACCAGGCCGGAAGGCGATGAACCAGAAACACCGTCTCCAGCAAGGCCAGGTAGCGGGTCAACGTGGTATGCGGCAGGCCCGCATCGCGGCTCACATCGGCGAGGTTAAGCAAGCCAGACGCGCGGACGGCCAGCAGCTTGAGCAGATTCGGCAGGGTGTGCAGCGCATCCACACGTGCCAGGTCGCGCACATCCCGCTGGAGGATGGTGGAAATGTACGAGGCAAACCATGCCACACGGCGGTCGGCGGTCTGGCGTCGGGTCGTTTCCGGATAGCCACCCTGCGCGAGTCGTCCCGTGATGTCCTCGCGCGCCAAAGGCGCTTTTACTTTGGCAAAGACGCCACCAAAAAGGCGATCCAAGAAGCCCTCACGTTTTCCCGCCAGTTCGCCCGCCGAAAACGGAAACAGGGGAATAACCTCCATGCGTCCGGCCAGCGATTCAGAAAGCCGCGGCAGGGTCATGACGTTGGCCGAACCGGTGAGCAGAAAACGACCGGGCTGTCGGTCTTTGTCCACGGCGAGCTTGATTGCGGGGAAAAGGTCCGGTGCCTTTTGAATTTCATCGATGACCACGCGACCAGTCAGGTTGCGGATGAACCCGGTCGGGTCGCCGCAGGCCAGCGCGAGCGTGGCCGCGTCGTCGAGGGTGAAATACTGAGCGTCGGTCTTTTCGGAGATCGCCTGGGCCAGCGTAGTCTTGCCGGTCTGGCGTGCACCGTTGAGCAGCACAACCGGCGTGTCGGCGAGGGCTCGCCGCACCGCATCTTCAATAGATCTTCGGATCATGGTGAGATTGTCACCGGTTGATGGTGAATTTGCAAACTGTTAAATAAAAGATCCTGCAACAGGCCCTCAACCAGAAGACCGTGCCTTCCTTCAAGGGTTACCGGGGCGAACCCGAGGAAGTCTATTTGGAGATCTGGTCCGTCTGGAACGCGTTCCTGCAAAGGGGATTCAAGTACGCCAACCTTGCCACCCCCTCCAAATACTCCCCCAGGGTGGCGAGCCAGCACGTCCGCCTTCTCAGCGAAGGGCTCGACAATACCCGGGCCAACTGCGTGAACCTTCTGCTCCCCTCCGCTTCCGCTTGGTGACCTGGTGGTCAACCGGTCAGGCGCTGACGGGGAGGAGGAGGGTCACGTCCTTTCGACGCTTCGCGGGGATGACCTTGAGCCGATCGAGCTTCCCGTTACGGTAGCGGCCCTCGACGACCGTTCGCCCGGGCGCGTGGAGCTTGAAATCCACGTCCCAGTCGCGCGGCCACGCGGGGAAGAGGAGGATGCGTTCCCCGTCCGTCTGCAGGAGCATCTTCTGCACCGCGAGCATCAGCGCGCTCCCGTGGTCCTGGTCCGGCACCCAGTCGTAGTTCGGCCCCCAGAACGCCGGGAAGCGGCTCCCGCTGTGGCGCATCGTGGCGGCTTCGACGGCGTACGCCCCCGCCACCTCGGTGAGCCCGAGGCAGGCGGCCTGGATCCCATCCTGCGACCAGCCGCCGATCCCCTTGAACTTACGGACGCCGAACGAGACGCGCGCCATCTCGAGGTCGGGCTTCCCCACCCCGTAGATCGGGTACGGGAAGATCGCGTAAAGCTCCGGGATCTCCCGGTTCTTGGGTTGCTCGAACCGCGCGGCGGGGGCGAGGAACCGCTGCCCGTTCTCCTCCCGCAGTGGCACGGGGGGGAGTTCGCCGCAGAAACGCTCCCAGCCTCCGCGATGCGCGCCGAGGAGCGCGGCGGGCAGCGCGAGCAGGCGCCCAAGCACCCAGCGCAGGCCCGCGACTTCCGGGAGCGGGTTCGTGGCATCCTGCCAGGTCTCCAGCGCCTGCGATGGCTCGATCTTCAGCGCGCCGCGCTCGTCGCGCGAGTAGTGGCGATCGAAGAACTCGATCACGCTCACCGCGAACGGGAGCATCGTCCCGCGCGCGAACGTCTCGTCGCCAGTGTGCGCGTGGAACTCGATCATCGTGGAGAGGACCTCGATCGCCCCCTGCCAGTGCCAGCGGATATAGGGGTTCGCCGCCTCGCCCACGGGCTTGCCCGCGCGTTCCCAGCCATAGTCGGCGTCGGCGTAGCCGCCCCAGAAGTACATCGTCTCGGGCCAGAACGCCCCGGGGTGGCCGTAGTACTCGCGGCAGCGGTACTCGGCGAAGGGCTGGCTCTCCCGGTACATGCGGAAGAACGGCCCCATGAGGTCGAAGTCACCGCTCGGGAGCATGGACCAGTACGGGAGGCGCGTGTTCTGGTGCCAGTACGGCCCGCCCCAGCGGCGGTAGTCCGCGTCCAGTTCGAAGGGTGCGCTCCCCGGGTCGGGGCATGCGGCACTGGGCTGGAGTGGCCCAGGGCCGCCGATGGAGCGCTCGGAGCTGCGCGCATCCACGTTGAAGATCGAGCCGTTGAACTTGAGCGGGTAGGCCCCGCGCCCCGCGGCGGCCTGCATGTAGCGCTGGAGGGTATAGCCCCGGCTGACAAGCGTCGCCTCCTCGCTCCCGCCGATATGGATGCGGCTCCGCGCCCAGAAACTTCCCCACCACGCGCGGTGCGCCTGGCGCGCGGGGACCGCCTTGAGGCGGCGGGCCGCGACGACGAGCGTGTCGAGCTGCTGCAGCCACTCGTCGGCGGTCGGGGTGCGGGCGGTCAGGACGGAGATGGAGAGGGTCTGGGAGCGCCGGCGCTTCGCGGAGACGAGGGTGACGTCATCGAACTTACGGAGATTGTCTCCGAACATCGCGCCGCCGAAGGTGCGGTGCAGGAGCGGGTCCTCGGCGCGGGGGATCCAGCCGGGGAGATCCTGGTTCCGCAGCGTGCCCGCCCAGAGGGATTCCTCGTTGCGCTGGTACCAGGCGACGCGGTCGGGCAGGCCGCGGACGAGCGTGTCGGGCTGCTGGACGAGTACGCCCTTCGGGCGGCCGGTCATCCCGTGGAACCAGGCGCTGTGGTACTCCTCCTGGCGGAACGGGCGGGGAAGCGTGCGCCAGACCTCGAGGCGAGCCGTCATCGCGAACGGGCGCGTGGCGCTCGCCTCGATTCGCACGAGGGGATGATGGGCGTCCACCCGTGCGAGGATCGTCATCCCGCCGGCGCGGATCTCGATCTCGCCATCGGCGAGGCGGAGGGCCTGGCGGAACGGCTGGCCAGTGCGGAACGGGTTCGGCGAAAAGCTCACGCGCACGCGGCCGACCTTGATCAGGCGGCAGGAGTCGCTCCACGCATCGCTTTTGCTGATGTAGAAGAGGAGATCGCCGTCCGGCTCGATCCAGAGATTCAGGCCGACGTCTCCGTTGCCGAGGGGCATCGAGCCGGTGACGTCCGGGCCGGGGGTGTTCCAAACCACGTCGTGAGTCTTGGGGTACATGGAGGAGAGGGAGGGTGGGCGGCGGAGGTTCACGCCGGTTCGTAGACCAAAACCTGCCCTACGGAAAGCGGAGAGAGCGGCGGAGCCAAACTGAACCACGAAGCACCAAGGGGCAGAAGCAGAGCCAGCAATTACCCACGGAGGCCGACCCTTTCATCCGCGGCCCACCGAGCCTGCAGACCATGCGCGACCTGCCGCTCGTCACCGCCTGGTAGGCCCCCGCATCGCCACTCCCCATCGGAACCTCCTCGCCGACCAGACCCGGAGGCTGGGGCCGGCATCGGCAGGCAGGCACCCAGTTGTTGGCGGGCGAATTAGCGCTCCTCCATCACGTGGTGGGCGCGGACCTTCCCTAGATTGCGATGGGCAAGCACGGTGATCTCGGAGTTGTGGGAATGGCGGAGTATGGAAGGTTTGTGCGGTCGGGGGCATCACTTCAACCCGTTTTTCTTCGCCACCTGTCTGGAGACGAGGAGGTGGATCCTCGCCAGAAGCCGAACCAAACCCTGGCCTCGACCGCGCGCCCCCGACCTGCATGACGACCCGTTCGACCGGATCCTCGTGGCGACGGCACAAACGCGGGATCTGCGCATCCTGTCGAAGGACGCCCAACTCGCCCGTTACCCCGGCACTCGCATAGTCTGGAGTTAGAGGGCGCGTTTCTGGTGCCCGCTAAAGGTACTCGTCCGGTGCCGCGAGGAGCCACTCGTAGGCGGGCAACACCTCGATCCCTGGCGCATCGGCCCGGGCGAGCGCGTCGCGGTCGAGCACCAACAACCGCCGCGTCGCCCGCGGATGGTCCTTTGCCGCCGCGGTCAGGGCCCGCAATTCGCGCGTGCGCGCCCCGGGGGACGACAGGTCCGCGCACACCTGGATCAGTTCCTCCCCGGCGGCAGGTCGGCGCGCGAGGAAGTCCACCTCCAACCCGTCGCCCGTCTTGACGTAGCCGACCTCGGCGCCGCGTCTCTCCAATTCGTTGAGCACCACGGTCTCGAGCGCGTGGCCGAGGTTCGAGCGGCCGCTGGCGTCGAATGCCTTGATGAGGCCCGGGTCCGCGGGATAGAGCTTGCGCGGGTTCGAGTTACGCTGGCGCTCCGAGTCGGTGGCCAGCGGCACGGCGCTGAGCAGGAAGGCATCCAGCAGATGGCCGAGCATCGCGTGCACGGCATCCTTCGCCACGCCGTGCCCCTGGGCCTTCAGGTCCCGATGCAGACGGTGAGCGCTGAAGCTCCCGGCTGGGTTGCGCAGGCATTGCCGCACGAGCCAGCGGAGCGCGGCCACCTGCGACACCCCGTAGCGCTCGACCACGTCGCGGAAGAGAACGGTATCCACGTAGCCCTGCAGGAGTTCGACCCGCAGCGTCGCCGGCACCCCCTGCGTCTCGGGAAACCCGCCCTCGACGAGGTACTCGCGAAAGCGCTTCTCAACCAGCGACCGCTCGCCCGGCGTCCATCGCCGGGGCTCTTTCGTCGGCTCCTCGTCACGGTGGCGCAGGAACTCGCGGAAGCTGAAGGGCCGGAGGACGGTCGCCATCCCGCGACCGCGCAACGAGGTGTGGACTTCGCGCGAAAGCATCCGCGCCGAGGATCCGGAGACGGCGATCTCGACCTTCTCGGAGTCCAGCACCCTCCGTACGAAGCGCTCCCAGCCGGGCACGAGTTGGATCTCGTCGAGAAACCAGGACACCGTCTCGCGCCCGCGTAGCGCGGGATGTCGCCGGTAGTACTCTTCGAGCAGGAAGCCGAGCTGCTCCAACTCGATGCCGGCGAGACGGTCGTCGTCAAAGCTGAGGTAGACCGCCCGCTCGGCACGCCCCGCCGCCCGGCGCTCGTCCAACATTTGACGCAGAAACATGGTCTTCCCCGCGCGGCGCATCCCGATCACCGCGTGCGCCTTACCGGCCACCGCGGGGAGCCGTGCGTCGCGACGGGTGAGCGCGACCGGCGGCGCCTCCGCCAGGGCAGCGCTCAGCTTCTCGACCAGAACCGGGTGCAGGTTCATGCCGCCACGCTGGAGTAACAGTGTCCTTCTGTCAAGGATACATTCTTTAAAAGCTGACATCCGCAAAAGGCCACCTTCCCACCCATGCAAAACAATCTCGAAGAGCGGGTCGCGCGGCGCGTCGAGCAGTTCGGTCGCGACGGCGCGCGCTCTATAGGTACTCGTCGCGGCGGATCTCGACGACGCGACCTTCTTTTCGGGCGAGGTCCGCCTTCTCGGCGAGGAGGGTCGCGGTGAGGCCGGCCGAAAGGCTCGAGTCGGGCGACTTCCCGCTCTCGATCGCGTCGAGGAAGCTGTCGATGAGGTAGCGGTCCGCCCCGCCGTGGCCACCCTCGACCTCCTTCACCTCGTAGATCTCCACGTTGCCCGTCGTGGAGCGGGTCACCCGGATCTGCATCGTGGCCGTGTCCATCTCGATGAGCGCCTTCTCTCCCCAGATGGAGCAGGTGCGCCGACCCTGGTGCTGGAAGAGCTGAAGGTTGAAGTTGCCCCGCACCCCGTGGTCCCACTCAAAAATGACCGTCTGGTTGTCCACGAGGTCCTTGTCGTCGTGATAGACGCAGAGGTCGCCGCCGTAGAGCTTGACCTCCTTCGTCTTGTGGAGGGGTTGCTCGCCGCCGATCGGGAAGACGAAACCCGCCCGGTCGATGTAGGGGCAGGCACGGCGAATCGCGTCGGGACACCTGCCGCAGTGGGTGCCGTGCCCCTTCGGGGCCTTCTTCGGGAGGAAGACGTTCGT
>CAZZBZ010000031.1:17692-37392 GCA_964653025.1 uncultured Verrucomicrobiota bacterium
TGCCGCAGTGGGTGCCGTGCCCCTTCGGGGCCTTCTTCGGGAGGAAGACGTTCGTCCCGCCGAAGCTGGCGACTTTCACCACGCGGTGCTTGTGGCCGACGAGCCACCCGAGCATGTCGAGGTCGTGGGCGCACTTCGTGTTGAGCAGCCCGCCGCTCTTGCTGCTGTGGCGGTGAAAGCGGCGCATGAACGAGGCGCTGTGGGCCTGGTGCAGCTGCTCGAGCCCGGCGATGTGCAGGATCTGGCCCGCCACGCCGCTGTCCACGATCTCCTTCAATCGGCGGAACACGGGGCTCCAGCGCATGTTGAAGCCGAGGGTGGCGATCACCTTCGACTTGCGGTGGGCGCGGATGATGTCGCGGCAGTCCTCGCTGTTCGCCGCCATGGCCTTCTCGAGGTAGAAGTGCTTGCCCGCCGCGATCGCGGCGAGGGCGCTCTCCTTGTGCGCAAACTCGGGCGTCGTGATGACCACGGCATCCATGTCCTTCTGCGCGAAGAATTTTGCCGGGTCGGTGAAGCGCCGCGCCTCCTTGTGCCCACAGTAATCGCAGTACTTCGCGAGGCGGTCGGCATCGAGATCACAGACCGCCACGAGTTTCGCGCGCGGGGTCTGGCCGTCGATTTTCCTGGAAAAGCTCTCGGCGCGCGCGCCGAGACCGATGACCCCGATGTTGAAGGCTTTGCTCATGAAGATAAATCAGGTTGCTTAGACTGAAGGCTGAAGGCTGTTAGCGTCGGCACCCTCAACACGCATGTTGGTCTCCCTGTGTGGCACGAGATCCCTCGCTCCCCCGCCAGGCGCGGGGCAGGGTCATCCTGAGCCCTTCGACTGTGCTCAGGACAGGCTCCGCGAGGAATCTCGGGTGGGAAGGACGATTCACCAGATTCGTTGGATGAGTAGGAAGGTCACTTGGTCTTCACGGCGGACATCCTGGCCTTCACCTTCTCCCAATACTCGTAGGGGCGGAGGCCGTCCTTGTGGGCGTAGAGGAGCGTCTCCTCGATGGTGAGAAGGCCTATATCGAGCATCTCCTCCGCGGTGAACGGCCACATGTCCGTCCCGCAGGGGAGCTCGGCCATGACCGGCATCGCGCCGCTGACGTGGTAGACCGCCGACATCTGGTTCAGGTAGGGCTTCCCCATGCCGACGAGCCCGGCCCAGCTCATGCGGGAGACCTTGTAGCCCTCGCGCCAGAGGCGCGCCTGGACGGCGCCCGCGAGACGGGAGAACTCGTGCTGGAAACCCTCCGGCAGGTAGGACTCGGGCGGGCCCATCATCGAGCCGGAGTTGCAGTGCCAGATGAGGACGCCGTCCGGCCGCTCGTCGAGGTAGTAGCGCATCCACGCCCGCGTCTCGGGCTGTCGGTCGAGCGAGGTCCAGTCGTACTGGAGGTTCACCCCGGCGTCGTTGAAGTAACAGCCCATGAACGCGGTCTTCTCCGGCGGGATCGGGAAGATGTCCTTCACCGCGGGATACTTGTGCTTCGTCCCATCCTTCGCCACGCCCATCAGGCAACGCGAGTAGAGGTCGGAAGGCACGCCGCTCGTGTCGGAAAACGGCCAGCGCGCCACGCCGTCGGGGTTGAGCCACGGGATCATCGCGAGCCGCACCCCCCGCGCCATCTCCTGGAGCGCGGACCACTTCTTGCCGCGCAGGTCCGTGCCGTCCTCCACGATCTTGCACAGGTTGAGCATCGCCACGGTTCCGGTGAGCTCGCCCCCGTGGATCCCGCCCTGGATCGCGAGCACGGGCTTCTTCCGGCGAGCCTTGCCGTAAAACGAAGGGGGAAACACCGCGGTCGGGTCGGGAGGGGCCTGCACGCTCGCGAGCGCGGAAGAAAGGTTGTCGGTCGTGGTTTCCAGCGACTCCTTCTCTCCCATCTCGACGGCGACGATGTCGCGGCCGCCGGCGCTTTTCCCGATCACGTGGACGGTCGCCGTCTTGAGCGACTTGAGAAAGGGCATCCCGACGTCCGGTTTATCCATCCAGAACGGGGCCCGCTTCTGCCACTGGGAAAGGTCGCCGAACTCGGCGGTGATCATGGAGAGGTCGTTCATCAGGGGTTGGCGAGGTTCAGCGGTTCAACGGTTCATGGTTGAGGGGACACAAAGCCGCAGTTCTACGCAGCCGCCGCCCCCGGCGCAAGAAGTTCGATACTCGCGAGGCGCACGGGCACCGGGGTGGAACTCCAAACGCGGAACCCGATCTCAGCGTCCTTCACGGGCGGGAGGTCAAACGCATGCTCGGAGAGGCCCTCACGAGGTTCCGCGGGAAGCTCGAAGCGCATCCCTCCCGCCTCGATCACGCCGGGACCCGAGGGACCCGCGACGCGGGCACAGGAGATGGTGCTCCCGCATCGAGCTGTGGCGCGATTAACTCCATGTGTTGTTTAAGGTCTCCCCCTCGAAGACGAAGGAGAGATCCAGCGGGGCGTCATCCCAAGGCAGCGTGAAGGGGATCATGCGTCGGGCTGCCGTCTGCCCCCCCGCAACTTTCAAATGGATGCCCCCCGATTTTCATCCTCTTCGCCTCATTCAGTCACGGGCATGTCGTCCTTCCCGACTTTCCGTCGCGAGCAACGCCTGGCAAATCGCGCCGGCCGCCACGAGATTCGGACGACCTTCCGAGATCGGCGCTTGCGCTCGGTGACGAGGATATCCCACTCGCGCTGGGCATCCCCGACCGTCCCGGTTGAGGTCCGACTGCGGGCCACGGCCATGGAGGACGATCGGTTCCCAACCAGCTTCGGAGGCGGTGCTATTCATTTGGAAAGGCGGAGAGAGATGCTGCCGTCGGCGAGGTCCTTCTCGGCAAGCTTCACCTCGAGGCGTCCGCCCTCCGGCCGCGAAACAGCCGGAACGTAGGCCTTGCCATCGGGACTGATCTCCGCGCGGGAGGCGCCACCGGAGGGAAGCGCGACCGTGCAGGGCACGTTGGCGCGCACCTCGTAAACCCCGGGAGCGGTGCGGCGGACGCAGACGAAGGAATCCAACGTCACCCGGTCCCCCGGGCCGTAAAGCATCGCGGAGAACTTCACCTTCCCATCGCCATCGGCATCCGTGAAGTCGGAAGACTTGAACCCGCCCTCGGCTTTCCAGAGGAAGCTGGAGCCGGGGTAGTTCGCGCGCCAGCGCTTCGATCCATCCTCGTTAACGAACCAGCGGCGCGCGAACTGCCAGCCGCCGCGCTGGTAGTCTTCCGCCGCGGGAAGCTTGAAGTAGAGGTTCTCGCCGTCGGGGGAGACCCGGGTCACCTCCAACTCCACGAGGACCTTGCCCTCGAGCGAGTTGCCCTCCTTGTCCTTGTCCACCTTTTCCCCCATCAGGCGCAGGATGCGGCGGCCATCCTTGTTCGTGTCCGGGAAGTCGTCGAGCGACACCTTGTTGGACCATGATCCCCGGTAACCGGGAAAACCGAAGTTGACCCAGCGGTCGCCCTCGACGATCGAGGTGCGCCACCACTTGTCCTGCTTCTCGTTGACGATTACGGTGCCTTGGATGAACTCGGGATCGCAGCCGAAGACCGGCGGCTCGATCTCGGCCTCGACCAGGCCGGTCTTCTCATCGGCCGAGAGGATCGCGGACTGGAAGTAGCGGGCGGTCTTCTCGTGGACGAGCCCCGTCCCGGAGCCGGTGGGCGCCACGGACTTGAGCTTGAAGGCGTGGAGATTGCGATCCGCGCCGATGTTGACCACGGCCCCCTTGAGGAGACGTGCGGGCAGCGGCTTGTCCACGGCGAGGGATCGCTCCCCGTACTTCGCGGCGGTGATCGTGGCGGTGTAGCCGGGGGCTTCCGCGCGAATCACGACGTCGCCCGAGGAGAGCTCCGTTCCACCGACGAGGTGGGCGAGGCGAAGGCCCTGGGCGTCCCGCGAGATGCAGGCGAACCGGCCGGTGACCTTCGTCGCGTCGCCCACGGCCACGGCCTCCGCGGGGCGCAGCGAGGCGTAGAGAAGGTCGGTGGCGCCCGCCACGGTCTTCACCTCGAGGGCGACCGGGGCCTCGGCGCCCTTCGATGCAGGCGTGACGGCGAGGGCCCTGGCCTCCTGGATGAAGGGCGTGCCCGCGAAGGGTTCCACGAGCGACATGAAGACGCTCTCGCGCCCGTCCGCCTCCTGGGCGCCCTGGGAGTAGAGGAAGGGGAAGTTGTACTGGTACATCTCGCTGGAGGCGTTCCCGACCATAAGCTTGTCTCCCTCGCGGTTGAAGAGCCTCATGCGGGTGGTGACCGGGCGGGACGCATCGTAGCGCTCGCCCTGGTAGTTCTTCTGGAGCCCCTGGGCGATGCCCCAGTCGGCCTGCAGCACCGCCGGCATCGCGCCCTCCAGCCGGCTGCCCTCAAAATGTTTCTCGAGGTAGTTGGTCGCAACGACGCTCGAGGCGACCTGGAGCGGGGCGCTCACCGAGAAACTGTTGGTGGGACAGCCGTGGAAGCACCAGGTGTGCACCTTGCCGCCGCGCACGCGAAAGACGTCGAAGACGTAGCTGTCCTGGTCTCCCGCATCCACGAGGGCCGTCTGGCGCGCGTAGAGCGAGACCTGCGGGTGGGATGTCGCCCGCGCGCGATGTTCCATGAACTGCGCCCCGGCCTGCGGGGAGAAGGAGGTGAGCCAGCCCGTGCCCGAGGTCGTCGAGCCGGCGTACTCGTTCATGAAGTTCTTCCCATCCACCTCGACGAGGTTGTGGACCTTGTTCGAGCGCATGTTCGGACGGCCGTGGTTCTTGCCCTCGTGTCTCCCGCCGAGGTCGGGGGAAACGCGGCAGCCGTGCGCGACGAGTTCAATGTTCAGGGTGTCCTGGTGGGCATGGCCCCGGCCGATGCCGAAGCAGAGAGCGATCCCGCGGGCCTTGAGCGGGTTGCCTTCGAACTGGCCGCTGTCGAGAATCGTCGCACCAAAACCGCCGAGCACGCGCGAGGGGAAGGGCTGCGCGTCCTTGTCGCGCCCCACGCGCAGGTCGCCGGCGTCGCCCTGCACCATGCGGAACCCACCGCCGAAGCGGAGCTGGGCGATCGTCGAGTCCGCTTCCTTCATCTGGGGGCAGACCGCGTCGTCGAGCACGTCGAACTTCTTGGGTCCCCCGGCCTCGCGGTACTGGCGAAGGCGCTCCGCGATGGACTGGAGGTCCTTCCCGAGGTAACCCACCGACCCGATGTAGTGGACCCCGTCGCGCGAATAGGAACTCACCGCCTGGTCGTCGATCCCGCCGCGGAAGGTCTGGTTCATGCACATCGCGGTGAAGATCCCCTTCCGGAGCATCTCGTTGCTGAAATCGCTCACCCCCATCACCAGCGGGATGATCACCTTGGGCTCGTCGTTCCCCTCGATGTAGGTACGCTCGCAGTCGTCCAGGCCCGCCTGCAGGAGGTTCGTGTCGAGGAGGCGTATGATGTCCTGCGGCGTCTTGATGCCGGGGATCTTCGTTCCGACGAACGCGGCGAGTTCCCGGTTGTCCTTGATGAAGTCGAAGAGCTGGTCGTATTGCTGTGCGAGCGCGGTCATCTCGGGACCGGCCCATCCCCGGTAGACGACCTTGCCCGGGGAGATGCTGAAGTTCCATGCCTCGGGGCTGAAGAGGTTCGCCACTTTCTCCGTGGACTGGGCGAAGAAGTCCAGAGCGGGAAACTTCTCGGCCAGCGCGCAGAGGGCGACGGCGCCGTCCCAACCGAACTCGGCGTTGCCGGTCTTCTCCCAGGCCTCGGCGGCCCCGCTGATCACCCCCAGGGCATTCCGCCCCATGAACCACGCCCACGGGGTCGCCTCGCTCTGGGTCGTGTGCTCGTTGAAATCGGGCGCCCTCCCCCAGATCTCCTCATTGCGGGCATTACGCTCCGCGGCAGATCGGCCCTTCGGCCACCAGGGCGCCGCGTTCGGGCCCTCGAGGGCCACCGACTCGGGCCTGCCGAGGGAGATCACCCTCGGGGGATGCTCTGAAAACTCCTTGCGGGCCTTGACGAGCTCCGCGTCAGAGGTGAGCATCCGCTTCGTCTTCACGGCCTTGCGCGCGCAGTTGCCCAACACGTCGCGCAGCTCGAGCCGGTCCACGTAGAGCGCGGCGAGCGTCTTGTCCTTCAGTCGGCCGGTTGCCTCGTCGAAGAGGGCCCGCGCGCCCTTGTCGGAAGGCAGCTTCTCCATCTTCTCCGGCAGTTTGACCGTCAGCGTGTATTTTCCCCCCGCGTAGGCGGGGAAGTAGATCTGGCCGAAGGCGAAATAGGCTTCGCGGTACACCCCAATCATCGTCCAGGAGCGCGTCTGCCCGGTGGCCTGCTCCTTCACCTCGAGGCTCACGAGGTCGTTCCCCAGTTGCCCCTGCGGGTCCCGCGCAATCACCCAGATCCCGTAGAGGCCGGGTTTCACCTCGACCTCGGTCGAAATGCCCGGGCCGCCGGGTGCCAGCCTGACCGCCTTCCCGCCCTTTCCCCCGTCTGCCTCCTTGTCCTGCACGATCCCCGCGGCGTCGGCCCCGGCGCATGCCTCCGCCTCAATCTCCTTCACGAGCGGCACGGGCCGGAACTTCGTGCAGAGCGTGTCCCACCACCCGTGCGCGGGACGCGGGCACGCCGCGGCGAGGGCAACGAGGACGGCGAGGACGAGTGGCTGGGTTTTCATGGAAACCCTAGCCCCGCGAAACTCTCTCGCGATGTTCCTGGTGTAGTTGACTCCAAAACGGAAGGAGTAAGGATCAGCATTCATTGGCTCTTGTACAATAGGGGTGGAAACGGGATGGCTTCTCAAGCGAATTTCCCTCCCAAGCCAGTGCTTTTTCAGAGAACGATCCCGCTGAACCCGCGGCCAACTGCATGGTTACGTCACCAGTTGCCGGCGGTGGCAAACGTGCCGCCGGTGATATTCGTCCAGAAAACGTTGGCGGCGCCGAGAGGCAAAGACTCCCCGTAAAAAATGACGAACCCCATCACTACCTCATCCCACAAATTGCAGAACTTGACGCACACAACTCTGGATAGTTTCGAGTCACTGGGATGGACCTCTCCGTGATTGCCGGGTCGTCCCGCAACCGATAGGGTCCGCGACATGCACCTTCCCGCTTCCCTTACCGTGGCGCTGGCCTTCTCTTCCGTACTGGCCGTTCTCTCGCCGGCGCAGTCCTCCCGCCCCGTGGTGGAGGCCGCGCCGTTTCTCGACGCGAAGCTGGCCGATTGCGGCTTCCAGAAGGCGATTGATCTCGCCGCGAACAAGGCCGGCGGGGCCATCGTCAAGCTGCCCGAGGGGACGTTCGCCCTCCGTCGGGGCCTCGTTCTCAAGACCGGCGTCGAACTCGTCGGCGCCGGGATCGACAAGACGATCCTCACGCCCGCCCGCAAGCCTTTCGCCCTGCCGGTCACCAGCGCCACCTACGAAGAGGGGACGAAGAAGTTGACCCTCGGCCTGGACAAGGTGCCCGATGGGATCGAGGCGGGACTGGGGACCATGCTCACGCCCACCATGCCCCCGGGGCACATCGTCTACACCCGCCCGGGGGTGGTCGTCTCCGTGGACAAGGCCGCAAACACCGTGGTCGTGGAAACGCCGTACGGGCAGCGCACGGCGACAGGGGCCGGGAAGGCCGTGGGGCTCATGACGGGCGGCCTGGAGTTCTTTCCCGAGAAGGAAATCAAGAAGGGAGATACCGAGATCGTGCTCAGGAACGCGAAGGGGATCCTTCCCGGCGACGAACTTGCGATCGGGGAGCCCCCGAACGAGTCGATGCTGAACATGGTGTTTGTCAAGGAGGTGAGGGGGAACACGCTCGTCCTGGAGCAGCCGGCAAGGGCCGACTTCGCGCCCTGGCCGCCCAAGGAGAAGTTCGGCAACAGCTACAACTCGGTGTTGATCTGGGCCGTCTTCCCGATGGTTCACGGGGCGAACATGAAGGATGCCGCGATTCGGGACCTGACCGTGCGCGGCTCCGCGAATCCCGACGCGGTGCCGCTGATGGACCGTTACACCGTTGGCGGGATCCACCTCTACGGCACGAAGGACGTGACCCTGGAACGCGTGGCGGTCCGCGATTGGCATACCGATGGCGTCAGCCTGCAGGTGGCGGAAAACGACGTGATTCGGGACTGCGTGGCCACCGGTAACAAGGGGAACGGCTTCCATCCCGGCACCGGCGCCAAGGCGCTTCTCTTCGAGGGGAATCTCTCCACGAACAACACCGAGGGCCTCTATTTTTGCTGGAGCAACGAGGGGCAGACCCTCCGCAATAACCGTTTTGTCGGGAACAAGGGCCCCGGGATCGGCGGGCTCGGCAACCCGCACGACCAGCGCAACACGATCGAGAAGAACCTCATCGCCGACAACGGCGGGCCCGGCATCGAGATCAATGGGGGGATGAAGAGCGGCAACGTGATTCGCGATAACGTGATCGAGAACAACTCGCGGTCCGTTCCCGGTAAATTCCCCGGCATCGCCATCTACGCCAGCGCGGAGGACGCCCTCGATTACACGATCACGGGCAACACGATCCGCGACACGCAGAAGGAGCATACCCAACTCATCGGCATCGAAGAGAAGACCTTCGGGAAAAAGGAAAAACCGACGCGCGCCGACGAGAATGTGATCAAGGGCAACCAGTTCTCCGGCCACGAGACAGCTGACATCGTGCTGGTCGGCGAAAAGACGGTCGTCGAGGGCAACGGCAACGCGAAGGTGGTTAAGGGCCCGCTCGAGACGGAAGCGGGGGCGAAGAAGTAAGCAGTAAGCCCAACAAGCGCTGAGCCATCACCATTCAGTAGGAGTTTTCAGTTTTCCACCAACCACCTAAACCACAGGAGATAATGTCGTGCATGTAATGGGTAAAGAGGAAGTTCGGGAAGTCGCCAAGGTCATCGCCAGTGTGATCGCGCAACCCGAAGAGGGCCTCCTCCATGTCTCCCATGGCCACCCCTGCGAGAACCCGTACGTCACCTACCGTCTCGACGAGCCGCCTGAGACGGCGATGCCCTGACCCGCGCCCCCTTCCGATAATCCCCACCCCCCTCACGAACTCGGTGGCGACGGCAGCTCCGCCGGGATTTATTCTATCACCCCTTCCTCAGTACTTCGCGAGGGACTTGGCGGTCTTCATCATCGTGCGCATGTTTTCCTCGGGAATCTCGCGCGGGTTCATCTCGCCGGTGTTGAAGATCCAGCCGCCGGCGGCTTTGCCGAGCGCCATAAGGCGCACAACCTCGGACTCGATGAGTTTCGGGGTGCCACGATAAAGGACATCGAGGGGATCGAGATTACCGCTGATCGCCTGTTTTCCGCGGGTCACCCCGAGAATCTTGGCCATGTCGCCTGCCGGGCCGATACTCTCGAAGCTGAGGCCAAGCGGGAGGTGCGAGGCGACGTGTCCCGGCTGCGTCTCGCTGTTGTGCATCCACATCATCACGCCAAGTTTCTCTTCGGCATGACGCACGAGCCCGCGGGTCACCTCCAGAATGTACTTCTCGTACTGCGGCACGGAAAGGAGGCCGCTGAAAGCGTTGCAGTCGCCGAACCAGATCGCGTGGGCACCGGCATCGCGCTGGGCCTCGATGTAGCGGCGGTAGAAGGCGTCCCAATAGTCCATCGCATCGCGGAGGAGCTTCGGGTCGTCGCCGGTGAGGAGCATCGAGTTCTCGATCCCCCACATGAGGCCGACCGCGGTGAACGGGGCCGCGCAGGAGCCGACGACGAGGGCGGTGTCGCCAAAGTGCTGGCGCAGCCTGCGGATTGCCTTGAGTTTCTCGGGCATCCGCCCGTCCTTGAGGGGGTCCATACACGGGAGCTTCTCGAGGGTCGCCCGCCCCTCGGGGAGATAGCCGCACGTGGCGCGGAGGATGTTCCCCTCGCCGCGGACTTCGACACCGATCGGCTCGAACTCGTAGCAGTCGTCAATCTGGGCCCAGACCCAGTCGTAGTCGAAGGCCTCGGCGGAAGACTTGAGGACCTCGAAAATTTTATCCCCGTCCTGGCACACTTCCTCATAGGTCCAGCGGCCGTGCCAGCGCACGTCGAACTCCTCGCTGAGCGCCACGCACGGGACGCGGCGGGGCTGCTTCAAGGCTCGAACTGCGCGAAAGTCGTCAACAGCGCCAGCGTAGGGCATAGGGAGGGACCCGTCTCAAGTCTACCGCTTGGCTTCGAGAGAGCCGCCAATACGGAGGGAACGATGTTTGGACATGAGAGGGAAGGAAAAGGGTTGGGAGAGGTCAGGGGCAAATCACGTTCGCGAAGAGTACGGCCAAGCCCTTTCCCCGACAAGCACGGAAGCCCCGTCCGAGTTTATCGCGCGCGCCCTGGCGCACCACGGCATCCACAAGATTCCCGTGGACCACGAAATCGCGCTGGCCTCGACCGCGCTCCCCGACCTCCATAACGACCCGTTCGACCGGATCCTCGTGGCGACAGCGCAAGCGCGAAACCTACGCCTCGTATCGAAGGCCGCCCAGCTCGCGCGCTACCGCCTCACCTCGACCCCACCTTCCCGGCAACCCCTCGTGCACCTTTCCAAATGCTACCGGAAGGGGGGCCTGCGGTCGCCGAATCAGGCCTTCTGGATCAGGTAGTACATGGAGGGAAACTCGCCGCCGATGTTGAACTTCGCCCGTCCCTCCTCGTAGGCCACCAAGACCTCTCCGATCGGAAAACCGGCCGGGCTGATGGCCCAGATCCTGAGACCGGGAACCTCCGAGGTCAGTTCCAGATCCGCCTCAATCACCTGCGCCAAAATCGGACCGTGGCCGACCTTGATCTGGATCGTGTGGTCGGCGTTGTATTCCACGCCGGTGTTGTCCGCACGACCGACCGCCGTGAGCAGGAGGTTGTCCGAATGCGGGATGTCGGCATCGGTCAGGGAACTCAATGCGATCACGGCGAAATCCGTCTTCGCCCTCACCTTCAAGCCGTTCAAGGCGATCTCGCCGGCTCCACCAAGGAACCCGTAGGCCACCTTCGAACGCGGGGTATCGACAGTCGCATAGCGTTTTTCCAGGTTGCGGTAGAGTTCCCCCGTGTCGGAACGAATTTCCGTGGCGTCCCGTGCAACCAGGAAGGCGTCCATCGGCACCTGGCGGGAGCCGCGAGCGGGCGCCCCGGGCAGGCGGATCCCGATCTTGTGGGCTTCGGAGGCGCCCTGCAATGCCGGCGTGCTCGGGGCGGCCGGCGGCCCCTCCCCCGTCAGGTGCGGCACCACGATCTCGGTGGCCGAAGCCGACTCGCGCACGTCGCCCCGCCGCAAGATGAGGGCGGCGTGGTAGAAAAGCCCGAACTTCGCCGGGTCGTTGAAGGTGTCGAACACCCCTCCCCGGTAAGGCACGCCGCCGATGGCGTCCGCGGTGATGGGCGCCCCGAGTTGGTCCGCGTTCTCCCGGCAGTCATACCGATAGGTGTGGATCGCGGCCCCGCTCCATCCCTGGAAGGCGGCCGCAGAGGCCATCTGGATGACCCCTTCGGCCCGATGCTCGTTGGGCCACGGATGGTCCCATTCCGAGACGAAGAAGGGCTTGTCGAGCACTCGAAATGACGAAAGCCCCCAGAGCCAGGGTTCCCTCTGGCCGAGGAGGGACTTGTTCATGAATCTCTTCTCCGCGGCCTTCCAGGTCCCAAACTCATACCAGTACACGTGGCTGTCGGTGAAATCGGTCGCCATCTGCGCCTCCAGCAATGCGCTGCAGCGGGCCCAGTTGGTGCCGGTGATCGGGATGCGCACGCCCAGCGTCCTCATGTGCGCGATCATCTCCCGGTAGTAGGACTTCTGGACGTCGACCAGGAACTCCAGGATCTCGGGGCGGTTCTCGGCGAAGTCGCCCGGCCCCTCGCCAAACGCGATCCCCTTCTGCGCGGCCCATGCACGGAAACGCGCCTGAAGCCGCCCCAGATAGGGCTCGATCCACTTCCCGCGGGAGCAACTGAATAGGTCGCTCTCGTTGGTGATTTCCGCCAGCACGATGGCGGGTTCATCCTTGTAGGCCAGCCCGGTGTAAGGATTGACGTGCGTCCAGAGCTGCTCGTTGAACTTCTTTTGGAGCTCGATCAAGCGCGGGTCGAACGTCGAGTACGGTCGGGCCGAATGGCCGATCACGGCGGCGGCCGCGACCCCGTCGCCGCTGCGGAAGGTGCGGTAGGTCAGCAGGTCCAGGTAGACGTAAATCCCTTCCCGCTTGAGGCAATGAATCAGGTAATCCAGCCGGTCCAGGCTGATCGGGTCCAGGCTCTGCGTGTCGTTCAGGCGCGGCCCCTTGGTGAACTGGAAGATGTTCGGGGTGGAATAGTCCGCGTCCATCTGGTGGAAGCGGACGAGGTTGACGCCAAACTTCGCGAGTCGCCGCGCCACTTTCTTGCTGTGGGCCTGCGTGGGAAAGTTGGCGGCGCTGTTGAAGTTGGTGCCCCAGAAACGCGCGACCGTCCCATCCTCGAACACCAAACGGGCCCCCTTTACCTGAAGGAACCCGAAGCGCCCCGCAGGCTTCTCCCTCTCGAAGACGAAGGAGAGATCCAGCGGGGCGTCATCCCAGGGCAGCGTGAAGGGGATCATGCGTCGGGCTGCCGTTGGCCCCTCGCAACTTTCAAATGGATGCCCCCCGTTTTTCATCCTCTTCGCCTCATTCAGTCACTGGCCTGTCGTCCTTCCCGACTTTCCCTCGCGAGCAACGCCTGGCAAATCGCACCGGCCGCCACGAGGTTCGGGCGACCTTCCGAGATCGGCGCTTCCGCCCGGGTTTGCTGCGGGATGTAGGGCAGATCCTCCGCCCACCACTGGATCCGTTCCGTGATGCGCTGCACGACGTCGTCCATGCCGTAGCGCGCGAAACCCTCGAGCACGATTCCCGTGTGCCCGCAGAAGCAACCGTCACCGCCCCAGTCGGAATCGTTCAGCGTGAAGTGCCGCTCGTCGTCCCGGGCGACCGAGTAGAGCCCGTGGGGGCCGAGGAACCTTCCGTCGCGGATATGCGCGGCCATCCGCTCGACCTTGGCCCGCGGGATGACCCCGAGCCGCAGGGCGGAAAGCACCTGGATCGACCAGATGCCCGCCTCCGTGCGCTGGGCCGCGGGAAAGTACCAGCCCGCCTTCTCGTTCCAGAACTGCCGATCGCAGGCGCGAAGGAGCCGGGCCGCCCTCCGCACGTATTCCGTGCGCCGCGGTTGGCCCGCGAGCGCGCGGAGCCGGTTCAGCTCCTCCAGGCACCAGGCGTGTTCGAGATTCGGATTCGGAACCAGGCCCTCGTAGCCGGCGGTGTGAAGCTCGATCAGGTGGCGGTTGTTTCCGAAATCCAGCACGCCCGACCCCGAGCGGTATCGCGAGTCGAACTCGCCCAGGATCTTCTCCAGCGCCGGCAACACGGCGCGCAGGAGGGAGCGGTCGCCAGTTTCCCCGACATAATCCGAGACGATCCGGGTCAGCGCGTACGGGCTGAACGCGTAATACACGCCCAGCCATTGGCCGCCGATCGGGCTGATCGAGTAGCCCTCGAAGATGCGTTTCGGGTCGGCATACCGTCGGATCAGGCCCGCGACCGAACGCCCCTCCAGTTTCGCGATGAACCGCGAGGCGTAGGAGAAATCCCACAGGTACGAGCAGATCGACCCCCCGTCGATGCCCTCGGCGGAGTAGAACGGCCGCGCGACAAAATTCTCGCGCATCCAACGGCACGTCACCGTCGTCAGCCAGGCGCGGAGAAACAGGCGCTGGCGCGGCGCGGGCATCGCCTGGAGCGCGGGGCCGACCTTCTTCCGCATCACCTTCTCGCGATCCTCCCAATAGCGGCGTGCCGCCGAGGCATGGCGGGAGAGGGAGCCGTCCAACGCGCGCAGCCCTTCGCCTTCGAGCGAAAGGGCGAGCCAGATGTTCGTCGGCTCGTCGCGCCGCAAGGTCACCTCCCATCCCCCGTCCGTGTCGCGCGCGCCTTCCGCGCGAAGGGTCATCCGGCAGCCGTCGGTGCGCCAGACCTTGGGGCCTTCGGACCACACGATTCCCTCCGCGGCGGGAACCTCGTAGTTCCAGGCCGAGGCCGCGCACACGCCAAACGCGCGATCGGCATTCCCCATCTCGGGGCGGATCTCGACCCGCAGGGACTTCGGGGAGCGGAGCGTCAACCCGAGGCGGACGATCACGCCATCGCCATCCGCGGGAGCGAACATCTCGTGCTCCAGCTCGATCGTCACCAGTTGACGTCCCACGTAGCGATGGAAAATCCCCCGCCGCCGGATGCTCCACGGGAGCCACTCGATCTCCTGCAGCATGAGACGATGGGGCGTGTAATGGGTCCCCTCGGCGCTGTCGCCGAGCGTGGCGTGCAGGTCGGGAAGGTGGAGCCGATGGAAAAAGCGGAAGGATTTTCCCGACACCGGCGGAAAGAAAAACGGGCCGATTCCCGTGACCGTGTCCGGAACCACCCCCACCGAGCCGCGCCCGCTGAACGCGAAGAGCCGCTCCTGGGGATAACGGCGTTGGATCGGGTTGAATCGAAGATCGTCGAGGTTCATGGGCGAGGCAGGGTGCATGGGTGGGAACTAAACGACTCCCGCAGACCATTTTTTGGAATGCGGGCGGTCACGATTCAGGTTTCGGGCGCAGTTTCGCTCCACCACGGGGGCAGGTAGGGCTGCCTCACCTCGGGAACGCACGGAATGTGGTAGAGGCCCGTGGAGGCATTCTCCAGTTCGATCCAGTTCACGCTCCGGGCACGAAAGAGATCGGAGGGGAGCCGGAGCGTCGAGGTCGCGTTCCCGCACTCATCGAGCGCGGGAGACCAGCCCCCCCATTGCGCCAGGGACTGGCGGGAATCCCCGACCCGGACGAACATCTCCCGTCCGCGCTCGGGCGAAAACTCGCTTTGCCCGGAGGGCGCGAAGGCCAGGCGGACCTCGATCGCCTCGACACCTTCCAGGTCGTCGAGGTAAATGGACTGCCGCAGCTTCTCGCCGGGCTTGAATGCGTGATACAGGTAATCGCGCGAGGGGCCTTCGCCGAGGATCGGCCCGGGAAAGCTGGCGTGGCGCAGGGCGCGCACGGCGGCCGCGTCGCTCGTGTGGACCACGGGCCAGTAGAACCCTCCCCGGTTTTGGAGGATCGGCAGGCGCTTCGGGTCGGGCGTCTTGAATCCCCACCGCTTCGCCTCGGGGTAAATGGCGTGGGCGTTGCCCGTGGCGAATCGCAGCGTGGGGGGCGCCTGCCACATCCCTTCGTGGAAGTGATACTGGCCGTTGGGGCGCTTGGCGAGGCCCTGGCGCAAACCGTCCGGGACGGGTCCCCCGTGGTCCCCCATGGGGTCGAGGACCATCTCCATGTAGCTCGATTCGAAGTAGATCGGCCAGCCCGCGTTCTCGGGATGGCGTCCCGCGCTGTCCACCATCCTCCAGCGCCCACCGATGAAGACCTCGGCCACGATGTGCCCGCCGCAACCGATGGCGCGCACGGGGAAACCGCAACTGTCGGCCAGGCTCACGTAGGCGTAGGCGCAGCCGTTGCACCACGACTTGAACAGCAGCCCCTCGATCCCGTGGCAGAGGTTCCGCGGATTTTCCGGGAACGTGGGGCAGAGCGGCTTCCTGGCAAAGCTCTCGGCGCGAAACGAATCCGCGAGGCACCGGGCGACCTGTTCGGGCGGGCTCCGCAGGGTGAGTCCCGCCTCGCGCAGATCGCGGTCGCGATGCTCGATCAGCGCGTCCCACTCCCGCGCGGGATCGCCCAGGGTGCGACCGACCCCGCGCGGGGATTCCCGGGTGGCATGGGGATAGTCGATGTGGAATCGGCGGTCGATATGTCGGTTCCAGAAAAGGAACCCCTTGCGGCCCTTGTGCGTGAAATCGCCATCGGGTTCGCGGCAGATGGCGGTGACGTCCCACGCGGGCACGCAGTTCCAGTGCCGCCCCGTCCGCGGCTGCAATCCCTCGCCGTACAGGGAAATCGGCTGCCAAGCGTCTCGGGGATCGCGGTTCATGGCATGTTCATCTGTCCAGGGTCACTGCTGGTGACGCCGATTCTGGTACAGCCGACGATAGGCCCACGGGGTGACCCCGGTCTTCTTGCAAAACAGGGTGGCGATGTAGGAGGGGTTCTCGAAGCCGCACGCCTCGGCGATCTCGCCGATCGAGTGATCGGTGGTCGTGAGCAGGTGCTTGATCCGCTCGACCCGGTGGCGGTGAACCTCCTCGAGGATCGACCGCCCGAGTTGCGCGCGGAACCGCCGCTCCAGGATGCGGCGGGATAGCGGCACGTGGGACAGAACCTCTTTCACTTCCAGGGCCCGGTCGGCATGGTCGCGGATGAAGTGCAGCGCGGTGGCGACGTGGGGATCGCTGCCCGCGAACACGTCGGTAGACTGCCGCTGCACCACCCCCAACGGCGGGATCAGGATTGGCCGGGGTGGGGGTGCCTTGCCGCGCAGCAGGCGCATGAGCAGCGTGGCCGCCTCGTACCCGATCCGCTCCGGGCGATTGTCCACGCTCGAGAGCGACGGGTCGCAGGACTCGCAGACAAACTCATCGTTATCCACCCCCACGATCGCGACGTCCTCGCGCACGCGCAAGCCGAGGCGGGCGCAGGCCTCATACAGGTCCATGGCACACCAGTCGGTGAAGGCCAGCACCCCGACCGGCTTCGGCAACGCCGCCAGCCACTTCTGCACCCGCCGCCGTTCAGGCTGCCCGGGGCGACCCGGCGTATTCTGCTTCCGCAGGTACAGGTCGCAATGGAGGCCGGAGGCCTCGACGGCGTCAACGAAGCCCTTGCTGCGCGCGAGGCTGAAGGGGATCCCCTCGCGGCCGTAGAACGCGAAATCTCGAAACCCGCAACCGAGGAGATGCTCCGCCGCGAGCCGCCCCGCCGCCACGTCATCGCTGATCACGGTGGGCAGGCCGGTGTCGTCGATTCGCCGGGAGTTGTTCACCACTGGGATTCGCAGGGAACGCGCCTCCTCGACCAATCGGGGCGTGTTCAGGTGCGCGATGATCCCGTCCGGCACGGGATAAATCGCGCGGAGGGACTTCAGCGGCACCATCCACACCTCGAACGCCCGCGGAGGGATTCGTGCGTAATCGGTGACCCCCCGGTAGATCGAGCGGTGGTAGCGGTTGTCCGTCGAGACGGTCACCGCGATGAGGGGTCGCCGGGGCATGGCGCGCGTGAGGGTAGGCTACGCGTCGCAAATGTAAAGAAAATTGCCGCAAACGCGTATCGACAAAACCGGGGAAATGTGGCATCAATCAAGAAGCTAAAAGACAGGGAAAGAATTTTTGCCCGCCCCCACCCTTTTGACTCGGGAACCCGCCGCACGACAACCCCCGCGAGATCGCCCCTCAACCGAGCGACCAAGGAGAGAACCATGAAGACAAAGCACGAGTCACCCTTCACCGCTTTGCGTCGAGGCGTTCTGGTCCGTGCCCTGGGGATGGCCTTCGCCGTCTGGCTGGGCGGCCTCGCCTCCGAGGGCCATGCCGCGACGAGCCTCGTCTGGACCAACGTGGTCGATGGCACCTTCAGCAGCGCCGGTAACTGGAGCCCGCTCCAGGCGCCCGTGGCCGGGGATAGCACCGCCTTCACCAACAGCGCCAGCTACACGGTGACCTTCACCGCCGACGCGCTGAACATGAACAGCAACTACTTCAACGGGAAGGCGGGGACCATCACCCTGGACCTCGGCGCCTACACCTGGGGTCTCACCAACGCCGCCAACTCGAACGGTCGTGGAGCGTTCGTGGTGGGCCAGGCGGCCGGCAGCACCGCCACCGTCTATCTCGCTCGGGGCTCGCTGGTTGTGACGAACGCCGCCAATACCGCCCGCCTAGTGGTCGGCGGCAGCGGAATCGGGTCGTTCTTCATCACCAACGGCGCGGTTAGGGCGAACCTGACCTCGGTGGGCGACTACACGGGGAGCCGAGGCACGCTGGTGGTGAGTGGAATGGGAGTTACCTACTCCAACAGCAGTGACCTGAAGCTTGGCCCAAGCGGCTCCGACAACAGCCTCACGGTGTCCAATGGCGCCGCCCTTCAAGTTGGCGGCACCTTCATTGTGGGATCTTCTAGCAGCCCAAATAACTCCATGCTGATCAACGACGGCGCCCTTCGGGTTGGCAGCTACCTCACCCTCGGGGCGTCCAGCGCGAACAACTCCATGTTGATCGCGGGAAGCAACGCTCTGGTGACAGCCAACGGGGCTTTCGTCGGGAGTTCCGGAGCCAACAACAGCTTGACCATCAGCAACGGCGGCCAGTTGACAAGTGGGGCTGACATAAAAATCGGTTACCAAGCTGGCGGGAGCAACAATACGGTCACCGTGGTGGACCCCGGCTCGGTCTTGAACGTGGGTGCTAGCTCTGTCTATGTGGGGGGTGATGCTGCCGGCTCGAGCGTGATGTCGAATGTCCTCTTCGTTTCCAAGGGGGGACAGGTGTTGGCCGGGAAAATGCAAGCGGGAACCACCACAGGGGGAAGCAACAGCGTGGTGATCACCTCCGGCGGCTTGGTTCAAGTCGCTGCGAACGGTCTGGTGGCCAGCAGTGCTGCTGGAAATACGATCAGCAATGATGGGGGTATCTTCCAGTTCACCGTCGTCAACCCCCCGGTCACGCCAAACGGCTTCGGCAGGATCACCCTCAACAACGGGACGATCTCCTTCCGCGGGATTGCCACCGCCAACGTGCAGGGCAGCATGGGTGGCAGCACGGTGACGAACATCCTCTTCAGCGGGGCCAACACCTTCCGCCTGAACAACGCCTCCAACACCTCCGCCTCGGCGCAGAACTACACCTTCGGCTACACCGCCGCCAACCCGAGCAACTACGCGGGGCTCGAGATGATCAACGGCGGCACCGCGTGGAAGAGCGCCTGGCTGAATATCAGCAGCAACAGCGGGTCGCTGCGCATCTCTAACACCAGCGCCTCGATCCTGGGGGTACTCACCAACTCGGGAACGATTCGCGTGGTCAACGCGACGGCCACCTTCGCGAGCAACGTCGTCCTGGACGCGGGGAGCTACACCTTCGCGGGCGCCACAAACACCTTCGCTTCCGGCCTGACGATCTCCTCGGGGGCGCTTTTCGGAGGGTCGGGCCGCGTGGTGCACAACGGGGTAACCAACGCGGGCACCCTCGCCCCCGGCAACTCGCCGGGCACGATGACTTTTTCGAGCAACCTGACCCTCCTCGGCACTTCGAAACTCGTGCTGGAGATCGGGACCAACGGCCTCGATTACGATCACCTCATCGTGGAGGGGACGCTCACCAAGGGCGGCACGGTCCTCGTCACCAACCTTGGCTACACCTTCGTGGGAGGCGAGGTTTTCAATTTCATCGATGCCACCAACTTCAGCGGGACCTTCGCCTCCTGGACACTCCCCACCCTCGCCGATGGAATGACGTGGTACACGGATGCCTTCGAGACCGAGGGGCTACTCAGCGTGATCGCGATCCCCGAGCCCTCCCCCTTCCTCGCCGTGGCCGCTGGCCTCGGCCTCCTCACCTTCCTCCGTGCGCGTTCCCGCAAGGCGTGAGGAGATTCCGGTTCCCATCAGGTCTTCGATGAATCGCAATCGGTCGTCCCGAAAGCGTTTGGGGCTCCAACAAACGGCTGTTCTCTACCTGTAGGAGCCGTCGCTGACGGCGATGCTCGGAGTTTTGACAGGATTAACATGATTTACAGGATTCCAGGAACGGTGAGGCGTTTCCCGGACCCCCGAAAACTTTCGCATTGGCGTCAAGCTAACGGGCAAGGTTCCCGCGCTTGATGGGCGGAACCGA
>CAZZBZ010000032.1:0-37338 GCA_964653025.1 uncultured Verrucomicrobiota bacterium
TCGAGGTGCGCCCACGGGACCTTGTCGTTCACAAATGCCCCGATGAAGCAGGCGCCGGTGATCGTGGCGCCCTCGCGCCCGGCGGTGTTTTTCACGAAGGCGACGTCGCTCTTCACCATCTCCTTGAACTCGGGCCACATCGGGAGCTGCCAGAGGCGCTGGCCGGTTCGCTCAGCTGAGGCGAGGAGTTGGACGGCGAGGGGGTCGTGGTTCCCGACGAGCCCGGCCGCCTCCTGCGCGAGGCAGATGAGGCATGCGCCGGTGAGGGTGGCCAGGTCCACGATGGCGCGCGGCTTGAGGCGTTGCGCGTAGGTGACGGCATCGGCGAGGACGATCCGCCCCTCGGCATCCGTGTTGAGCACCTCCACGTAGTTTCCCGAGAGGGTTTTCACGAGGTCCCCCGGGCGATAGGCGGTGGAGGAAGGCATGTTCTCCGCGCTCGCGATGAGGCCGGTGACATTGATCGGGAGGCGGAGCGCGGCCACGGCTTCCATGATCCCGAGCACGGCGATGCCGCCGCACTTGTCGAACTTCATCTCGTCCATGCGGTCGCCGGGTTTCAGCGAGATGCCGCCTGTGTCGAAGGTGATCGCCTTGCCGACGACGACCGCGGGGGGCGTCCCGCGGCGTCCGCCCCGGTAATCGAGACGGATGAAGCGCGGCGGGTTGGCGCTGCCCTTGCCAACGGCGAGAAGGCCACCGAATCCGTCACGGCGAAGGCGGCGCTCATCCCAGATCTCGCAGTGAAGGCGGCGACGCGCGGCGAAACGGCGGGCCTCGGACGCGAGCGTGGCGGGGTTGAGAACATTGGGCGGCTGGTTCGCGAGACCGCGGGCGTAGCGGACGGCGACGGCCACGGCGTTCCCCGCGGCGGCATCGGGCGCGCGCGCGGAGGGATCGAAGAGGAGAATCTCCGTGCGGGAAGGCTTCGCGGCGTCGGGGTCGCGAGGCTTGAACTCCGTGAAGTCATAGGTGGCTTCCTCGGCGGCCGCGGCGACGAGGGCGGGGGAAAGCAAGCCTTGTGGAGCGACGATCCCGATTCGGGAAAACCGTCGTTTGGAGAGGTGGCGGAGGGCGCGTCCGAGGGCGCGTCCAAGGGCGAGGGCGTCAGTGCGCGTACCGAGTCCGGCGAGGGCGATCCAGCGTGCGGCAGGAAGGCCCGTGGACAGGGAGGTCACCAGGTCTCCCTCGCGTCCGCGGAAATTGGCCGCTCGCCCCAGTCGTTCGCACTCGCGGGCGAGGGGGGTCGAAAGGAAGGTCCACGAATGGGTGCTTACGCCCTGCGACGGGACGGCTACGAGGAGCGCGTCGATTTTCGCCTTTGACGGTTCGTCCCTGCGGATGGTAAGAGCGGGGGTGTGCGTGGTCATGACTGTGCACCCTTCTTGAACCAATCGGGGGGGTGGGTCAAACCCGCATTAGCGCTTGAGCCTGAAGTGTTTGTGCTCCATCATGCCATGCCTTTCCAGTGAGCATGCTTGCGATTTTAACCCGTCCATTTGGCGCAGGGCCGAACCAGATTTACGGTTCGAGCCTGAACCAACTGCATTATTTCCTGGACCTGTACTTTCCACCCGAGTGGCTGAAGGCCGCGCTCGTTCTCGCACTGCTGAGCACCTGGGTGCTTGTCGGCCTTTACGCCTACCTGAACCGCTACACCCGTCGTCCTTACTTCGCGATGTGGACGGCGGGTTGGCTCTTTTACGCCCTTTGGCTGACCTCGAGCATTTCGTTCCTGGAGATGGACAACCCGCCCCAGTGGGAGTGGGTAAAACTTTCCTGCATCGGCATCTGTGCGATTTTTCTCTTCTGGGGCGCGCTCAATTTTCGCGGATCCCATCGCGGGCAGAGGGAGATGGCGCTTACGGTGGTGATGATGCTCCTGTGGAGCTACGTGGCCCGCAACAGCGTCGAAAGCAAGTTTTGGCTCTCGATGCCGCTCTTCAGCATCCTGAGCCTCTCGAGCTTTCTCACCGCGGCCTGTTTCTTCTCCCAGCGCCTGAGTAACCGCTACATCGGCGCGAGCATGCTCGGGTTGGGCTTCATCATCTGGGGCATCCAGATGGCGTTCCAGCCCGCGTTCGAGGCCGACGATGCGATGCGACCCACGGGTTTCGTGGTGATCTCCATCACGCAACTCCTCATTGCGGTGGGAATGATCGTGCTCATGCTCGAGGAGGTGCGCGGCGAGACCACGAGCCTTCGCGACCAACTCAAGGCGGATGCCCGCCTGACGCGCCGCTTGCAGAAGGAGATCGAGTTTACCGAGGACAAGTACGAGCACCTTTTCGAGAACGCGAATGATGGAATCTTCGTGGTGGACCCGCGCAGCCTCCAGATCCTTGAGGTGAATCGCGCCGCCCAGGCCCTGAGCGGCTACTCGCGCGACGAACTACTCCAACTCCGCTTCGTGAACCTCTGCCCGTTCCTGCGCGAGAAGGAGCGTGAAATTGGAGAGAACCCCGAGGCCCTCTCCAAGATTTTCACCTCCTACGGGAACGTCCCGCTCACCCGCAAGGACAACAACATGCTCCTGACGGAGGGGGCCGCTTCCATGATGGCGACGCCGAAGGGGATTACCGTGCAGGTCTTTCTCCGTGAGGTCACCGAGCGGAGACGGCTCGAACAGCAGTTGCGCCAGGCCGAGAAACTCTCTGCCCTCGGGCAACTGATCAGCGGTGTCGCGCACGAGCTGAACAACCCGCTTGCCGTGATCAGCGGCTATGCCCAGCTCCTGAGCATGCGTCCCACCGCGGACGAGAAGATTCGCAGCGACCTGCTCAAGATCCAGCGCGAGAGCGAGCGCGCGAGCAAGATCGTGCAGAACTTCCTCACGTTCGCGCGGAAGCATCCGATGGAGAAGTCGAACGTTAACCTCAACGAACTGGTCGACATCTCGCTTGACCTCCTCGACTACGACCTCCGCGCCTCCGGTGTGAAGCTTGTCAAGGATCTCCAGGTACCCCTCCCGCCGGTCTTCGGGGACCCGAACCAACTCGAGCAGGTGCTCCTGAACCTCATCAACAATGCCGTGCACGCGATGGAAGGGAGCCGCCGCGAGAAGATTCTCAAGATCAGGACGGAAGCGTCCGAGCCCTTCGTCCGCCTGATGGTGCTCGATCATGGCCACGGGATTCCGCAGGCCATCATCGAGAAGATCTTCGACCCGTTCTTCACCACCAAGGATGTGGGAGCGGGCACCGGTCTCGGCCTGAGCATCTCCTACAGCATCATCAAGGAGCATTCCGCCAGCATCTACGCCGCAAACCATGGCGAGGGCGGGGCGATCTTCACCCTCGAGTTTCCCATCTCCCACGCAAAGCCGGGCGAACGCAAGGGTGACCAGCCTTCCCCCATGCGCAAGTCGGGAGTGATTCCCCCGGCGCGCGTCTTCGAGGTGCTGGTCGTGGATGACGAAGTGGCCATCCTCGACGTCTTCTCGGAGCTGCTTGCGGACAAGTTTTGCCGCGTGCACGGCGCGACGAATGGCATCCAGGCCATGAAGATGATCGAGCGCCAGGACTTCGACCTGATCGTCTCGGACCTTAAGATGCCCGGCATGGATGGGCGGCGTCTCTACGACTGGGTGTCCGAGACGAAACCCGCCCTAGCCCCCCGCTTCATCTTTGTCACCGGGGACACCAACTCCCCGCGAACGCAGGAGTTCCTCCAGCAGAGCGGAAACCGCTGGCTGACGAAGCCGTTCAACTTTCGGGAGGTCGGAGCCCTTTTCAAGGATCACTTCCAACGGTTTGCCAAGGAGCAGGCACGTGAGTCCGCGCCCCCGACGGTCCCCCCGACGGCGACCCCGGCGGCACCACTCAGTTGAAGCTCGCGGTCTTTGGAGGGACGTTCAACCCCGTCCACGCGGGCCACCTTCAGGTGGCCGATAATCTCCTGCGCGTCGCGCTCGCCGACCGCGTGGTGTTCATGCCCGCGCGCATCCCCCCGCACAAGGCCGACGCGGAACTCGCCCCGGGCGCCGATCGCATCGAGATGGTGCGTCTTGCGATTGGGGAGAGGGAGGCGTGCGAGGTCTCGTCCATCGAGGTCGGCCGTGAGGGGCCCTCCTACACGGCCGACACCCTTCGTGCCCTTGCTTCCGAGCGACCCGGCGACAGCCTGCATTTCGTCCTGGGTTCCGACAATTTTTCGGAGGTGGGCAAGTGGGTGCGCTTTGAGGAACTCGCCGGGCTTTGCGAGTTCCTTGTCGTGGAGCGGCCTGGCTTCCCTCTGCGCCTCCCGCCCCCAAGTGTACCGCCGTCCCTGCGTGAAAAGTTGAGCTACCGGGTGGTCCCGGGACCGACCGTATCCATCGCCTCCTCCGACCTGCGACGGATGCTCCGTGCCGGGGAGGACGTTTCTCGCTGGCTTTCCCCCCGGGTTCTCGACTATATCCGCACGCGCCGTCTTTACGGCCTCCCCCCATGACCTCCAAGGAACTTGCCATGCTTTGCGCCCGAGGTGCCGACCACCGAAAGGGAGAGGAAGTCGTCGTGTTGGACCTTCGTGGCAAGTCGAGCATCGCCGATTTTTTTGTTATCGTAAGCGGCACCTCGGAACCGCACCTGAAGGCCATCCGCGAGGAGATCGAGGATCGCGCCAGGGAGCAGGGAACCCGCGTCCGCGGCGTGGACGGTTTCCCGATGAGCCAGTGGGTCGTGATGGATTTCGTGGACACGGTCGTCCACGTCTTCTCGCGTGAACGTCGCGATTTCTACGCGATCGAGCGGCTTTGGGGGGATGCGCCCCGCCTCGACTGGACTCTCGCCTGATTTTTCGACATCTTTTGCTTGTCGGGTCGGGGGAGGATCGATAACCTCTCGCGCCCAACAACGGGCGAGGTTGACTCCATCGCCCACCAACACCCAACCGCCTCCACCGAGCACCCCCACCATGGATCGTCACGACTTCGGCCAGTGCAACTCGAAAAACCCTATTCTCGGCCAATGGGTCCGGGACCAGGCGGATCTTCTCAAACCCGACCGTATTTTCTGGTGCAACGGCTCGGACGCAGAAAAGGAGTTCCTCACGGAGGAGGCCGTCAAGCAGGGGATACTCGTGCGCCTCGACCAGAAGAAGCTGCCCGGGTGCTACTACCACCGCTCCAACCCCAACGATGTCGCCCGGGTCGAGCACTGCACCTACATCTGCACCCCCCATGCCGAGGAAGCGGGTCCCACCAACAACTGGGCCGCGCCCGCGGAGATGTACGCGAAACTCAAGGGAATGTGTCGCGAGGCGATGAAGGGCCGCACGATGTATGTGGTGCCCTACCTCATGGGTCCCCCGGGCTCGCCGCTCTCGAAGGTTGGCGTGGAACTCACCGACTCCATTTACGTCGTCCTGAGCATGCGGATCATGACCCGGATGGGGGATGCGGCCCTCAACCACCTGGGAGAGGGGAAGGACTTCAACCGTGGGATCCACACGATGCTCGACGTGAACCCGGACCGCCGGTTCATCGCCCACTTCCCCCAGGACAACACCATCATTTCGGTGGGCTCGGCCTACGGTGGGAACGTCCTCCTCGGCAAGAAGTGCCTCGCCCTGCGCATCGGTTCATGGTTGGCGCGCGAAGAGGGTTGGCTCGCGGAGCACATGCTCATCCTCGGGGTGGAATCGCCCCAGGGCGAGAAGACCTGGGTCGCCGCCGCCTTTCCCAGCGCCTGCGGCAAGACCAACTTTGCGATGATGCTGCCGCCCGCGCGCTACAAGGGCTGGAAGATCTGGACCGTGGGCGATGACATCGCATGGATGAAGCCGGGCAAGGACGGCCACCTCCGCGCGATCAATCCCGAGACCGGCTACTTTGGCGTCGTGCCCGGCACGAGCCTGAAGTCCAACCCGAGCGCGGTGGCCACCATCCAGAAGGACACCATCTACACGAACGTGGCGCTCACCCCCGACCTGGATGTCTGGTGGGAAGGGAAGGATGGTCCTGTGCCGGCCGAGGCCCTCGACTGGCAGGGGAAGAAGTGGACGCCGGCCTCCAAGGAAAAGGCGGCGCATCCGAATAGCCGCTTCGCCGCCCCGATGGCCAATAACCCTTGCCTGGCCCCCGAGGCCAACGACCCCGAGGGGGTGCCGATCAGCGCGATCATCTTCGGCGGGCGCCGTTCGACCACCGTCCCGCTCATCAGCCAGGCATTTAACTGGATCCATGGGGTCTATCTTGGTGCCGTGATGGGTTCCGAGATGACGGCCGCGGCCGTCGGTGGCGCCGGCCAGGTCCGCCGCGACCCGATGGCGATGCTTCCCTTCTGCGGCTACGACATGGGCGACTACTTCGCCCACTGGCTGCGGATGCGCGGAAACATCCAGCACCTGCCCCGCATCTTCTACGTGAACTGGTTCCGCAAGGATGCCAAAGGCGAGTTTCTCTGGCCCGGTTTCGGGGAGAACATGCGGATCCTCAAGTGGGTCGTGGACCGCTGCCACGGACGGGCCGAGGCCGAGGAGACGGCGCTCGGATGGATGCCGCGCCCCGAGGATATTGATCTCGAGGGGCTTTCTGGATACACGCGCGAGAAGCTCGCCCAGGCGCAGGCCATCAACGCCGAGGAGTGGAAGCAGGAGGTGCACGCCCAGGACGAACTCTTCATCAAGCTTCGCTCCCGGTTGCCCAAGGAACTTGCCGAGCAGCGCGAACTCCTGATCTCCCGCCTCTGATTCTCCCATGAGCGATTCCCCGACTGGACGCGCGCCCGTGATCGCCGCGCTGGACGTGGATACGCGGGCCGAGGCTGCGGCGGTCATGGACCGCCTCGGCGGCCTGATTGGGTTCTTCAAGGTGGGGCTCCAACTCTACACCCGCGAGGGCTGGCCGGCCGTGGGCGACGTGATCGAGCGCGGGCACGAGGTCTTCGTCGATCTCAAGCTCCACGACATCCCGAATACGGTCCAGCGTGCCGCGCGGAACCTCGCGAGGCCGGGGGTGCGCTTGATCACGGTCCATGCCTCCGGCGGCAGCGAGATGATCGCCGCCGCGGCCGCCGCCGTGCGGGAAGCGCGCGCCGGGGACCCGCGGGTGCTGACGAAGCTCCTCGCGGTGACGGTGCTCACGAGCCTCGACGATTCCGATCTCCGTGAGATCGGGGTGGACCATTCCATGGCGGGCCAGGTGCTCAATCTCGCGCGCCTTTCGCGCGCGGCCGGCGCCGACGGCGTGGTGGCTTCGCCGCAGGAACTCCGCCTCCTCCGCGCGGAACTTGGACGCGAGGCGGTCATCGTGACTCCCGGCGTCCGCCTCGAAGGCGGGGCCGCCCACGACCAGAAGCGGGTGATGACTCCCGCGGAAGCCCTCCGCGAGGGAAGTGATTTTTTGGTGATGGGCCGTTCGCTTTTCGAGGCGAGCGACCCCGGCGCGATTCTCCGCGCGATCGCGCGGGAAATCCCCCCCGCGGGCAGATAGCTCCCTTTAGCGACGGACGGCGGGCGAAGGGCGTCGGGCCGCCCAGGCAAGGGCCACGGCGGTCAATCCGGCGAGGTTGAGGCCAACCCACGCGGGGGCGCGCTGTCCCGCGCGCCAACTCATCCCGCCGAAGAGGAAAATCGTGCTGGCAAGGAGAAGCCACGCCCCCGCAGCGGTGCGCAGCCTCCAGCGGGCGGGCTTCAGGACGCGTGAGATCCCGGCCGAGAGGATGAGGGAGAGGACGAACCATCCTGCGAAGTTCAGCCGAGGCGCCCCGTACCAGACGCCCGCGCGGTCGAGCCAGACCCAGTAGAGCTTGAGGTCCACGGCCACGGGTTCAAGCAGGAGGTCGAAGACCGTCACGATCGCCGCGGCGCCAAGGCAGGAAAGGGGCCAGACGTCGTCCGGGTTCCTCATACGGCGTGCCAAGGTTGCCGAGGCGATGGCCTGCCCGCAAATCATGAGGAACATCCAACAGAAGGGAATGATCCAGGGCATGTTCAGGAGACGCGGACCGAGGCGGTCCGTGTAAAAATAGGCGCCGAAGGGGAGCCCGAAATTCACGCCAAGAATTTCCACGACCCCGCTGCAGAGGAGGACAAACCCGCTCGCCGTGGCGGCCCGTCGGATTCCGTGGTCGCGCCGCGCGAGCGCAAAGGCCAGCAGCGCCGCGAGCGCGAGAAAGACACAGTCGGCCCACGGGCCGGCGGCCGTCTTCCACGAGGGGGGCGGGAGGTTCGTGAGCAGGAGCATTGCTCCCACGGCGTACCAGATCGCGTACCCGGCAGCGGCCGCGGCAAGGAGAGGATCCTTCCGCGCGAAATTCTCCATGAGGGAAGCGGGCGCCACGCGCCTTATCGGGTATCCGCGAGCAGGGTGCGGACGGCCTGCTGGGCGGACAGGAGCACGAGCGGGATTCCACCCCCTGGACGGACGCAGCCGCCGACGAAGTAGAGCCCATCGACCTCCGTGCATCGGTGGCGGGGACGATCCAGTACGCTCCCGAGGGAGTGGAAGGCCTGACCGTAGATTGCCCCTCGGAAGGCGTGAGTGCGCGCCGCGAAATCCGAAGGCGTGATGATCTTCTCGCAGACAATGTGCTTGCGGAGGGAGTCGAGCCCCATCTTCTCGAGGCGGTCAACGACAAGATCGCGGTAGGAGGCGCGGTCCTTCGCCCAGTGGTGGTCGAGTTCGAGGGGAGGGGCGTTCACCAGCACAAAGTAGTTATCCTTCCCCAGCGGAGCCTGGGTGGGGTCGGTGCGGGAGGATATTCCCACGTAGATCGTGGGGATGTCCGCGGGACGATGGCGCGTAAACAGATCGTCGAACTCAGCGCGGTAGTCGGGGGAGAAGAAGACGTTGTGGTGCGCAAGCTGGGGATAGCGGTGCTTGACCCCCCAGAGGATCATGAACGGCGCGAGGGAAAAAGGCTGGCGCTTCAGCCGCTTCAGCGCACCGGGGGCGGACGTCAGGTGCTGGAGCAGGCGCGTCCAAACGTGGGTGGGGTCGGCATTGGAGAGCACGGCGTCCGCCTCCATCTTGATGCTGTCGTTGACGAGCACGCCCCGCGCTTTTGGAGGGGCAAAACGTCCGGTTCGTTCGGTCAGGATCGAGGAAACCTCGGCCCCAAAAACAAACTCCACACCGAGGTCTCTCGCACACTTTTCGAGTGCCTCCGCGAGACGGAAGATGCCGCCCCGGATGTACCAGCTGCCCCCTTGGATCTCGATGTAGGGGATGATGTTGAAGATCGAGGGGGTCAGGAACGGGGAGGAGCCCGTGTAAGTGGCGTAGCGCTGGAAGAGCTGCCTCACGTGCGGGCTTTTGAAGTGGCGTTCGATCACCGATGCCAGCGTCCGGGGCGTGAGCACCGCGGGCAGACCAGCGAGCCGCTTCAGGAAGTTCCAGCGCAGGAAGCCCAGCGCATGCCGTGGGGGATGGAAGAGCCATGCCTCCCCACCGAGGTCGTGCAGCCGACGGGCGTAACGCAGGAAGCCCTCGAGCGCCTGTCCCTGGTCCCTCTCCTGGCGCGCAATCTCGATCTTGAAAAGGTGGTCATCCGCACTGGTATTCAGCACCTTCCCGTCGGAAAAGAAGTTTCGGCAGATCGGGTCCGAAGGGATCAGTTCGATGTAGTCCTCCAGACGCTGGCCCGCGTGCTCAAACAACTCGGTGAGGATCGGGGGGAGCGTCACCGTCGATGGACCGACGTCCCAGAGAAAGCCGTGGGCGGCATGACAATCCAGCTTGCCGCCGGCGCGCATGTTCTTCTCGAGGACGGTCACCTTCCATCCCGCGCGGCGGAGGCGGATTGCGGAGGCCAGGCCGCCGAGGCCGGCCCCGATCACGATGGCGGATTTGGCTGCCATAAAGAATGACCCTAGCCCGGAGACCCCACACTTCGCGAGTGTGAAATATACGGGTTGAACCGTCGCCGCATCGGGGCTAAAGAGGGCGTTCCTACCAAGAAAAGCTCATATGCCCGAACCCACACCCCCCACCGGCGGCAAAGGCTGGATCTCGTACCGTCCCGAAATCAAGGTGCTCGATTGCACGATCCGCGACGGCGGCCTGATGAACGACCATCGCTTTTCATGGGAGTTCGTCCAGGCTGTCTATCGCGCCTGCCTCGAGGGGGGGGTGGACTACATCGAGATGGGCTACAAGTCTTCCCACAAGCTGCACATGGGGACCCAGTTTGGCCCGTGGAAGTTCTGTGATGAGGAGGACGTCCGCCGAGCGATCGGGGAAAAGGACCCCCGCATCAAGCTCTCCATGATGGCCGATGCGGAGCGCACGGACTACCACACTGACATTCTCCCTCGCGAGAAGAGCGTCTTCGACATGGTCCGGGTCGCCACCTACATCCACCAGATCCCGATCGCCCTCGACATGGTCAAGGACGCAACGGCCAAGGGCTACGAGACCACGGTGAACCTCATGGCGGCCTCGACCATTCAGGAGTCGGAGTTGGAGCACGCGCTGGAGGCCTTTGCGGCCTCCGAGGTCGGCACGATCTACGTGGTGGATAGCTTCGGTTCCCTCTACCGGGAACAAATCGACAACCTGATGAAGCTCTTCCTCAAGCATGCGAAGCCCGCGGGCAAGGAGGTGGGAATCCACACCCACAACAATCTCCAACTGGCCTACGCAAACACGATTGAGGCAATCATCCTCGGGGCGAACTACCTCGATGCGACCCTCGCCGGGCTCGGGCGCGGCGCCGGAAACTGCCCGATGGAACTGCTCCTCGGATTTCTCCACAATCCAAAGTTCCACCTGCGGCCTGTCCTGGAGTGCATCCAGAACCACGTGGAGCCGATGCGCTCGACGCTCCGCTGGGGGTTCACGATCCCGTACATGCTCACCGGGCGGCTAAACCAGCACCCGCGCGCCGCGATGAAGTTCATGGAGAGCGAGGCCCACCGCGATGTCGTGAAGTTCTTCGACTCCATGGTTGAGGAGCCTTGATACGGTCCGAGAGGCTGCCACGCGCGAACTGCGAAAAAACGAAGCGCCCTGTTTCTTTCGATCACCCTAAACGGAGGGGTCTTTACGCCCGTCCTAAGGGGAGGGGGCAGCGGAGTGGTGCGCCAAGCGCGAAGACCCGTGGGTGATCAGGACCATCTGTAGAAGGGGCGCATCGCGCGGGCCAGCCGTTCGGAATCCGGGAGCGCCGGGTTCCACACCGTTTCCGCGAAGAGCGCGACCGAGGGCTGGATGGCTTCCTCGAAGCCCCCGTCTTCCACGAGCGCGGTGGCGCTGACGTCCGGGTTGACCGCGAGGATCTCGCGGTAGAAGCGCGCGGCCAGCGGATGGTTCCTAAACCAGTGTTCGTTGGCGACGTCCCATTCACCCTGTCGGGCCATGAGCCGCTCGCGGATGAAGTGGGGAGATTGTTCCCCGAGGAGGAAAGGGCCGTGGTTCTCGAAATCCTTGTCCCATCGAAGGGTCATCCATCCCTTGGGCACGAGCGAGAACCCGCTCCCGGGACGGAAGGTGGCGAGGCGCTTGCTGAGTTCGAGAGTTTCCTCGAAATGGGCAACGTCACCGGCGGAATAGGCATAGGGGAGGCTCCCGCAGTCCTCCCAGACGATGGCCACCCTCGGGTCGAGGTCCTTCAGGTCTGCGTAATCCTCCCCGATCGAGGTGCCATGCAGCCCGAAGTGGAGTTTGAGGCCGGGATGTTCAGTGAGGAGCGCCTTTGCGGTCGAGTTCACCAGTTGGCAGGCCCAGTGGGCGGTGGACTTCCCGGCAAGGGATCGGTTCTTGTGCTCGGTGAGCGTCTGGAAGTAGATGCCGTCGTGGTCCAACCCGGCGTATTGAGTCCGGTACGTTTCCAGCACGGTCTTGCGGATCAGGTCGCGGTGATCCTCGCGGGAGAGGTCGAGGCTTGGCTCGTGGCCCCACCCCCAGTGAAACCCGGAAAGGACGCTCACCCCGTGCGCGTGGGCATAATCGAGGACCTCCCTCGCGTTAAGGGGTGCCACGTCGTTCCAGAGGGTCAATGTGTTCAGCTTCAACCGCAGCATGTGGTCGAGGAAGCGGCGGTAATCGCGGACGACGTATCCCCAGGTCCAGATCCCGCGATTGCGGACGCCCGGGTTTTCGCAGGTGGAGAACGCGGGGCAGGTGTCGAGGTGCGCGGCGCGCGCGGGGAAACCGTCCAGCAAGGTTCCCCCGGGGAAGATCCGTGCGCAGGTCTCCTGGGCCCCGTAGAGGACTCCGCGCGCATCCGCGCCGGCGACGGCGAGCAGGCGCGCCCCCTTTCGCCAAGGGGAATCTCTGAGCGAGATCGAGAAGCCCTCGGGTTTCGTCGGGGAGGAAAGATGGCCGTTGGCAATGAGGCCGGCGATGACGGGATGCGTGGCCGGCGTGCCGATTACCGCGACATGCTCAAGGCTGTCCATGTTCTCGCAGGGCGAGGTGTGGACGGGGAGGACGTAGGGCAGGAAGGACTGCAACCCGCGTTGCATATCGAGGGCGGCGCGGCCCTCCAGCCCCTCGAGCGTGCCGGCCAGCAGTTGCCAGCGGGGCCCCGCGTGTCGGGGAGTGAACTGCGAGCGCAAGACGGAGTTGGCAGGGGGGGCTTCCATATCGATTCTGACCGTCATCGCGTCCTGAAAACCCATTTCGTGGGCCGTCAGGCGAGGCGGACCCTGAAGTTGAGCGTGGACCAGTCGAGGTCGATCTCGTTCGTGTAGCGAACCTCGCGCGTTTCCGGGACGCGCGCGGGGCGGGGCGAGAGTTCTCCCAGCACGAAGGAGTAGAACTCGTACGATCCCTTGCGGGTGGCGAGGGTGAGCGGGACGGGGGCGCCGCGGCGAACCGCGCGGGGCAGCACCTTGTGGAGCGGAATCCAGGGGGACCGGGCGCCCGGCCAGATCAGATCCTTGCGTGACGGGGCCTTCGCGGAAAGGCCGCGCTGGCTCACGTAGCCGAGATGCCAGCCCGCAGGCGAGTCTCCGAGGTGGAGCGAGACGGTGTTCTCGTAGAGGTCGAACCACACCGAATGCTCCCACGTGCAGGCCCAGTTGGGCACCGAAACCCGAAGGTAGCACTCCTTCCAAGCGGGCGGCTGGAAACGGGCGGCCCGGATGGCTTTGACCTGTCGCCAATGGGTCGCCTCGGCCCCGGGGTCCGAGGGATAGGGACGGGTGAAGCGATGGAGCCGGGCGGCCCAGGCCTTCGGGTCGCGAACGAGCAGCCAGCCGGCCAGGCCGCAGCCTGGGAGCCGCGCGCGGAAGTCCCGCGGCATGGGCATGCGCGTGACGCGAGTGGAGTGCTCGTCGGCCTCGAGGCGGAAACAGGCCCGCGCCCGGGCAAGCCCGGCCTTCACGCGATCCACCGCGACCCGGGCCTCGCGTTCGCGGGAGCCGAGGTTGGCGGCGATGAGGAGCGCATCGCCGGCGCGGTCCACGATCATGGAGGCGCCGGTGCGAACGCCCTCGGTGCGAAGGGCACCCACGGAGTCCTGTGTGGAATAGACCCGGACCTGCTTCCGCCCATCGAACAACTCCCAGAGCCGCCATAGGGGGCGTGCGAACGTGATCACCGAGGGCACGCGCGGATGATCGAGGGAGCAACAGGGAAGCTGCGTGCCCACGTGGAGGAACGGAACCTGGGCCGTGGACGCGAGGTAGGGGATTGCGCGTGCGGTGCGGTAGGTCGGGAAGGCCGCCGTCCAGAGGCTGGCGGGCGCCACGGACAGGCCGCTGAAGTAGGCGTGGGTGGTGGGGTCTTTCAGGAGCGCGCCCTTTTCCTGTTCGCCCCCGACGTAGGCGTCCACAAACGTCTGCGAGGTGGCCGAGAAGAATGAGCCGGTGTGGCTGATGAAGAGCCCGTCCGGGCCGACCAGGTCCCGGAGATCTCGGCAGCGGCGGTAGTGCTCACGGAAGCCCACCCGCCCGCCGGGCGAGGCCTCGTCACGGCGCAGGTAGCAGAGGGGGCTCCCGTAATCCACGTAGACGCCGTCCTGGTTCCGCGTCAGCCAGGGACGGAGGAACTCCCCGTCGGTATCGCGGACAGAGTCCTCGTTGCCGCGGATGTAGAGCATCAGCCGCATCCCGGCTGAGTGGCATGCGCGCGAAACGCGTCGGAGGGCGGAGGGGTCCAAGGGGAACTCCCCATTCTGCATGTCCAATCGCCAGGACTCGTGCAGGATGAGCACGCTGGCGCCTTCCCTCGCGATCTGCCCGATGAGTTTCTGCGAGGGATACGGGTCGAAGCTGTCGATGTGATGGTAGATCCGCAGGGGGGCGTGGTTCCGCGCGGTAGGAAAGCGTTTCCAGCACCAGCCCCACGCATTGCGCCACTGGTATCCCCGGGTCTCCACGGTCTTCGCCCGTTTCTGGAAGGTCCAGCGGACCGTCGCCTCGGGCCCGGCCCAGCTCACCTCGGTCTGCGTGTTGGCGAGGTCGGGAGTCAACGAGTTCCAGGACTCCACGAAAAACTCGGCGTGTCGGTCGCGGCGCCCCTCCGCACCGAAGTCGAAGGAGACGAAAGGCAGGATCGCACCTTCCCTGCGCCGCGCCTCGCCCTGCGCGAGGTTCCGCTCGAAGTGCTGGTTGAGGTCCTGGATCATCTGCCCCTCGAACTGGCGGGGGAGCGCCCAATAGGCCCAGCCCGCCTTCTCGTCCCGACCCAGCGTGAGGCCGGTCTGGAGCGTGAAGTCATGGAGCGTCGGGGGCTTGCAGTCCTGCGTGCAGAAGAAGGTGGTCACGAACACCGCCCCGTCCGGGTGAAACTCGTAGTCGAGGGAAAGACGGAACGTCTCCAGGGGGCTGCCATCCTCCGTCTGCCAGCCGAGGTTGGCAAAGGAGACGTGGAGGGCGCGGTCGCCGCGACGGATCACGGGGACGAGTGCGTGGAGGAAGGGTTGGACGCGACGCCCCGCGCGGGTTTTCGCGGTGAGCATTGGGCGCGTGGCGCAAAACGCGGCGGACCGGCCGTCGGCGAAGCCGATGCGGGAGGGGAAACCACCCGTGGCGCCGGTGAACTCGCAGAACGAATCCCCGGCGCGGACGCGCAACGTGCCGTTTCGCTGCTCCCAGTCGAGGGCGGGGGTGGCCGGGCAGAGTGAGGATTGAGACATGGGAGGATGGGAAAGGAAGAGTTGGCGGAGATCGATTCTTGGGAAGATCTCCCTCGCCGAGGCTTGGGATGTAATCACCATTTTACAGTGGGCGTCAACAAGTCAATCCATCGGGGTTTCAGGGTTGGCCGTCCGAATCATCACGCGAATACGCCGTCCCTCACGTTTTGCGTCAGCAGAATCAACAGGAAAAACGAGGGAGATGGAGTTGACCGTTTCGCATTGAGTTGTCATCCTTCCCAAGGCAAGGGGATGCGACAAGCGAGTTAAATAGATGCTTGCAAACGTCATACTATGTATTATACTTATTCCGTCGTCTTTACAACAACATGAAGTCCAACGGATCAAGAAAGCCTACGGCCAGGGAGATTGAGTTTGACGCGGACGCGTTGCTTCAGAGTCTGCGTGGGCATGCGGATCACCTTGAGGGTCGCAAGAAGCTGACGCTGCGGGTTACCCGGCTGGTTCTGCCCCCGGCCGCTCCCAAGGTGAACGCCCGTCAGATCGCGACCCTTCGCTCAAACCTGCGGGTCAGCCAGCCGGTTTTTGCGTCGCTCCTGAACGTTCCACTGGCGACCGCCCGCAGTTGGGAACAGGGAAGGCGCAAGCCCTCGGGGGCTGCCCTGCGCCTGCTGGACCTCGCACGACGGCATCCCCGCGTCCTGCTCGCAGAAGCCTGATGATTTGATTCCGCCCACAAGGGAGGCAAGTGCGTCGGCTTTCCGGTTCCATACGGCAGAGGGATTCCGTCTACGTTTGAGTTGGCGCCCCTCGATTTCGAGCCAAAAAGAGAGGTTTGTAATATCGTATTTACTATTGACACTTCCGACGATTTATGCAGAATAAATCTCGAAGGCCGTTTTTCCCTCGACCGGAGATTCCCATGAAGACCCTCGCGCGTATTTTTCTCGCCGTCGCCCTCGCGGTGCTCTCTTCGTCCGCGAGCGCGCAGTTCTCGGGTAACGGCCAGACCAACACGATCAACACGGCCACCAACTGGGCCGGGAACTACTACGTCGGCAGCAACACGACCTACGACGTGCTCTGGGTGACCAACGGCGGCGTCCTCACCAACGCGTTCGCCTACATCGGCTACGAGACCTCGGGGAGCAACAACACCGTGCAGGTGGATGGCGCCGGCGGCTCCGCCTCATGGATCAGCAGCACCAACCTCGTGGTGGGCAGGGCTGGGAGTAGAAACCAGTTGCTCATCGTGGGCGGCGGGAAGGTCAGCAGCGCAGGGAACACCAGTGGCAGCGGAACCGGCAGCGGAGGGATCATCGGCAACAACTCAGGTGCGAACAGCAACTCGGTCGTCGTGTCGGGGTCGGGCTCAGTGTGGACGAACAACGGCACCCTCTTCGTGGGCAACAGCGGGGCCTTCAACCAGTTGACGATCACCAACGGGGGCGTGGTGATCAGTTCGGGAGGGAGCGGCGGGACGGCCGCGAACACCGCCATCGGCGAGGCGGGGAACAGCAACTCCGTCCTCGTATCCGGAAGCGGTTCCCTCTGGACGAATAACGGCTTTGTCTACATCGGCCGGGGGGGCAGCTTCAACTCGTTGACGATCAGCAACAGAGGCACGGTGGTCAACGGGGAGAGCCAGATCACTTGGTCAGGGGGGAAAAGCAACGTCGTTACCGTGACCGGGAGCGGTTCCTCCTGGACGAACACAGGCAAGATCACCGTGGGTTTCGACACCACCTTCGGCAACCAGTTGATGATCGCCGATAGTGGCACGGTCGTCAGCGTGGGCACCAGCGTCATCGGCGGGAACGCCAGCTCAAGAAGCAATCTCGTGACCGTGACCGGAAGCGGCTCGCGCTGGACGAATAACGGCGTGATCACGGTCGGAAGCGCCGGCAGCTTTAACCAGTTGATCATCACCAACGGGGGCAAGGTTTTCAGTGCGGGGGGGGTGGCGGCCAACATCGGAAACAGTGCCAGCGCGATCAGCAACCAGGTGCTGGTGACCGGGAGCGGCTCGCTCTGGAACATGAATTCCTACTTCGGAGTGGGGGGGGGGTGCCGGTTCCGCTTTCAACCAGTTGATGATTGCCAATAGTGGCACGGTGGTCAGCGCCGGCACGATGTCCGTCGGTGGGGGGACGAACAACGTAGCTGTCGTCACGGACCCCGGTTCGTTGGCGAGCGTCGTGGGGCTCGCCGTCAGCAGCTACGGCTGCCAGTTGATCATCACCAACGGCGGCACGGTCGCCAATATCGGGACGGGTGCCACGTACATTGGCGGCGACGGGGGCGTGGTGGGGACGACCGGAAACGTGGTGAGGGTGACGGGGCCCTGCTCCACCCTGAGCAACAACCTGGGCCTCCTCCACATCGGCGGGGCTTCCGGCTTCAACCAGTTGTTGATTTCCGGCGGCGGGATGGTCGTCGGCACGAACGCTGTCGTTGGCAGCGGTGCGGGTGCGACCGGCAACGTCGCCACCGTGACCGGCCCGAACTCGGTCTGGACCAATACCAGCAGCATCACGGTGGGTAGCGCCGGGCTTTCGAACGCCCTCTTTGTTTCCTCGGGCGCGCGGGTGTTTGCATCGAGCCTCACCGCCGGAAGCTCGGCCGGCAGCAACCGCGTGGAGATCACCTCCGGCGGCCTCGTGGAGGCGAACAGCCTGGTCGCCGGGAACTTCGGTGGAAACTCCATCAGCAACGACGGCGGGGTCTACCAGTTCAGCATCGCCGGGCCGACCATCACCCCGGGCGTCTTCGGCAGGATCAGCCTCAACAACGGCACGATCTCCTTCCGCGGGGTCACCAACGCCTCCGTGGCCAGCTCGATTCTTGCGAATATGCGTTTCAGTGGCACGAACACCTTCCGCCTCGACAACGCGTCGAATACTTTCGCGGCCAACCAGAACTACACCTTCGGCTACAACAGCGCGAACCCGAGCAACTACGCGGGCCTCGAGATGATCAATGGGAACACGGCGTGGAAGAGCGCGTGGCTGGCGATCGGCACCAATGGCACGATGCTCGTCTCCAACACCTCGGCCACCGTGGATGGGGTGTTCACGAACCAGGGTAGCATCCGCGTCGTCAACAGCACGCTCACTCTGAGCCAGCAGCTTCTCGTGACGAGCAACGCCTCCCTCACCCTCATTCATGCCACGAACGTCTTCAACGGCGGGCTCGTGATCGCTTCGAACGCCTTTTACGGCGGCTCGGGCCGCGTGGAAAGCGGGATCGGGGTCACCAACTTCGGCAGGATCTCCCCCGGCAACTCCCCCGGTACCCTCACCTTCTCGAGCAACCTGACCCTCCTCGGCAGCTCGGTGCTGGTCCTGGAGATCGCAGGGACGAACACCGCAAGCTACGACCACCTCGTGGTGGAGGGAACCCTCTTCAAGGGCGGATCGGTCTTCGTGACCAACCTCCTCAGTGGGGCCCTCGCCGAGGGAAACACCTTCGACTTCTGGGATGCCACCTCGGCGGATGGGAGCTTTCTGGGCACCAACCTCTGGATCCTCCCCGACCTCGCCGACGGCCTGGTCTGGGATACCACCCTTTTCGAGACCCAGGGAATTATGAGCGTGATGTCAATTCCCGAACCGTCGACGGGCATGGCCCTCGCCCTGGCCGGCCTGGCCGCCGCCGTGGTGCAGGGCCTGCGCCGGCGCGCGTCGGGAACCTCCTGATGGGGAATTTCCGGGGAGGATTCAGTGGGAGCTCCATTTTCTGGAAAATGTAGGGCGGCCATTCCTGGCCGCCAAATCGAGAGGACGGCGGCCAGGAATGGCCGCCCTACAATGATCTGAGGCCGCCGTTTCCTGCCGAATCATGATGGCTCAAATCCTGATCAAATGGTAAACACGATGTTACCCGCGCCGTCGTCGGACCCGACATGATCACCCAGCGACAAATCGCCGAGAGGCTGAAGCTGTCCTGCTCGACAGTGGCCAACATCTTGGGAAAACGAGCGGGGATGCGGTACGGGAAGGCGACCCGGGAACGTGTGCTCAAGGCGGCCGCGGAACTGGGGTACCAGCGCAACCGTGCGGCCCAGGCGATCCGCCGGCAACGCAGCAACCTCATCGGGATCGTCCACTTCGGCGCGGGGATCGAGGCGGCCCACAAGGCGAACCTCGCTCTCTCCGCCGAGGTCCACGCCCGCGGGTACGATTACCTTGCCGTGGATATGAACTGGCACGGGGGCAGCGTCGAGCGCGTCGTCAACGAGCTGATCCAAGCCCGCGTGGAGGGCGTCCTCATCTCCCACATCCAGGAGGTGTTCCAGCAGGAGCACGTGGATTCGCTGGTCCATGTCGGCATCCCGGTGGTAGCCATCAACGGAGAACCGCGCTCCCGCGCGAGCCTCCTCTGCGACGATGTGTTTTCTGCGTTCCAGGGCCTCGCGCGCCATCTGGTCGAGATGGGGCATCGCCGGATCCTTCACCTCTGGCCGACGGTGGAACCCCTCGACCAGAACCGGGCCATCGGGAACCGCCTGAAGGGGTTTCGCTCGGCATTCGAGGGGAGGGGAACCTGGATGGCGCTCACCGAGGACGAGTTTCTTGATGCATGGCCCGACCAGCTGCCGGGGGCCGGGGACTTGGTGGGGGTGACGGTGAAGCAACCGATGGAGCGCTACAGCGTGCTCGACCGGCCGGTCTACCGTTTCTGCGAGCGGCTTTTTGCCGCGGGCGCGCTCCCCGATGCCATCGTGTGCACCAACGATGTGGCAGCCATCGAGTTGATCGCCGCGGGCCTTGAGCACGGAGTGCGCGTTCCCGAGGACGTGGCGATCACCGGTTACGACAACGACCGGATCGGGGAGTACCCCGCGTTCGGGTTGACCACGGCCGAGCAGGATTTTGCAAGGATGAGCTCCGCTGCCGTAGCCGAAATTTTTCAGCGGATCTCCCATCCCGGGGGAGACCCGAAGCACGAGGCGTTTTCTTCGAAGCTGGTCCTCCGCGCCTCGTGCGGGAGGATGTTGCGCGATGGGAAAGGTTCCGAGGAAAGTTCCTCCAAGGGGGTATCCTCATGAATAAACCACTCTCCATGGTTCTCGCCACCCTGTGCGTCGTGGCCGGGATCGCCCGCGGGCAGGAAGGGGAGGGCTTCTCGACCGTGTTCGGCGTGCCGCCTTACACCCTCGATTCCACCGTGATCGGGGTGGAGGGCTGGAAGGCTGCGATCAAGACAGAGAACCCGAGGCACTCGAAAGTGTGCGCGCTACCGTGGCTTCCTTCCCGGACGGGGTTGCTCCTCGTGGGGTACGGGCTGGACCGGATCTGCTCGAATCTCACCGGGCGCGTGAACCTCTCCGTCGATTTTGGCCTCGGCCGCCTCAGCCCGCAGCCGGGTAAGGGGGAGATGCTCCTGGTCCCGTTCGTGGGTGGGCGGCCGGACTCGATCACGTTCGGTTTCGACAACGCCGAGGGCGGTGGGTTCTTCTACGAGGTCATGGACCGTGCCTCGACCAAGGAGGCGTACAAGGGGATGGTCCGCACCGTCTTCTGCCCGCGCGCGCGGTTGACGGAGGAGTCGTTCTACACCCTCGTCCTGGACGTGGACCTCGATATGAAAGTGTTCAACCTCATCTTCACGGGGGCCGTGGCGGAGGGCAAGAAGGGGGAGATCCGGCTCAAGGACATCGACTTCTCCAACTTCTGGTCCCAGAAGTTCATCAGTGGGATCAGGATGATCAACCAGGTGCCGAACAGCGTGGATGCCCCGGCATCGAAATCCACGGACCTCTCCCTCACCTCGCTTGCGATCAAGCCGTCAAAATGACCGCATGCCCGTGAAACGTCGAACCTCAGCCTTTCCTCCTGGTGTAGGAGCCGCTGCCAGCGGCGACCGGATCCGATGGGGGGGCAAGCGCTTTTTCGCGCAGGCTGAAGCCTGCGGCTACAGCGTGCCCCCGGCCCGCCGCCAGGCCTCCCCTTCCAGACTCCCGCTCACCGCCCACTCGGCCCTGAGCTCGTGGCCGAAGGGTCACCGCTCACCGCTCACCGGGTTTACCCTCATCGAGTTGCTTGTGGTCATCGCCATCATCGCCATCCTGGCCGCGCTGCTGTTGCCGGCTCTGAAAAACTCCAGGGATTTGGCTCGGCGGATGCAGTGCATGTCCAGCATCCGTCAGTTTGGCTTGGCGCTGAAGATTTACGTGAATGACAACGGGATCTATCCGCCCACGACCAACCACGGGCAGACGGGTCCCAACCTCAGGGCCGCGCTGACGCCTTCCTACATGAATGCCATTCCCGTCTGTCCCTCGCTGCGGGTGACCGCGGCGGCGCGGGCGGCCAATGTCACCGAGGCAAGCAATGGTTCGTACGGGGTCAACATGTACCTTCTGCAATGCGGCAACCCGCCCGATCCCATGTGGCCAACGCGGGTCGGGGTGCTTTATCCCGACGACGCCAAGATGCCGATGATCCTGGAGACCGGTGGTTTGGGGGCGACCGGGGCCTGGACGCACCAGTACCAGGCGCTGAACGGGGTCTTCGGGGCCTTCCAGATCACACAAGGGCGAAACCACGGGGGGGGCAACATGCTCAACTTTGTCTTTGTGGATGGACATGCCGAGTGTCTGAAAACCTATCCCTTGAACCCGCTTTACCCTGCCAATCCCGACAGTCTCTTCGAGGTCTACGGAAGGTACGGGAAATACGGCAGCCATTTCATGCTCAACTCGGGCGCATACGATGCGGCCTATCCCTGAGCTTTTCCCTTGAACCGATGAAATCACAGAGAATCCCCGTCAAGCTTCCTCCCTGCGGCATCTTCGTCGGCACGGGGATCATGAACTCGAAGGAGGGCTACCTCGTCGCCTCCGGGTTCACCCACACGACGTGGTGCCCGCAGATTTTCTCCCCGCTCGAGCTGCTCGACAAGATCCTCGAGGACAACCAGGGCAACTGCGTCCAGTACTGGGGGTTCAGCGGCGGGCTGGGGCCTGTCACGTTCGCCCGCCACCACGCGCTCGAGGACCTCGGCATCGTGCCCCCCGAGCCCGACTGGAAGAACCGGAAGAACCTGACGATCGCCGATTGGGTGGACCCGAAGAAGTACGCCGACCGCTTCGGGGCGGGGGTGCTCAAACTGGTGAAGACCGCCGCGGACAAGGGGCTCTACACGATCCTCCTCTACACCGAGGCGAACCCCGAGTACGCCCGGAAGTTCCAGGAGGCCGGGGGCGAGTACTACCTCGGCTATGACTTCGGCGAGAGGTTCACCTTTCGACTGAAGGACGAGACGGATCAGGCTCCCGGGGGATCCTCGCTCCCCGCTCACCAGGGCGACCGCCCGGCCGGGGTCACGCTGCAGACCCTCGCCGACGACCTCATCACGCGCGTGCGCCAGCACGTCGACGAGCGCCACGCGAACGGGTGGGGGAACGTGATGGCCACCAGCGGGAACTTCTACCTCGATTACGAGATCGCCGGCGGGGCCGACGTGCCCCTCACCGAGGACTTCGCGTTCAGCCACCTGAACATGGCCTCCTCGCTCTCGCGGGGGCTCTACCGCCAGTACAGCCTCCCGATCTGGGGCTCCCACCTCGCCCACGAGCACTACTCGTGGATCCCCTACGCGAGTGAGCACAAGTTCGACCTGCTCCGCGCCGGCTTCTTCCAGAAGTACATGGCGGGCGCAAAGATCGTCCTCAACGAGAGCGGGGGCTGGTACCTCGAGGCGGCCCTCGTCACCGATTCGCCATTGTTCGAGACGCCCCGCCTCGAGCTCGGGAACCTTCGCGTCCGCGACCCGCACCTCGCCTCGCCGCACGTCGAAGAGGCGCGCAAGACCTTCGGGAAGATCAACTACCACTCGCCCGTTGCGCGCGCCTACCGCAAGGTGATCTCGGACTTCTACGACTACGTGAAGGCCCACGGCACCCCCGAGGGCCAGCCGGAGGTCACCGTGGCGATCGCGAAAGGGAACAACGACCTCTCCAGCCATGAGTTCAACCCGAACGGCGCCGTGGGAGGGGTCTTCGAGTTGGCAGACCGTGACCCCCGCTGGTTCTACGGGGCCCCCGAGCGCGGGTGGGACATCGTCAAGAAGGTGTTCTACCCCCGGCCCCCCGTGCTCGCGCCGTGGCTCAACCGTTTCCTCTCCGGAACGCCCTTCGGGATGGTGGACCTCGTCAGCTTCGTGCGCGACCACGCCACCGCGGATTTCCTCGGTTCCTACAAGGCGCTCCTCTTCTCGGGCTGGAACACCGCCTCGGAGAGGCAGTACGCCGAGCTCCTCCGCTACGTGCAGGCCGGCGGCACCCTTTTCATCTCCATCCCGCACCTGTCCACGAACGTTACCCGCAACTACGGCAACTACGGGGCCGACGAACTCGTCCGCGGCGGCGACTTTTCCGAACTCTGCGGCGTGCGCGTCAAGGGAAAGGGGAGGCGCTTCTACTGGGCGACGGCGCCCGACCGGAAGGGCGAGCTCGGTTTCGAGCACCCGCGCAGGTTCGGGATCCTGACCACCTGCATGGGGGACCTCGAGATCGTCGACCCGTCCGCCGAGACGCTCGTGGTGGACGACGAGGAGAAGGCGCCGGTCCTCCTGCGCCGGAAATGCGGCAGGGGCACCGTGTACTTCCTGAACTCGTGGGCCTACCCCGGTGCCCTGGACCGCGACGAGGGCCCTGGCGCGACGGTCGATTCGCCCGGCCTCGTGGGGATGATCTACCGCCACATCGCCCGCACGTCGCGGGGCCACGCCTGGATCACTGACGACCAGAGGGATGCCGGGTCCGAGTGCGACTTCGTGTGCTACTCGTACTTCCCTGCGGACGGGAAAATCTGCCTCCAGAACGTCGACTTCAAGCGCCCGCACCGCTTCCACCTCCACCACTTCGCGAAATGCGAGCCCATCGAGTTGGCTCCCGGCGAGTTCCGTATCCTCCAATCCAAGAAGGGGAACGAAGGATGAAATCCGCGACCCAATCCCTGCTGGCACTTACCCTCTTTACGGCCGCGACGCTGACCGCGTCCGCCCAAAACGAAACACCCACCCAACCCATGCCCTTCACCATCGACGCGAACTTTCCCGGCGGGAACGTCCTCATCGAGAAGATCGAAAGCGACACCGTTCGCCTGAAGCCCGAGCTCAAGGGGACGGCCCAGCCCTGGTTCTACTGGTATTTTCGCGTCAGCGGGGCGGGAGGTCGCACGCTCACGTTCGTCTTCGACAAGTCCGTCGTCGGGGTCCGCGGCCCCGGCGTGAGCCTCGACGGAGGCAAGACTTGGAACTGGCTCGGCGCCGAGGCGGTCAAGGAGGGGACCTTCTCCTACGCCTTTCCGGCCGGCGCAAACGACGTGCGATTTTCCGTGGGCATGCCCTACGTCGGCGAGGACCTCGCCCGGTTCCTGGCCCAGCACAAGACCAGCCCGTTTCTCCAGGTGGACACGCTCACAAAGACCCCGAAGGGACGCGACGTGGTGATGGTTCGCGTGGGGGAGAAGGGGAAAAAGGCCCCCTTTGCCATCGCGGTGACCGCGCGGCATCACTGCTGCGAGATGATGGCGAGCTACATCCTCGAGGGCATCCTCGAGGGGGCTCTGGCCGACGACGCCGCGGGACGCTGGCTCCGAGAGAACGCGGAGTTCCTCTTCGTGCCCTTCATGGACACCGACGGGGTGGAGAACGGCGACCAGGGCAAGGGGCGTCCCCCGCACGACCACAACCGTGACTACATCGACAATCCCCTTTATGCGGAGGTCAGGGCGCTGAAGGAGAAGTTGCCCGCCTGGTCGGCGGGTCGCCCCCTCGTCTTCCTCGACCTGCACGACCCGGCACTCAAGGTGGACATCCACGAGACCGTGCATTTCCTGGAGCCGGAACAACGCGACCAAGCGCAGCGGATGGACGAGCTCACCACCCTCCTCGAGCGCAACCAGCAGGGCCCGATCATCTACAGCAAGTTCACGACCATGCGCTTCGGCACCGGCTACAACAAGGCCACGCCGGGGATCAGTGCCGGCTGGGCGCGCTCCCTCCCGAACGCGATCCTCGGCTGCACCATGGAGACCGCCTACGCCAACGCCGGGGGCTGCGAGGTGAATGCCGTCTCGGCCCGCGAACTGGGACGCGACCTCGCCGTCGCGCTGAAGGACCTCCTGAAGTCCCACCCCGAACTGGCGGCCGGGAAATAGGGCGTGAAACCCATGAAGCCCCCTCGCTTCCCGTTCCTCCTCGCAGCGCTGGTCCTTGGCGCCTGGGCCGCGCCTTCGCACGCCGACTACGTCACCGCCTTCAGCGTGCCCCCGTACGTCCTCGACCGGTCCGTGATCGGGGTGGACGGCTGGGAGAACCGCTTCCCACCCAAGGACGACCAGCCGTCGTACGCCGCGCGCGTGGTCGCCCTGCGCTGGAACGACGGCAAGCCGGGGCTGATGCTCCGCGGGGCCTCCCTCAAGCGTTCGTCTTTCGAGCCGATGTCGGGCGAGAGGCAGAGGATCTCCTTCCAGCTCGCCGTGAACTTCGCGGAGGGCAGGAGCCGGAAGCTGATCCGGATCATTTTCAACCCTGCGGTGTTCGGCGAGGTGTTCTTCGACCAAGGGGCAGAGGGGGGGCTTGGCTACCTCGGGGACGGCGGCGGCACTTCGGGGCAGGGGACGATTGTGCTCAAGCGGCCCGAGGTGAAGATCAACTCGTTCTACACCTTCACTTTCGATCTCGATTTCGGGAAGCAGACCTACGACGTCTCCGTCACCGGGGAGAAGAAGGACGGCTCGCCGCTCGCCTACAAGGCGAACGGGCTGGCCTTCCAACCATCGAGCGCCCGTCCGATGAAGGTCGAATCGTTGCTGATCCTCGGGACCGGCTGCCTCGGTTCCCTTTGCGTCGAATCCCGGTGACCCCTTCGACATGAAGCCGTACAAGGAACACCGTCTGGAGTGCGACGTCCTCGTGGCGGGGGGAGGGTCGTCCGGTGTTCCCTGCGCAATCGCCGCCGCGCGGCAGGGGGCGCGGGTCATCCTTTGCCAGGACCGTCCCGTGCTCGGGGGAAACGCGAGCAGCGAGATCCGCATGCATATCGTGGGAGCCAACTCCATGCGTCCCGCAGGGGATCTCGAACTCGAGGCGCGAGAGACGGGGATCATCGAGGAAATCCGGTTGGAGAACGCGATGCGCAACGCGCAGCGCTCCCCCTCGATGTTCGACCTCATCCTCTACGAGAAATGTCGGGCCGAACCCAACCTCACCCTCCTGCTCAACACCCGGGTCACGGGGGCGACGGTGGAGAAAGGGCAGATCACCGCCGCCGATGCGGTGCGCGACTCCACCGAGGACCGCTTCCGCATCGCCGCGAAGGTTTTCGTGGATTGCACGGGGGATGGCGGGCTCGGGGCGGCCGCGGGGGCGGCCTTCTTCACCGGGCGCGAGGACAAGGCGCAGTTCGGCGAGTCGCTCGCGCGCGACCAGGCCGACCGCAAGACGCTGGGCTCGACGCTTCTCTTCATGGCCCGGAAACACGATCGCCCGATGCCCTTCGTCGCGCCGAAGTGGGCCCGGAAATTCAACGAGGGAGATTTCAAACTCCGCGACCACGTCGAGCCGGGCAACGAGCTCTGGCTGGAGTACGGCTACTGGTGGATCGAGTGGGGCGGCCACCTCGACACGATCAAGGACAACGAGGTGATTCGCGACGAGTTGCTCGCGATCCTCATGGGCGTGTGGGACCACATCAAGAACGGGGGTGACCACGGCGCGGAGAACTGGGCCCTGGAGTGGTTCGGCATGGTCCCCGGCAAGAGGGAGAGCCGCCGCTTTATCGGCCAGAACATCCTCACCGAGGCGGAGGTCATGGGCTCGAACCCTCAGCCCGACGCGATCGCCTACGGTGGTTGGCCCATCGACCTTCACCCGCCCGAGGGAGTGGACCGCCCCGGGGAACTCCCCTGCGTGCAGACCCCCGTGCCCAGGCTCTACGACATCCCGTTACGCTGCTGCGTGGCCCGCGACCTCAAGAACCTCATGTTCGCCGGCCGGAATCTCTCCGCGACCCACGTGGCGTTCGCCTCCACGCGGGTGATGGCCACCTGTGCCGTCGTTGGCGAGGGGGTCGGTGTCGCGGCGGCCTGGGCCGCAAGGAACGGCGTGCCTCCGTCCGAGCTTGCCGGCCGTACGGAAGCCATGCGGGAGATCCGCCAGCTGCTGTTGCGGGAGGACGCCTTCCTCATCGGGGAGACCCCCGAAGATGCGGACAACCTCGCGCGCGGCGCGCGGATCACGGCGTCCAGCGAGCGACCCGAAGGGCTGGCCACGAACGTGCTTTCCGCCCAGAACCGTTGCGTGCAGGGCCCGCGCGGGGTGGCCCCGGAGCGCCAGCAACCGGGCACCCACCGCTGGATGAGTGACCCGGCGAAGGGACTGCCCGCCTGGCTGGAACTGCGCTGGGACAAGGCGGTCTCCGTGGGTGAGCTCGAACTCGTCTTCGACACGGGCCTGCACCGCCATCTCACCCTCACCCAGAGCGATGAATATGCCGGGAAGATGAAGTGGGGGACCGGCCAGCCGGAGACGGTCAAGGATTTCCTCGTGGAGGCAGACACAGGGAAGGGTTTCCAAGCGGTCGCCCGGGTCGAGAACCACTGGCAGAGGCGCTGGCAGTTCCATCTGAAGGAAACCTTGTCCTGCCGAGCGCTCCGGATCACGGCCCTCTCCACGTGGGGTCTCGACCACGCCCGCATCGTGCGGGTGGGGGTGTGGGGCAAGGGCTGCTGACGATGTCCAACCCGCACGCAGCTCGGTCCTGGTCGGTCAGTTCGCTGGTCTATACTCGCGCCGGGTTCGTCACCCTATTCGGGGCCATGACCGCCGCCCTCGTTTACCACCAATGGAGCGCCCTCGGAGGTCCGAAGGCTTACCTGGCACCTTGAAATGGCCTCAGGAACCCACGGAATCCAACCGAGTCGCCCGCTTGAACCTCAACCCACCACCGGCCGCCAAAGACCCACGATCCCCATGAACACGAACCCCAACAGACTCCTGACTCTGGCGTGCCTCATCCTCGGACTTGTCACCTTCTTCCCCGCCTTGCGGGCCGCGGAGACCTTCGATTGGATGCCCCCCGAGGCTTCGAGCGACCAGCTGCGGGGAGACGACTCCAGCGTGGAGCAGATTATCCCCGAGATCACGCTCACGAAAACCCCGAAGCCCACCGCCGACCTCTCGAAGTTCACGAAGGTTTATACGATCGACCTGAAGCAGTTCGGGATCAGCAACGATGGCACTCATCCCGTGGAGACCGCGAAGGGCATCAACGCCGCCCTCCAGGAGGCGAAAGCTTCCGGGGCGAACCGCATCGTCTTTCCCAAGGGAACCTACCTCATCAGCGAGAAGGACCCGGTGGTCATCGACCACAAGGACACGGTCATCGACCTGAACGGCGCGACCCTCCAGATCAACCCCAACGGGCTGAAGGGTTACAGCGTCGTGCAGTTCGTGTACGGCGCGGAGAACGTCCGCCTCACGAACGGGACGCTCAAGGGCGACAAGGACACCCATGACTACAAGACCACGCCGGGAACCCACGAATGGGGGGATGGAGTCCGGTTCATCAGTGGCCGAAACCTCGAGGTGGACCATCTCACCTCGTTCAACATGACGGGAGACGGCGCCGTCACGGACGTCCACGGGACGCGGACGCGGCCCGAGTTGCTGGCCAGGATCAAGCACACGATCCATGCGAAGGACATTGAATCGGGCGCCTTCACGGAGAAGGGCGCCCCGGTGGCCATCTCGGAGAAGACCCGGTCGATCAAGCCCTTCGACCTGTCGAAGTGCGAGGACCAGTTCGAGTTTGGCTACATGGCCGGCTACATGGGTTATCCCTTCATCAAGGGCAGAATCTACCAGGCGTATTTCTACGACGCGGAGATGAACTTTCTCGAGAAAAGGAAGTGCCTCCAGTACCGCAAGGTTGCCATTCCCCCGAAGGCAAAGTGGATGAACCTGGAGTTCAACCAACCCGAGGTCACCGACGTCCCGGCGCACGAGGGCGCCGCGAAGGGCGAGTGGGTGGCAAGGATCACGAACTTCCGGTCGCCCACGGACGTCCATTTCCACCACAACGTCCTCTCCAACAACCGTCGGCTCGGGCTGGCCTACTGCGGGGGCCAGAAATGGCTCATCGAGGACAACCTCTTTGAAGGGAACGGGGGAACGGCCCCCGCCTACGGGGTGGATTTCGAGGATGGCTCGGAGATGATGCAGGACGTCGTCTTTCGGAACAACCGGTTCAAGGGGAACCGGGGAGGGGACCTTGTCGTGTGCGCCGGGACCGAGATGATTTTCGAGGGGAACGAGTTCGAGAAGTCGGTGGTGATGTGGGGGCGGCCCCACAACTACGTCTTCCGGAACAACCGCTATCTCGGCGGGAAGGTGATCTACAAGACCCGGACCGGGATCGCCCGCATCCACAACAACCACTACGAGAACTGCAAGCTGTCGATTGATTTCGACACCAAGGCGGTGGCCGACGGGCTGGTCAGAAAGGCGGGCCAGACGGTGAGCACCCCCCCGCTCAGGCTCGAGAACGAGACGCTGGTCAACGTGGCTGAGATCTCCGGCACCTATTTCAACTTCGCGAACAGCACCATCCGCGACTCGAAGTTCGTTGCGGGCAAGGACACGCGGCTCATCCGCTTGCTGAACTGCAAAACGACCGGCGCCTCCATCTTCTACGAAGCGACGGGTCCCGAGGTGGACGTGAAGATCGAGGGAGGGGAAGGGAAGGTCGCCGAAGACGGCCCCGGCCTGAAGCGCAAGAAAGCCGCCCAATGAGGAGCCATCCATGAAGACCAAACCCCACCTCACTCCTCCCCTTGGAAAGGGGAGGAAGCTGCCAACGCCCACTCCGACTTCTCCCCCTTTTGAAGGGGGAGAGCGAGAGGGGGTGCTTCGTGCTGCCGTGCAGAAACGCACAGCTACGGACGGGCTTCTTCCACGGACTTTGAGGAGGAGCCTGTGGTTCCTCGCTGTCTTGGCTGCGTTGGTGTTGCTCCCCGCGCAGGGAGAGGCCGCGACGGACGCCACCTGGACCGGTGCCCCGTTTGCGTGTTACGAGGTCCGCGCGCTCAGTTCCATTCCCCGAATGCCGGATCGGCTTTCCAGCGACGCGCGCCTTTCCGCGGAGATCCGGGTGGTCGCCGCGCAGGGGGAGTTCGAGCCCTGCTCCTTCGTGATGGCGCCCCGGGAAAACGTCGAGCGGGTCGAACTCAAGCGCTCCGCGCTCGTCGGGTCGGGCGGTAAGCTGGACGCCTCGCTTGTGGACATCAAGCTGGTCAAGTGCTGGTACCAGGGCGGCACCGCCTGGTACAGCTACTTCGGCGATGTCAACCGCCGCGAGCTGGTTCCTGAGTTGCTGCTCAACGACGCGAGCCTGGTGCGTGTGGACCGCGAGAAGAAGGAGAACTCCCTCCGCGTCGGAGGCGAGTACCGCTGGATCAGTTACCCGATGAGCCAGGCGACCAACGCCTTCAACTACCTCGCCGAGCCCGTTGCCGACAGCAAGACCCTGCTGCCGTTCAAGCTGGAGAAGGGCCAGAACCAGCAGGTGTGGGTGACGATCAAGGTCCCGGAGGAAACCAAGGCCGGGATTTACCGGGGCAAGATCGAGTGCCTGGCGAACAATAAGTCGGTGGGCGAAATCGCGGTGAGCCTGCGGGTGCTGCCCTTCAAGCTCCCGCGACCGAAGACCTACTACGACCTCAAGTCGGACTACTTGGTGAGCCTGTATGACACCAGCGTCCTGGGAATGTGCGAGGTGTTGGGGATCCCGACGGACGCGGCCGAGCGGCTGCAGGGCGCGATCTACAAGGACCTTTTGGATCACAACGTCTTCAACTGCGTCTCCTCCCGTCGCCTCGCGAACCAGAAGGACCGGATGAAGGCGGTCGAGGCCCTGCGACGCGAGCTGCGAGCGATGAAGCAGGCCGGCTTCTCCATGAAGCCGCTGATTTCCAGCGGATGGGCCTATTGGGCGGGGGGCGAGGAGAACGACCTGCCCGCCTTCAAGGCGCGCATTGACGAGCTCGTGAAGACCCTCGTGGAGGAGTTGGGCCACAAGGACATCTACCTGGCCACCTGGGATGAGGCGGGTCCCGACCGGATCAAGGTGATGCGGGAACTCGCGGAGTACCTCATGGAGAAGGGGGTCAAGCTCTGGGCCACCACGGCCGAGGGAAGGCATTTCAACCTGGCCGGTTACGCGATCGACTACGCGAACCACGGGGGCTGGCCGGAGCGGGAGAAGGCGGCGCCGTGGCATGCCGTGGGGGCGAAGGTCACCAGTTACGCCGGTCCCCACACAGGTCCCGAGAACCCGGACGTGTTCCGTCGCATGGAGGGCCTCGCGAGGTACAAGGCCAACTACGACGGCTCGTTCAACTACCAGTACTTCAGCGGGCTCCACCCGAGCCTCTACAAGAAACAGAAGGCCAACGTATGGAACGACTTCCTCGGCGACCAGTTCCGAAACATGAACCTCGTGTACCCCACCACGGGCGGCATGATCGATACGTTGGCTTGGGAGGGTTTCCGCGAAGGGATCGACGACGTGCGGTACGCGACACGGCTCAAGCTCGACGCGACGGAGGCGATCGCCAGCGGCAATCCAGCCGCCCTCCTCGCCGCAAAAAAGGCCCTTGTCTGGCTGGAGTTGATGGACGACCGGTCCGCGGACTTGAATGCCGTTCGGGCGGAGATGATCGAGTACATTCTGAAAATCCGCAACGCGATGGAGGTGGGATCATGAAGACCATGGGAATCCTGATATCGGTGATCGTGGCGGCGGGCCTGCAGGCCGCCGACCTCGACGGGAAAAAGGTCTGCGAGTGCCCGTGGGTGGAGAATCCTCCCGAGGGTGTCTGGGCATGGGCGCAGTCGGAGAGGGTGGCGACGGGTAAGGGCAGGGAATCCCGCTTCGTCCCCTACAACAGCGAGGCGGCCAAGGGACTCATCCTCGACGCCACGGCCCTGCGGGAGGTCTATGCCGGGCCGGCGAATGCCGCTGGTTTCGAGACCTCGTTCTACACCATCTACGACGAGCGGGGCTGGTTCATCTACATCCAGTGCCAGGACCCCGATGTCCAGAAACTCAAGGATGACGGAAAGGACATTGCGCTGGAGGTGTTTTTCACCCCCGGGATGCAGGAGGTACCCTACTACCAGATCATGGTCGCCCAGTTGCCCGGGAAAGTGGAGTTCGTGGACTGGGGAATGCCGCATCGGAACTACCGGTCGCTGAAGGGTTACGCACGGGTCGAGTCGCTCCCGATCAAGGGTGGGGTGGCAACCTGCATCTTCATCCCTTGGGAGGCCTTCTATGACCGCCTGCCGCTAAACGGGGAGTCTTGGCGATTCAGCCTCATGCGCTGGAAACCCTCGGTGACCTGGGGCGGCAACGTCCACGACACGGGTAACTTCGGCCTTGTTCGGTTCGAAAAACCACTCCCCGCGGTGCGGGAGGCGATCGAGAAGCGCGTGCTGCGCTCCGCATGGGGACGGTTCCAGCGCTCCGCCGCCCGACAGACGGCCGTGTGGAGCGACGCGAAGGTCGGGGACCCCGAATTCTCCAATGGCGTGCTCAAGCCCGCGATCGAGCAGGAGACCGCATTCGGCGCGGCCCTCGGCAAACCCGAGGCGTCGTGGGATGCCGTCGCGGTGAAGAGGGGCTGGGCGCGGCTCCAGGATTGGATGGAGTTCGATTACAAGGTGGCCGAGTTGCGCACTGACTTCCTCATGGACAAGAGGTTCAAGGAATCAAACGTCCCCCAGAAGTGAGCCTCAACATGGACTGGTTACGATTGATGTGCCGCGTACGGAGAGGAGAACGTCGGGGGTCGCCAACCTGTGAAAGGAAATATGGAGTGGATTGAAGCCTTCGTCGATGCGGCCAACGGGATCCTGTGGGGCAAGGTGCTCATCTGGCTTCTCCTGGGCACCGGGGCTTGGTTCACGCTCCGCCTGGGTTTCATCCAGATCCGCTTCTTCGGCAGGGGCTGGGGGGAGATGGTGGCCGGGTTTCGTCACCGTCAGCCGGGCGACATTTCGCCCTACCAGGCCTTCGCCACAGGGATGGCGAGCCGCGTGGGGACGGGCAACATCGTGGGGGTAGCGATGGCCATCTCGATGGGCGGACCGGGCGCCGTCTTTTGGATGTGGATGACCGCCCTCCTTGGGATGTCGAGCGCGATCGTTGAGAGCACCCTCGCCCAAGTCTACAAAGTGCCCCATGGGGACCGCACCTTTCGGGGCGGGCCGGCGTACTACATCCAGATGGGCCTTGGCCAGCGGTGGCTCGGAATCCTCTTTGCGCTCGCGCTGCTCCTGGCGTTCGGGTTCGTGTTCAACGCGATCCAGGCCAACTCGATCGCGGTCTCCATCCACGATGCTTACGGGATTCCCCCGTTCGTCGTGGGGATCGGCCTCGTGCTCCTCACGGCCCCCATCATCTTCGGTGGCATCCGCTCAGTGGCCGTGGTGGCGGAGTGGATGGTGCCGGTGATGGCGATCTTCTACCTCCTGCTCACCCTGTACGCGTTGGCCACGAACCTCCCCGCGATTCCCGGAGTGCTGGCGCGGATCGTAAAAAGCGCCTTCGGGTTCGGCCCGGCGGCAGCCGGGTTCCTTGGCTATTCCATCTCGCAGGGCATGATGATGGGGGTAAAACGTGGGCTCTTCTCCAATGAGGCCGGCATGGGCTCCGCCCCGAACGCGGCCGCCACGGCGAGCGCCTCGCACCCTGCGGCGCAGGGGTTTCTCCAGATGTTCGGGGTCTTTATCGACACGATCGTGGTCTGTACTTGTACGGCCCTGCTGATCCTCCTCTCGGGGGTGTTTGTGGAGGGGGGAGCGCTCACCGGTGTGGCTCTCACGCGAGCCGCACTGGAGGCCCATGTGGGAGGATGGGGACGGCATTTCCTCGTCCTTGCGATTTTCTTCTTCGCCTTCTCGACGGTGATCGGAAACTACGCCTACGCCGAGGGCAACGTGGATTTTCTGAAGCAAAGCAGGATCCTTGTCGTGGTCTTCCGACTCCTCGTCCTCGCGATGGTCTATGCAGGCTCGGTGAGTTCTGTGCCGTTCGTGTGGAATCTCGGCGACTTCAGCCAGGCCCTCATGGCGATCATCAACCTCGCTGCGATTCTCCTGATGTCGGGGATCGCCATCAAGGTGATCCGGGACTACGAGCAGCAGGTGCGGGCCGGCGTCGAGATGCCGGTGTTCAGCCGCGCCCGGGTTCCCGAAATCGAGGCTCAACTCCATCGGGATACATGGCAGAAGTGAGCCCTTCGACGGCTTCTGAGGTGACGACGATCCCTTCCGAGAATGGCATCACGACGCGGTGAAGCCTCCATCCCCGTATGACAAAAATGTAGGTGTCCCAATGGGAGATGGGGCACCCATTATCCCCTCGGGTGAAAGCGGCGGTGGGCGTCTTTCAGACCGCGACGGTCGATATGGGTGTAGATCTGCGTGGTCTCGATGCTCGCGTGGCCGAGCATCTCCTGGATTGCCCGCAGGTCGGCCCCGCCCTGGAGGAGGTGGGTGGCAAAGGAGTGGCGCAGCATGTGCGGGGTCACCCGCTTGCCGATCCGCGCGCGCTTCGCGAGGCGGCGGATCGTGAGCGCCACGCTCTCCCGACTGAGCCCGCGACCGCCGCGCGCGAGAAAGAGGCGGCCGCTCGATGCGTCGCCGAGAAGTTTCGGGCGGACGTCGCGCAGGTAGCGGCGGATCCAGCCGATCGCCTCGTCGCCGATCGGGGCGAGGCGTTGCTTGTTCCCCTTGCCGGTGACGCGCGCCACGCCAAGTTCCCACTGGAGGTCGTTCACCTCGATGCGGACGAGCTCGGCGAGGCGCAGGCCGGAGGCGTAGAAGAACTCGACGATCGCGCGGTCGCGGACGCCGAGGTCGGTGTCGAGGTCGGCGGCCTTGAGGAGGCGCTCCACCTCCTCGGGACTGAGGGCGTGGGGGAGGCTTTCCCAGCGACGGGGAAGGTCGATCACCGCGGTGAGGTCCTCCGCGAAGCCCTCCGCATGCGCGAAGCGGAAGAAGGCGCGCGCCGAGGCGAGGGCGATGAACAGGGTGTTCGGGTGCGCATTACGATCCTTGAGGGCAAGGACCCAGGCGGTGAGATCCTCCTTCGTCGCCTGCCGCCAGTCGTTGCGGCCGACCTTGCGAAGGAACGCGGCGAGCTTCCGCAGGTGGCGGCCGTAGGTGGTCGCGGTGAGCGGGGACTGGCCCTTCTCGATGCGGACGTGGGCGAGGAAGCGGGCGATCCCCTCGTCGAGCGCGTCCGGGGGCGGCTCAGCGACGGGGGGAACGGACGGGGGCTTTTCGCGGTCGGTTGCGGGCATGGCGTCGGTCGCGCTTCTCGCGCGCCTTGATCTCGCCCCATTGTTGCAGGACGGCCTTTGTATCGCGAGCGCGGGAGTTTCCGAAAACGTGGGGATGGCGGCGCACCAGCTTGCGGGTGAGGGTGGTCACCACGTCGTTGAAATCGAACTTCTTCTTCTCGCGAGCGAGTTGGGCATGGAAGACGACCTGGAGGAGAAGGTCGCCAAGTTCCTCGCGCAGGCCGTGGGCGTCGTCCGTCTCGATCGCGTGGATGACCTCTTTCGCCTCATCGCGGAGGCAGCGGATCATCGAGCGGTGCGTCTGCTCGCGGTCCCACGGGCAGCCCTTCGGGGAGCGCAGGCGTGCCATGATGCGGAGGAGACGGTTGAGGGGGGCGGACATGGGGGCAGAGGGGAGAAAGGGGAGGGAAAATGTAAAATGGGCAATGAAAAACGAGTAATGGAAAAATGAGGATGGAGAAGGAAGCGGGAAAGTGAGCGGAAAATCGAAAAATCGGGAAAGCGGAGGGGGAGTGAAAAATGGGCAACCCGACCCTATCGCCTGCGCGTTAGGTTAAGGGTGATGCTACTCGGTCCATCATCTGATTGGCCCCCTCACTTTACAGGGAAGCCACGGATGAAACACGGATGACAGAAGCAGAATACCAGGTCCGCTACACGGGCCTGGCATGCTCCATAGGTAGAACTCCGACATCTTCCCGCGGAAGACGCGACGATTTCGTGTGGCGGAATCGGCGCACTCCCCTGTCCGTGCACATCCGTGTTTCATCCGTGGCTTCTGGCTCAGTTCCACCCATCCCCAACGGTTAGCGTTTGATGGGGGACAGGGTTCGGGCGAGTTCCTGCGCGTCACGGACGAGGGAGGCGACGTCGGTCTTCGAGGTGTCCCACGAGCACATGAAACGGGCGCCGCCGCCAGCGATGAAATCGTAGAAGCGCCAGCCGCGCGCGCGGAGCCCCGCGCTGAGTTTTGGGGGGAGATCGACGAAGACGGAGTTGGCCTGGCGCGGGTAGAGCACGCGCACGCCGCGCGCCTTGAGAAGTCCCGCTTCGAGCTCGGCGGCGCGGGCATTCGCCTCGATGGCTCGACGAATCCACGCACGGTTCTTGAGGAGCCCGATCCACGAGGCGGCGATAAAGCGCATCTTAGAGGCGAGTTGCCCCGCCTGCTTGCAGCGGTAGTCAAACTCGCGCGCGAGTTCCTTGTTGAAGAAGATCACCGCCTCGCCGATGGCCATGCCATTCTTCGTCCCGCCGAGGCAGAGGACATCCACCCCCGCCTTCCAGCTCAACTCGGCGGGGGAGGCTCCCGTGGTCGCGAGCGCATTCGCAAATCGCGCGCCGTCCATGTGGAGACGCAGGCCGAGCTTTCGGGCGACGGCGCCGGCCGCGGAAAGTTCTTCGCGCGAGTAAACGGTGCCGAGTTCGGTGGCCTGGGTGAGCGTGAGGACGCGGGGTTTCGGGTAATGGATGTCCGTGCGCTTCTTTACGGCATGGCGAACGGCGTCGAGGTCCACCTTGCCGTCCTTTCCGGGGACGAGGAGGAGCTTGGTTCCATTGGAGTAAAACTCGGGCGCGCCGCATTCGTCGGTCTCGACGTGGCTGCGCTCATGACCGATCACGCTGTGGTAGGACTGGCAGAGCGCGGCGAGGGCGAGCGAGTTGGCGGCGGTGCCGTTGAAGACAAAAAACACTTCCGCGTCGCGCTCGAACACTTCGCGGAGGAGCTCCGAGGCGCGCGCGGTCCACGCGTCGTCCCCGTAGGCGGGGGCATGTCCGCGGTTGGCGTCCGCCAGGGCCGCCCATGCCTCGGGGCAGATACCGGACCAGTTATCGCTGGCAAACTGGCGGCGAGGGGAGGGGGAGGGGGCGGACATGGGGGAAGAAGGAGGAGGTGAGAAAGGAGAAGTGAGGAGGGAGAAGGAATGTAAAACGGGCAATGAAAAATGGGAAACGAAAAACTGGGGAGAAGGAAGCGGGGAGGGGGG
>CAZZBZ010000033.1:0-37168 GCA_964653025.1 uncultured Verrucomicrobiota bacterium
AACATAAGAAGGTCTCCTGGATATGTAGTTGATGGATGTGCAATGTCGAAGCACTCTACTGTTACATATTTGCGAGCGAACCTTGATGCAAGCCAAAGAATGCCGTTTTTCCGATGCTTCGGCGCGGAGACGAGGGCGGAGGTCTGAACGAGGCGGCAAGGCGTCAGTCCACGTTTTGCGCTCGCCTATGGCAAGCGGCGCGAGAAGCCATGATCACCGGTCGGGTCTGACTGCGGGATGGCGGCCCGATCGCTCGGTTCCTTTCCGCCCCTCCTCCTGAACCTCCCGTCCACTATATCGCCATGCGCTATAGCGCATGGCGATATACCGTCCGGTTATCTGGCGACCAGAGGGCAATCCTGTTCTTCCGACATGGCCGCAGGGCCGCGGCTGCGGAATCCCTGACGGGCCCCCCTCAGGATGGCGGACCCCGTGCGGCGGAGGGCTTTGGCGGAGCCGGGGTCCGACTTTGGAGGTTCTTCCACGCTTCAGGGCGTCGCGTGCCCGGTCCCTGATCATCCCGCCCCGCGACTTTGACGGAACTTGACCTGAGGAAGTCGGTTTGGGACGGTGGCGGCGTTCAGTGCGTTTTGACAAGGAACTTTTTCGTAATCTGGCAAGGCATCTCGTGAAGAAACGGTCGACCAAACCTCTTCCTCGGGTGGAGAAGCCCTCGCCCCGTCAGCGGCAGACGGGTGGGGAGGGCGGGGAAATTCTTCGCCTCGTTTCCCACGTGGAGGAGGAACTTCGCGAGAGCGAGGCCCGTTTCCTGAGCGCCTTCGATTACGCTGCGATCGGGATGGCCCTGGTCGGGGCCGATGGACGCTGGTTGAAGGTCAACCATGCCGTTTGCGAGCTCACCGGCTACCCGGAGCACGAACTGCTTTCGATGACCTTTCAGGATATCACCCATCCCGACGACCTGGAGAAGGACCTCGACTACGTGCGACAGATGCTGGCGGGTACGATGCGCACCTACCAGATGGAGAAGCGTTACCTCCACAAGCGTGGCACCTCATCTGGGTGCTGTTGAGTGTCTCCCTCGTTCGCGACACCGGTGGGCATCCCGCCTACTTCATTTCCCAGATCCAGAACATCACCGAGCGCAAACAGGCGGAGGAGGCCTTGCGGGGGAGCGAGGAGCGCTATCGGGCGCTGGTGGAGTCTTCGCCAGACGCGATCTCGGTCCAGAAGGAAGGCCGCTTCCTTTATGCCAACGCGGCGGCGTTACGGCTCTACGGGGTGGCCAGCTTCGAGCAGTTGGCGACGATCGATGCCCTGAACTTCAGCCCGACAGAAGATCGGGAGGCGACCCGCGCCCGGTGGAAGCAGGCCCTGGAGGGGAGGCCCCTTCCATTTCGCGAGACGCGGATCCTTCGGTTGGACGGGGTGGAGGTTTCCGTCGAGGTCAATGCCAGGCTGGTGGAGTTCCACGGAGAGCGTGCCGTGCAGGCGATCGTGCGCGACATCAGCGAGCGCAAGCAAACCGAAAGGGCGCTCGATGCGGAGCGCGAGCGGCTTAGGGTGACCCTTCGCAGCATCGGCGACGCCGTGATCACCACCGACCGGGAAGGACGGGTCGTTTTCATGAACCGGATCGCGGAGGCCCTGACGGGGTGGGAGCAGGCCCGTGCTGTCGGTCGTCCCCTGGGCGAGGTGTTCCACATCATCAACGAGAAGACCGGCGAGCGGTGCGAGGACCCGGTCACCAAGGTTCTCGCCACCGGGGGCATCATCGGCCTGGCCAATCACACCGCCCTCATCGCCCGCGACGGGACGCAGCGGGTCATCGAAGACAGCGGCGCCCCCATCCGCGACCGCGAAAGACGGATCATCGGGGTGGTCCTGGTCTTCCGCGACGTGACCGAAAAACATCGCATGCGGGAGGAGATGCTCAGGGCCAATCGCCTCGATTCCCTCGGTATCCTGGCCGGCGGGATCGCCCACGACTTCAACAACATCCTGACCATCATCATGGGGAACACCTCCCTCGCCATGATGACCGCGCCCCCCGCCGATCGCCTCCAGAAGCAACTCCTCGAGACGGAAAAGGCCTGCCTGCGTGCCAAGGACCTCACCGAGCAACTGCTCACCTTCTCCAAGGGAGGCGCCCCCGTGAGGAAAACGGCCTCTCTCCCCGATCTCGTCCGCGAGTCGGTGGACTTCGCCCTGCGGGGGTCGGCAGTCAAGTGTCACTACGAGTTTGCACCCGATCTTCGAGCGGTCGAGGTGGACTCCGCGCAGGTGAGCCGTGTCTTCAGCAACCTCGCGCTCAACGGCGCCCAAGCCATGCCCTCCGGCGGCAACTTCGTGGTGAGCGCCTGTAATCTCGAACTCGGGGACGGCACGATCCTGCCGCTGGTGCCGGGGCGCTACGTCGAGGTCTCGTTCCGTGACCATGGGATCGGGATCCTGCCGGAGCACTTGCCCCGCGTGTTCGACCCGTTCTTCACCACCAAGCAGCAGGGGAGCGGTCTGGGGCTTTCCATTTGCTACTCCGTGGTCTCCCGCCATGGTGGGCACATTTTCGTGGAATCCGAGATGGGGAAAGGGAGTGTTTTCCATGTCCTCCTTCCCACCACGGGGCAAACCCCCCCCGAGGAGAAGCGTGCCCCGCCGGTGCCCGTGGCTTTCCGGGGCCGCCTTCTCGTGATGGACGACGAGGACGCGGTTCGTGAGGTTGCCACGGAGATGCTGGGTGCCCTGGGCTGCGAGGTGGAATGCGCGGCGAACGGCGCCCGCGCGGTGGAACTGTATCGACGGGCCCGTGAGGGAGGTCGCCCGTTCGATGCAGTGCTCATGGATCTCACTGTGCCCGGGGGAATGGGCGGCAGGGAGGCTGCCCGCGAACTGCTCGCGCTGGATCCCGAGGCGAAGATCGTCGCATCGAGCGGCTACTCCACCGATCCGGTAATGGCCGATCCTCTCCGCCACGGGTTCCGCACCACCATCGCCAAACCCTACACGGTGAAGGAACTCGCCCGCGTCCTCACGTCCGTGCTGGAAACCTGACCGCCGCCCGGTCGTCACCTCGGCATGGACTGGCAGGAGACCCTCGGAATAGGGGTCAATATAGGGGCAAGTCCACGTCTTGCGCTCAACTTGTGGTGGAAGAAAAGAGGTTGTCGTGATGCCATCGAAGGGCGACTGACGGGGAACCCCTGACAGGCCGGCGCATCCGTGAGTTCATCCCTTCCTCTTGACTTCCTCTCCCTAAATCCGTTCTCCTTGCGCCGTGCGGCTATGAACTGCGCTCCTCCGCTGACGTAAGCTCGTTCCTACGGGAGTCCCGGATCAGTTCCGCTGCAACGTTCCTCTAACTCCTTTTTGACAGGACATCCCATGAAAACCCATCACGTCTCCAAAAAATTTCGCGTCGCACTGGGAAGTCTGCTGGTCGTGTTCTCCCTTCCTGTCGCCACCTTTTCCCAGGCTTTGCCGGGACTAAGCCTCCAGTTCGTCAATAATTCCGGTTACGCCGACTCGAACGTCTGGATCAACTGGCAGAATGGGGGAGGGGCCAACCCGTTCCTGATCAGCTATGGCACCAACCAACTGGTCGCTCCGGTCGCCATGGGCGCCTCCGTGAACCTGATGGATATCAATGCCGCCGGTGGATTCAGCGTCTCCAACCTGGTCAGCGGCGGCGTCTATGTTTCCTACGGGGCTCCCATCCCCGTTGGGGCGGCTCCGAATCCCCAGGGGAGCGGCGATCCCTCCTACAACATTCGCTACCAGAATTTTGAGGTCACCCGCACGGGCAGCCCCGGTGACCAGGGGGATTTGACGGCGATCAACTTCTTTACGTCCACCATGTCCGCCAAGACCTACAATGGAGGGACCAACGGCACGTTGCTGCAATCCTACGGTTATCATCTCACGCCGGCCACTATTGCCAACCAGCTTTCCGCACTCGTTGCCAACAGTCCCGCTGCCGTGGTCTACGATTCGAACAGCAACTTCGTGCGTGTTATCGCCCCCACTTCCTTTGGGAACAATAATTATGGCCCCTACGAGAGCTTCACGAACTATCTCCAGAGCGTGTCCCAATCCGGCCAGATGACCACCGTCAGCAACTTCAATGCCTTTAACACCGGGAACGTTGTGGCCGGCAATACCAACTATAACTTTGTCCTGAATTTTCAGGCTGCGGTTCAATCGGACAACACGATCGTCATGCAGGGCGAGATCAATACGATCGTCACCCCGTTTGGACAGAGTTCCTACAACGGGGCATCGTTCTCAAACACGGTTACCACCATCCCCGGAGCCGATGGGCATGCCATCAGCTATTCCATCTACGGGAGCGTGGCTTCCTCCAATACGACCTTCACCGGGGGGTGGTCGGATTTCTCGGCCTTCTGCCTGGCCAACAATATTGAGACGAACCAGTTGGGGCAGTTCACGGATGCCATCGGCACCACGATGCGGCTTGCCATCGGGGAAATCACGACGGGGTTCCTGGCGGGATTTATCAACAGCACCAACTTTCTGCCTGGCACCACGAGCATGCTCAAAGACGTGCCGAGCAGGTTGTGGTGGGACATGACCAACATCGTTGCCTTCTCGGATGTTCAAACTAATGCAGATTTCTTCAATCAGTATGCGAATGTTATCTACACCTCCTCTTCCAACGGCGTCTACGGGATGCCCTACAGCGATCGCTTCGTCAATGCGCCCCTCTTCAACACCGTGCAATATAATTCCCAGAACGTGGACACCCTGCTCATCACCCTCGACTATCTGGATTTTGGGGCCATCCCCGAAATGAAGGCGAACGTTTTCATGATCCTCGGCATGGTCTGCCTGTGTTTCGTCGTTTCGCGCCGCAGGATCCGGGCAAAGTCCGAACAGTCCTGACCTAGCGCAAAAGGTGCCTATCTTGACAGGATGAGCCAGGCTTGCGGGACGGGGGCGTCCCGTCTCCAAGAACGGGCTTTCGATTCCGAACCCTGTGCGAAACGCCGCGCGCATGATCTTGACTTCAGCGGGCGCGACGGGTCCGCTGGGTTTGGAATCCTCCGATGAGCCAAGAACAAGAGAAGAGCGGATCGAGCGTCCGAGAGGTCATTGCCCGTCGGGTAAGCTGCCGCGCGTACAAGACAAATCCCGTGTCGGAGGCGCAGGTGAGGGAGATCCTCGAGGCCGCACGGCTCGCCCCCTCAGCGTGCAACCAGCAGCCGTGGCGCTTCGGGGTGGTTCGTGACGCCGCGGCACGGAAGAGGATCGTTGAGGAAGGGTTTCTTCCCGGCTTCGGGATGTCGTGGGCGCTTGACGCCCCCGTTCACGTGGTTCTCGGGATGGAACTTTCGTTTTTCGCCCATCGCGTGGGGGCCTCGGTCTCGGGGGTGGATTACCCGTGGGTGGATCTCGGGATCGCGGGCGAGCACCTCGTCCTTGCGGCGACGGAACTCGGCCTCGGTACCTGTTGGATCGGCTGGATCAAGCCGAAGGTTCTTGCCGAGATCGTGGGCTGGGGAAAGTCCGTTCAGGTCGTCGCGGTGATCACCCTCGGATGGCCGGTGGTGGAGGAGCTTGGTCGCCCTCCTGCGGCGCGCCGCAAGCCGCTGGAAGAACTTACCCGCTGGCTCTGAAGTGGGTGTGCAATCAAACGCAAAAATGCACAAGGAACCCCTTTCCCAGGGCATTCGCGCCGTGGCCATCGTTGAGGCCACCAAGGCCGGGTTGGTCTATCTCGCAGGCTTCGGCCTGCTCGCCCTCATCCATCGCGACGTCCAGGTGATGGCCGAACGCTTCGTCACGCGCCTGCACCTGAATCCCGCCCGACGCTACCCGCACATCTTCATCGACGTGGCCACCCGACTGGACGACGACCGTCGCCTTTGGATGCTGGCTTCCCTGGCGATGGCCTACGCGATCATGCGTTCCGTGGAGGCCTATGGCCTCTGGCGGGAGCGTCGGTGGGCGGAGTGGTTCGCCCTCGTGACGGCCGCCATCTATTTGCCGCTCGAGGTTTACGAGATCCATGCCCGCGTCACCTGGGTCAGGATCACCGCGCTGGTCATCAACGCTGCCATCGTGATTGTCATGGCCGATGCCCTGCGCCGGTCCCGGCGTCCGGGTGGCGGGAAACCCGCATGCTGAAAAGCAAGATGCTCACGACAGGGTAAAGTCGGAGGAGGCATCGCGTTGGATGGCAACGCGAAGCGGACGACCTTGAATGGCGCTGGGGGTGTATGGCAATTTTGACGGGTTTTATGAATACGCAGCTTCGCACGGGCACGACGAAGCGTGCCCCTCCACACTTGAATCGCGATTGGAGGGACGGCGTGTCGCCGTCCGTCTTCCTTCTCCTCGGCCGCCGGTACGGCGGCCCTCCATTTGTGGCCACGCGCCACGCTGTGGCGAGCTAATGATGGGCGTTTCCCCGCTGTTCGCGGGGGGGCGTTTGGCGTAGAAGAAAGGGCTTGAAGGCTCCCGTCCCAGCACCCCCCGCGCGGTTGCGCCTCCGCATCACTTTGCGGGCGGAATCGATCCTCCGCTCGGGACATCCCTGGCTCTTCTCCGACAGCATTGTTGGGCAGAACCGCGAGGGACGGATGGGGGAGATCGCAATCGTCTACGACCGCAAGGACGAGTTCCTCGGATTCGGCCTCTACGACCCGCTCTCCCCGATCCGTCTCCGCGTCCTCCACGTCGGCAAACCGCAAACCATGGACGACGCCTGGTGGGACGCTCGTCTCCAGCGGGTCCTCGATCGACGGAAAGGGCTCTTCGGGCCCGAGACGACCGGGTACCGGGTCTGTCATGGAGAAAGTGACGGCTGGCCGGGGTTTATTCTCGACCGTTACGACACCACGCTTGTCCTCAAGCTCTATGCGGGGGCGTGGATGGTTCGCATCGAGGAGATTCTTGACCGGGTCGAGGCGCAGGTGCCCTGCGAGCGGATCGTCCTTCGACTCAGCCGGCTCATCCAGAAGGCGATCGCTGAAGGGGCGATCCCCGGGGCCGAGAGGTATCGGGAAGGAACGGTCGTCCGCGGGAAACCGCTCGATGGCCCGGCGGTGTTCCATGAATCGGGGCTGCGCTTTGAGGCGGACGTCCTCAAGGGACAGAAGACCGGATTTTTTCTCGATCAGCGCGAGAACCGTCGGAGGGTGGAGAAGCTTGCCTCGGGACGCCACGTCCTCAACGCCTTCAGTTTCTCCGGGGGTTTTTCGCTCTATGCGGCGCGGGGCGGGGCACTCTCGGTGACGGACCTGGACATCAGCCGTCATGCGCTCGACAGTGCGGCGCGAAACTTCGCGCTCAACGACGGGATTCCGTCCGTGAAGCGATGCCTGCGCGAGTCGGTGCAGGCGGATGCCTTCGAATGGCTGGGGCAGGGGAGGAGGTTTGACCTCGTGATCCTGGACCCCCCCTCGTTGGCGAGGAAGGAGGTCGAGCGGGAGGGGGCGATCCAGGCGTACGGGCGACTGGCGAGCCAGGGGATCGACTCCCTGCGACCGGGGGGGATCCTCGTGGCAGCCTCCTGTTCGGCGCACGTGAGTGCCGAGGAGTTTGTCGATGCCGTGCGCGCCTCCGCGCGCCAGGTTTCCCGGGGTTTCGAGGAGATCGAGATTACCGGCCATCCTTCCGACCACCCCGCGACCTTCCCCGAAGCCGAGTATTTGAAGTGCGTCTTCCTTCGCTTCCCGCGCTAACTGGATCTCTCACACCACTCTGGAAAATTGTAGGGCAGGCGCTCCTCGCCTGCCGTCTTCAGAAGGGATGGCAGGTGGTGCGCCCGCCCTACAATTCAGAAAACACCCTGCCGCGCATTTTCCCTATTGGTGTGAAGTAAAAGGGCTAAGCACAATGCCGTTTCAGTATCGTCCGTGGCGCTGGATCGCCGACATGAGGAGGCGCATGCCGGTGAGGCGGGAGCCGTTGTTGATCGAGCCTGCCGTCGCGAAAATTAAGCCGCGTTTTTCCCGCGCCTGTCCGAAGTCCCTCAGGAATTCTCGGACAATGTTCTCCTCTTCGTTTCGGCTAAAGGTGAACGGGGCGAGTTGCCCCTCGATCACCGTCTGCGGCATGGCCTCTCGGATCTGGGAGACCGTGAGGGTGGGGCCGAAGTTCACCCGGCTGAAGTTGAGTCGGGCCAGGATCGGGAGGAGGTGTCCCATCGGCGAATCGGAGTGCTGGTAGCGCCGGTCGTTCGACCCGGGTGCGTAGCAGTCAAACACCGCCTTCAGGATCGGGAACCCGAAGAACTCGTACATCTCGGGCGTGAGCAGACAGCAGTTGTCGTCGAAGAAGCTGAAGCCCCTCGGTTCCGTCTCGCGGGTGCGTTTGGCACTCTCGTCGAGGACGCGGCCGAGGCCCAGCATTCCGCGGAGGACCAGGTCGCGGAATCGCCCCGCGAGATCGGGGCGATCCATGATGAGGAAGATTAGGTTTTCGGCCCCGAAGACCGACATGGCGAAGGTCACCGGCCCCCGCTGGATACGGTAGGCGGGAAGGTTTCCGCCCGCGGCGAGGATCCGCGCCCTCTCCTGCTCCCATCCTTCGGGGAGAAAGAAGTGGGCGGGGTTTTCGAGTCGCTTCTCGACGCGGTCGAGAAGCGTCTTGAGTTCATCCTCGGTGTTTGCCGACGACTGCAGCCAGTAGGATTCGTGGTGCCAGGTGTTCTTTGCCTCGAAGAGGTCGGCGAGAGTTTTCGGCCCGCGCACCGTCCCCGGCCGGGTGTGATCGTTGATCGGGGCGTGCAGGAGGTCCCGCCCGACGATCTCGCGGGCCTTGCGATTGTAAGCCTCACACACTTCCTTGATCCACGGGCCGTCGTGGGAAAGGCGGTGCCAGTTCTCGGGGGTCTCGGGGATGCCGAGTTCGTCAAAGACGCAAGCGGTTCCCATCATCACCCCGAGGGGGACCTGGGGGATCTCGGTACCAAATGGGTTGGCGAGCGCCTTCTCCTGATCGGCCCAGAAGCGAGCGAGATCCACGGGGGCCAGGCCGCCGCGGGTGCGAGTTTCGGCGACGAGTTCACGGGCGAGACGAGCGGAATCCATGGGGGAGAACCATGCCCCCAGGGAGACGTGCCCACCAAGCAGATTCGCGGGGAGGAGGAGGGTCAACCCTCGCGCTTCAGGATGATGTCGTAGAGTTCCTGGACAGAGGCGGCCTTGAGGGCCTGCTCGCGGAAGTCGCGGTCGCCGAGGAAGCGGGAGATGGTCGCGAGGGTCTTGAGATGCTCCTGATACTGGCCGGTCGGGACAAGAAAGAGGACGACGAGGCGGACGGGCTGGTTGTCGAGCGCGTCGAAGTTGATGCCCTTTGACGAGCGGCCGAGGATGGCGGTGACCTTCTTGATGGCGTCGGTGGAGCCGTGGGGAATCGCGATGCCGAAGCCGACCCCCGTGCTGATGGTCTTCTCGCGGTTCTTGACCGCAGTCACGACCGCTTCGCGCTGTCCCGTGCCGACCAGTTCGAGGCGGACGAGGTGATCCACCATCTCGTCAATGGTCGCCCATCGGTCCGCGGCGTTCAGCTCGAGGACGATCTGGGAGGGGCTGAGGAGTTCAGAGCACTTCATGGGTCGCCAATCTGGGCGAAGGGGAACGCTAGCCCGGATATTTCACACTACGCGAGTGAAAAATATCCACCCCGAGGCCGAAGGGTTGGTGGGTCTGCTGCTCAGGATGATTTGCCGGATGGGCCGAGGGATGGATATGCTGCGGGGCATGGAGGAGCCCCTCATTGATCTCGGGAGTGACGAGTATTTCATGCGCGAGGCCTTGCGGCAGGCGCAGCGGGCAGCGGCTGAGGACGAGGTGCCGGTCGGGGTCGTGATTGTGCGGGAGGGACGGATTCTCGCGCGCGCCGGGAACCAGGTGGAGAAGTTGCGGGATGCCACGGCCCACGCCGAGATTCTCGCGATCACGCAGGCCTCGGCGGCCCTGGGCGACTGGCGCCTGGAGGGGTGTTGCCTCTACGTGACCAAGGAGCCCTGCCCGATGTGCGCGGGGGCGATGGTCCTAGCCCGGGTCGAGCGTCTGGTCTTCGGTGCGCCGGACCCGAAGTCGGGCGGGGCGGGGGGGTTATTCCAGATCACCCACAACGCGGCGCTGAACCACCGCATCCCGACGGTCGGGGGGGTCCTGGCGGACGAGTGCGCGGCCTTGCTCAAGGGGTTTTTCGCAGCGAAGCGGGCCGTCGGCCCGGACTGAGCCGTAACGATTTTGCGGAAATGTCCTTATCGGAAAAATTGTAGGGCGGCCATTCCTGGCCGCTGTCTGTCGGAAGGATTGGCACCCAGGAATGGGTGCCCTACAGGAAAAAATGTCAGCTTGCCGGGACGGTCCCGATTGCGTGAAATGAGGGCATGGATGAGGCGGTCGAACTTGCGGAGCGCTATCGCGTGGTGACGGGCCGTGTGGCCGCGGCGTGCGCGCGCGCGGGACGGTCAACGGATTCGGTGACGCTCGTGGCGGTGACGAAGACCCATCCGCCCGAGGCGGCCGACGCCCTCGCGCGGCTCGGGCAGCTCGATGTGGGCGAGAACAAGGTGCAGGAGGCGAAGGCCAAGGTGCCGCTGTGCAACGGACGCCTGCGCTGGCACGGGATCGGCCACCTGCAGACGAACAAGGCGCGCGATGCGGTTCGTCTCTTTTGCATGCTCCACTCGGTGGATTCGGTGCGCCTCGCGGAGGAACTCGAGAAGCAGGCCGCCGCGCAGGGGAAACGGCTACCGGTCTTTCTCGAGGTGAACGTTTCGGGGGAGGGGAGCAAGTTCGGGCTGAAGCCGGGGGAGGTCGCCGAGGCGGCGCTTGCGGTGAACCGCCTCCCGCATCTCGAGCTTCGAGGGTTGATGACCATGCCTCCCTGGTCGGAGGATCCCGAGACGGCGCGGCCGTTTTTTCGCCAGCTCGCCGTTTTGCGCCGCGAGGTGGAGACGCGCCTTGGGGCGCCGCTGCCGGATCTCTCCATGGGGATGAGCGGGGACTTCGAAGTGGCGATCGAGGAGGGGGCGACCTTCGTGCGCGTGGGCACGGCGCTACTCGGGGAACGGCGGGCGCGGCGCATGGCGATCCCCGTGGAAGATTGACGGTTTTGTTGACGTGGGCCGGACCTTTCGCCCAGACTCCCCCCTCGCTTTTCGATGAACCCATCCCATCAGAAGTTCCTCCAGGACCGTCTTGGCGCCGACCGGGTTTTCACGCGCAAGGAAGACCTGCTGACCTACGCGTTCGACGGCACCCCGATGCTTGCCGAGACGCCGGGCTGCGTGGTCTTTCCCGCCAGCACGGCCCACGTGGCGGAGGTGTTGCGGTTCGCGAACCGGGAGAAGATCCCCGTGGTGACCCGCGGCTCGGGCACGGGACTTAGCGGCGGCTCGGTGCCCGTGGAGGGATGTATCGTGCTCTGTACGGTGCGGATGGACCGCATCCTGGAGATTGACGCACCGAACCTCGTTGCGCGTGTCGAGGCGGGGGTGATCACCGCGAAACTCGACGAGGCAGCGCAACCCCACGGGCTCTTTTATCCGCCCGACCCGGGCTCCATGAAGATTTCGACTCTCGGGGGAAACGTGGCCGAGAACTCGGGCGGCCTGCGGGGGCTGAAATACGGGGTGACGCGGGACTACGTGATGGGCCTGGAGGTCGTGCTGGCCGACGGTGAGGTCCTGCGCACGGGCACGGCCTGCGTGAAGGACGTGGCGGGCTATTACCTCAAGGATCTTTTTATCGGCTCCGAGGGCACTCTCGGGGTGATCACCGAGGTGCTCCTGAAACTCGTCCCACGCCCGGCGGCGCGCAAGACGATGCTGGCGACCTTCGCGACCATGGAGGCGGCCGCCCGCACGGTCTCGGCGATCATTGCGCGGCGGATCATTCCCTGCACGCTGGAGTTCCTGGACCGGACGACGATCCATTGCGTGGAGGACTACGCCAAGATCGGCCTGCCGCTCGATGCCGAGGCAATCCTCCTCATGGAGACCGATGGCCATCCCGCGGTGGTGGCCGAGGAGGCTGCGGCCATGGAGGAGGTGGCACGGGCGCAGGGAGCCACGGCGGTGACCGTGGCGCGTGACGAGGACGAGGCCATGCGGCTTGCCTCGGCGCGACGCACGGCTTTCAGCGCGCTGGCGCGCGTGGCGCCGACGACCATCCTCGAGGACGCGACCGTTCCCCGCAGCCGCCTGGCTGAGATGATCACGTTTATCCAGGAGACGGCCCGTCGTCACAATCTTCGGGTGGGAACGTTCGGTCACATGGGCGACGGCAACCTCCATCCCACCTTCCTCACGGACGAGCGGAACAAGGCGGAGATCGAGCGCGTGGAGAAGGCGTTCACGGAGATTTTCGAGAAGGCGGTGGCCCTCGGCGGCACGATTACGGGGGAGCACGGGGTGGGCCTCGCGAAGCGGCAGTTCCTCCCGCTCGTGGTGGGTCCCGTCGGGCTGGCGCTGCACCGCCGTCTCAAGTCGGCCTTCGATCCCCACGGGATTCTGAACCCGGGGAAGATGTTTCCCCTTGGGGACTGTCCAGCTTCGCATGGGCACTGAAATGAGCAACCCACCTCCCTCCATCGGATTCATCGGTGCCGGCGTGATGGGGCGCTCGATGATCGGGCATCTTCTCAAGGGGGGGCACGCGATGCGGATCCACACGCGCACGCGTGCCAAGGCGGAACCGCTTCTCGCCGCCGGGGCAGTCTGGGCCGAGACCCCGGCCGAGGTCGCCAAGGGGATGGACGTGGTGATCTCGATCGTCGGGCTGCCCTCCGACGTCCGCGCGGTCTGGCTCGGGCCCGTCGGCGCCCTGCGCGAGATGAAGAAGGGCTCGATCGGGATCGACATGACGACCAGTTCACCTGCGCTCGCCGCGGAGATTCATGAGGCGGCGAAGGCCCGTGGTGTCGTTACCCTCGACGCACCCGTGACCGGCGGCGATGTCGGCGCGCGCGAGGCGCGACTTTCGATCCTGGTGGGTGGACCGCAGGAGGCCTTTGAACGCATGAAGCCGATCTTCGCGAGGCTTGGGACAAACCTCGTCCACATGGGCGACGCGGGCGCAGGCCAGCGTTGCAAGCTCGTGAACCAGATCGTGATCGCGGGGAACATGATCGGGATGGTCGAGGGGCTCTACTACGCGAAGCAGGCCGGGCTCGATCTCGCGACCGTCCTCGAGGGCATCGGCAAGGGCGCGGCGGGCTCGTGGTCGCTCCACCACCTTGCGCCGAGAATTCTTCGGAACGACCTGGAGCCCGGCTTCATGATCGAGCACTTCATCAAGGACATGGAGCTTGCGCTGGAGGAATGCCGCCGCCTCAACATCCATTTGCGCGGCCTCGAACTTGTGCACCGACTCTACCGTGCCCTCCGTGAGCACGGGCACGAGCGGAAGGGAACGCAGGCGCTCATGATGGCGCTCGAGAAGAACCTTGGGCAGCACCCCTCTTGACCATGGGAAACATTCACCGATTTTTTGTAGAGAAGGAGCGTCTCGCCGAGGGGGTGCTGGTTGGCCCGGAATGGCACCATTGTCGGACCGTCCTTCGGGCCGGGGTGGGCGCGCAGGTTTCCCTTTTTGACGGGGAGGGTACGGAATGCCGTGCCGAGATCCGCGAGGCGGATGAGAAGGGCGCGCGTTTCTCGGTGCTCCACAAGTCCACTTCGGAGCCCCCGCCGCATCGTGTGACGCTGGTCCAGGCGTTGCCGCGGAACCGCGTGATGGACTTCATTGTCCAGAAGGCCACGGAGCTGGGGGTGAGGGAGATCTTCCCGGTGCTTTCGGACCGCTCAGTGGTTCGCCCAGATCCGGGCGAGGTGGAATCGCGGGCTACGCGATGGAGGGAGCTTTCCATCGAGGCGGCGAAGCAATGCGGATTGAACTGGCTCCCGCGCATCCATCCGCTGCAGGGCGTTCGCGAGGTATGCGAGCAGCGGGGCAATCACGATCTGGCCCTTTTTGGCTCGCTCCAGCCCGATGCCCGTCCCCTGTGGCACTACGTTTCGGGGGCGCAGCCTCCCGGAACGCGGGCGATGCTCGTTATCGGCCCGGAAGGCGACTTCACGCCGGCGGAGATGGGGGTGATCCGCGGGGCCGGTTTCCAGCCCATGAGCCTTGGGCCGCTGGTCCTGCGCTGCGACACCGCCGCGATCTACGCCCTGAGCACGCTCTGCTACGAACTGGGGCGGCTGGGAGCGAAGTAGGATTCTCCTACCAGCCCTCGACGATCTGGGAGACGATCTGGCGGCCGATCTTTGCGGCGGCGAGGGGGACGCCCTGCCGCTTGTCGCTTTGCAGGTCGCTGCCGATGAAGAGCGAGGTGTCTCCGGAGGCGGTGCTTTCCTGGAACGGTTTTTTCTCCCCCCTTTTGACGAGGGTGTAGGCGACGCCCAAGGAGAGGGTGGCCTGGGATGGGGTAATCTCGTTCTGGCGGGAGTAGCGGACCGGCGACATGGTGAAGGTGTTGATTATTCCACGAAGGATGACGTCGGCCTTCGATTCGTCGGTGACCGTGAGAGTCCCATCCATCTGGAACTGCTGGATGATGGTCGTGGTGACGAGGTTTTCGAGAGCGGGTTCGCTGACCTCGCTCTTAAAGTTTTCGATGAAGATGGTCTTGAAACCCGTGTCGTGGTGGGCGCCGAGTTTGTACGAGGCGCAGCCGCAGAGGAGGGATGCGGACGCGAGAAGGAGGATGATGCGCGGGCTCATGGGTTGGGGGTGGGGCTTGGGGCGTTGGTGGAGGTTTCGGTCGAGGAGGTCGGGGGATCGAGTTTTCCCTGGCGGATCTGGTCGGCGCGATGGGCGGCGCGGCGGGCGAGATCGGAGCCCGGATACTTCTGAACGACGCTGTTGTAGTAAATGAGGGCGGACTCGGTCTTGCGCTGGAGGTCGTAGAACTCGGCCACGCGCATGAGACCGAGGCATTGTTCCGCATGGAGTTTCTGGATGTTTTCCCGCGCCTGCTCGATCTTCTCGCTCTTCGGATACCGGGTGATGTAGTCCTCGAAGGCGATGATGGCCTTGTGGGTGGCGGTCTGGTCATAATCCGCCTGGCGGGATGCGAGCATCCACGCGTAGCCGATCTGGAACTGGGCATCGTCGGCGAGATTGCTCTTGGGGTACTTGCGGATGACGTCTTGGTAGGCCTTGACGGCGTCCCCCCACTTGTGCTGGTTCTCGCGCGCAAAGCCGATTTTGAGCTGGGCCATGGCTGCGAAGGGGCTGTAGGGGCCGTTCTTGATGACCTGCTCAAACATCTCGACGGTCTTGTCCATCGAGGGGAGGGTGGGGAACTTCCAGACCTTCTGGCGCTCGCCAGCGAGGAAGAGGCACCCGATGTCGTACTGTTGTTTGATGATATCGTTGAAGTGCTCGTTGTCGGGGTACTTATCCAGGCAGTTTTGGAACTCCTTGAAGGATCGCTGGAAATCGAAGTTCTTGTAGAGCATCGCCGCGAAGCGGTACTGGGCCTCCGGGGCATTTGGCGAGAGGGGCCAGGTCTTCACCAGGGCGCGGTAGGTACTGGCGGCATCTTCGAACTTGCCCTCCTTCTCGTAGGCCTCCCCGCGGTCGAGCTGGTCTTTGGAGGTTTCGGCGACGGTGTCCTTGCCCTCGGTTTCCCAGCCCTGGCCCGGCCGATAGATGAGCGGGGCGGGAAGGGAGGGAGTGAGGAGGAGCAGGGCCATCCCCATGATCGCCTGGCGAAGCCATTTGCGTGGTACCCACATGATGCGTTGACGATATTCCGTGCCAATTCCTAAAGTCAAGGAGTGGAGCGCCTCCTTTGTTTGAAGATTGCCTCGCGGGGAGACCTGCTTTTGGCCGCACCCTCCTTCCGCTGGCTCCGCGAATCCCGTCGCGGGGCACGCCTCACCCTTGTTGTCGGGGAGTCCTGCCTGGAGGTGGGTCGCCACCTGCCCTTCTTCGATGAGGTGATCGCCGTGGATGACGCGGGGCTCCTGGCCGGCTCGCCGCTCCAGAAGGCGCAGGGCGCTGCCGGGCTCTTTCGCATGATGAGGGGGAGAGGCGCGGGCACCGACATCTCCTTCTCCTCGGCGTTCATCTTTCATCGCGACTGGCGTTTTGCCGCGCTCGCCCGTCTCGCGGGCATCCCTGAGCGCCGGGGTTTCGATGCGGGGTGGGCAAGGGGTTTCCTCACCCACGCACTTCGGGTCGGGGAGCACGAGCACCACGCCACCCAGTATTTGCGCATGGTGGGGGCACCCGCGGACACGAAAGATTCCCCGGCGGGAAGCTGGAGATTTTCCGAGGACGAGCAAGGAAAGGCCGATTCCCTTGCGGTGGCGCACGGCCTCCGTGCGGGGGTAAGAACGGCGGTGTTCGCCTTCGGAGGCGGGCGCAATGTCAAGACCCGTACGGCACTCAAGTGCTGGCCGGCGGAGGGCTGGCGCGACCTGGCGAGGGAACTCGCCGCCCGTTCCGTGCAGGTAGTGTGGGTGGGCGACGCGGAGGACGCCGCACTTCTCCACGGAAATGAGACGGGAGTTCTTCTCGCGGGAAAACTCAGCCTCTCGGAGTCGGCCGCTGTGGTGGCCCGTGCCGACCTCGTGGTCTCCAACGACAGCTTCATGCTGCATCTCGCGGAGGCGCTGCGCGTGCCGGTCGTCGGAATCTTCGGGCCAACCGATCCCGGGCACTACCGTCCGCGCTCCGCGCGCTCGCGGACGCTCTGGGCCGGCGAGGGGCTCCCGTGCAGCCCATGCCACCGGGACGGTTGGTTTCCCGTCTGCCGCCACGATCACCGTTGCATGCGCGACCTGTCGGCAGCCACGGTGCTCAGCGCATGCTTGGAGTTGTTGCCATGAAACGCGTGATTTTTGGGGCTGCGAACCATTGGAACTCCCCCTTCCAGGTGGGCAGCCACGCCTGGGCGCGGCTGTTCGCGGCCAACGAGTGGTCGGTCTTTTACGCATCGGATCCCTTGACCCCGTGGCATTTCCTCAGTCGCCGTGCGCGCGAAGCGGCCGCCGCGCGTTTTTCCCTTTGGCGTCGCCCGTCGGTCGAGGGCGGGGTTCGCGCATGGGTCCCGCTTTCGCTGGTGGCGCCGAACCCCGCGCGGGGCCTGCGCTCCACGTGGATTCTCGAGAACTGGCAACGGTTCGGATTTCCCTCCCCTTCGGTCAAGGCCGCAGCGTTTGGTTATCACGAGCCGGATCTCCTCTGGCTCGACAGCGTGCGGCACGCCGCCTGGGCGAAGAGGCTCAAACCGTCGCGGACGGTCCTGCGCGTGGCCGACTGGATCGCGGGTTTTGGCTCGGTGACGGGGACAATCCTCAATCTCGAACGCCGCCTCGTGGCGGAGGCAGACCTTGTGGTGGCTTCCGCGGCAACGCTTGGGGAGCGCCTTGCCGACGGGAGGGGGGGGCGACCGCTTGCCGTGATCCGCAACGGGGTGGATCTCGAGTTTTGGCGCGAGCCTCAGCCCGAGCCGATCGAGTACCGTGAGATTCCTTCCCCGAGGGTGGTTTATGTGGGGGCGATTGACGAGTGGTTCGACGCCGAACTCGTGGGGCGACTGGCCTCGCGTCTGCCGCGGCTCTCGTTCGTCATGATCGGGCCCGTGCGGAGGGCGCTCCCGCCCGCACTCCCGAACCTGCACTGGCTCGGTGCGCGCGCCCGGCCCGCGGCGCGCGGATATGTCCATCACGCGCAGGCGGGCATCATCCCGTTTTTCAGGAATGAACTGGTGGATCACGTCTGTCCGCTCAAGCTCTACGAGTACATGGCCTGCGGGCTGCCGGTGGCGGCCACCCGGTGGGCCGAGCTTGAGGCGATGTCATCCCCGGCCCGCCTCGTCTCGACGGACGAAGAATGGGTCGATGCCCTTGAGATCTCCTGCTTGCGGGCTGGGAATGGAGCGCGGAGCGCAGAACTCGCCTACGCGGAGGCGAACTCGTGGGCAGGACGCTGGCCTGAGTTCCTGGCCGCCAGCAGGCGCGCGATCACCTCAAACAGCAAACCTCTGAACTTTTAGGAGAAACTGGACAGGGGGAAGGCTCCCCCCCTGTCCATCGATGGCGACCGCCGTGACATTCAGGCGGCTTGCTTTGCCTTAGTGGCGGCCCAGCGCTTTTTCTGGGCGGCGACAATATTGGCGCGACCGGCGGCGCTCATTTTGCGCTTCGCCTTGCGCGGGGCAGCGGCAAACTTCTTGCCACCCTTCTTGGCCTTCCATGCGGCCCAACGGCGCTTCTGGGCACGGGAGATCGATGCGCGGCCCTTGGCGCTCATCTTGGAGCCGTGGCGCTTGCCGGCGGTCGCCTTTGGCGCGGAGCCCTTGGCGCCCCGTACGCGGACGCTGAGGCCTCCGAGGATGCGGGAAATTTCGGCGAGTTTGGCGCGGATCGCTTGCGCTTCCGATTGGGATTTCTGGGCCTGAGCCTCCGACGTGCGGAGTTGGACCTGAAGCTTACGAATGAGGGGAGTTAGGTTCATTAGTTACCATCTTATACGTAACTTATGGAATCACAAGATGATTATTTGAAGGTTTCATGAGGAGGATGGAGGGACAAATTTGTTGGTCATGGAGTCGGGACGTCCTCGTCCCGCCTGCGCCAAGCTCGGTGCATGCCTGTGCGTTGCACGCAGGCAGGTGGCAGTTCGCGGGGAGGCACCCTCTCAATACCACGGCCAAACAGGTCGAGAGAAAAACCCGGCAAAACTGCCATGCACCCTGATGATCGGAGGGCCTCCAAAATCCGCGCGTAAGCCGCGTTTCCAGAGTGAGGCCCTCATCGATGATCCCACCTTTCGAAAGCGGTCTGGGGAGCACATGCGTCTCGCGTGTCGAAATCGGCGGCTCGCCGATTTCTTCCTCGAAGAATGGCCGCCGAGCCGGCGGCCATGACACGCGGGCCGCGTGTGCCGCAGAAATGCGCGTCGCGACATTCGTTACGCGAGAATCGGGGGCCGTGTCTGGACTTGACGCCTCGCGGCACCCTCGATAAGGTTTCGCCTCTTCGACTTAAGCGAACCCCATGGCTGAACAGCTTACCTACGTTCTGGTGAACCCCCACACGTTGCGGAAATCCCGCACGGGGGGGGTCATCTCGCGCCTTCTCCTCCGGGGCGGGTGTGAACTGGTTGCGGCCCAGATGTTTGCTCCCAGCCGCGAGCTGGTCCATTCCTACGCGGCGATGCTTAGCGACTTTCGGAAGAACTCAGTTTTGCGTCGCGACCGGGTGCGTTCCCTGGTCCACGACTACGTTCTCCAGAAGTACGCCCCGGACCCGGTCACGGGTCGCCGCCAGCGAGTGATGATGCTCCTCTTCCGCGGCGAGAACGCCGTGGCCCGCATCCGCGAGGTCGTGGGCCACATCTCGGAGAGGTCGGTCACCGGGGAGAGTGTCCGCGATACCTACGGCGACTACATCCCTGGCGACCACGGACGCGTGAGCTACTTCGAGCCGGCCGTGCTCACCCCGCAGGATACGAAGCGGATCGGGGAGAAGCTGCGGCTCTGGTTGCGCTTTTCCACGCGGGACGGTGGGATCCTTGACGATGTCCTTCCCGTCGAGAAGACCCGTCGGACGCAGCGGACGCTGGTGATCATCAAGCCGGATAATTTCATGTTTCCCAGCGGAAGGCCGGGACGTGTGATCGACATGTTCTCGAAGACCGGCCTCTACATCGTGGGGGTCAAGGTGCTGCACATGTCCGTGGCCCAGGCCGAGGAGTTTTACGCGCCCGTCATGGAAGCGCTGCGGAGGAAGTTTCGTGAGCCGGCGGGGCCGCGTGCCGCCGGGGCCCTGGCGCGCGAGTTCAAGTGCATGATCCCGTCGGTGGTCGCTGCGCGTCTTGGGGATCTCATGGCCCCCCTCTGGGCGCGCGACCAGTTTGAGGACATCGTGCGTTTCATGACCGGCCGTCGCCCATCTGAATGTTCTCCCCGCGAGAAACTCCTCCCGGGCTCCGAGAAATCGCTCGTGGTGATCTACGAGGGCGAAGACGCCGTGGAGAAGGTGCGGGAGGTCCTCGGGCCCACGGATCCGCTCAAGGCCCCGCCCGGTTCCATCCGCAAAGAGTTTGGCCAGGACATCATGGTCAACGCGGCCCATGCTTCCGACTCCCCGAAGAGTGCCCGCCACGAGATGGAGATCGTGCGGATCCGGGAGAACAACTTTCGTGACGTGATTCGTCGTTTCTGCGCCTGACCCCCTTTTTTCACCCTCAACCGAAACCTATTTATGGAACCAGCTAACATCGCGAACCGGATCACCCCTTCCCTCACCTTGGCAATCGACAGCAAGTCCAAGGCGCTGAAGGCGGATGGGAAAGACATTTGCAGCTTCGGGGCTGGCGAGCCGGACTTCGATACGCCCGACCACATCAAGCTGGCTGCTGCGCAGGCCCTTGCGGAAGGATTCACGAAGTACACGCCCTCCTCGGGTATGCCCGAACTGCGCCAGGCGATTTCGGAGAAGCTGAAGACCGAGAACGGCGTGGACTACAAGCCGGGGCAGGTGATTGTTTCGTGCGGCGCCAAGCACTCCTGCTACAACGCGATCCTCGCCACCTGCAACCCCGGGGACGAAGTGATCATCCCGGCCCCCTACTGGGTCAGTTATCCCGAGATGGTCAAGATGGTTGGGGCCGAGCCCTACATCGTCCAGACGAAGGCTGAGAACGGCTACAAGCTCACTCCCGAGGAGCTCCAGAACTCCATCTCGCCCAGCTCGAAGATGGTGATCCTGAACAGCCCGAACAACCCCACGGGTTCCGTTTACACGGAGAACGAGCTCGCGGCGCTGGTGGAGATCGCCATCGAGGACGACCTCTTCATCCTCTCCGACGAGATCTACGAGAAGATCATCTATGATCACGCGAAGCATTTCTCGATCGCTTCGATTTCAAAGCAGGTTTACGAGCGCACGATCACGGTCAACGGCTTCAGCAAGAGCTATGCCATGACCGGCTGGCGCCTCGGCTATCTCGCCGCGCCAGAGCCGATCGCCAAGGCCATCGATTCCATCCAGAGCCACACGACCTCGAATCCGACCTCGTTTGCCCAGAAGGGCGCCGTGGCCGCCCTCAAGGAATCGCAGGATTGCGTCAAGGAGATGGTGAAAGCCTTTGCGAAGCGGCGCGACCTGATCTTCGAGGGCTTGAACGCCATCGATGGGATCAAGTGCCTCAAGCCGATGGGCGCGTTCTACATCCTCGCCGACATCTCCTCCTTTGGGATGCCTTCCGGGAAGTTCTGCGAATCGCTCCTGGAACAGGCGCTGGTTGCCGCGGTCCCCGGGGTTGCCTTCGGGAACGACGGCGTGATGCGCCTCAGCTATGCCTGCAGCACGGAAAACATCGAGAAGGGGCTCTCGCGCATCCGCGATTTCTGTGCGCGGATTCGAAAGTAGTTCCACGATGCCGTCGGGACGCTTTCTCTTTCTTCTGTAGACGGGGTCGGCGACCCCGTTCTGGCCGCAGTCAGCGACTGCGGCACCGGGAGTGGATAAATCTCTCGCCCGGGTGGCTACGAGAAGCGAATCGTTCTGGTTCAGGCGTTCCAGTTTGCCGCTTCGGCGGTGCTGTCCGGAAGGGCGCACTCGATCCAGCCGGAGGGGGGGAGGCGTTCCAGTTGCACGGCCCCTTCCTCGCGCCCCTCGAGGAGGGTCGCGCTAAAGCGGATCGGCGCGCTCCCGGGCTGCAGCGGAAGTGAGACCTCCAGCACCCGCGCGAAGCGCGCCTCCGTTCCCTCGGGGGCGTGGACGAGGGAGACCTCCGCCGTGGCCGGGTGCCATGTGAGTCGTGTTTCGCGGACCCCTTCTCCCTCGATGATCACATCGAGACGAGTGTGCTTCACGAGCGCAGGCGTGCAGTCGAAACGCAGGAAGAGCCGATGGGTGTCGGTGCCGTAGCAAACCGCCGTCACGACGCGTTCCCCCTGGAACATGGAGCCCCGTGCCTGTCCGGGCTGGAAGACGCCGGCGTCGCGCCACTCGAAGAAGGTGGTCACCCGACCGTCAATGCAAGGGTGGATCGGGCCGAGAGGGGCCGTGTTCGCGACGGCGGCCTCGGCGGGGCGGCAGATCGGCGAGAAAAGGTCGGCCGGAGCCTCGGCCCCGCAGAGGCGGTAAACGTTCTGCAGGTGGGTTCGAAAGAGCAGGTCGAAGAGAAGGTCGTTGTCGGTGATGAAGTCGGGGCCATACCACCAAAACCAGTCGCTGCCCTCGGCGGCGTAGATCTCCATCCAGACCCGCTCGGCGAGTTCTGGGGCGATCCCTGCGCGCCTCTCCTCCCACCAGCGTCGCGTTCGCCCGAGGAGTTCCCATGCACGATTCTCCTCCGGGTCGCCGATCCAGATATCGAAGTTGGCTTGGATCCACGAGCCCGTGTGGAGTTGACCGAGGCGGCGGCGGATGACGGGAAGGGCGGCGTGTTCGGCAAGGGTGGTCGTGCGCCAGTCCTTGCTTCCCGCGAGTCCGGCGTACCACGCATCGAGGAATGCCTCGCCGCCGTCCGGGAAGTGCTCCCAGGCGTTCTCTCCGTCGAGGATGATCGCGGCGAGGGGATCCTCCTTGCCGGCGGTCGCCGCGGCGATGTCCTCGATTCGCTGGAGGATAAAGGAGGCGGCCTCGCGGGCTGGATTCTTCGAAGCGGAGAAACCGACGAAGTCGCTGAGCATGCGGTCGCGGAAGACGACATTGATCCGCGCCCCCTCCCATTCCGCCTCGCAGGGCTCGTAAAGCTCGCGTCGCGGCGTTTCGGGCGCCCCCGCGCGCGCGAGGCTTCGGAAGAAAATTCCCTCGTCGGTCGCCATCCAGCGGAAGCCGAGTTGCTGTAGGGACGGGACCATCTCGGGACAGACGGAGCCCTCCGAGGGCCAGAGGCCGCAGGGGTCGGCGCCAAAGAGCGCGCGATGTTGTTCCGCGGCGAGGCGAATTTGGGCTTCAAGGTCTTCGGGATGCTGGAAGCGGGGGGGCAGCGCCGCCATCGGCATCGCGCGGTGGGCGAAGGCGGTGTCCCAGAGCAGGGGGCTGATCGGGTGGAAAAAAGGGCTGGTGGACAGTTCGACCCCCCCGCGTTCCGCGAGCCGGCGGTAGCGCCCCACGAGGCTTTCGAGCACGCGCTGGTGCACGCCGAGCACCGTCTTCTTGTCCTCCTCGGAGAAGCCGCGGCCCTTGAGTTTCAACTCCGCGAGTTCGGGGTGCTCCCGGAATGCCGCGTGTCCGCACCACGCCAGGTTGAACCAGACCTGCAGGTCGAGAAAGTCCTGGCGGGAGAAGGCGCTTGCCACGGCGTCGAAGGTCGTGTGCCCGAGGTCGTAGCCGCGACGGGCGAGGAGTTCGTGGTACCGGGGGTGGGGGCGTACGAGGTTGTCCCAGTTGGCTTTGAAGAAATGCTCCAGCAGCAACCGCTTGTCTGGCGGGGAGAGATCGGCGGCAGGGAGTAGCGTCCACTCGCGCCAGAGGTCACGCACCTCCCCCCGTGCGAGTTCCCCGACCTGTTTGAGCAGGACCGGGGTGAGGTTGAAGACCAGGCGAACCTCCGGGTGCCGTTCGGCCATCGCGGCCATGTCGAGGTAGCCCTTCACCGCGTGGAGACGCACCCAGGGCATCAACGCGGTCCGCGTAAGCGGGTCCACGTAATACGGCTGGTGCATGTGCCAGAGCAGGGAGACGCGAAGCATGGGAAGTCAGCAAGCAGTGAGCGGTAAGCCGTGAGCGGTGAGCAGTAAGCAGGAAACACCAGGCGGGAATGCTGGGAAGCTTGTCCTCCGTCGCCGGGGGACGGCGCGAAGGAGGATCAGGTCGTCTTGGGCGGAACCACGATGCGAACGGGAAAGGGGAAGCGGAGCTTGAGGGCGTTGTCGAGCATCACCTCGACCCAGTAGGTGCCCTCCTGCTGGAACTGCACGTTGGCGAAGACCGTTACCTGGGTGAGGTGGTCCTCCACCGCGCGCAGATCGAGATTGCCCTGGCTGGTGGCGATCACGCTCGTGTTGTCGGGGAGGAGGAAGCGGTAGGTGGGGCGGAAGCGGCCCACCCCGCAGCACCACCGCGTGAAGAGGAGGAGTTTTTGGGCGGTCACGGGCAGGGCGGGGACCGCGATCCCGCCGAGGACGCCGACGAGCAGGAAGCTGCCGTTGACCTCCTGCCGAACATCTTCACAGAGGAGGCATGTCTGGAGATCGGGGGGGATGGTTTCGCTCATGGGATCACCGGTTCGGACTGCAGGATGGGGCGGGGGCTCGCCCGCCGTCAAGCCGCATGGAGGCGGCGTGAGAAGCACGCCGCCTCTTTATGTTTGATTTTGGCACCGGGCAGAGCACCTTTGCAGTCATGCGTGCCAAAGTTTCAATGGCGGTTGCCGCGCTCGCGGTCCTCGTCGCATTTGGATTTTCCGGTTGCACGATGGACACGGGAGCGCCATCCCCCGGCGTGAAGGTGGATAGCGAACCGCCCGGTGCCGTGCTGAGCATCAATGGCAAGGAAGTCGGGCGCACCCCCTACCACTGGAAGTCTCCGCCCCCCGGCAAGACGCTGCTCCAGTTCACTCGCGAGGGCTACGAGCCGCTTGATCGCGTGGTGAACGGGGACCCTGCCGCGCTGGCCGACGTGGTGGTGAAGCTCCAGCGCCTCCTGGGACTCGTGCTTTTCCAATCCACGCCGACGGGGGCGGAGGTGACGGTCAACGGGTCATTCAAGGGAAAGGCGCCGCTGCTTTCCACCGACCTCCCCTCGGGGAAGCACAAGGTGGTTTTCCGCATCGAAGGCTACGATCCGCGCGAGGTGGACCTTGAGATTGTTGAACGCGCCCCGCAGGTCTGCGCGATGAACATGCGATCCATCCATGCGACCGTGCGCATCGAGTCGGTGCCGCCCGGTGCGGCCGTGATGATCGATGGGATCCATAAGGGCCAGACCCCCTGCGCCGTGGAGGATGTGCTCATCGGAGACCACAAGCTCAAGGTCGTCTGCGAGGGATTCAAGGACTTCGAGACCGACCTGCGCCTCGCCCAGACCGGGATATTTCCCGTGACCGTGAAGCTGGAGGAGAGGTTTGCCTCGCTCGACGTCGTGACTCTACCCGCGGACGCGCGCGTGACGCTCAACGAAGAGTTCAAAGGGCGCAGCCCGCTCCAGGTCTCCGGCCTTCGCGACGGAACCTATACCGTGACGATCGAGAAGACGGGCTATGACAAGATCACGCGCCAGGTCGAGATCCGCCAAAACAAGGACGCCAAGCTCGACATCAACCTCGAGAAGGGGACCGGCCTGCTCTCGCTTAACGTGTCGCCCACGGGGGCCTCCATCGTGGTGGACGGCGAGTTGAAGGGGGCGTCCGTGGAAGGGCCGTTTACCGTCGAGATGCCCCCGGGAGCCTACAAGGTGAATGTGAAGAAGGCCGGCTACCGCCCAACCACGTTCTCCCTGACCGTGGCGGCGAGGAAGACCGTCTCGCGCGATGTGAGCCTGCAGAAGATTTGGGTAAAGGACACCATGGTCGTCCTCCGCCAGGACCAGCGCGTTCGCGAGGGGATGCTCGTGGCAAAGCACCCGAACGGCACGGTCCGGATCGAGACCTCCGTCGGGGTCCTCGAGGAATACACCGCCGACGAGGTCCAGTCCGTGACGCCGATCAAGGCGCCCTGATCGGGATCTCAGATGTCGAAGAAGTGCGGGGCGGGTTTGCCTTCCGCCTCGCGGAGGAGGAGCAGGGCGAGCTCGCGGGCGTGGTAGTCGCCCCACATCGAGGATTCGCCGCACGGGACTTTCTCGCCCCTCGGGACGTAATCCCATCCGTTCGGGCGATGGTAGACCGAGTGGAGGAGGAGGCCCTGGTGCTTCGCGTCGGTGGAGAGGTAGGGCTCTCCGAAGAGGGTGTCCGCCACGACGAGGGCGAGATGTTGGTAGTAGGCGCCCTCGCGGCGGCCCTTGCGGTCGAGCCAGCTCCCGAAGCGCCAGAGGCCCTGGGCCGCGATCGCGGCCGCCGAGCTGTCCACCGGCTCGTGGTCGTTGAACGGGTCCGACGGGCGGGAAAGGTAGTCGCCCATCTTCACGAGGCCGGGGGCGCCGGTGTCCCAGTAGGGCACGCCGTCGGGAGGGGTGTTCTCGACGTAGAAGTCGCACGTCGCGCCGGCGGCTTTCACCATCATCGCCTCGATCGCCTTCCGCCCGCCGAGGGGCTTCAACTCGGCGTCGGCGCGGGTGTCGAGCCATTCGAGCTGCTCGGCGTAGCCACACATGATCCACGCGAGCCCGCGGGTCCAGGTACTGAAGGGGGAGTAGCCCTGCTGGGAACTTGGACAGCGATAGTTGCCGTCGTTTGTGTTGAAGATGGACTCGTGGGCGACGCGCCCGCGGACGTCGTACACGTCGCGCCCCTCACCGTACCAGATGTTGGACTTCGCGGTGACCGTCGCGTGGTGGACGAGCCGTTCCAGCAGGGAGATGCGGCGGTCCATCTCGCCCATGAGGCAGTGGCCGAGTTGGTGGGCGATGGCGAGCGAACGGAGCGAGCGGATCGTGTCGGCAAACAGGGAGTGCGGGCCGTTGAAGGAATAGATGTAGCCGCGACCATCGGAGGTGCGCGACCAGCGGGCGGCCTGGACAGCCCCGCTCACCTTGAGCGCCAGTTCGGCGAAGTTTCGCTCACTCTCATTCCTCGGGATCCTTCCGCTGCGCATGAGGCGGAGGAGGTTTCCGTAGGTGCTCACGTTGTTGAAGCCGTGGTCGTGGACCCCGATGTGCGAGACGTGGCTGGCCATCACCTCGACGACCCGCTTGCGGGCGTGGTCGAGGAACCACTTCCCGCCGTCGGCGTCGAACTGGAGCAGGGCGGAGCCGAACTGGAAACCCTGCGTCCATTCCGTCCAGCCCCGGGAGGTGTAGCGACCCTTGACCGTAAAGACGGGGGTGCCCTTGGCGGGATCCCATCCCTTTTCGACGGAGCGGATCTTGGCGGCGGAAAGGTCGAAGAGCCGTTCGATCTTCGGCTTGAGCGAACGGAGCGAGAGGGATTGGTCGGGAGTGATCATATAAGGCGGTGAGCAGTGAGCAGTGAGCGGTGAGCAGGAAAGAAGAAGTGCGCAGCGAGGGATGGGATGACGGTCATGGGTCCTGGTGCCTCGACGCGGACGTTGAGTATCCCCTCACAGGGTCCGCAGGTGGAAGCCGCCGTCCACGTTGATGACCTCGCCGGTGGAGAAGGGGAGGGCGTCGGCCGCGAGGGCGACCACGGCTTTGCCGACGTCTTCTGGTGTGCCCCATCGGCGGATCGGAGTGAGGCCGCCGGCGATGAGTTGGTCGTACTTCTCCTTCACGGGGCCGGTCATGTCGGTGGCGATGATCCCGGGGCGGATCTCGTAGGCAAGGATGCCAAGGCTGGCGAGGCGGGCGGCGAAGAGCGGGGTGAGCATCGCGAGGGCCGCCTTCGAGATGCAGTAATCGCCGCGGTTCACGCTCGCGGTGTAGGCGGAGATCGAGGAGATGGTGACGACCTTCGGTCGGTCGCCGCGCGCCTGCCATGTTTTCGCGGTGTCGTTCCAGTGGCGGGCGACGAGCTGGGTGAGGAAGAAGGGGCCCTTGACGTTGATGGCGACGAGTCGGTCGAAGCTCTCCTCGGTGGCGTCGAGGAGGTCGGCGCGGACGGAGGGGGCGACTCCGGCGTTGTTGACGAGGAGATCGATCCTGCCGAAGCGCTGGAGGGTTTCCGAGACGAGGCGGCGACGGTCGGCGTCCTTCGAGATGTCGGCCTGAACTGGCTCGAAGAGGACGGGGGCACCCTTCGGGGCGGCGGCCTCGCAGAGGCGGCCGCACTCCCCGGCGGCCTCCTGGTTGCCGGCGTAGTTGATCGCTACGCCGTAACCTGCGCGGGCAAGGGCGATCGCGACGCCGCGGCCGATGCCGCGGGACGCGCCGGTCACGAGGGCAACGGGGGCGGGATGCATGGGGACCCGTTGTGCCGCACAGCCGCGTGTCAGGCAAGGCGGAAGGAGAGACGGACCGCGCGCCGGGCGGGGCTGTGTCGTGCCCATGCGAAGCTGAGTCGTGCAAACCCGTAAGAAATGCAATGCACCCAGGAACGTCGCGGCGCTTGCGCTCGGAGGATTTCGGTGAGAGCTTGCCTCCATGAGTAAAGCTCCCCTTCGCAGTCCCCGCCAGATGCTGGCGGGATGGGTCCATCTGGCGCGGTTCGTGGACAAGATCCGTCTGTACCACGACGGGAAGCTTCCCGCTGATTACCAAGCCAACTTCTGCGGTGGCTTCGATGGCCGTTGGTTGGAGGCTTCGGGGGTGAACAAGGAGACTTTTCTCGAGGCGGTTCGTGCCGCGAAGGATGACGCCGCGGTCGAACAGTGGGTCCGTGCGAACGTCCGCAAGACCCCTGCCGAGATCGAGGTATTCAACCGCTTCGTCCTGAATCGCGGCCGCAGTGACGAGATGTCCGCACGATTGGTCGAGCGCAAGAAGGAGTCCGGTCTCGAGGGGCGCACGGATATCCAGACCTTCGTGGATTTCATTGATGCCGACGAGGGCAGGCTCTGATCGTAGGTGATCGAGGCGGAGAACGCCGTGCTCGTGAGGCGTCGTTTCATGGCATGGGGTGATCCCGTTTCGGAGGGGTGGGCCTTGTCGCCCGATCGCCAGTTCTCCGAAATATGAACGTCCGAAAACTTCAGCATGCTGAACGGCTGACAAATCCCGTGCGGAGGATCCTCATCCTTACCGCGGGGTTCGGTGCCGGTCACAACGCGGCGGCGTTCGGGCTCCGCGATGCGATCGAGGAGGTGAGCGAGGATGCGAAGGTCGAGGTCCTGGATCTTTTTTGCCACTGCTACGGGAAGATTTACAAATGGGTCTCGAAGCTTTTTCTCGGGATGGTCCAGCACACCCCGTCCCTCTGGGGAGGCATGTACCAGATGCTCGACAAGACCTCCCTCCTTGAGCGTCAGATGGCCTTGCTCTCGAAACCGAGCGAGGCGCTTCGCGATATCCTCAAAGCCACCGAGTTTGACGCGCTCGTTTCCACCTACCCCGCCTACAGCTATGTGGCGAACCGGATTTTTCGCGACCACCACGAGCGCCCAATCCCATTCATCACGGTCGTCACCGATTCCAACACGGTTCACTCTTCCTGGTATGGAGCCCCTTCCGATGCCTGGGTGGTATCGAACGCTTCCACCGCGCAGGCCATGGTGGATGCGGGGGTGCCCGAAGAGAAGATTCACCCTCTCGGCTTTCCCGTCTCACCCCGTTTTTTGGCGCTCGCATCGCAGCCGCCGCCACCTCTCCCCTCGCGTGACGAGCCCCTCCGCGTCCTTTACCTGATTCACCACGGCAAGAAGCGGGTGGGGAAGGTTCTCGATGACCTTCTGGCCATCCCGCACCTTCGGCTGACGATCACCTGCAGTGCCGACGCCAACCTTCGGGCCAAGATGATCGAGCGGACGCGGCGCCATGGGAACCGCGTTCGCGTCCTGGGCTGGACGAACCGAATGCCCGACCTGCTTGCGACCCACCACCTTGTGATCACCAAGGCGGGCGGGGCGATTACCCAGGAGGCGATTGCCGCCCGCTGCCCGTTGGTCATCAACCAGGTTTTACCGGGTCAGGAGGAAGGCAACGCCCGACTGGTCGAGAACCTTGGACTGGGGACCGTGGCCATGGATGACGCCTCGGTGGTTATGGTGGTGCGGGGCGTGGCCAGCGACCGGGGGGTAACCTGGAGGAAATGGCGTCGGGCGCTCGAACAGCACAGCCGGTCCGACGCTGCCCTCCGGATTGCCGAGTTCGTGCTGCGCCGAGGGAGTGCTTCTGAAGGAGGGTGCCATCCCCAAGCCGGACCCAGCGCGGGTTCCCGGTCCATTCCGAGAGTCGTTTCAAGACCCCATCCGCATCCACCCCGTACATGTGGAGGTGGTGGTTCTTGGCGCGCGAGAAATCCTGGCTAGTTTTCTCTTTTCGGGACGAGGGCGTCCTCGGGGAGGATCCAGCCTTGGAGCGCCATGTATTCGGAGAGGGTGGCAATGATCATCTTCGCGGTGCGGGCGCAGTCCTCGCTCACCCCCTTGCCCACGCCGGTCGCCGCGCTCACCGCCACTCCGGACAGGCCGCCCCCCGTGATCGCGCCGGGTTCGGCCCCGCTGCCACCGGTGGTCTCAAAGTTGAGAAAGCGTCGATCCGGGTTGGGCCCCAGGTCGTCGACGCGGACGGCGGTTTCCATTTTGGTTCCGCCGGCCCCGAAGCCGATGACCATGCGGAGGGCGCGGCTGCCCTGGTTCACCCGCGTGAAGTGGCCGGTGATCAGCCATCCCGTCTCCCCCTTGGGATAGGCGCTCACGGCGCGGGCGGTCACCCCGAGGTGTTTTTGGGCCAGGGCGACGAGGTAATCCTGCATCACCGTGGCGAGATCCTTCTTGAACTGGGCGAGTTCGTCGGCCACACGGTCCACGTTGAACTCCCCCTGGTCGATGGCGAAGGGCTGCACATAGATCACGGAAGGTCGGGTGGCAGCCTTTTCGGGCGCATCGTGCCGCACGCGAGTGACACTGACCGATGCGCATCCGCCGAGGAGGAGAGGGATGGCGAAGGAGATGACCGGGAGGAGGTGTTTCACGGGCACATGATGCCCACGCCCTGTCGGACATCAAGGAAGGAAAATGGGCCGTGGGAAGGTCACCTGCAGGACGGAATTCAGCGTCTGCATGCCTGCGCTTTCGTGCTCCCATCAATCATGAAAACCGTACCGACCCAGAAAGGAATATGAAGACAATGTATTGACAAACGGCATACACACAATATATTTCAATCGTGAGAAACATCCGATGGGATGAGCGAAAGAATGAATGGCTGAAACAGAACCGTGGCCTGGGATTTGAACGCATTGTCGTTCTGATGGAGCAGGGGCAGGTTTTGGAGGTTATGGATCACCCTTCCCCCGAAAGGTATCCCAGACAGAAAATAGCGATTGTTGAAATAGACGGGTATGCATATCTCGTCCCTTACGTGGATGATGGAGAGGATATTTTTCTAAAAACAATGATTCCGAGCCGAAAGGCGACAAAGAAATATTTGAAAGGATAAACATGAAAAAGCAGGCCATGGATTCGGAAGAGAAAAAGATTCTGGCGTCATACGAGCGCAACGAATGGCGTCCGGTAAAAAACGGCGGCGCAGAGATTGCCAGGTTGCGACAGTACGCTCGCAACACTCTCCAGAAAAACAAACGGATTAACATCCGGTTGGCGGGGCAAGATCTGGCTGGCATCCAAACGAGGGCCGTTGAGGAAGGAATGCCCTATCAAACGCTGATTTCGAGCATTCTGCATAAATATCTTTCTGGCCGATTGATCGAAAGAAAAACGGTCTGATACATGAAGAAGGAACATTTCACGGAACTCGGGCGCCGTACCGCGTGTGTGCCATGAAAGTCGCCCTCGCCCAGGTCAACACCACGGTCGGCGACCTATCCGGCAACGAAGCGAAGATCCTGGAAGCCTACCGTCGTGGGGCGGAGGCGGGGGCCGAGATCGTGGTTTTTCCAGAGCTGGCGATCACCGGTTATCCACCGCGCGACCTGCTGCAACGGAGTGGGTTTATCCGGGAAAACCTCGCGGTCCTGGACCGATTGGCCGCGACCACGCGGGAGGCGGGGATGCTGGTGGGGTATGTGGGCCTGAACGAGGCGCGGCCCGGGAGGGAGGCGACGAATGCCGTGGCCCTGCTGCAGGGCGGGAAGGTCCTGGCGACGCGCACCAAGACCCTGCTGCCCACCTACGACGTGTTCGACGAGGACCGCTACTTCGAGGCGGCGCGGGAGAACGCGGTCGTCGAGTTCAATGGTCGCAAGATCGGGCTGACCATTTGCGAGGATGTCTGGAACGATGAGGATTTCTGGGACGAGCGCCGCTACCGCCGCAATCCCGCGCGGGAGCTTGTGGATGTGGGCGCCGAGATCCTCTTCAATATTTCGGCATCCCCCTGGCATCTTGGAAAAGAGGAGATGCGCGTTCGGATGCTCTCCAGCCTTGCGGGGCGTCTCGGTCGCCCGTTCGTGTACTGCAATGCGGTGGGGGGAAACGACGAGTTGGTGTTCGATGGGCGGAGCGCGGGGTTCGACGCGCGCGGAAGGCTGGTCGCGTGTGGCGAGATGTTTCGCGAGGATCTCGTCCTGTTCGATACTGATTCCACGCCGGTATCCCCGCCCGCGCTGTGCGACGAGGAGAAGCTGTTTCGCGCGCTGGTAATCGGTCTCCGTGACTACCTGCACAAGTGCGGGTTCCGATCCGCGGTTCTCGGCCTGAGCGGGGGCATTGACTCGGCCCTCACCGCGGCGATCGCGGCGGAGGCGCTTGGGCGGGAGAACGTGCGCGGCGTTTCGCTGCCCTCGCAGTATTCCTCGCAGGGCAGCCTGGACGACGCCCTCCTTCTTGCCGTGAATCTTGGAATCTCCCACGAGGTGATCGCGATCCAGCCAATTTTTGAGACGTTCCGCGCGCAACTCCGCGGGACCTTCGCTGGTCGGCCCGAGGACACCGCGGAGGAGAACGTCCAGGCGCGCCTTCGCGGGATGATCCTCATGGCGATGTCGAACAAGTTTGGGTCGTTGCTGCTCACCACCGGAAACAAGAGCGAGTTGGCCGTCGGCTACTGTACCCTCTACGGCGACATGTGCGGGGGGCTCGCGGTGATCAGCGACGTCCCCAAGACCATGGTTTACCGTCTCTCGCGGTGGGTGAACCGCGAGCGGGAGGTCATCCCATCTTCCTCCATCACCAAGGCTCCGTCCGCCGAGCTACGCCCGAACCAGACGGACCAGGACTCCCTGCCCCCCTACGAGGTTCTCGACGCGATCCTGCAGGCGTACGTGGTGGAGGGAAGTTCGCGGGCCGAGATGGTGGGCGCGGGTTTTGAGAAGGACACGGTGGACCGCGTCGTGCGACTGATCGACCTCAGCGAGTACAAGCGCCGCCAGGCGGCTCCCGGACTGAAGGTCACGACCAAGGCCTTTGGCGTGGGGCGGCGCATGCCGATCGCCCAGAAGTATCGGGGAGGGTGAGGGGGGGAGGAATGTAAAATTTGAAACGGGCAATGAAAAAGGGCGGAAAATCGGAAAGTTGGGAAAGCGGGAAAGCGGAGGGAAATGTAAACGGGCTCAGGGTTTCTTCGTGCTCTTCTCGAGTTCGGCGATCCAGGCTTGGGGGCCTCCGGGACGGTAGCCGAGTTGCCCGGTCGGGTTGCCCTCCGGGTTCAACACGATGATTGTGGGGTAGCCGCGAATCCCGTGCTTGGAGGCGAGTTCCTCATTCTGCTTCTTCAGTGCGGGGGGGAGGGCCTTGCGCCTTGGGAAATCGAGTTTGAGGAGCACGAGGTTCTTCTCGGCGTAGGCCTTGAACGCGGGAGTGTTAAAAACCTCCTTGTCGAGCTTGATGCACCAGCCACACCAGTCGGAACCGGTAAAATCCATGACGAGCGGTTTGTTTTCCGCCCTGGCTTTTTCGAGGGCCTTGGCATGATCGGTCATCCATGCGTCATCGGCACGGAGAGGGAGTAAGGTCAGCGCGAGCAGGGAGGTGATGAGGGCAAGGTTCTTCATGGGTCTCAGGTTTTTTGGGTGGACGAGATTGGAAACAACCCGGTCGGGTCCGATGTGCAGAACATCCCCGTGGAGGGATGAGTTGTCAAACCTTCGAAGAGAAGTGGTACCAGGGGGGAGAGTTGAACTCCCGACCAAGGGCTTATGAGTCCCCTGCTCTACCACTGAGCTACCCTGGCGACAGTGCTTTCGATACTCCAACCGGCGTTTGGCTGCAAGCCTGCGGTCGGGAGGGCTCCGAACGGGTGAGCGACAGATTCGCGGTGGTTGGCAGGCCTTTCGGAGCGAGCCGCGCCTCCCACAGGCGAAGAGATGGATCGTTCTCTTGCGGGAGGCGTGGCGCGCGCCGAGGTGCTTCATCACGAAAACCGGGCTCGACTCGCGTGAGGGATGGGGCTTTGTTGGAGGAAGGTTGAACTGGAGGATGGGAGCATGAACACGAAGCCACAGGGTCTTTCCAAGACGTGGCGACTTGGTTTGATCGGCGCTGCTGTCGCAGCCTGGGCGACGCTCGCAGTGCGTGCGGCGCCGACTGGCAAGGTGCGCGAGGCCGCCGTTGCGGGGTTGTTTTACCCCGCGGACAAGGATGCCCTCTCGGCCGAGGTGCGCCGCCTCCTCGACGCCGCGCCGCCCATGCCGTTGCCGCCGGTCCGGGCGCTCGTGGTGCCGCACGCTGGCTACTCCTTCTCCGGATTGACCGCCGCCCACGCCTACCGCCAACTCGCGGGGCGGGACATTCGCCGCGTCATCCTTCTCGCCTCCAGCCATTACGCGGCGTTCGAGGGGGCGATGATTCCCGCGGTGGATGCCTTTTCGACGCCGCTCGGCAGTCTCCGTCTGTCGCCGCTGGCGGCGAGCCTCGCCAAACAGGCGCCGCTTACCCACCATCCCTCCGCGCGGGTTCAACGCCCCGCCTGGTCCTGGCAAAGCCCGCTCAAGGTGCCGACGGGGGGCGACGACCCGCATACCTGGGACCACACGCTGGAAGTGCAGTTGCCATTCCTGCAGGTCGTCCTCGGCGATGTGGAGATCGTCCCCATCCTCTACGGGCAGGTGGATCCCGTCGCGGTGGCGCAGCGACTCGACCGCGTGCTGGACGACACCACGCTGGTCATCGCGAGTTCCGACCTGAGCCATTACCACCCGTACGACGACGCCCGCGCGCGGGATCATACCTGCTTGAAGGCGATGCTCGAACTCGACATGGCCGCGATGGCGTCCAGGGAGGCCTGCGGGCAACTTCCCATCCTCACGGTGCTGGAGCTTGCGAAGAAGCGCGGGTGGCAGCCCCACCTCCTCGATTACCGAAACAGCGGGGACACGTCGGGGGAGAAGAAGAGCGTCGTGGGTTACTCGGCCATCGCATTCACGGATGCAAAGGCCCCGGCGTCCCTCCCCAAACCGCTTGCCGCCGCGACGTCTGCGGCGGCGTACGGGCCCGCCGAGCGAAAGCAGTTGCTCGCGCTCGCGCGGGAGACGATTGCCGCGCTTGCGGCCGGACGGGCGGTTCCATCGCGGCGTCCCGAGGATTTTTCCGCCGCCCTCCGCGAGTCGAAGGGATGCTTCGTGACGCTCACGAAGAAGGGGAATCTTCGAGGCTGTATCGGCCACATCGTGCCGCAGGAGCCACTCTGGAAGGCGGTGATGGACAACGCGCAGAGCGCGGCCTTCCGGGATGGGCGCTTCGCACCGGTGACGAAGGAGGAACTGAAGGAGATCGCGATCGAGATCAGCGTCCTCACGGTGCCGAGGCCGCTGACGTTCAGTTCCCCCGACGACCTCGTGAAGAAGCTGCGTCCCCATGTGGACGGGGTGGTCCTTCGGATCGGATCACGGGGGGCGACCTACCTGCCCCAGGTGTGGGAGCAGATCCCGAACGTACCGACCTTTCTCTCCAGCCTTGCCCTGAAGGCGGGGTGCCCGGCCGATTCCTGGCGTGGGCCGGGCGTGGAGGTGCAGACCTACCAGGTCGAGCCGTTCCACGAGTGAGTTGCCGTCCGTGTCCGGGGAGTGAGAGAGAAGAGGCCACGGATGAAACACGGATGACCACGGACAGAGGAATGCGCCGTCCCGACACATCGGGACGGCGCGTTCACCGCACAGAAACACCGATGTCTCGCATGAAGCGGCCAGGTCCGTGTAGCGGACCTGGCCTTCTGACTCTGCCATCCGTGTTTCATCCGTGGCTGTCCTGTGCTTTGCAGAAGGATGGAGAAAATGGATGGATCACCATCGTCCCCTGACCCAATGCCATCGCGCGGCCTACATGGAGCGGTCCTTACGGCGGGGTTTGTCGCGATGGTCACGCAGATGGTCCTGCTCAGGGAGGTCCTCTATTTCGCCGGGGGCAATGAGCTGTCCCTCGGCCTGGTCCTAGGTGTGTGGATGCTGCTCATGGGCTGGGGGGCGTGGCTGGGGCAGCGTCTGCCGGTGCGCTGGCAGGGGTGGGGCCTGGCATTCGGTTTCGCCCTCATCGCGGCGCTGCCCCTTCCCACCCTGGGTGCGCTTCGGGTCGGATGGGCGGTGTTCGTCGGGCGCGGGGTGGCGGCCGGGATGAGCGAGACCGTCGGGGCGGCACTGCTCTGCTTCGCCCCCTTCTGCATCATTTCCGGGGCGTTTCTTTCGCTGGCCGCACGGATGGAGCCGGGGCGGGAGGGGGATGGCATCGCGGGACAAATCGGTCGCGTGTATGCGCTCGACTGTCTCGGGGGCGTGCTCGGTGGGGCGCTCTTCACGTTCGTGTTGGTCCATTTTCTTGATCCGGTCCAGCTTCTGGGGGCGCTGGGGATCGGCGCGGGGGCGGTTGCCGCAGCGGTGGGGTGGGGGGGTGTCGGCCGCCGCCTCGGAATCCTTCCGGGCCTGCTTGCCATGCTGGCGACGATTCCCTGCGTGGAGATCTTGGTTTCCGCGCCGGGCAAGGCGAGGGAGCGGCACGACACCCCCTACGGTGTGGTCGAGGTTTCTACCGGTGGCGGGCAGGTGGCGCTGTTTGTGGATGGGCGGCCGCTCGCGAACGGCGGGAATTTCGAGCAGGTCGAAGAGGCGGTCCACCCGGTCCTTGCCCAGCGGCCGAATGCCGAGCGGGTCCTGCTGATTGGGGGAGGGGCGAGCGGAATGGCGGCGGAAATCCTGCGGTACCCGGTGCGGAGGCTGGACTGCGTCGAGCTGGATGCGTCGGTGGTGGACGCGGCGCGGCGTCACGGGCTGATTGCCCGGGAGCGCGCACGGTTGCGGATTATGATCGGCGACGCTCGGGAACTGGTGAAGCGGGCCCGCGCCGAGTACGACGTGATCCTCGTGGAGGTTCCCGATCCGTCCAGCTACCAGTGGAACCGCTATTTCACGCGGGAGTTTTTTTTCGAGGCAAAGAGGGCGATGCGCAAGGATGGGGTGCTGGCGGTCGCGGCGGGCGAGTACGCCAACTATGTCAGCCCCGAACTCGCGAACATTCTCGCGACGTTGACCGGCACGATGGAGGCCGCCTTCTCGCATACCGTGGTCTTGCCAACCGCGAGGATTCGCACCCTCGGCTCGGACGGACCGCTGAGCATGGACATCGCGGCGAAGGTGGCGGCCACCGGCCTGCCGATGCGGCACCTGAATCCCGCGGGGTTGCGCGCGATCTTTCGCGGCGAGCGCATGACCCA
>CAZZBZ010000034.1:0-14917 GCA_964653025.1 uncultured Verrucomicrobiota bacterium
CGACCTGTTTCCACGCGAGGTGGCCGACGCGTTCCGCGAGGATGATCGCCTGACGATGGAAGCCCTGGTCCCCCGCCACATCAAGGAGTGGGTGACCTACCCCGATGGACGAAAGTTGCTCATGGAGACGGCGAAATCCCCCCTGAGGAATTCCGAGGGGAAACTTCTTGGAATCGTTGGGGTGGGGCGGGACATCACGGAAATCGAGCGCAGGGCGTCGCTCTTGCTCGAAAGCGAGGAGCGTTTTCGGGGTATGTTCGATCGCCACAAGGCGGTCATGCTGCTGGTGTCCCCGGAGACCGGTGCGATCGTGGATGCGAACCATGCGGCCGAGGCGTTCTACGGCTACCCTCACGAGAGGCTTTGCGCGATGCGGATCGAGGAGATCAACCTGTTGCCTTCCGAACTGCTGGTCGCCCAACGAAAACAGGCCGCCCAGCGCGAGAAAAACCATTTTATTTTTCAGCACCGGCTTGCCGATGGAAAGGTTCGCTGGGTGGAGGTTTTCTCGACTCCCATTGAAACTGGGGGACGTCAGCTCCTCTTCTCCATCATCCACGATATCACCGAGCGGCGGAGCGCCGAGGAGGCGGTGCGGCAGGGGGAGGAGAACCTGCGCGCCTTCTTCAACTCGATCGATGACTTTGCCTTCGTGCTCGACGAGGAGGGGAACGTCCTGCATTGCAACCAGACCGTGATCCGACGGCTGGGGTACGAGGAGGGGGATTTGATCGGGCGCAGTGTCCTGAATGTTCACCCGAAGGATCGCCGTGAGGAAGCCGCGGAGCGGGTGGCCGGGATGCTCTCGGGGAAGGTCAAGTTTTGTCCCGTCCCGCTGATCGCCCGCGATGGCCGCCAAATCCCGGTGGAAACCCGGGTGACCCCCGGGGAGTGGAACGGACGCAAGGTGCTGTTCGGGATCAGCAAGGATGTTTCGGAACTGCATGCCTCCGAGGAGAAGTTCGCCAAGTCCTTCCACTTGAACCCGCTGCTCATGGCCCTGAGCGGGGTGGAGGACGACCGTTTCCTCGATGTGAACGAGGCCTTTCTGAAGGGGCTGGGGTATGCGCGGGAGGAGGTCCTGGGCAAGACCGCCCAAGAACTGGGGTTGTTCGTGTCCATGGGGGACCGTCAGGCCGCGTTCCAGATGGCGAGCAAGCTCGGGAGGGTCCGCGAGGTCGAAATGAAGGTCAGGACGAAGTCGGGCAAGGTCCTCGACGGGAGCTTTTCCGCCGAGATGATGGAGTTGGGTGGCAAGCAGATGTTGCTGACGGTGATGAATGACGTCACCGAGCGCAAGCGGATGGATGTCCTATTGAAGGATACCGTCGAGCGCCTGGCGCAGGCCACGCGCGTGGGGGGCGTGGGGATCTGGGACTACGATGTGATCAACAACCAACTCGTTTGGGACGACCAGATGTTTCGTCTCTACGGAATCACGCGGGATCAGTTCGGCGGCGTCTATGAGGCATGGCAGGCGGGGCTTCACCCGGAGGACAAGCTGCGGGGCGACGAGGAAATCCAGCTTGCGTTGCGAAGCGAAAAGAATTTCGACACCGAGTTTCGCGTGCTCTGGCCGGACGGAAGCACCCATCATATCCGCGCCCTTGCCACCGTGCAGCGCGATGCCACCGGCAAGGCCATTCGGATGATCGGCACCAACTGGGATCTCACCGAGCGCAAGCGGGCGGAGGAAATGTTGCGGGAGGCCGTCGAACGCCTGGCGCAGGCCACGCGCGTGGGGGGCGTGGGGATCTGGGACTACGATGTGGTCAGCAACCGGCTGGTTTGGGACGACCAGATGTTTCGTCTCTACGGAATCACGCGGGATCAGTTTGGCGGCGCCTATGAGGCATGGCAGGCGGGGCTTCACCCGGAGGACAGGCTGCGGGGCGACGAGGAAATCCAGCTTGCGTTGCGAGGCGAAAAGGATTTCGACACCGAGTTTCGGGTGCTCTGGCCGGACGGAAGCACCCATCATATCCGCGCCCTTGCCACCACGCAGCGCGACGCCACCGGCAAGGCCCTGCGGATGGTCGGCACCAACTGGGATCTCACCGAGCACAAGCAGGCGGAGGAGGAGTTGAGGAAACTCTGGAATGCCGTGGAGGCCAGCCCGACCGCGGTGATGATCGCGGACGTGAACGGGAAGATCGAGTATGTGAACCCCCGCTTCACGGAGCAGACGGGTTATCGCGCGGACGAGGTGCTCGGCCAGACCCCGCGCATCCTGAAGTCGGGGGTGCACCCGCCGGAGTTTTATGGGGAGATGTGGCGCACGCTGGAGGAGGGGCGCCCGTGGCGCGGCGAGGTCTGCAACCGGCGGAAGGACGGCGCCCTTTACTGGGAGTCGCTTTCGATTTCACCGATCCGCGACAGCCAGAGTCGCGTGACCCACTTCGTGGCGGTTCGGGAAAACATCACGGAGAAGAAGAGGCTGGCCGAGGAACTCCTCCGTGCCAAGGAGGCCGCCGACGCGGCGAGCCGCGCCAAGAGCACGTTCCTGGCCAACATGTCCCACGAGATTCGGACGCCGATGAACGCGATCCTCGGCTACGCGCAACTCCTGCGGCGCGACCCGTCGTTGAGCGAGGAGGTGAAGAAGAAGCTGGAGGTGGTCAACCGAAGCGGGGATCACCTTCTCACGCTGATCAACCAGGTGCTCGATGTGTCCAAAATCGAGGCGGGCCGCGCCACGCTGGCACCGTCCGTGTTCGACCCGCACGCCCTGCTCGATGAACTGGTCTCCCTGTTCAGGGAGCGGACTGATGCGAAGATGCTGAAGGTTGTCACGGCCAAGGCCCGCGACCTGCCCCGGTGGCTGGTCGCGGACCATGGCAAGTTGCGGCAGGTGCTCATCAACCTTCTTGGCAACGCGATCAAGTTCACGGATCGGGGAAAGATCTGCCTGAAGTTCGCGATCCGCAAGGAGGGGGATGGCCTCCTGCGCCTGGCGGTGGACGTGGAGGATACCGGGATGGGCATCGCAAAGGAGGAAATGACGCTCCTGTTTCGGGCTTTCGAGCAAACCGCCAGCGGGCGAAAGATCCAGGACGGCACGGGACTCGGACTCGCCCTCAGCCGCGAATACGCGAAGTTGATGGGAGGGGAACTCAGCGCGACCAGCGTGGTGGGGAAGGGGAGCACCTTCCGCCTGGTCGTCCCGGTCCGCGAGGCGGGCGGGGAGGACCGGAGTTCCGCGGCGTCGCGGCGAGTGGTGGGCCTGAAACCGGGCCAGCCTCCGGTCCGTGTGCTGATCGCGGATGACCAACCTGACAACCGCGCATGGCTGAAGGCCCTTCTCGAACAGGTGGGGTTCCATGTGCGCGAAGCCGCGAACGGCGAGGAGGCCCTTGCCGTGTGGAAGAACTGGAGCCCCCGCCTGGTCCTGATGGACCTGCGCATGCCCGGGGTGGATGGCATGGAGGCCACCCGCCGAATCCGGGAGGGCGATCTCCATGGAAACACCGTGGTGTTTATCCTGACGGCCGCCCTGTTCGAGAAGGATCCGCAAGCCATTCTCGACGCCGGCGCGGTGGAGATACTGACGAAACCCCTGGACGAGGCCCTCCTTTTCGACCGGATCCACGCCCACCTAAAGGTCAACTTTCAGTACGAGGAACCTAAGATCGTTCCGAAGGATGCGAAGGGAAGCGCGGCCCCGCGGACGGGGGTCGGGGCCGCCGCGAAGCTGCCCGAGGCGCTTCGCAAGGGATTGCGGGAGGCCGTGGCCCACGGGGACTCGGAACGCCTCACGGCCCTGGTGCGGCAGGTGGCCCGACACGATCGCGCGCTGGCGAAGCTCATGGAGTCGCTGGTGGATCGCTACGACTATGACCGCCTCGCCCGCCTGCTGGCCCGGAAAGGAGCCCGATGACGACGGCTCCCCGAACCCCGGCCACGATCATGCTGGTGGATGACGTTCCGGAGAATCTCCGGCTCCTGGAGTTCATGCTGCGGGAAGGTGGGGTCCGTGTCCGTTCGATTCCCGGGGGAAGGCTCGCGCTGGCCGCGGCGGACAGGGAACCTCCCGACCTCGTCCTGCTCGATATTCGCATGACGGAAATGGATGGCTACGAAACCTGCCGTCGGCTCAAGGCCGACCCGCGCCTTGCCGCGATCCCGGTCATCTTCATCAGCGGGGCGTCCGACCCGATGGACAAGGTCAAGGCGTTCGAGTGCGGGGGCGTGGATTATGTGACCAAGCCGTTCCAGACGGAAGAGGTCATGGCCCGGATCGAAACCCATCTCAAGTTGCGGCAGCTCCAGAAGGAGATGGAGGAGATCAATGCGAACCTCGCCGAAACCGTGTATCTCAAGACCCGCCAGCTCTCCGAGGCGCATGCGCGCTTGACGATCCTGGACAAGGCCAAGGACGATTTTCTGAAGCTGATCTCCCACGAGTTGCGCACGCCCCTGCACGGACTTTTCGGGGTGGGGGAACTGCTCCTGTGCGAGTGCCCCGAGAACGGCTCGACCCGCGAGCTGAGGGAGCTTTTCCAACAGTCCCAGCGGCGGCTCCTTACGATCATCGAGGACGCCCTGTTGCTGACCCAGATCGAGGCGGATGCGGAGAGCTTTACGACCGAGATGGTGCCGATCCATCGCGTCGTGGGCATCGCCGCGGATCTGGCGGCGGACTTTGCCCGTTCGCGGGAGGTTCGGATCGAGCTTCCCCCCATGGACGCACGGCAGGTCCGCGGGGATTCCCAGCTCTCCGCGAAGGCAATCCAGGCCCTCATGGAAACCGCCGTGAAGTTCTCCACGGTCGGAGGCGCGGTGCGCGTGGCCCTCGGTTCCCGGGAATCCGAGGTCCTGCTGATCGTTGAGGCGACCGGGCGGAATATTCCCGCGGACGCGCTCCCCCGCTTTTTCCAGGTGCTCGCAATCCAGGAGGCGATCACCCCGGGGGGAGACCTCGGTCTGGCGCCCCCGCTTGCGCAACGGATCCTTGCACTCTTTGGCGGGGAGGTGGCCGTGGAGAACCGGGTGCCGCCCGGCATCCGATTCACCGTTCGTTTCAAAGACTCCCCTTTGGAAAACCCAGTCAAAGCGGTAACATAAATTCATGTGTCCTCCAATCCTGTCGACCAATCCTGCTCGAATCGCGTTTGGAGGGACGGCGTGTCGCCGTCCGTCTCCTCCCTCCGCGGCCGCCGACACGGCGGCCCTCCAACTTGTGGTCGCGTCCATGTGAACCGCTGAACCTCTGTCCCCATGGCTCCTCATCCCATGAAGAAACCCGCCCGTCAGAAGCCCGCGCCGAATCCTGAGATTATGGTCGTGGACGATACCCCGGCCAATCTTCGCCTCCTCGAAATCATGCTGCGGGAGCGGGGCTACCGGGTGCGCGCCTTCCCGCGCGGGCGGCTCGCGCTGGCCGCGGCGGCGAAGGCGCCGCCCGACCTCGTCCTGCTTGATGTCAACATGCCCGAGATGGACGGCTACGAGGTGTGCCAGCGGATGAAGGCGGATCCCCTCCTCGAGGAGATCCCCATCATCTTCATCAGCGCCCTCTCCGAGACGACGAATAAACTGAACGCCTTCCGCAGCGGCGGGGTGGACTATGTGACCAAGCCGTTCCAGACCGAGGAGGTCCTGGCCCGCGTGGCGAACCATCTCGGCCTGAGAGAGACCCAGCGACGGTTGAAGGAGAGCTACGTGCGCCTGCGCAAACTCGAAGCGCTGCGCGATAACGTCACGCAAATGATTGTCCACGACCTGCGCAACCCGCTCATGGTCGTGGCCGGCTATCTGGACATGGCGATCAAGAAAACGGTCGGCTCGCCCAAGAAAGATACGGCCCGGTTCCTGGTGAGCGGCCGCGCCGCTCTCAGCCAGATCCAGGAGATGGTGACCTCGATTTTAGACGTGAGCCGCATAGAATCCTCCCGCATGCCCCTGCGCGCGGCCCCCTTGGACCTCGTGGAGGTTGCGCGCGATTCCATGGCTCAACTCGGGCCCTTGTCGAACGGGCGAACCGTCAACTTCAAGAATCCGAAGGGGGGGGTCCGGATTGTTGGCGACCGGGACCTCATCGAGCGGGTCATCGGCAACCTTCTTGGCAACGCCTTAAAATTTACTCCAGATGATGGCGTGATTCGCGTGGCCGTCTCCGCGTCGTCCCGCGGGGGGCGGGTGGAGGTGTCGGACACCGGGCCTGGGTTGGATGCGGCGACGCGGAAGCAGATTTTTATGAAGTATCACCAGGCGGAATCACACCGACGGCGCCACTCCACCGGGCTTGGGCTGACCTTCTGCAAACTCGCGGTGGAAGCCCACGGCGGGCGCATTGGCGTGGACAGCGCGCCGGGAAAAGGGGCGACCTTCTGGTTTGAACTGCCGAGCAAGGCCAGGTTCGCCGCCACGGCTAAGGTAGGGGCATCTGTGTGAGCTCTCGGGTCTTAGGTGAGGAGGGAAGTGCGCGGGAAGGGGGGGGCGTCCCTGTCGTGGAGAGGTGGGGGAAGCTCGTCCTGGCGGCGACGATTCTCCTCGCGTCCCAGGTTCTGGGTTGGGGTGGTGATTCCCGGGTATTGGGAACCGACCGGGATTTGGATGGGCTCGCGGCGTTCCCTGCCCGGTCGGTGGTTTCGTGGCGCTGGAGCGTGGAGGAGAAGCAGCAGGCAGACCAGTTCAGCCGCATGGAGCTGACGCGGGATTCCGCCGGGGCGATGCTCTGGACGTTGAGGATTGCCCCCGCGATCCCCTTCAAGCGTCCCTACCTGGAAATCCTGAGCCTTGGAAACGCGTATTTCCCGCCCGAGGCCGATGCCCTTCGCATGAAGGTCAGGGCGGTCTCCGGAAGAATGATCCTCGGTTTCGGGGGGCCCACCGCCTATTTCGGAAACAGCGACGTGTTTCTCCGCCCGATTTGCGTGGAGGCCGCCGGGGACGGATCGGAGTGGAGAACGGTGGAGTTCTCCCTTCATCACGGATTGTTCCGGAACTTCCGTCGCGCCGGCTTCAGTGAAAACGCGCCCTGGATCTACTATGCCCGCTGGACCCAGGAACCCACATGGCTCTACGTCTTCAAGGGGTCCGGCGGCGAGGTTCACCTCAAGGACCTGGAGATCGTCGCGCACGGCCTTGCCCGGCCCTTTCCGGTTTTTGGCGCCGAAGAGGTGATCCCCGTGGCCACGCTTGCGGATTTCGCGGCGCCCACCGCGGAGGAACGGATTTTCACGGCCCTGATCACCGGGAACGACCAGGAATTCGACGCATCGTGGAGCCAGAAGCAGCCGGTCGTTCATCCGCCGCCGGATCTTCGCTTCGTGACCGATCGCGAGGAGGGCAGAATCCTTCGCGGCACGGGGCGGTTCCTCGAGGAGATGAGCGCCGTCGGCGTGAGGCTCTCCAGTTCCGGGGAAGGCGATGGCCTGCGCTTTCGGATCAAAGTCGACACGGAAGCCAGTTCCGTGATGGTTCCCGCGGTTCAATGCCAGCCCCTGGATTTCCTGCTCTACGAGTCTCTCGACCCGGCCGTCTTCGACTGGCGACCGTTCATGCCCTCCGCGGGGTTGAGGGCGGGTCCCGGGAAAGGCTACGACCTCAACCTGGCCTACGGCAGGTTGAAAAGCGTGGCGGGTCTTTCCATGGCGATTTATCACGCACGTCGGTTTCTTCCGAAAGGACGGTGGTCCGACACCACCTTGCCCTTTGCCGACTTCCTCTGCATCTACGGATGCGGGAGCTTGTCCGACCGTTTCCATGGGCAACTTTCCCCCGATCCGCGGAAACTGGTTGCGGCGGTGGTCCTCGCCCCGTGGCCCCGCAAGGGCCGTGCCGAGACCGCCCTGGATCTCCGGGAAATCTCCCTCGTGAAGTTCAAGGGGGAGCCCGAAAGCCGCAGGTCGTATTTCCAGTTTCCCGATGCCGCCCATCTCAAGAGCGTACGGTCCGCGAAGGGGGGATTCTCTTTCCTCTTGGCCCCCGGCGAATCGGACCTCCCGCGCGAGACCAGGGCAGTTCTGGACGCTTTGGATTGAAGTCGCTCGGCGCGGCGGGATTCGTGAGCAAGCACACGGAACGGGGGAATGGGCTCCTCGCCGTGAGAAGGGTGCCCACCCCTCCGGCGCGACTCCCGAGGATCAGAGGTCCGAGCGGCCCATGAGGAAGGCGTCGATGCCTCTCGCGGCCTGGCGACCCTCCTGGATGGCCCAGACGACAAGCGATTGGCCGCGGCGCATGTCGCCCGCGGAGAAAACGCCGGGGACGCTCGTCATGGAGTTCGCGTCGGCCTGGACGTTGCCCCGGGGGTCGAGCTTCACGCCGAGCTGGTCGAGCATCCCGCCCTTCTCGGGCCCGAGGAAGCCCATCGCGAGGAGGCAGAGGTCGCAGGGGATCTCGAACTCGCTGCCGGGAATCTCCTTCATCTGCGGGCGGCCGTCGGCCCCCTTGGACCACTCGAGGCGGACGCCGCGGAGCGTTTTTACGATGCCGCCCTCGCCGAGGAAGGCCTTCGTGTTCACGCTCCAGTCGCGTTTCCCCCCCTCTTCCTGCGAGGTGGAGGTGCGGAGGATCATCGGCCAGCGCGGCCACGGCATGTCGGGGGTGCGCTGCTCGGGCGGGCGGGGGAGGAGTTCAAACTGGGTGACCGACTTCGCGCCCTGGCGGTGGGAAGTGCCGACACAGTCGGAGCCGGTGTCGCCGCCGCCGATGACGACGACATGCTTCCCCTTGGCGGAGATGAAGCTCGACGGCTCCTTGTCGCCGAGGTTGAGGCGGGTCTGCATCGGGAGGAACTCCATCGCGAAGTGGATGCCCTTGAACTCGCGGCCCGGGGCGGGGAGGTCGCGCGGGAGCGCGGCCCCTCCGGCGAGGCAGACCGCGTCGAATCCCTTGCGAAGCTTCTCGGTGGGGAAGCCGTGGCCGACGTTCGCATTCACCTCGAAGACGATTCCCTCCTGCTCCATGAGTTTCACGCGGCGCTCGACGACGCCTTTGTCGAGCTTGAAGCTGGGGATCCCGTAGGTGAGCAGGCCGCCGATGCGGTCGGCGCGCTCGAAGACGGTGACGAGGTGGCCGGCCTTGTTGAGCTGCGCGGCGGCGGCGAGGCCGGCGGGACCGGAGCCGACGACGGCGACCTTCTTGCCGGTGCGTGAGGGCGGGGGCTGCGGGACGATCCAGCCGTGCTCGAAGGCGTGGTCGATGATCGCGCACTCGATCTGCTTGATGGTCACCGGGTTGCGCTCGATGTTCAGGACGCACGCCTCCTCGCAGGGGGCGGGGCAGACGCGGCCGGTGAACTCGGGGAAGTTGTTCGTCTTGAGAAGCATCGCGAGCGCGTCGCGCCAGCGGTCCCGATAAACGAGGTCGTTCCACTCCGGGATGAGGTTCCCGAGCGGGCAGCCCGAGTGGCAGAAGGGGATGCCGCAGTTCATGCAGCGCGCGCCCTGCTGGCGGAGCTTTTCTGCGGGGAGGTCGAGGTGGAGTTCCTTCCAGTCCCGGAGCCGTTCGGCGACGGGGCGGTCGGGCGCGAGTTCGCGCGGGATTTCCTTGAAGCCGGTGGGGTTACCCATGGGAATCAGTGAGCGGTAAGCGGTGAGGGCCTGAAAGGGAACGCTTGGAAGTCTGCGAAGCGTCGGCGGGGCTGTCAACGCCGATGACTGGATGCTCTGGGCTTCCCGGGGTCGGCTGTTCTTGGTAGGGTGGTTGCCGTTGGCCCGTGAACACCGTTCGCACCGTGGAGGACCGGTTACGATGAGACGAGAACGTATCCAGCGAATCGCTGTGGCCGTCTTGCCCGACGCTTCCCGCACAGTGGCGGGCGCGAGGAGTTAAACCCCGCGCCGGCCGAATAAAAGCTATACATCAATATTGATGTTGCACCTCCATGGAATTCATCGTAGAGTTCTACGAAACGAAAGAGGGGCGGTGCCCCATGCGCGAGTTCCTTGATGATCTGAAGACCTCCGATCCCGGCGATTTCGCCGCGGTCGCTGTCGGACTCGCTAAACTGCGCCACCGGCAGAATCACCGCCCGCCGCTCTCGAAACCCCTCGGCAGTGGCCTCTTTGAGTTGCGCCACATCGGCAAACTGAACACTCGCGTGCTGTGGTTCTTCCAAAAAGGTCGGCGCATTATTGCCGTTCACGGCATTCGCAACAAAGGTCAGGCCATCCCGTCCCGCGACCTCGACACCGCGCGGGCGCGGCGGGACGATTGGTTGGAAAGGAATCCCACGTGATGAAGACGAACTTCGACCGCTATCTGGAGGAACAACTCAAGGATCCCGATTTTGCCAGGCGCTTCAAAGCGGCTGGGGAGGCGTGGGACGTGGCCCTGCAAATCGCCGCCCTACGCGAACAGGCCGGGCTTTCCCAGAAGCAACTGGCCGCTCTCCTCAAAACCTCCCAGCAACAGATCAGCCGCCTTGAATCCACCGGTTATGAAGGCCATTCCCTCAGTATGCTCCGCCGCGTGGCCCATGCCTTGAAAGTCCGTGTCCGCGTCGTCTTCGAGCCGGAAGCGGCGGCTGCCGACATCCGCGTTGCCGAAGCTCCCGCGGCCTACCGCGCGGGCCGACGGAGGGCCGTGAAGGCGGGGTGATGCAAGGCGCAGAGAAGAGGTCTGGACAGGATTTATCCCGCCAAGAGCGCATGCGCGCCGTGCGGGGCTTTGTCGTGCTCGTGCGAAGCTGAGGGTTCATAAAACCCGGCAGAACTGTCATGCTCCCCGGGTTATGGGGATTGGAATCGCGGCTTGAGCGGGGAGGGGGGCGCAGGGCATACTTGAAATTTCATGCCCGAGATCCCCAAAGCTTACGATTCTTCGCTTGTCGAGGACCGCTGGTACGCCCGCTGGACGGAGTGGAAGGCGTTCGCCGCCGATCCCTCCCGCGCCTTCAACGGTCACGGCCTCGATCCCGCGGAGAAGGCCCGCCGCCGCGCCTCCGGCCTGCGCGAGGCCTATTCGATTGTCATCCCACCCCCGAACGTGACGGGGATCCTGCATCTGGGGCATGTGCTGAACAACACCATCCAGGATATCCTCGCCCGTCGGAAGCGGATGCAAGGGTTCGAAGTTCTCTGGTTGCCGGGCACGGACCACGCGGGGATCGCCACCCAGACCGTCGTGGAAAGGCAGCTCCGCAAGGAGGAGAAGAAGTCGCGCCACGAGATCGGGCGGGAGGAACTCCTCCGCCGCATCTGGACCTGGAAGGACAAGCACGGGGACATCATCCTGCAGCAGCTCAAGAAGCTCGGCTGCTCCTGCGACTGGTCGCGGGCGGTCTTCACGATGGATGGCCTCGACCCCCGGGTTTCCGATACGCGCGTGAACTACTCGCGGTGGGTCGCCCATGTTTTTACGCAGCTCCATCGCCAGGGCCATATCTACCGGGGGCGGAGGATGGTGAACTGGTGTGTCGTGGCGCGGAGCGCGCTCTCCGACGAAGAGGTGATCATGAAGGAGACCCGGGGCCACCTCTGGCACCTCCGATACCTCCTTGCGGAATCGCCAATGGCCAATGGCCAATCGCCAGTTCCAACTGCCGTTGACAATCAGCAACTGGCGGCAACCTCGTCTTCCGGCTCCCCCGCAGTTGGCAATCAGCAATCAGCAATCGGCATTTCCTTCTTGGTGGTCGCCACCACGCGGCCCGAGACGATGCTCGGGGACGCGGCGGTGGCGGTGCACCCCGAGGACCCGCGCTACAAGGCCCTCATCGGGAAGAAGGTGCGGCTGCCGTTGACCGAGCGGGAGATCCCGATCATCGCGGACGCCGCGGTGGACCCGAAGTTCGGGACCGGCTGCGTGAAGGTGACCCCCGCGCACGACCCCGTGGACTTCGGGATCGGGCAGCGCCACGGGCTGGAGCAGCGGACGGTCATCGGCCTCGACGGGGCGATGACCGCTGCGGCCGGGGAGGACTACGAGGGGCTTGACCGCTACGAATGCCGCGAGAAGGTGGTCGCCGACCTCACGGAGCTCGGGCTGATCGAAAAGATTGAGGAGTACGTCCACAATGTGGGTTACAGCGAACGCGCCGACGTTCCCGTGGAGCCGATGGTGAGCGACCAATGGTTCCTGCGCTATCCCGCCGTGAAGGAAGCCCTTCGGCAGGTGCTGGAGGGTCGGATCGCATTCCGTCCCGCGCACTGGACCAAGGTCTACGAGCACTGGATCGCGAACCTCCAGGATTGGTGCCTTTCCCGCCAGTTGTGGTGGGGGCATCGCATCCCGGTATGGACGCGGCCCGCGAAGGGCGGAGGCGACCCGGAGGTTCACGTGGGAGTGGATGCGCCGGCTGGGGAAGGCTGGGAACAGGACCCGGACGTGCTCGATACCTGGTTTTCCTCGTGGCTCTGGCCGTTTGCCACGATGGTGGATTCCCCCGAGAAGCTGGAGGCGGCGCGCAACGACCCGCATTCGACGCTCTCCGTCTTTTATCCGACCGGCGATCTCGTGACGGCTCCCGAGATCATTTTCCTCTGGGTGGCGCGCATGGCGATGGCAGGGAACGCGTTCATGGGAGAACTCCCTTTTCGGAACGTCTATTTCACGGGCACCGTGCGCGACAAGCAGGGGCGGAAGATGTCCAAGTCGCTCGGAAACTCCCCCGATCCCCTCGACCTCATCGCGCGGCACGGGGCCGATGCCCTGCGTTTCGGCATGATGCGGTGCTCGCCGCTGGGTCTCGACGTGCGCTTCGACGAGCAGCAGGTCCTCCTCGGCCGAAACTTCTGCAATAAACTCTGGAACGCCTCGCGGCTGCGCCTCTCGCAGTCGATGGATGGGAAAAAGGCGATCTCGCTGGCCGAGGTGACTGCCGCCGATCTTTCCTCGGACGACCGCGCGATGCTGATGCGCATGGACCAGGCGGTGCGGGACATCGGAGCCCTGTATGAGGGCTACGAGTTCAACCAGATTGCCGCCCGTCTCTACGAGTTGTTCTGGACCGACTACTGCGACTGGTACCTCGAGGCGGCGAAGGCCGCGCTCTACGGGGAAGATGCGGGGCGCAAGCGGGTGACATTGGCCGTGATGGACCATGTGATCGAGGGGGTCTTGCGCCTGTTGCATCCGTACGCGCCCTTCATCACCGAAGAGCTTTGGCAGGGGCTTGGCTTTGGCGGGGAGGGGCGGGAGGGCAGCATCCAGTTCGCCCCGTGGCCGGAGCCCATGCCCGATGCGGAGTGCACCCGTTTGGGACTGGGTGCGGAGGTTCTTCGTTTCGCGGCCCTGAAGCAGGAAACCGTGAGCGCGGGGCGGCATCTCAAGGCGGCCTACCACATCCCCTCCGGGAAGCGCGCCCGCTACTGCCTGATTCCCTCAGGCGACTGGCACGCCGACCCGCGCGAGATCGCCGTCCTGCAGATCCTGCTCGGGGCGGAGCCGCTGGAGATCGTCGCCCAGCCGCCGCCGAAGTCGGCCGCCGCGATGACCCCGCTCGGGAAGCTCTTTCTTCCCCTCGAGGGGCTCGTGGATCCCGCGGAGGAATCCGCGCGGCTCGCCTCCCAGATCGCAAAGCTCGAGAAGGAACTTCAGGGGCTGAAGAACCGCCTCGCCGACGAGGGGTTCCGCTCCCGCGCACCGGCGGAGACGGTCGCGGCGCACGAGGCGCGAGGCGCCGAGATTGCGGCCTCGATCGCCGCCCTCCGCGAGCAAATCACCGCGCTGGGGGCGCCTTGAAAGGGAGGTTCAACGGTTTGGGAATAACAAAGATAGGGCACAGCCATCCCATGGCGATTTATTATTCTGAGGGGAGCACACGCGGCCCGCGTGTTCAAATTGGCGGCCCGCCGATTTTCTGAGGGAAACTGTTGGGCGAGCCGCCCAACAGGACACGCGAGCCGCGTGTGCTCCCCGAAACGAACCGTGAACCGCTGAACCTCATAACCTGAGTATTTCCCATGTCTGATCCCGGCTGGTTGGGATGGTCTTTGCTGGCGCTTGGGGCGCTCATTGTCGGCTTCTCCAAGACGGGGATTGCTGGGGTGGGGGCCCTTGCCGTGGCGATCTTTGCCAACGTGCTTCCGTCGCGGGAATCCACGGGAGTCGTCCTCCCGCTGCTGATCTGCGCCGACCTGGTGGCGGTCACCACCTTTCACCGACACGCCGTCTGGTCGCATCTCTGGCGGCTGTTTCCCTTTGCCGCGCTCGGGATCGTGGTGGGCTGGCTCGCGATGGGGAAGCTGGAGGCAGGCCAGATACGGGTGGGCATCGGCGCAGTCCTGCTCGTCATGGTCGTCCTCCATTTATGGAGGCAGTGGAGGATGGTCGGTGGGGCGGAGACGACCCCGGCACCCCACTCGACCTGGTATTCGGCAGGGATGGGACTGCTCGCGGGGTTCACGACGATGCTGGCGAACGCCGCGGGCCCGATCATGATCCTCTACCTGCTCGCGATGCGCCTCCCGAAGATGGAGTTCATGGGCACCGCGGCCTGGTACTTCTGCGTGCTGAACCTCTTCAAGGTGCCGTTTAGCGCGAACCTCGGGCTGATCAATCCGCTCTCGCTGAAGCTGAACCTTGCGCTGGCGCCCTTCGTATTGATCGGAGCGTTCGGGGGGAGGAGGCTCCTGCCGCATCTTCCCCAGAAGCTTTTTGAAAGGCTCGCGCTCTTTTTCACCGCGCTCGCGGCGCTGCGCCTGCTGTTCTGAATTTTCTCTCGCCCCGTTTGGACGTGATATTTGAGCAGGGCACCTCCCCGCGAACTACCGAGGGCACGACGAAGTATGCCAGGAGCTACAAGTGGAGGGCCGCCGTGTCGGCGGCCGCGGAGAAGGAAAGACGGACGGCGACACGCCATCCCTCCAATCGCGATTCGAGCATGGAGGGGTATCCGCCTCAGGCGGATCGTGCCCGTGCGAAGCTGAGTATTCACAAAACCCGGCAGAACTGCCCTGCGCACCTCCAGAGTGCCATTAGTGAATGGCGATTGACACGGGCTTGGGGCGGGTGGAGTTTCGCCCTC
>CAZZBZ010000034.1:15017-16285 GCA_964653025.1 uncultured Verrucomicrobiota bacterium
CTGGGCGCGGGGATGGACGGACTCGAGGCGCTTCGCCGCCTACGGCGCGCGCACCCGCATCTTCCCGTGGTGATGATGACCGCGCATGGGACGACCCAGACCGCGATCGGTGCGATGAGGGAGGGGGCGTTCGACTACCTGGTAAAACCGTTCGACGTGGAACGGATGCGGCAGGTGATTGAGGCCGCGCTCCAGGCATCCCGTGCGATGCGGGAGCGAGTCTCCTATCAGCCGCTCCTCCAGAAAGAGGAATACGACCAGGGGATCATCGGCAAGACCCCCGAGATGCAGGAGGTCTACAAGCTGATCGGGCAGGTTTCCCGGGGGGATGCGCCGGTGATGATTACGGGCGAGACGGGAACAGGGAAGGAACTCGTCGCGCGGGCGATCGTCCAGCACGGTTCCCGGGCAGAGAAGCCTTTCCTTGCGATCAACTGCGCCGCAATTCCCGAGGCGCTGATCGAGAGCGAGCTCTTTGGGCATGAGCGCGGGGCCTTCACAGGTGCGGTGGAGCGGCGGATTGGGAAGTTTGAGCAATGTCACACCGGCACCCTCTTTCTCGACGAGATCGGGGACATTCCGCTCGCGACGCAGTCCAAGCTCCTGCGCGTCCTGCAGGAAGGGGAGCTGACCCGCGTGGGCTCGAACGAAGCGGTGCGTGTCGACGTGCGCATCCTCGCGGCCACCCATGCCGATCTCGAGAAGGCGGTGGTCGAGAAGCGTTTTCGCGAGGACCTGTACTATCGCCTCAATGTGGTCCGCATCCGCCTTCCCGCCCTGCGGGAGCGTTTGGGGGACCTTCCGCTGCTTGTGGACTACTTCCTCACACGAAGGGACGGGAAAGGAGGGAAGGGGCCGAAGGCGATCTCCCGCGAGGCGCTCAAGCGCCTCGCCTCATATCCCTGGCCGGGGAATGTGCGGGAACTTCAAAATGCGATCGAGCGCGCCGCGGTGGTGTGCCCTACACCCGTGATCTCGGCCGGCGACCTCCAACTCACGGAGCGCTCCGTCTCCGAGGGGGCGTCCGCTTTGAGGTCTGAGTCCGACGGCGGGATCGAGGCCGCCCTCGACACCCTTTTCCGCGAGGCGAAGAGGGATCCGAAGCTGAAGCTCGTTGCCTTCGCCGAGCGCGCCCTCATCGCCCGGGCGCTGGTGTCGTGCGAGGGAAACCAGGTGCGCGCGGCGAAGGTGCTTGGTATGACGCGTGCCACGCTGCGTAAGCGCATGGAGAAGTTCGGCATTCGTAAGAGCATGCGGGTGGAGTGACG
>CAZZBZ010000034.1:16385-36929 GCA_964653025.1 uncultured Verrucomicrobiota bacterium
CGCACGAACTCGAGGAACTCTTTGAGCTTCTTCTCGCGGCCCAGTTCGCCGGGCTCGTAGTATTTCTTCTTCACCGTCATGTAATCCTGCTCCACGTAGTGGTTGGGGTGGTCGTGGGCGTACTGGTAGCCCACCCCGTGCCCTAGTTTTTCGGCGCCACGGTAGCCGGTGCCGCGGAGCTTGGTTGGCACCTCCTGGAGGCGGCCGTTCTTGATGTCGTCGAGGGCCGCGTCGATCGCCTTGTAGGCGGAGTTGCTCTTCGGGCAGCCCGCGAGGTAGATCGTTGTCTCGGCGAGGGGGATGCGCGCCTCGGGCATCCCGATGAGCTCCACGATCTGGAAGCAGGCATTCGCCACAACGAGAGCGCCCGGCTCGGCGAGGCCGATGTCCTCGGCGGCGAGGATTGCGAGTCGCCGCGCGACGAAGCGCGGGTCCTCCCCGGCGTAGAGCATTTTCGCGAGCCAGTAGATTGCTGCGTCGGGGTCGCTCCCGCGTACGCTTTTGATGAAGGCCGAGATCGTGTCGTAGTGGGCGTCCTCGTCAGCGTCGTAGCGCACCGCCTTCTTCTGGATGGATTCCTCGGCGATCTCGCGGGTGACGCGGATGATTCCCTGCTCATCGGGAGAGGTCGTGCGGGCGGCAATCTCGAGTGCGTTGAGCGCGCGGCGGGCGTCGCCGTCGCACACCTTCGTCCAGTGGGCCATCGCCGGTTCCTCGATCTCGATCTTCTGGCTGCCGAGACCGCGCTCTTTGTCTGCCATCGTGCGGCGGAGGACCTCGGCAACTTCCGCCTCGGCGAGGGGCTGGAGCTCGAAGACCTGCGAGCGAGAGACGAGCGCGTTGATGACGAAAAAGAAGGGGTTGTGGGTCGTGGCCCCGATGAGGGCGAGCACCCCGCTCTCCACGTCGGGGAGGAGAACGTCCTGCTGGGCCTTGTTCAGGCGGTGGATTTCATCGAGGAAGAGGATGGTTTTCCCCCCTCGGAATCGCCGCTGGGATGCTGCGGCGGCCACCTTGCGGATATCGGCCACGGTGGCCTCGACCCCGCTCAGCCGCTCGAAATGGCTCTCGGTGGCATTGGCGATGACGGTGGCCAGGGAGGTCTTCCCGGTGCCGGGCGGGCCGAAAAGGATCACCGATTGGATGCGATCCGCCTCAATCAGGCGGCGGAGCAAGCGCCCGGGAGCCAGCAAGTGCTGCTGCCCGATGACGTCGTCGAGGTTTCGCGGGCGCATCCGCGCGGCGAGGGGGGCCTCCGGGCGAGGACCCGCCTTTGGCGGCTTCTCGAAGATTTCGTCGGCCACGCGCGCAGCGTGGCATGGGCCCGTGCCGAAGTCGAGGTGGGGTACGCCGAAGGAAAACTCCAGTCCCGCCTGCGGGCGGTGGAGGACCTGGATGCCTGGGTGCAAAAGCTCCACGGATCCAAAAAAAGCGCACGTAAAAAGCGGCATTTCTCACCCCAAGTGAGAAATGAGAGGCGGATCAGGAACTCCAAGCATTCCGCTCCGACTGTAGGGCAGGCGCTGTTCGCCTGCCGTCTGCGAATCAGGTCGAGGAGAGAATTTTTGACAGGATTGACAGGATTGCAGACCTGATTTCAGAACAGGGTTTCAAGTACGTCCTGTTTGCTGACGCCTTTTTGTTCGGCAACCTCTCGTAAGATGCCGTTGAGCGTGCCGATGCGAACCGGGTTGTGATTGGGAACCGTGATATGCCCCGAGCGCGGTTTTGTGGTTTCCAAGATCACATGGCTCCCTTTCTGATGGCCGACAACGTAATCCCAATGCCGACAAAGGGATCTGATCAACTCCTGTCCGCTCAGATCACGGGGCAACTTCATCGCGTGCAAGCCAGAGATTCATCCCGCACAAGATGCAGGCGGATATTCTGGGGCTTGGTCTTGCGCTTGTAGTAGTGCACTTCCACCGCCTCTTTCACATTGACACGCAGTTCCTCCCAAGTGTCCCCCTGCGTAAAAATCGCTTCGGTCAGACACTCGGCGCAAAAGCCGCCATCCGCTTCCTGAAGCACTTCAAAGATAAGCTCGCTCATGTCTCCACTGTAACCGGGATGGCTTCCGCGTTCAAGGCGTTCCTCCCTTTTCTCATCTCCAATGAGAGGTGACCTGCGTTCTTGCTGAGAGAATTTCCCCAGGGGGAACCCCCAAAAGGTTTGAATGATGGGGGTAAAAAAGATATTCTTAACGAGTGAAAAGTCGGCGAATCCCCACCGCCCGTGCCAGGTCTTCGCCCAGCCTGATCCTGCCCTCGGGCGTGGTGCTGCAGTTCGGCGACTTCCGACTTTACGCGCGACAAAAGGCCCGCCGTCGCGAGCGGGATCTCGCGGCCCGCACCCCCGCGGAGAAGGAACGCCTGCAGCGTAAAAACAGCCTAATTTCGCTCGATGACACGCCCCTCGAAGTTAAGGAAAAAATCCTGGCCCCTTTTTGCTGATGATGATCCCCAAGACTCCCGAAGAGATTACACCCATCCTGGAAGCCTTGGGGAAGGTCGGAGCGGTGTTGATCGGCGGCCAGTGCGTCAATGTGTGGAGCCAGTTGTACGAGGATGAAAAACAGGATCCGTGGCGGAGTGCCCGTCCCTATACGAGCTTTGATGTCGATGTTTTGTCGGACAAGGGGGAGATGCTTCAAATTGTCGGATCGCTCGAAGAACGCAGACTCCCCTTGAATGTCCAATACCCACGAAGCCCCTCGGAAGCGACGGTGAACACGGGCCTCATCGTCACCCAGGTGAATGGGGCGGATTTCGGCATCAACCTCCTTCACACCGCCAAGGGACTCAGCAGCGCCGAGGTGAAGGAGACGGCAGTGAATGCGACATGGAGGGGGATCTCTCTCCGCCTGCTGCATCCCCTGCTCTGTGTGGAGAGCAAGACCTACAACTTGAACACGCTGGAGCAGGATCGCCCCGGGGAGCGACGTCAGGATCGGAAGCATCTGCTACTCTCGTTGGGAAACCTTCGGCAGCACCTGTTGGCGCGCTCGACCCCGGCGCAAGAGGCTTCCTGCCTGCGAATGGCGCGTCGTCTGGTGGACCTGGCTTATCACCAGATGGGGCTCGACACCCTCACCCGCCACGGGGTGGATATTCTGACCGGTGTCCCGTGGGCGGCATGGGGTGAGGGGAAGTTGGCCTCCCTGCGGAAACTGGTCGCGAAGGAAACCGACTTCCGCCAGGAGATCCAGTCCCGCCTGCGGGCGGTGGAGGACCTGGATGCCTGGGTGCAAAAGCTCCACGAATCCAAAAAAAGCGCGCGCAAAAAGGATTAACAGGATTACCGGGATTGAAGAGAAATCTGCCCGTGGAGAAACCGAGGCGTTTCCCGGGAAGCGCGCATGGCGCTTTCGGGAAACGCCTCATGGTCTCATGAATCCTGTAAAATCCTGTAAATCCTGTCAAATTTCCGTCCGTCCTTCTCAACCTGCGCCACGCGGGGCAAGCCTTCGGGAGAACTTTTGACAGGATACGAATCGGCATTCCCCGAGTTCAATCTTCTCATTCCGCATTCTTGATTAACGCAGATTGTTCGGAGACGATGTCGCGGTGGGGGAGCAAGCCAAAATACGCCATCGCAGCGCTTTTGTGGCCAGGCTGTCAGGATCCTGGCGTAAACCGTGGCGCACGCCGTTGGGATGACCGTTCATTGTGCAGAATAGAACGCCATGCGAACGCCCGACTATTTGACCGGCGCGACCATTTCCCCCGACAAGGTGGCTTGGATGGAGCACCACCTTCCCTCGCAGCCGGGCAGGGCCCTTGATCTGGGATGCGGGGCCGGGCTTTACGCCAGGTGGCTGGCGGACCGGGGATGGAAGGTGACCGCGGTGGACGTCGCGCCCGCACCGATTCCGGGGGTGGAAACCCTGCGACACGACCTCGAAACCGGTCTGCCCTTTCCCGCAGCCTCGTTCGACGCCGTGCTTGCATGGGATATCCTCGAACACTTGGCCATGGATGGCTCCATGTGGCAGGACATGGCGCGAGTTCTGGTTCCCGGGGGATACCTGTTGGGTTCGGTTCCCCACGACGGCGACGTACGCCTTCGACCGTACAACCTGGTTTTCAAGCACCATCTCGACAGGACCCATCAGCGTGAATACACCGCGGCGATGCTGCGTGAACGAGTTTTTACTGCAGGTCTTGTCGAAGGAGTTATCGAGCCAAAGGGGCCGGCTTCGCCGAAGGTTCTCGTGGAGTTCATTCGTTGGAAGCCAGCACGGCACCCCGTCGGCTGGATCCTTGGCGCTCTGCGCCGCGCCGGACTTCTTCAATTTGGCGAACTCTACGCCGACCTCTTCTTTACGGCGAAAAAACCCGCATGAGCGTTCCCTTCTTCAGCATCATCATTCCGACACGGAACGAGGCGGAGGACATTCTTTCCACCCTGAAGTCCATCCGCGCAAACACGGACGGGGACTTCGAGGTTCTCGTGGTGGATGCCTCCACGGACCGGACCCCGGACATGGTGCGGGCTTTAGGCGATCTCCGCTTCCGTCTGGTGCCGCAGGATAACCGCGATGGGCGCTGCGGCGCGCGCAACCAGGGAATCCGCGCGGCACGAGGCGAGGTGGTGGTCATCCTCAACGCCGATGTCCGTCTCCCCAGCGACTTCCTGCGGAGGCTGAGGGCGCATTACGATGAAGGGGCCGACTACGTGATCGTCGAGGCCCGTGTCGAGAACGCTCAACACCCCAACGGCGCCATGGTGGCCGCCGAGCATAACTACCTTTATCGACAGGGCCGTGAAACGGTGAACTGGTGTGAGGGGTACTCGTGCCGCACACGATGTGCCATCGAGGCGGGACTTTTTCCCGAAGGTTTCCCAGTTCCAATCTGCGCCGGCGAGGACGCGGTATTCGGAGATAACATGGCCCGCAGATTCCGTCGCGTTGATGACCCAGGCCTGGTGGTGATCCACAGCGTTCCCGAGGATTTCACCGCCTACTGGGAACAGCGTGTGGGCCGCGGGCGCGGCTGCGCCCAGAGGCAGGCCTTGATCGAGCATGTGCCGAGCAAGGACATTTTGCGCGATGCATTTTGGTGGACCTTCAAAGGGGCGGCATGGATTCTCCTCGGTTTCCCACTTTTCCGTTATGCCCGCCAGCTCCATCGTGCATATCCGTCCATGCCGGCCCGCCGTCTTCTCTGGCCGCTCCTTATCAGCCGCGTCGGTCACGAAGTGGGACGTTGGAAAGGTTATCGTGAAATCTCCCGACTCCCAGCCACCTCGCACCGAAAACTCTTATGATCCAGGCCATCGCCTCCCACCTGCCGGCAGCCGAACTCACCAACGAGAAGCTTGCGGAGCTTTACGACGGCTGGACGGCCGAGAAGATTTTTGAGAAGACCGGTATCCGTCGACGGTTTGTGGCCGCGCCGAACGAGTGCCCTTCCGACCTTGCCTTTCAGGCAGCGGAGAAACTCTTTCAAACGGCGGACCGCGCGCAGGTCGATTTTCTCCTCTTTTGCACGCAGTCGCCGGATTACGTCATGCCCACGACCGCGTGCGTGCTCCAACATCGTCTGGGCCTCTCCACCGGCTGCGGTGCCCTGGACTTCAACCTTGGATGCTCGGGTTTTATCTACGGGATGGGGATGGCCCAGAGCTTGATCCAGTCGGGAATTGCCCGCTGCATTCTTCTGCTGACGGGCGAGTGCTACAGCCGTCATATCCACCCGCTCGACAAGAGCACCCGCACGATCTTCGGCGACGGTGCCTCCGCAACGCTTCTTCGCGCTGATTCGCCGAGGAAACTTCATTCCTTCGTTTTTGGGACGGATGGGGGAGGGGCGGATCAGATCATTATTAAGACCGGTGCCGCGCGTTTCGCGAGAACCGTCGGGTCACGGAGCGAGACACGGGATTCCTCCGGAAACGTCCGCAGCGACGACTGCCTTTTTATGAACGGACCCGAGGTCTTCAACTTTACCCTGAAGGCCGTGCCTGCGTTGGTACGCCAGGTCCTCGAGCGCGCAAAAATATCTCTTGAACAGGTGGATAGGTTTGTTTTCCATCAAGCGAACGGTTACATGCTGGAGCATCTCAGGAGAAAGATTGGGATTCCGAAGGAGAAGTTCGCCCTATGCCTCGAGAACTGTGGCAACACGGTTTCCTCTAGCATTCCGATTACGTTGGAAACCCTCTTAAATCAGGGAACCATCAAACACGGAGACAGGATGTTGCTTATTGCTTTTGGCGTGGGTTTCTCCTGGGCCGGCTGTATTTTGGAGTGGAAGGACTAAAATCCCATGCAAGAAAGCGACTTCATTAAGAAATTTGCGGAATTTCTATCCGAGGATTCCTCTAAGATTCAGGCTGAAACCCCCTTGGGCAACATCGGCAACTGGGATTCGATGGGCAAGGTGAGCTTCCTTTCATTCCTTGACGAGGAGTTCCAGTTTCAGCCAAAGCCGGGTGATCTCGACAAATGCCAGACTGTGGCGGACGTCATAGGTCTCCTGAAAGACCGAATCTCGAAGTGACCCCTACCCACGCCCACTATGTTGAACGCGCTCCGCAGCTTCAAGTTTTACTTCAAGTACTACCTGACGAATCACTGGATTAACCGCATCCCGTTTCATGCCATCCGACAGTTCTGGTACCGCAATGCGATGGGGATCAAGATTGGCCAGCATTCCCAAATCTGGCTCGGCTGCAAGTTTTTTGGCGACAACATTTCGGAGATTGAGATTGGTGACCATGTCGTTATTTCCGGCGACGTGACGCTCAACGCCTCCCGCCCCATCCGCATCGGAAATCGAACCACCATTGCCAGTGGGGTGAAGATCCTGACTACGGACCACGACCCTCGGGATCCCCACTTCCTTCCCCGTAAGGCGCCGGTCACCATCGCTGCTCGAGTATGGATTGCCACGAACGCGATCATCCTCAAGGGAACAACGGTGGGTGAGGGGGCCGTGATTGGTGCCGGCGCAGTGGTCTCCGGGGAGATTGCGCCACTTTCCCTTGTCGCTGGCAACCCTGGCCGTTCCTTTGGCAAGCGGGCTCCATTCGAACCGCCCCAGACCGAAGCGGCGGAGAAACCGCCGCTGTTTTGTTGACGGCCATGCCCGTCCTCCCCTGCCTCGTTGCGATGGAAAGGTCGAAGGCTGCATGTTTCCCACGGTGTGCACGGCCATCCTGCCGTCATCGTTGGCAGCATCCGATCGGACGCTTACTGTCCAGTTGAGGGTGTATCTGGAGTTGCTGCCGCTCCCGAAGGCCGGCGAATCTTTCCCCGGATCAAAGGGAAAGGTTGGCTGGCGGCGGGGTCTGATTGCGCCGCCATTCCCAGAACGCCGCTCCCGAGTAGAGCGTAGCCAGAAGCGTATTGAGTGCGAAGCTGGTCTTCCAGTTGAGCGACTGAAAACGGAACCAACCCGCGAGCGCGAGGACCGAGAGGAGCATCAACAGGGGAAGCAAAAATGTCCTCCAGGGGCTCCCGCCGAGCCTGCGGTGGACTCGCCGCTCGATGACCGTGTAACCGAGCACGAGCATCAGGCCACTGGAGGCCCCGATCCAGAGCGGGCTGTGTCCGACACTGGCCATCAAGAGGAGAACGAACAGGGCCGACTGTACCACCAGTACCCCAAGGATGAAGCGCTGTTCGTGCAGCGACACGAGGAGCTGCATGCAGTTCTGGTAAATCGGGCGCGCCACGGCGTACGGGATCAGGGCCCAGAAGTGGGGGGTGATCGCCTCCCAACGCGCCCCGAACACCCACGGCACGAGGTCCCAGAAAAGGATCGCCATCAACCCGGTCATCCACATGGAAACCCGGGAGATGTTGGAGGTCATCTCGCTGTAGTGGAGGAGAGGGGAACGGGACTCGTCGCGCGCCCCCTCGGAGTAGAACGCGAGCGCCATCATCGAGAGGAAACCGGTGCCGACTTCCATGGGTAGGCGTGCCCACGCGATCGCTCGAGAGTAGAAGCCCAACTCGGTCTCACTCCAGTAGGTACCCAGCATGAAAAGGTCGAAGCCGAAGAGAACCTTGCCGAGCATCCCGCAGAGAAAGAGGATCCCTCCGAACCCCGCGAGGTAGCGGAAACTCGCGCGGTCCCATTGGAAACTCAGTTTCCAATCCGTCTTGTACCACATCACTAGTCCGAGCAGGAGGGAGGCGAGCAGGCGGTCCACGACGAGGGCAACCAAACCGAATCCCTGCCATGCGAGGAGCGCGCAGACCCCGAACGAGATGATGTTGATGATGGCCCGGGCCCGGCTGATGAACGGGAAGGACATTTCCCGCTCGGCGAGATAGAGCGGCGTGCTGCAGGAGGCGTCGACAAGGTCCACGAGCAGCAGTCCGAAGGTTGCCCCGAGGACGGCGCCGCCGTAGTGGCCCCCGAGCCACGGCAAAAGCAGGAGGGAGACCGCGAAATTCATCGCGCACAGCGCGGTCTCAGCCCCGTATTGCGTGGAGAGCAGACGATCCGGTAGTTCCTTTGCCGTGATGAGGGGGGCACGGAAGTCGAAGGCGCGGAGGATCGCCATGTAGCTGGCGAGCGTCGTGGCCAGGGCGAAGACGCCGAAGGTCTCGGGTGCCACCAGGCGCATGAAAACGACGGACCTCGCGAAGAACAGCACGTAGGAGAGCTGCTGCCAGAGGAACACCGCACGACCCAGTTTCTTCAGGCGACTCATGGGGGACTTGTGGAAGAGGGGAGGGGGATCAAAAGGCGCGCTGCGGCTCCTGCCGCTCGTAGCATTGGATCTTTACGGAGCATCCGTCGGGGGGGGAAATTTGGCGGTAGTGTTCGCGGAGCCAGCGGAGGGTCCTGCTGTCCGGGTTCTTCGACGCGCTCGGCGCAGCGACCAGGACCACCTCGGGCTTCCACTTGTCCAGCGTAGCCACGATGCGGTGGTCAACCTCGGGTCTCTGGAAGCAGTTCTCGAGTAAAAAGGCTTCAGAGATGGAGCCGAGGTCGGGGATGCCCTGGTGGTACGTGGCCACCAGCAAGCGGATGTCCCCCAAGGACATGGCGGAATCGCGAGGCCCGATCCATCGCCCCACCTCCTCCCACGGCACCTGTTCACGCAGGAGCCGTACGCCGCGAAAGTCGCCGGTTCCCCAGGGGTTCCGCGACGTAAAAAAGAGCGCGCTGGAGAAGAAGGTGGCGAAGGCGAGCAGCATGCCCCCCAACGCGAACCGCGCAACGATCGCACCCCTGCCCGGGAAGAGGTCGCGGGTTACCATCGCCGCGAGGATGAAACAGAGAGGAAAGACTTCCTGAGCGTAACCGATCAGGGTGATGTCGGCCATGATGAAGACCTGCGCGCCCACCCCCGCGGTGATGATGAGGACGGCGGTGGTCAATCGGGACAGGCGTCCCATGAGGAGAGCCGCCACGGAGGCCAGCATGATGAGATCGAAGGCGATCAGCGGAAAACCGCCCGTGAGAAAAAACTGGATGTTCTTGGGCGTGAAACCCTCGTGGAAGAAGTAGGTGAGGTAACCGATTCGGATGGCCAGGTACGGATGGGGCATCGAGGTCAGGATGGCGTCGGTGCGCCCTGCCGCGAACGGGGCATACCAGTTGCCGAGCCACCAGGGCTGCCCGAGGATGACGGCGCCGAGTACCATGCTACCCACGAAACTGGCGAGCAGCATCAGGCATGCGGCCACGGGCTTCAGCCGCCCGAGCCACCAGGCCAACACTGGAACGGATGCGGCAAGGGCCAGGCCACCGAACAACGGCTTGTTGGCCAGGGCGAGGGTGCAGGCGGCTGCCGCGAGAGCCCAGTGGTGGGCGGGCCAGGCCCCGTCGCGGGCAAGAAGCCGCCAGACCGTGATGGCGCAAAAGGTTGTCAGTGTGTGGCTGTGCGCGAACTGTTGAGAGGTAGAGACGAGGGTGATCAGCGCGAGGGTGACCCACCGCCCGCGTTCGATCTTTAGGTCGCGGAGCAGGAAAGCAGCCTGGATCAGGACGGCCATGCTCGTCGCGACCGCGAGGAGGCGCTGGAGGACGAGGCCGTGGCCCAGCCAACGCATGGGCAAGCCGTAGACCGCGAATGGTAGAACCCCGTACGGCCAGTCCACGTCGAGGAACGGCACCATGCCGCGGACCCAAAGGTGAATCTTCTCCGTGACGTAGAGTTCCCAGTCCACGGGCGTCAGCGATGCGCAGGTTAAAAAATACAGGACCGCGAGTCCGAGCCCCGCCCATCCCATCCAGCGACGATCCCAGGATTTCGGCGCGAGCGTGTTCATGACATCGCGGACGGCTGACTGGAAGGGGTTGCGAACCCGAGCACATCCCGAATCCCCTCGACACGCTCTGCTTCGACGTAAAGCTGGTAGGCGAATAGGCTGGGTCGAAGACGAGCGAATGCGGCACCGAACCGGTCCATGAGCATCAGGAGGCCGTTCTTTCCGATGAGGTCGGCCACCGGAGGGCCGAAGCCGACCCAGCGACGGGGGAGAAAGTCTGCGCCGATCAGAAGCCGTTGCATGGACTTGTAGGTGAAGAGACGACGGTGGGTCAGGTCCAGAATTCCGCGCCGTCCGTAGTTAAAAAGGCCAGCCAGCAACATGAAGCGGATCGGGAGAAAGGCGACGTTTCCCGTGCTGAGGAGGAGGGTTCCGCCGGGCTTCAGGATGCGCCAGACATCCAGGATGGCGCGTTCTGGTTCCGCGAGGTGCTCAATGACATCGAGCATGATCACCAGGTCCACGGGCCCGTGCTTTTCGAGAACCGCGTCGGCGAATCCCCCTTCGAGGTCGTGCTCGATGAAGGGGAATGGGAATGGCTGCGGAGGGCGAACGAGGTCCATGGCGAGGACCTCGGCTCCTCGTTTGTGGAACGCGCGGCTGATGTGTCCCTGCCCGGCTCCCAGTTCGATCACCGACATCCCGGGCCTGATCGGGTATCGCAGGACATGCTGGTGGAGCGAGGTCGCCTGCTGTTTGAAGATGTAACGGTCCTCGTCCCGAAGAAAATCGAACTTCGGATGGTAGATGAGCGCGAGGCGGTTAACTCGGCACCGGACCTGTGCCGCGAGACATCGCAGTCCATGGGAAATGAAGCGCGCCCCCGCGAGGCTGCCCCGGAATACAGAGGGATCGAGGAGAACCGTCGCGATGCCCTGATTCGTGGCCCGGAGTTGGAGAGAAACCTCATACGTAAAATGGTCGTCGGCGGTATTGTGGTGAAACGGAATCCGTTTCAAGGCCGCGGTTCGATAAGCGACGAGGCTATTTAGGCCTCCCCATCTGGAAACCCACCCTCGCCAACCCGACGGATGGGCCTCGACCGAAGAGATATCGGGGGCCGCAAGCCGCTCCAGAACACGGGACAGGGCGTCGGCGGAAGGGAGTTCGTGTCCCGTCCAGATCACGACCACCTCAAGGTCCCGCCGACAGGCGCAGGCCAGGCCGAGGCGGAGAGACGCCCCCGTTTCGTGGATGCGGCTCGATCGAAGTCGAAGTACCCTGCATGCACCGTGTTTCTGTTCCTCGACATGAGGGCCGCCTTCAGCAGAGGGTTCGAGCAGGAGGAGATTCCCGATGCCCGAAGAAAGCGCGAGCTTCCCGGCCTCCGTGGTGTCGACCGCGCGAATACCAACGCAGACCAAGCCGATTTTTTCTGGTGCAAAGCTCATAGGAAGGCGGTGTGGGAAAAATGGGAGGTTCGCAGGGAAGGGGTGGCTATTTCGGTACAAGGAACCTGTCGCCGAAAACGACGCGGCCCGATATCGGTGGTCGCCGGTCGATACCCAACCAAATCATAGAACGGAACGCGAGAAGAGTTGTCTGATTCCTCGCCTCGGGGCGCATTGCGGTTTTGTCGGGTTTTGTGAATGCTCAGCTTCGCACGGGCACGACAAAGCGTGCCCCTCCACTCGTGGCGCGTGGCGAGCCAATTCTGTTGGCCAATGGAGGGGCACGCTTCGTCGTGCCCTCGGCAGTTCGCGGGGAGGCGCCCCGCTCAATGTCACGGCCAAACGGGCACGTCGCGCCGTAGCGGCGCTATGGCCGCGCAGGCGGGCTGAGAGAAAATCCCGGCGGAGCTGCCATGCGCCCCTCGTCTCGGGTGAGCCCTTTACTTGCCCGCCGGGCTTGGGTAGGAGTGGTTCCGTGTCCTTTTTGAACCTCAGAGAGCCTCGCATTCGGCGTGGTCTCCTGGTCCTGGCCCTTTTTCCCATCCTCTTCGAGTTGCCGGTGATCTGGAAGTTTGGAGCGTTTGCCGAAGGGGACGCGGAGTTGGTTCAGAAGGTGGCGTTCATCGGGCACCTGCGCGACGGCCTGTCCCTTGCGTGGACCCAGTTGGTGGATTGCGGCACCATCTTCTTCGGAAGCACCAACGCCAGTCTTTCCCCATGGGATCTGTTAATCCTCTGGATGAACCCGGTCTGGGTCGCCAACCTCTCGTTCATCTCCTATCTTGTTGCGGGGGGCATTGGTTTCTTCCTGTGGCGGAGGTGCGACTGTGGCGATTCCTCCCTCGGCGCGCTGGTTGGGGCGCTTGTCTACCAAGGGAGTTCCTACGCGCTGGTCAACACCTCGATTGGCCACGAAACCCTCATGCAGCAATACGGGTGGTTTCCCTGGGCGCTCCGTCTGGTGGACCAACTGGCGGCAGGTCGACGACTCCGCTTCTGGGTGTTCTTTCCGTGGGTCGCGTTCGGGATGTCGCTGAGCACGTACCCCTACCTCACGTGGATCCTTGGCTCGATCATGGCCCTGCGCCTCGTCTTTCAGATGAGACGGGCGGCAGCCCCTTGGCTGCGCGTGGCAGGGGACAGCTGCTCGCTCGGTGCGGCAGCCCTTCTCGGTTTCGGCTTCTTCGGTTTCTTTTTTGTGCCAGCCGCGCACTTTGCAAACCAGGCCATCGCCCCCGGCCATCCGGAGTTCAATATCGCGGACTACCGCTATCACATCACCTTCCCATTGACGCACCTGGTCACGTTACTCAATCCATTCTTCTTCGGGGAGTCTCGGCATGGGACTTTCTGGTCGCAGTTCCTCGCGCATACCCGCATTGGAGGGTTTCATGAGTACGTGATTTACTGCGGCCTGCTGCCCCTCGCGACCATCTGGCTGGCGCGCCGTCGCCTTCTCAGCAATCCCGAGGGTCGTTTCTGGCTGTGCCTTCTCGCGGCTTATGCGCTGGTGTCTCTCGGCAAGTACGGCGGTCTCTATTCCCTGTTGTCCCAACTCCCCGTCCATCGGAACTTTCGCGGTCCGGCTCGCTACACCGTAATCTGGCCGGTGGTTCTTGCGATCCTGAGCAGCCTTGCCTTCACGCATCGGAATGGGGCCGACGCGATGGCGCGCATGGTTGGACGAGCCACGGTTCGTCTTGCGGCCTGGGCGGCGGGTCTGGCTTTGGCCGCCTGGGTCGCGACCTCGCTGTTTCTGGTCTACTTGCCGTGGCAGAGGTGCGTTCCGTCCTCTGCACGTTCGCGGATGAGCGAGATCCTGAACTTAATGGTGATGCCTGGATTTTCCTTCAACCTTGCCGTTGCCTTGGCTCTGGCGGTGGTGATCCTCGGCATCTGGCGCGGGGGCCTCATGGCCCGCATCGCGCCCACCCGTCTCCTCGTGGCCATGCTCGCGGCCGATCTCGCCCTGTCTTCCTGGGTGGTTTGCTGGCGTCCCTCGTTTAACTATTCGTCCTACCAACCCATCCACCCGGTTGGGAACTACCTTGCGGCGCACGCCAATCCCGCGGGGGAGAGGGTCATGGACGCCACCTATGCCCTGCCGGGCTTGCGTTGCCTCCTGGATCGTTTCGAACAGATCGATGGCTACAAGCCCTTACACCTTCCGTGGTATCAGGAGTTCATCAACCGGCTCAATGGGCAGGCCCTCACCTCGTACGACACCTACGATTATCGAGCCCGCAACCCGGCATCCCCGTTGTTGCCCTATCTTCGCGTGCGGTACGTGGTGGCCGAGGAAGGGGCGCGAGGCGTAAAGGTGGATCTCCCCATCGAGGCGGAGTTTGGACGGGTCCGAATCTATCGAACCACGCGCGTGCTGCCGCTATTCTTCCTCTCCCCGGTGTGTCAGTTGGAGGATGGCAAGCAGGCCCGTCTGGACCTCATCGAGTCCGCGCTCGTATCGGAACGCGTCCCGCTCGTGCTGGAAGGTGAGCAAGGGCCCTGTCCGAAAGGGGCACCCGTGCCCGTGGCCTCGCTGGAGGTACCGATGTACACGCACGAGCGCGGGCTGGACTATCGCGCCAGGTTTCCCGAAGCCGGGCACCCCAGATTACTGGGCTCATCAATTGTCTGGTACGACGAGTGGGCGGCCTTCGATCAGGATGGACATCGGTTGCGCGTGCGGCGAGCCAATCACGCGTTCCTTGCCGTGGAGGTGCCTCCGGGCACGCGGGAAGTGAGGCTGCATTTCGAGGCAGCGGCCCAGCGACGGGGCTGGTGGCTCAGCGCTGCAAGCCTCGGGATCTATGCGGCTGGCTTGGCCGGAGGCGTCGTTGGGGGGCTCGTGAAAAGGCGTCGGTGCGATACGCGGAACAGGGGCATTCCCATTTGAGTTCCCGGGGCGTGGCGATACGATAGGGACAAGTGATGAGGACCTTTCTTTTTTATCTCCGGTATTATCTCAACAACCACTGGGTGGGGCACTTTCCCTGCCACGCCGTCCGCATCTGGTGGTACCGCCACGTCATGAAGATGACCATCGGGCACGGGACGAATATCCAACTCGGGGTGCTCTTCTACGGGAACTGCATTCGGGATATCACCGTCGGCGAGGGCTCGGTCATTCACCCGAGGTGTGTGTTCAACGCCTCGGCCCCGATCATCATCGGCAACAACGTTCATATCGCGCACGCGGTCGAATTTTACACTGTGGATCACGATGCGGATTCTCCCTCCTTCGAGGGGAGAACTGGGCCCATTCGTGTCGAGGACCATGTCTGGATCGGCGCGCGCGCGACGATCCTCAAGGGGGTGACGCTCGGAAAAGGGGCGGTCGTCGCGACTGGCGCGGTAGTCACGCGGCCCGTCGACCCCTATGCCATCGTGGGAGGTGTCCCGGCCAAGGTTCTCCGACAGCGCTCGCCTGAAGCCAAAAACCCAGCCGTCCATGGGAAACCCCCACTATTTTGTTAGGTGGTCGATTTGGCGTCTCAACGGATTTGATCAGGATGCAAGGTAGGATTTTCTCCTCGTGAAGATGGCTGTGTTCAAGTGGGGCCTTCTGTGCTGGCTGACCGCCTGCCTGCTGGCGCTTGCGCCGCTCGCGGATCGCGCGCTGCATTCGGGTTCCTACTTCCTTCTTCCGAACACCTTCAGCGATTCGCTTCTGTACCGCGTCATCATCCAGAAAGCCGCCCAACCCGGCCCGGCGGGAGACCCGTTCCTCTGGGAGCATCGCCACGATCCCCAGTCTCTCCTCAACCTGGTACGGTTCTGGCCTTCGGTTTACGCACGGGTGTACGAACGGGGGGGGGACGTGGCGCTCCTGGCGTTCTCCACCATCTTGTCGGGAGTCTGGTTCTTCGCGCTGTTCCGCTTCGCGCGACGCCTCGGAATGCCTGCAACCTTCGCATTCTTCGTTGCGGGAATCCAAGCCTTCTTTGTAGTGAACCTTGCCTACCAGGTAGTTGGTTTCAAAACCAACTTCCGTGCGTATTCCTTCTTGATCACTGAGCACATGCGACTGTATCCCTCGGTCACCGCGATGGCGTGGTACAGTGTGGCGGCGGTCACCGTGGCGTGGGCGGTGGACGACGGGCGACGCCTGCGCCTCGCACTTGCCGGTGCACTCGTCGCGCTCACCACGCAGGGCCGACCGTTCGATTGGCTTGTGCTGATGGGTGCGTTGGTTCTCCTTTTTGCCTATTCCATCGTGTGGAAAAGGGGTGCGGACGCACGGCGCGTTCTCGTCGTCCTTGCGGTGGCCCTCATCTTTAGCATCGGGTTCATCCTAGAGTTCTCCTTCTTCATGCATGCCTTCCGGGCGGAATACGAGGACCAGATCGCCCGCGGAAACCTCCAGGTCAAACTCTTGGCTCATTATGTCAAGTACAGCCTGGTCGTCATTTTCTGCGTGCTGGGTATCGGAGGGTTATCCGCCTTGCTCCAACTCAAGAATGGCGTGGAGCGTGGTGATTCGAGGGACCGGGCTCTGCTCTGGCTTTGTTGCCTGGCCATGTCGAGCCTCCTCGTCCACTACAAGAGTCTGCTGGAGGGAGGTGTGACCCTAGTGGGCTTTGCCTACCCGATGGTATTTAGCGTTTTTCCGTGGTTGTTCCTTCTCGCAATGACCTCGCTGGTTCGGGGGCTGGATCGTGCTTCCCGCTTGGCCTGGCTCCGCCATTCTTTCTGGCCGGTGGCATTACTTGCCATGCTGGTTTTTCAGCAGATCGGCATCCTTGCGATACTTCGAGGGCAATGCCCGTCGCTTGTCGTTTCCACGGGGCGCTTGGCTGTCTATCGCCAGATCCTTCAGGCGAGCAAAACGGATGCGGTGGTTTTGACCCTTGGTCGTGGCCTGGAGGTTTCTGCGTTCGCCAACGGGCGGTTGTTCTTTCCGAATCCAGCTCCGGCAACCTACATCTGTTCGGCCCCGACGACGGAACTTCTAGAGCGTTTTTGCGCCGCCAAGCTTCTCCTGACCGGTACGCTCGACGATCTGAGTCCGATTTTTTCTCCCGAGGGAGTCGAAGATTTCGAGGGTTGGAGGACCACCCGCCCGGTGGCAACGCGTTTCTGGATCAACCTTCTCGAACAGGCGCTGGGGCACAACACCTTCATCTTTCACCCGATTCGAAATCGCGGGGAACTCGCGCACCGGGGGATCCAACTCCCGCTCCGCCTCCGTGAAAGGGGAGACTTTATCGCATTCTTTTCCCAAGAGTTTCGTCGGGTCTTCGATCGATACACAGGTCGGATGGTTTCATCACCCGACACCGGTGCCGGGTGTTTCCGTCTCGATTACGTCTACGTGCCTTCGGCGGCCATGGAGCATGTCGATCTGAATCGCATGGGGAGCCTTCCTTTCTTGCGAAAGGAGGCGCTTCCCAAGGGCGCCGACGGTCGCCTCTGGTCGGTGGTGCGAGTTCGGAGCGGCGAAGGTTAACTTTTTTTGTGCATCAGTCGCCCATGATCGAGGGGGGATGATGCAAAAATGCTCAGCTATGCTTTAAGGCCACGGCGACCGAGATAAATCGCCCCTTGCACGCTACTCAGTCCTTTGGTACCCACTTCGCGGAAGTGGAAGCCTTTCTCGTCAGTGCCAGCACTTTTGCCGCATGTGTTGGCGCGGGATGCGTCGCGGTACTCGGGATTCGTTATGCTTCAGGTCCGTTGCGTGCCCAACTGCGGCACATTCGGAACTGGTTGTGGCTGCTCGCGGTGCCCTGTTCCCTCCTGGCCTGGCTTCATGAGGTGCCGATGCTTCCCGAGGGGATCCACCAGAACGGGTTCACCGTCCTTTTTCCAGGGTACCGGCGGCTGGCCGTCCACCGCATCAACCAACCCAAGGAAGGCCGTCGGCGACTTGTGATCCTCGGCGCCTCCAACATGGCGGGGTGGGCTGGGGACTACCGTGGCAGCCTTTTCGACTACCGCCACAAACACGACATCTGGGGGCGCGCCTCCCTCGCGGCGTGCATGGAGAAGGAACTGGGGCGGCAGGGGATCCCGTCCCGTGTCGAGAATCTGGGTGTCAATGCCGGGAACGTGTTTACCGAGTTATCCCTTTTTCTCTACACGATGGAGCGCCAGCCTGACCTTGTCATCCACGGCCTAGTGGCTCCCTCCTTTGCTCCCAACGCCGACAAGTTGATGCCGGAAGTTCGCAACGAGCTGCGCGCGCGCCTGGCCACCCACGCGTACGCGGACAAGGAGCAACTCGAGAAGACCCTCCTTGTCATGTTGGCGTCGGGTGATCCCCGTGCCTCGGGGACTCCGACCATGAAACCTTCGCGCTGGGATGGAATCATCGGACGGGCGGGGGGAGTCCTTGTGGGGGCCTACCGTTCTCTCGGTCTTCCTCCGCTGGTGACCAAGTTTCCGAACTCTACGCCCTCCGCCGCGGAACTGAAGGAGCTGCTCGGTCAACCGTTGCCGCCCTACTATCTGGAGTGGACGCGTCGTGCGCTGACCACCTACGCGGACGTGCCGCTCATCATGCACCGGATCGCCCGGAGCCGCGGCGTGCCTTATGTTGCTGTGCTCCCTCCCGATCTAGAATCGGCGACCCGCCCCTTCTACCAGGAGTACGGCGCTATGTTGCGCGCGCGCGGCCTGACCGTGCTGGACCTGTCGCAGCTCGGCCTTCAGTACGGGACTGAGACTTATGACGGCTGTCACAGCACCGTGAAGGGCAACGCCATCACGGCGAAAAGGATCCTGGATGAACTCTCTGGAATGAAGGTGTTCCCATGAGCCGACGCCAGGTCCTAAAGCTGGCGATCCTGCTGGTGCTTTACGCACTCTGCATCCTTGCTTGGGATGTCGAGCAGTCCCTGGGAATCGGGCGCCAGTTTGTGTATGCCGTTTTCTGACCGCCCATGATCGAGACCCTTCTGGAACCCGTGCGGCTCGGCATGCTGGTCGCGTTAGCACTGCTTCTGGGCGTCTCGTGGGGGCCCGGCGCGGGGAAGGTGCGCCCCTGGGCGTTCCTTGCGTTCAACATGGCGCTCCTGGCGACGTGGTTCGGCGGGAACTGGAGGGGGGGTGCGATCTGCCTCGTCTTCGCCCTCGTCGTGTACGCACTGATCCACCTGTCGCGTTCGCGCTCCCACCTCTGGATGTTCAGCCTGCTGGCGCTTGTCGGCTTCCTCTTCCTGGTGAAGTACGACTACCCCTCCTGGCTGCCGCACGCGTACAGGGGAGGGATCTGGACCCGGACGATGAAAGCCTGGCTTGGTATTCCCGACCTGAAGGTCACCCTCGGTCTTTCCTACCTCTGTTTTCGCCTGCTCCATGTGCACATTGAGTACCGCAATGGAAACCTTGCCAGGGTCGACCTGCTCCCTTTTCTCAACTACGTCTTCTTCGTCCCCGTCAGTCTCGCCGGTCCCATCAACCTCTACGAACCGTTCCAAAGGGACCTCGCCACCCCCCCGCGCCTCGACGGAGGGGAGTTCTACCTCGCCATCCGAAGGATCGTCCTCGGTCTGGCGAAGAAGGTTCTCGTCGCCGGGCTGATCTCGCCCTACATCCTCGGGAGTCTCGAGCCCGATGGGCCGCACCCTTTTCTCCTGCTCACGCTCGCGGCCGTCGGTTACTCCATTTACATCTATGCGGATTTCTCCGGTTACACGGACATCGCCATCGGGTTGGGGCGACTCTTCGGGATCCGCCTACCCGAGAACTTCGACCGACCCTTCCTCGCGACCAACCTCCAGGATTTCTGGGCCCGTTGGCATATGACGCTCACCAACTGGATCCGGACCTACGTGTTCTATCCCCTCAACTTGTTCCTCACGCGACGGCGCCCAGACCACGGGAAACTCCTGAACCCGGTCCTTACCGTCCTCGTCTCCTTTCTCCTGATCGGGATGTGGCACGGCAATCAATGGAACTTTGTGGCCTTCGGCCTTATGCACGGCATTGGTATCGCCTTCCTGCTGGTGCTTCGGCGCTTCCGACCCGCCCCCAGGGAGGGATACTCCGGGTTCTCCCTCTGGTGGCGCCGTGCGGCCACCTTCCTCTTTGTCAGCTACTCCTTCATCCTCTTCGTTTACCCACTCGGGGATATTCCCTGGCTTCTCGGCAGGGCCCTCGGGCTGGGGTCCTGAACGGCGTTTCCGTGGATGGGTTGCGGGGGGCTCCTTCGATAGAACAGGGAAAAACCGTCCGTTTGTCAGTCGCGGCGGACGTAGAGGCGCACCTGCATTCGTGAGTTGGGGGGGGAGACGTGGACAGGCGTGTAGTGTTCCTCGATCCATCGGGAGAGCGCAGGGCTGTGGTCGTGGCCAAAGAAGCGGGAAAATGAGGCGCGCTCCTTATCCCAAAGCACGAATCTGGGGCGCCGTTGCATGAAGAACTCCAGGGCGCGAGCCTCGCGCACAGGCTGGTATTGGCCGCTGAAGCCCACCCGCGCGAAGTAGGTATAAAAGGCGGCGGAGCGCATCCCGGTGAGGAGTTGGGCGGAGGGCTCGTACGTGCAGAGTAGGGTTTCGCCGGGAGAGGCCGCGTTCAGAACTTCCAGGATAGTGGCCAGATCATGACGGGTCACCGGATCCATGGAGATGGGGATCTCGCCGAAGGGAGTCGCGATGCGGGTCACCGTGTGGAGGGGACAGGTCAGGCGCTGGATGACCAGGGCGAGGCAGAGGAGGGCCGTGCATGCGAGCATCCCGCGGTGGACAACTCGGAAAACCCCCCGCTGGGTCGAGCGCGTTCCAAACCAGATCAGGAGGAGGAGGAGGGTTGCCGGCTGGCAGTAGTTTAGAGGATACCAACCGGTGATCGAAACCCGCGCGATCCCCACGCCGACGATCACCCACATCGCCAGGAGGGCTGGCCACGATCGAAACCGCAGCGCGCGCAGGGACCGCCACCTCAGGAGCGCGGCACCGAGGCGGGCCGTGACAA
>CAZZBZ010000035.1:0-5687 GCA_964653025.1 uncultured Verrucomicrobiota bacterium
TTCAACCGTCACACGATTCACCGCGCCGGCCTCGACGGGGACCGCGCGCTCCTCCTTGTCGAACGGATTCGGGACAAGCTCATCCTCAAGGGATCCGGGGAGAAACTCCCCGCGAACCTGCGCCGGCTGGAGGTGATGGAACTCGAACGAGCGACCGACGACTGGGAACTCATGGCCTCGCGGCACATCTCCCGCGAGGAGGAGTCGCAGGTTGTCGGGATGCCCTTTCTTACCCACCGCCACGAGCCTTCGCTCGGAGGCATCCGGGTGGTGGACAGCGCTTTGGAAATCGGCACAATGCCCCCTGTACCCGCCCAACCTTGAGGAACCTGTCATGCCCAGAATCCGAATCCTGAACGGGGAGCGCAAGGGGGAGGTCGTCGTGCTCGAGGGCGACCGCGTTGTGTTCGGGCGCGATGCCGAGTGTGGGGTGCGGCTGGAGAGCCACGACGTCTCGCGCCACCACGCCTGCGTCTACTTCGCGGCGGACCGCTGGCGCGTGCAGGACTTGAACAGCGCGAACGGCACCCTGCGCAACGGCCAGCGGGTGCAGGACACGCCGCTCCACGACCGCGACACGGTGATGCTCGGCGACATCGAGTTCCGGTTCGAGGAGGAGGAGGTCCCCGCCGCCGGGGAGGCGCCCGGGATCGTGGCCGACGCGACGCTCCGCGAGCGGGTGACCGCGATGTCGGAGCGCGTCGCCACCGTGAGGAAGGAAATCGCGCGCGTGATTGTGGGGCAGGAAAACATCGTGCTCCAGCTTCTCGCGGCGATCGTCTCCAACGGCCACGTCCTCATGATCGGCATGCCGGGCCTGGCGAAGACGCTGATGATCCGCACGCTCGCCGAGGCGCTCGACCTGGAGTTTCGCCGCATCCAGTTCACCCCCGACCTGATGCCCTCGGACATCACCGGCACCGACATCCTCGAGGTTGCGGAGGATACGGGGCGGAAGGAGTACCGCTTCATCCACGGCCCGATCTTTACGAACATCCTGCTCGCGGACGAGATCAACCGCACCCCGCCGAAGACCCAGGCCGCGCTCCTCGAGGCGATGCAGGAGCAGCGTGTGACGGCCTCGGGGAAGGCCTACCCGCTCGCCCCGCCCTTCTTTGTCCTCGCGACGCAGAACCCGCTCGAGATGGAGGGAACCTACCCGCTTCCCGAGGCGCAGCTCGACCGCTTCATGTTCAGCCTCAACGTGGATTATCCCTCGGAGGCGGAGGAGGAGAAAATCGCGCGGGTGACGACCTCCGGCCAGCGCACCGAGGTGCGCAAGGTCCTCGGCGCGCGGGAGATCCTCGACGCGCAGGAGGTCGTGCGCGCGATGCCCGTGGCCGACCACGTGGTGCGCTACGCCACGCGCCTGACGCGCGCCACGCGGCCGGGCGATCCCCGGGCTCCCGACTTCGTGAAGCGCTGGATCCACTGCGGCGCCGGCCCGCGTGGCACCCAGTACCTCGTTCTCGGCGCGAAGGCGCGTGCGGTGATCGAGGGTCGGCTTCTCGTGAATTGCGACGACGTGCGCGCCGTGGCCCCGATCGTGCTGAGCCACCGCATGTTCACGAACTTCAACGCCGACTCCGAGGGCGTGGACACCCACGAGATCATCCGCCGCCTCCTCAAGACCGTCGAGGAGCCCGGCGAAAAGGAATACTGAACGGGGCCACGACGGCTCCGCCGGGATTTTCTCACGATCCGCCTGCGCGGCCATCTCGCCGTCGCGACGTGCCCGTACGAAGCTGAGTATTCACAAAACCCGGCAGAACCGCAATGCGCCCCGTTGCTCGTATGTGGCAATTGGACGCATTGACAATCGACAATTGGACGCTATCCTGATTGGCAAATGGACGGTGCTCTTCATCCCTATCCCCGGCTCATCGAGACGGTCCTGCGCGAGGCGCTGACCGATACGCCCGTGGTGTGCCTGATCGGCCCACGACAGGCCGGCAAGACCACGCTTGCCCGATCCCTCGCGCCCGCTCGGGCGTATGTGAGCCTGGACGAGGCCGGTTTGTGTGCGACCGCCCGCAACGATCCGGAAGGGTTCGTGGACAGTCTGCCGGGTCCCGTGACCCTGGATGAGGTGCAGCGTGCGCCCGAGGTGATGTCATCGATCAAGGTGGTGGTGGACCGGGATCGTCGTCCCGGTCGTTTTCTGCTGACCGGATCGGCGAATCTCCTGCTGCTGCCGCAGGTCAGCGAGTCGCTGGCCGGACGCATGGAAGTGGTGTCCCTGCAACCGCTGGCCGAAGCCGAAAAGCAGCGGAAACCGGGTGCCTTCCTGTCCAGCTTCCTCGAAGGCAAACTCAAACCCAGGGTGGTTTCGCAACCCTCACGGTTGGTGGACCTGCCCGGGCGAATGGTGGCGGGTGGTTATCCCGAGCCGGTAGCGCGCAACCCAAACCGCGCCAGGCAATGGCACCGGCAATACGTTCGTGCGATTTTGCAGAGGGATGTCCGGGACATTGCCAAGGTTCGCAACGAGGACGACTTGGGCCGCTTGCTGGAACTGTTGTCCCTGCGCACCGGGGAACTGCTCAATGCCAGCAGCCTTGGAAATGAGCTCAAGTTGTGTCGCGAAACCGTAGAGCATTATCTGGCCGTTCTTGAGCGCCTGTTCCTAGTTCGCCGCCTGCCCGCATGGCACCGCAATGCCTGCAAGCGGCTCATCAAGACGTCCAAGATCCATCTGGTGGACAGTGGTCTTGCCGCCACCCTTGCGGGGCTCAAGGCGGAAGACTGGCTCTCCCAGCGGCCACGCTTCGGGCATCTTCTGGAATCCTTCGTCGTGCAGCAGTTAATCTGCCTAGCCGGATGGACGGATCCCGACCTGCGATTCTGGCATTACCGCGACAAGGACCAGGTTGAGGTGGACGTGGTCATCACGCAAGGGGCCAGGGTGTGGGGAGTGGAAGTCAAGGCTTCCGCCACTGTGAATCCCGGTGACGGGCACGGCCTGCGGCGATTGGCCGAGCAGGCGGGTCGAGATTTTCAAGGGGGCATTTTGTTACACGCGGGGGCCAACGCGTTGCCCCTTGCTCATCCCAAACTCTTGGCCGTGCCTTTGGCGCTTCTGTGGAGCCTCTGACGGCGCAGGCCGATGCCGCGGGCGGGGATTTCGACAAAGCCATTCAACAACTGCCGTCAATCCCCAAACGAAAGAAGGGAGCCAGGAAGTGACACGGCAGCAGCAGCACGGACCCGGATCCGCCCTCCGGAAATCGTGTCAATCCGCCATAGGCGGATGAATCCTGTCATAATGCGATATCGCGCATGGCGATCTGCCGGATGAGGAAGGAGGCTGAAACGGTCGCGTCGTCGGGGCGCGTGGTCAGATCCTCTGATCCGCTTCCTCCCTGTGCTTCCGCGCGAGACTCCGCTTCGTGGGGGATCCGGGTTGACCTTCGAAACGGATGCATTATGGTTCCATCATGAATACGATCACCCTCAAGAACGTGCCCGCGACGGTTCACCGGGCCCTGAAGTCCCGCGCGCGTTCCCACGGGCGCAGCCTGAACCGGGAGATCCTTGCGATGATCGAGGGGGCGACCCGAGTCGCGCCGATGGATGCCGCGGCGATTGGCGAACGGGCCCGGGCCGTCCGGGAGAGCATGGCGGTCTACCTCACCCAGAAAGACCTCGCGGCCTTCAAGGAGACGGGACGGCGATGATCGTGGTGGACGTCAACGCCCTCGCCTACCTCTGGATTCCCGGGGAGATGACGGCGCTCGCCGAGAGCGCGCTGGCCCGGGACCCGCACTGGGTGGCCCCCGTGCTCTGGCGTTCGGAGTTCCGCAGCATCCTTGCCGGTTATCTGCGCGGAGGACGCATGGACGCGGCGGTCGCCAGTCGCTGCCTCGACGGGGTCGAGACCCAAATGGACGGCCACGAGTTCTTCGTCCCCTCCGCCCTCGTGATGCGCAAGGTGGCTGCTTCGACCTGCTCGGCCTACGACTGCGAGTACGTGGCACTGGCGGACGACCTCGGAGTGCCTCTCGTCACGGCGGACAAGCAGGTCCTCGCGCAGTTCCCGCGTCGGGCGGCGAGCCTGGTTGAGTTCGCGCGGGGGTGAGCGTGCCACGCCCGAAGTGAGTTCCTTCGTTGCGGCGGCGACGGAGCACCGCCCTCGGCCGACCGAAATACAGGGAAGCCACGGATCCCGCAGTCGCGGAACGGATAATCGAAGCGGCATGCCAGATCCGCTACACGGACCTGGCATGCTCAATTGGTCGCGCACCCGAGTCGGTCTTTTTGCGTGTGCGCGCTTGCGGGGGCGGCGCGACGGGAGCAGGATTCGGGCGTGCGACTCTCGGAGATCGGCGAATTCGGATTCATCCGTCGGATCGCGCGCGGACGGCGCGCGGGGCGGGGCGTTGTCCTTGGCATCGGGGACGATGCCGCGGCGGTGAGTCCCTCCGCCGGGGGCAAGCTCCTGCTCGTCACCTGCGATCCCGTGATCGAGGGGATCCATTTCGACCGGACGGCCACGGACGCGCAGGTCGGCTGGAAAGCGATGATGCGCAACGTGAGCGACATCGCCGCGATGGGAGGGGAGCCTCGGTGGGCTGTCGTATCGGCGGCGCTCCCGCGCAACTTTCCGCTCCGCCGCGCGCTCGCGATCCAGCGGGGTCTCGATCGCGCGGCGCGGCGTTTCGGGGTGGAGATTGTCGGGGGAGATACCGCGCGGAGCCGGGGAGGGATCCAAGTGACGGTGACCCTGCTCGGCGAGGTCGCGAAGGGGGAGATGGTCACGCGTGCGGGGGCGCGTCCCGGGCATGCCCTGTTCGTGACCGGCACACTCGGGGGAAGCCTCGCGGGAAAACACCGGACCTTCGTACCGCGGGTGGATGAGGCGCGGTTTCTTGCGTCGCGTGGCTTTGCCAGCGCGATGATGGACCTGAGCGATGGCCTGGCGAGTGATCTTCAGCGACTCCGCGAGCGGAGTCGTGCGGGATTTGAGGTGTTCGCGGGGCTCCTGCCGGTCTCCAGCGCGGCGCGGAAGGGGAATGGGTCGCGGGCGTCGACGGTGCGCCGGGCGATGGAGGACGGGGAGGACTACGAGTTGGTCTTCACGGTGCCGCGGGCAAAGGTGGTGAGGTTGAGGCGAGAGTGGGCACGGAGGTTCCGCCTACCGCTCACGGAAATTGGAGGGGTGAGGCCGTTTGGCTTCGGGATCCGCCTCGCCGGGGGCGGCCTCGCAACGCCGCGCCCCCTGAACGACCATTTCTTGAAGATTGGGGAGAGGAACTGAAACCGTGGAGAGCACGATGAAGGGGGAACGAATGGTTTTTTGCGCGGGAGCGAAGGAGACGGAGCAGTTTGGGGAGGAGATCGGGCGGGCGCTCAAGGGCGGAGAGGTCTTTGTCCTCGAGGGAGAACTCGGGAGTGGGAAAACCACCTTTGTGCGCGGACTCGCGCGCGGGCTGGGCTTTGCGGGAGCGGTGACGAGCCCGACGTTCAATCTCGTCCACCGCTACGCGGGGGGGCGTCGGCTGCTGGTCCATTTTGATCTCTACCGTCTGAAGAAGGCATCGGAACTGGAGGCACTGGATCTCGACGGGGTGATCGAGAGCGAGGCGGTGGTGGCCATCGAGTGGCCGTCGCTCGCGCAAGGGATCCTCCCAAAGGGGAGGACGCGTTGGTTGCGTTTCGAGGACGCAGGGAACGCGCAACGGCGAGTT
>CAZZBZ010000035.1:5787-7934 GCA_964653025.1 uncultured Verrucomicrobiota bacterium
CTAGCCGATGGACCAGGGAGCGTCGGCGGGGGGGAGGCTCTTCTTTGCGGAGAGTTGGAGGATCTGCCGTCCGTCGGTGCGCAGGACCGTGAAGGCGTAGTCGCCGACCCGGATCACCTCGTTTTCTTGCGGAAAGTGGCCGCACTCCTTGATGAGATAGCCGCCGATGGTGGTGACATCCTCGGCGGTGAGGTGGAGGCCCAGGGAGGTTTCGAGGTCGTGAAGGGGGAGTTCGCCGTGAATGAGAAACTCGCCCTCGGCGGTCTTCTGGAGCATGAGAGCTTCCTTCTGGTCAAACTCGTCGTGAATGTCGCCAACGATTTCCTCGAGGATGTTTTCGAGGGTGACCATCCCGACGACCGTGCCGTACTCATCCACGAGGATGGCCATATGGATGCGGCGGGTGAGGAAAGTATTCAGGAGCCGCTCGAGGGGCATCGTCTCGGGGACAAAGAGGATGTCGCGCTTGATGGTGCCGATGTCAGTCTGGCCGCCGCCGTCGCGGGAGAGCCAGACGAGGTCCTTGAGGTGAATCATGCCGACGATGGCATCGATGGAGCCGTCGCAAAGGGGGAAGCGGCTATGGCCGCTCTCGCGGGCGACCTTGAGATTCTCCTCGATGGGGCGGCGGGTGGAGAGGAAGGCGATGCGGGTGCGGTGGAGCATCACCTGGCGAGCGCGGCGGCGGCGGAGATCGAGGGCGTTGAGGAGGAGCGAGCCGGCAACGGGGGTGAGATGCTTGCTGCGGCTGGATTGCTCCAGCAGGGCGCGGAGCTCGTCCGCGGAATGGGCGGACTCGTGGGCGTCGGCCTTCTGGAGCCCGAGGAGGCGGAGGAGGGCGAGGGAGGCGCCGTTGAGGACCCAGATGCCGGGGTAGGCAATCGCGTGGAAGACGCGCATCGGCCACGCGATCACAAGGGCGGTGGCCTCGGCCTTGCGGATGGCAAGCACCTTGGGCGCCTGCTCCCCCACGACGACATGGAGAAATACGATGATCCCAAAGACGATCGTCGCCGAGACGGAGTGGGCGGCGACCGTCCCGAGGCCGACAGGGGCAAGCAGCGGGACAAAGATATTGGCGAGGGCGAGTTCGCCCAGCCACCCGATGCCGAGGCTGGTCAGCGTGATCCCGATCTGGGCGGCGGAGAGGTAGGGGTTGAGATTGTGAATGAGGTGGAGGGCGACCCGCGCGCCAAAGGCCCCCTCGGAAGCGAGGCGGACGATCCGCGCCTCCCGGACCTTCACGAGCGCGAACTCCGCGGCCACGAAGAAACCGTTCAATGCCACGAGGATTCCTACCCCCGTGATCTTCAAGGCCAGAAGGAGTGGAGGATCGCCGGTCACGGGTTTTGCAAACGACTCTCGATTCTCCTTCGCGTGCCTCTTTGCGGCTAAACCGTCTTCTTCGAGAGCGGCAACCACTCGAGCACGCGCTGGATCATGCGGTCCCAGTAGCCCCACTCGTGGGATCCGGGGCCCTCCTCGTAAGTCAGCGGGAGTTTGCGCGCGCGGGCGTGGTCGCGGAAGCGGAGGTTTTCCGCGTAGAGAAAGTCCTCCGTCCCACAGCACTGGAAGAGCTTCGGACAGTCAGACGGCTTGATCTTTTGCGCCAGGTCAAGGAGGTCGTTCGCAGGGTCAAACTCTGCGGGCGTCGCGCCAAAGATGTGACGGATCTCGGACGAGTTACGGTCCTCGCGGCATTCCGTTAGACGGATCCGCGCATCAGTTGCCCCCGAGAGGCTCGCCGCCGCGGCAAACCGCCCCGGCTGGCGCAGTGCGAGCTTGAGGGCCCCGTAGCCCCCCATCGAGAGCCCCGCCACGAAGGTCTCCTCCCGCCGGTCCGAGACGGGGAACATCGCCGCCACGAGTCGCGGAAGTTCCTCGCTCACATGGGTCCACCAGCGCAGCCCGCTCGCCATGTCGGTATAATAGCTCCGTTCCACCCCGGGCATCACCACCGCCAGCCCGCGCTCGCTCGCGTAGCGCTCGATCGAGGTGCGCCGCTGCCAGATGGTGTGATCGTCGCTCATCCCGTGAAGAAGCCAGAGCACCGGTACTTTCCCGCACGATGGACCCCTCGGGGTCAGGTCATGCGGAAGAATCACGTCCATCGAGCGTTGCAGCCCGAGAACCTCGGAGAAGAAGTT
>CAZZBZ010000035.1:8034-36320 GCA_964653025.1 uncultured Verrucomicrobiota bacterium
ACCTGGAAGGGCAACATCTCGATCGTCACGCCGCCGTTCTCCCACTTGAGTTCGCCCTCCTTGTCCTCGAGGAGGTTGCATCGCGCGGCGCGGACGAAGGCCAGCGGACTGGTGAGACGGACCGGGCCACGACCTCCATGGGCCTCGTAAAGGCGCACGACCAGGTCGTCGGAATCCTCGGCCCGCTTCACCGTGTCCACCACCACCGAGGGGAGGTCCACCGCGAAGAAGGAGCGCTCCTGCGCGGGCGCGGTCGTCGGCACAACCATCAGCGGCGCGTTAAAGGCCGCCGCCTCATGGACGACGCCGGCGGCGCGGAAGTCACCCGCGTGGGTCAGCAGCGCATAGCGGAATCGGTGCGCCCCCTGGTCGGCTTCGGGGTCGGGGTGGGTCGGTGCGCGGAGCAGGGAAAGCCGCATCACGTGGCCATGCACCGCGTGGCCGTACTTGCCGTCGTTCAGCAGCGCCACGCCGAAGCCGGGCTCGGAGAAGTCGGCCCAGCGGTGGGCGCAGACCTCGAAGCGCGCGAGATCCCAGGTCGTGTTGAAGTGGGTGGGGCGCTGGAGGTGGCCGAACTGGATCTCGTAGGTCGCATTCGCCGCGCGAACCTCGATGGGAAACTCGACCTTCAGGAACTCATGTCGCTCCCTCCAGTCCACCTCGCAGTCGAACTCCACCCGCCGCGAGACCGCGTCGAGCGACGCGACGACCGACATGCGACTCTTCGCGCCAACCGCGTACTCGAAGCGGATTGCCGCACGCAAAGGTCCCTTCTCGACGACCCGGCAATCGCGCGCGGGCCCGACAGGGCGCGGCTTCTCGAGGTGGTAGACATCCGCGTCCCACGCGTCGTAGGCGTATGGACGGTCGTCGAAGAGCACGAAGCGGTTCCCCTCGCCGCCCTTCGCGATCGCTTCGCGCCCAAGTTGCTTGTTGCGCAGGCTCACCAGCGCCCCCCCGCAGGTGAAGGTGGCGACGAGGAAGGCATTCTCAAGGATGAGTCGGTCCCCCTCCTCGCGAACCGTCGCCGCCTCGTGCCGCGGTTGCGGGGAGGTGGCCACCGCCCAGCCCATCGACGGGGCGCGCACGATCCCGAGCGGGCGCCCCTCGCGGCAGACCTGCGCCGGGGGGAAGCCCCCAGGCAGCTCGACCAGTTCCTCGCGTGCGTGGGAAAGCGTGTTTATCACCGCGAACGCGGCAGGGTGCCCGGTTGCGGGCGGCAACAGGGCCTGTGACGCGGCTTCGCGAACCTTCCCCGCGGTGGCAAAGACCTCGCGGAACTGCTCCTCCGAATCGGAATAGACCTCGCCAATCGAGCTGCCGGGGAGGATATCGTGAAACTGGTTGAGGAGGACGAGTTTCCACGCGCCGTCGAGCTCCTCCGCGGGGTATGGGGTCCTGGCCAGCGCGTTTGCGAGCGCGGCGAGCAACTCCGCATCGTGGAGGGCGACCTCCGCGCGGCGGTTGTTCCGCTTGATGCGCGCCTGGGAGGTGTAGGTCCCGCGGTGGAGTTCAAAGTAGAGTTCCCCGATCCACACGGTCGGGTCGCGCAGGTCAGCCTCGCAGCGTTGGAAGAACTCAGCCGGCGAGCGATGTTCGACACGCGGCAGGCCCTCGAGGTCCTTCACGCGGCGGAGCGCGGCGAGCATGCCACGGGTGGGACCGCCCCCGCCGTCGCCGTGTCCATAGAGGTAGCAGCTTTCGCGGGCGCGCTCGTGGTCCTTGAAGTTGCTCACGTTATAGAGGAGCTCCTTCACCGAGGCGTTCCCGTTGTAGGTGTCCGCGGGCGGGAAGTGGGTGAGCACGCGGCTGCCGTCGATCCCCTCCCAGAGGAAGGTGTGGCTGGCCGGCTTGTTGAACTGGTTCCAGGAGAGCTTCTGGGTGAGGAAGAAACGGATGCCCGACCCGCGCATGATCTGCGGGAGCGCGCCCGAGTATCCGAAGACGTCCGGGTTCCAAAACTCGCCACAGGTGATCCCGAACTCCTTGCGGAAGAAGCGCTGGCCGTGGAGGAACTGGCGGACGAGCGACTCGCCCGAGGGGACGTTGCAGTCGGGCTCGATCCATGTCCCTCCCGCCGGCATGAAGCGCCCCTCGGCGACGCGCCGCTTGATCTGTTCCCAGAGCGCGGGATGCCCCTCCTTGATCCACGCGTACTGCTGCGCCTGTGAGCAGACGAAGCGGTAATCGGGATCCTCCTCCATCATCCGCATCGCCGTCGAGAAGGTGCGCACGCATTTGCGCCGCGTCTCAGCCAGGGGCCAGAGCCACGCGGTGTCGATGTGCGCGTGGCCCATTGCGGCGATATTGTGCTGCCCCGGCGCGTTGCGGGACCCGAGGAACTCCTTCGCGATCTCCCGTGCACGCGCCCACGAGGCGCGGTCGCCGGGCTCGAAGGCGTTGATCATCTCGTTGGCCACGCGCAGTGCCTGTCCGCCGCGCGGGGTATCCTCGGGCAGGTGGCGCGCCATGTCCGCGATCACCGTGAAATCCCAATAGACCTCCCAGAGATCCCGCTCGAAGCATCCAACCTCCGCCTGTGCGAGCAGTCCGACCTGGCTGTGCTCCGCCGGCTCGCCCTCCCAGCCGAAGAGCGTGTTGCAGGCGATCTCGACATAAAGCGTTCGTTTCTCCTCGCCCGCGGCGCCCATTACCAACGGGAACTCCCCGCGGAGCGGCCCCTTCACTCCCATCCAGGTTGGACCACAACTCCCGGTCAGTCCCTGGAGAGGTTTCCCATTCTCCCAGACGCACGCCTCGGTGCGCGTGTCCCAGAGAAGGTGGACCTCGCGCCCCTTCCACTCGCCCGGCACCTCGATCTCCACGCGAAACCAGTGCGTGGACCACTTCGGCCCGAAGTGTTCCCCGACCTTCGCGGGGCGGTATCTCCCCCGCATTGCCTCGTCGAAAGAGATCCTTCCCTTCGCGGAGAAGACCGCGAGATCCACGGGCTTGCGCTCGGGGTAAAAGGCACCGAAGAGGCGGCCCCCGAACTCCTCGAAACGCGCGAGGGTGATCTTGCGATGTTTGTGCATGAATGGACCCGGGAGTCTTGGCCGACATCCGCCCGCCGGCAATCCAAAACCCACGACAACGCGAGGAAGTCACCTCCGGGTGACGCAGAACCCAGGCTACCGCCATCTGGGCGAGAGACCGCCCGCGCACAATACCGCTCGATGGTCCCCGGTGCGCCGGGGTATTCTTGGGTGACGATGTTCGCGAATCCCCACCCGAGCCGTTCCCCGACGTCTCCCCGAGGCAGGAACATCCGTCTTCGGCTGGGTATGGGCATGGCCTTTGCCGGAATCGTCATGCTGACCGCCCTCCTCCTGGGAGGTTTCGCCTACCTGAGCATCCGTTCCGCGGTTCGCGAGGACATCCGCCAGCGGATCCTCAACGTCGCCACCCTCGCCGCCCAGCAGGTGGATCCCGCCCAGCACCGGCGCATCCTTTCCCGTGGCGATGAAGGCGGGGCCGAGTACCGGGAAATCAAGCGGCGCCTGCGGGCCATCCGCGACGGGGTGGGGGACGTGCGCTTTGTCTACACCCTGCGAAAGTTTTCGGACGGCCGTATCCGTTTCGTGATGGATGCCGAGGAATCCGGGGCGGACCTGAGCCATGTCGGCGATATTTACGAATCCGCCTCGGCGGCCCTCTCCCTCTCTTTCGAGCCTCCCTATCTCGCCAGGGTTGCCAAAGACTTCGACCGCGACTCGTGGGGCGTCTGGCTTTCGGGATACGCCCCCATTCTCAATCCCGACGGATCGCTCGAGGCGGTGGTGGGCGTGGACATCTCCGCCGCCAAAGTCCTCGCCTATGAGAAGTCCCATTTCACAGTCATCGCCGTGGTCACCGTCCTGGTCGGGGTGTTCTCCATCGGCGTGGCCCTGCTGGTTTCCAAATCGATCACCGAGCCCCTCCTCCGGCTGGAAAGGGACATGGCCCGGATCCAGAACTTCGACCTGCGCGGCCAGAGCGACTTCCCCTCCCGCATCCTCGAGGTCGTTGCCATGCGCGACACCGTGAACAATGTGCGCGATGGCCTGCGCTCTTTCCGTCGCTACGTCCCCGCGGATCTGGTTTCCGAGTTAATCCGCCTGAAGAAGAAGGCGGTCCTCGACGTGGAGAAGCGGCCGGTCACCGTGTTCTTTTCCGACATCGCCCGCTTCACCTCCCTTTGCGAGGGGATGGAGCCCCATCGCCTCATGGAGAACCTGGGCGAGTACCTCAAGGGCATGACCGAGATCATCCATTCGGGACAGGGGACCGTCGACAAGTACATCGGGGATGGGATCATGGCCTTCTGGGGCGCGCCAAAACCCATCGAAAACCATGCCGTACTGGCTTGTCGGGCCGCCCTGCGCTGCCAGGCCTTCCTCGATGGCATGGTGCCCACCTGGCATGCCCGGGGCATTCCCCCGCTCCTCACCCGGATCGGGATCAACACCGGCGAGGTGCTGGTCGGGAATGTCGGTTATGAGGAGCGCCTCAACTACACCGTGATGGGGGACCCCGTCAATGTCGCCAGCCGTATCGAGGCGCTGAACAAGCTCTACCGCACGCGCACCCTGATCAGCGGATCCACCTGGGAGGCCGTGTGTATGGAAATGGAGGCCCGCCTCCTCGGGAGGGTGGCCGTCAAGGGCCGGGATACGACCGTGGCGGTGTACGAGTTGGTCGGCGAAAAGGGTGTCCTCCCGCGGGAGCCGGCGGAGTTCTGTCGGAGATTTTCGGAGGCGATGGCCCTTTTCTTCGAGCGTCGCTGGGCGGAGGCCGCGCGCCTCTTCGAGGAAATCCAACGGGGGGCTGCCGACGACGAGCCGTGCCGCATGCGGATCGAGGAGTGCCGTTGCCTCCTCGAAAATCCCCCGCCCTCGGACTGGAGCGGGGTCACCGTGATGAAGGGGTGATCCCTTTGGTCGCGCCCAAAGGAGGGGGCGACCAATGTTTTAGTCGCATGCCCCTCGCTCGCGGGGACTCGCATACGCATTGACGAGACGGGCGCACGTATGAAGAATCCCGTCCCATGAGCAAATCTTTCAAACGAGCCGGCGACATCAAGGTTGGCGTGATCGGATACGGCGGGGCCTTCAACATGGGCCGCGCCCACCTCAAGGAGATGCAGGGTGCCGGGATGACCCCGATCGCGGTGGCCGAGATTGACCCCTCCCGCCTGAAAGTGGCCACCACCGATTTTCCCGGGATCGAGACCTACTCGACGGTGGCGGCAATGCTCAAGAAGTCGGCGGTCAACCTCGTGGTGATCATCACCCCGCACAACACCCACGCGAAGCTCGCCCTCCAGTGCCTCCGCGCGGGGCGGCACGTCGTCTGCGAGAAGCCGCTGGCGATCACCACCGCCGAGTGCGACGCGATGATCGTCGAGGCCCGGAAAAGGAAACTCGTCCTCTCCACCTACCACAACCGCCACTGGGAGGGCGCGATCATGCTCGGCCGAAAGCTCATCCGCCAGGGCGTCATCGGCGACGTTTTTCGCGTCGAGGCCCACATGGGGAGTTGGGGCAAGCCCAGAGACTGGTGGCGCACGAGCCGTTCCATCTCCGGCGGCGCGCTCTACGACTGGGGCGTCCACCTCCTCGAGTACTCCCTCCAGGTGATCGATTCCGAGATCGACGAGGTCGCCGGCTTCGCCAAGCGGGGGTTCTGGGGACCGCAGACCCGATGGAAGAAGGACGCCATCGAGGACGAAGGCTTTGCCGTGATCCGCTTCAAAAATGGCGCATGGCTCACCCTTTGCATCACCGCGCTGGACGCGAACCCCAAACTCGGGCGGGTCGAGTTCACGGGCACCAAGGGCACCTTCCTCATGGTCAACGACACCGATTACGAGGTGACCACCCGGGATGGCGCCCGTATCGTCGTGACCAAAGGTAAGTCCAATCCCTCCGAGTGGTGGCGATTCTACAAGAACGTCGCCCGCCACCTCGTGAAGGGCGAGAAGCTCGTGATCACCCCCGAGTGGTCGCGACGCCCGATCCACATCCTCGACCTGGCCAGTCGCAGCGCCCGCCTCGGTCGCGCCCTGAAGTCACGGTACCCGTAGCCGGCGGTTGACCTGCCGGCGCCCATCACCACACTTCTCCCCTATTTCGCGGGCTCGGGCTCGTCGGACTGGCCCTCGGAGGCCGTGCGAATCACGACAAATCCACGGGTTCCATCGCGAGAGACCTGGAGGAGCGCGCCTCGCTTCGGCTCGGCCTTCTTCATCGCTTCGCGGAAGAGAAGCGGGCTGGTGACCCTCCTGCCGTCCACCTCGGTGATCACCATGCCGGGCACGAGCCCGGCGCGCGCGGCAGCAGAGTCATCGGTCACCTCCATGATGAGCAGCCCGCTCTTCTCGGTGAGCGAGTACTGTTCGGCAACTTCCTTGGTCACCGGCTGGAGAATCATCCCGTAGGTGAGCGAGCCGCCGGGCGTCGGCATCTGGCGAGACGCCTGCGACGGCGTCGCGGGCTGGAGCCCTGTCTTCACGTCCACGGCGGTCGGTTTGCCCTCTCGGATCACGGTAAGGCGAACGACCTGCCCGACCTGGCGGTCGAGCACATGCTTTTGCAGGTCGCGAGCCGTGGCCACGGGCAACCCGTCAATGGCGGTGACCACGTCTCCCGGCTTGAGCCCGGAGCTGTAGGCGGGGCCATCGTGCCGGATGGCCATGATGACGGCGCCCTTCTCGACTCCCTTGACGAAGGGCTTCATCTCGGTGGCCTCCGAAAGGGTCTTGATGTCCACCCCGATCCATGGGCGCTCGACGCGACCCTTGGTGATGAGGAGGTTGCCGATCTTCTGCGCGAGTTTGATGGGAATCGCGAAGCCGACGTTCGCGTTGTAGTAGCTGAAACCGGGGCCGGTGCGCGTGCGGATGAGGGTGTTGATGCCGATCACGCGGCCCTCGATATCGAGGAGCGGCCCACCGCTGTTACCCGGATTGATCGTCGCCTGGGTCTGCAGGTACTCCTCGTAGACGGCGGCACCGAGGCGGTCGCGCACCTTTCCGCTGAGCACGCCGACGGTCACGCTGTAGTCGAGGTTGAAGGGGGCGCCGATGGCAATGGTCCACTCGCCCGGGCGGATGGCGTCCGAGTCCCCGATCTCGATGATGGGTAGGTCCTTGGCGTTGATCTTGATGACCGCCACGTCCGTCTTCTCGTCGGGGATGCCGACGACCTGCGCGTCGAAGGTGCGCCCGTCCTTGAGGCGGACCTTGATTTTCTCGGCGCCCTGGATCACGTGGCTGTTCGTATAGATGTAGCCGTCCGCGCGCACGATGAAACCGGAGCCCTGCGACTCGCCGGGTTCGCGCGGCACGGGAATGCGACGGGGGCTGCGCGGGGAGAACTCGAAGGGCCCCTCGGGCTGCTCGTCCGGCGACCATGGCGCGCCTTCCGTATCCATCCCCTTGCGAGTGACGGTGACGATGACGACGGCGGGGCTGACCTTCTCGGCAACCGCCGCGAAGGCATTGCCGAGGAGGCGGGCGATCTCGTTGGGAGCAAGGGGAGCGACCTCGCGCGGGGCGGCGGGGGTGTGGGTCGGCACGGCGAGCGCGTTGGCGAGGAACGTCGCAAACGCGAGCGACGGGAGGAGGAGCCTGGGGGTCATGTTCAAGGGGGGGATTCCGTCGGGGGATGGGGAGTCGTGTGCAGGGTGCGTGTGCTGAGGGAAACAAATCCCGCGCCAAGTTCCTGGCGCGGGATTATTTCAGGAGCGCGGCGAGGGTGTGTCCCATCTCCGAGGGATTGGGGGCGATGGCCGCGCCGGCCTCCTTGAGGGCGGCGATCTTGGCGGGCGCGGTTCCCTTCCCACCGGTGATGATCGCTCCCGCATGGCCCATGCGCCGGCCGGGGGGGGCGGTGACTCCGGCGATGAAGGCGGCGACGGGCTTCTTGCCGTGGGCCTTCAGCCACGCGGCGGCATCCTCCTCCCCCGTGCCGCCGATCTCGCCGATCATCAGGATCGCGTCGGTGTTCGGGTCGTCGTGGAGGAGCTTCACCACATCGAGATGGCTCAGGCCGGCGACGGGGTCGCCCCCGATGCCGATGCAGGTGGACTGGCCGATGCCGAGGGAAGTGAGCTGCCAGACCGCCTCGTAGGTGAGCGTGCCCGAGCGGGAGACGACGCCGACCCTGCCGGGGCGGTGGATATAGCCGGGCATGATCCCGATCTTGCAGCCGCCGGTGGAGTTTGGCCCCGTGCCGGGGGTGATCAGGCCGGGGCAGTTCGGCCCAAGCAGGCGGGTCCGCTTGCCCGCCATGGCGCGGCGCACGCGAACCATGTCGTTGATCGGGATTCCCTCGGTGATGCAGACCACGAGATCGAGGCCGGCATCCACCGACTCGAGGATGGCATCCGCGGCGAAGGCGGGGGGAACGTAAATCACGGAGACGGTGGCTTTTGTGGCGGCAGCGGCTTCCGAGACCGTGTCAAAGATGGGGATCTGCCCCTCGAACTTCTCGCCCCCCTTCCCGGGGGTGACTCCCGCGACGATTTTTGTGCCGTATTCAAGGCCCTGTTTCGTGTGGAAGGCGCCGGTTTTTCCGGTCATGCCCTGCACCATCACCCGCGTAGAAGCGTCAACTAGAATGCTCATTTTTGCCTTTATTTGACGGCGGCCACGACTTTTTTTGCGGCGTCCGCGAGGGAATCTGCCGCGATCACGGCGAGCCCGCTTTCGCGGAGCATCTTTCGCCCGAGGTCCACGTTCGTGCCCTCAAGGCGGATGACAAGGGGGAGATGCAGGTCGGTTTCCTTGACGGCGGCAAGGATCCCCTCAGCGATCACGTCGCACTTCATGATTCCTCCGAAGATGTTCACAAGGATTCCCTTTACATAGGGATCGGCGAGGATGATGCGGAAGGCGGCGGCGACCTGGTCGCGGCTCGCCCCGCCGCCGACATCGAGGAAGTTCGCGGGGGAACCGCCCGAGTGCTTGATGATGTCCATGGTCGCCATGGCGAGGCCCGCCCCGTTGACCATGCACGCGATGTTCCCATCGAGCTTGATATAGTTGAGGTGGTACTTCGAGGCCTCCACCTCGAGCGGCGCCTCCTCGTCGAGGTCGCGCATCGCGAGGAGGTCGGGGTGGCGGAAGAGCGCGTTGTCGTCGAGGTTGATCTTGGCGTCGAGGGCAAGGACGGAGAGCTTGCCGCCGGCCCCCTCGGCAACAACGAGTGGGTTGACCTCCACAAGGGTGGCGTCGCACTCCCAGAAGACGCGATAGAGACCGAGCATCGTATTGACGGCCGGGTTGACGAGCTCGCCCAAGAGGCCGAGTTTCGAGGCGAGCCAGCGGGCCTGGAAGGCCTGCATCCCAAGGAGGGGATCGATGTCCACGCGGACGATCTTCTCCGGTGTGCTGGCGGCCACCTCCTCGATGTCCATGCCGCCGGCCGTGGAGCCCATCATCACGGGGCGGCCCGTCCCGCGGTCGAGGAGCACGGCAAGATAGAGCTCGCGGACGATCTTTGAACCGAGCTCGACGAGGACGCGACGGACGACCCGCCCTTCGAGTCCCGTCTGCTTGGTCACGAGGCGGTGACCGAGCATCTGGGAAGCGGCGTAGCGGGCATCGGCGGGGGCTTTGCAGACCTGGACACCCCCCTTGTAGCCGCCCTCAAACACGCCCTTGCCGCGCCCGCCGGCATGAATCTGGGACTTCACCACCACGACAGGGGCGCCCGAGGAAAACATCTTCCCGGCGGCGGCGATGGCCTCCTCCAGCGTGGCCGCGCTGGTTCCTTGGGGAACGGGGACACCGAATCTTCGGAGGAGGTCCTTGGCCTGGTATTCGTGAAGGTTCATGCGGAAGTGTCTGGGAGTTGGAAGCGGGAACTGGAGAAAATCACACCCGCGCGGTCTGTCTTCACGGAGAAACGAGGGGCGGACATAAGGAGAATAGGTCGAACGTGGATTCTCAAATCCCCGCCGTGCCGGGTCAACTGCAAAGGCTACCCAAGAGCACCGGACGGGGTGTGCGACAAATTTTTCGGTGATCCCGCCGCAGGGACACGGCGGGCTACCATTGGTAGCCCGTGCTGTCCCCAGCGCGGGAGAGAGAAATTGACCGTGAATCCAATAAGTTTGTCGAGCACCCTCACCGTATGGTCGGCGGATGACACGCTGGCATTCGAAGGAAAAAATCCATTAAGATCGAGCCGCCTCATGATTCAATCCATTGCCCGATCCCTGGAAGCGCTGGAAATTCTGGCTGAAAATCCGGAGCAGCCGAAGTTTCTCTCTGAGATTGCCGGCCGCATGGGGCTGAAGCTCGGAACCTGCGCCAATATTCTAAGAACGCTCACGGATCTCCACTACGCGGACCAGCCGGCGGCCCGCAAGGGCTACACGCTGGGCATGATGGCCTATTTCATCACACGGAACGGACCGTTCCGCAGGGACCTGATCGGCGCCGCCGAGGCCGGCATGAGGAAGCTGGCGGAGCAGGTACGGGAAACGGTTCTTCTCGCCGTGCTCAGCAACGGGCGACGGATCATCCTTTCCCAGATCAGCGGCGACGATATCTACCAGGTGCGCGAACAGTTCCTGATGCGAGAGGACATCTACCGCACCGCCACCGGGAGATTGCTCCTGGCGCATGCGCCGAAACACGAAATGCAGTCGGTCCTGACCCGCAAGGGGTTGCCTGACAAAGACCAGTGGCCCGAAGCCGATTCCCAGAAAAAACTGGCCGCCGCGCTGGAAAAGATTCGGCAGGATGGCAGGGTGATGACCTCCGACAGCGTGGCCGGCATCAGTTATCCGCTTTATGAGAAAGGAAAGGTCGTGGCGGCCCTCGGCCTTTTCCTGCCAAAACACAAGCTGACCCGGGCACACAAGGCCAAAATCCTCTCCTGCATGGCCGTCGCCGCCAAAGTCATCAGCGCCCGGATCTCGGGATCTTAGTTTCGGTCACTCCCATACGGACACTCGATCACGCAGGGTTCGACCGCCACCGGCCGGTACTTTTTGATGGGATCGTGCCGTCGAAGGGCTTCCGCCAGCGCCTCTTTCCCGATCGTTGCGGGCGGCACCTCGTCCACGCGGGACCCCAGAAACCGAAAACCGCCGGTCCCCATCAGGGCGTAGCGTTTGACCCAATCGCATCGTTTGGCATGGATGCGGTTGAACGAGAACGCCTTTCCCTCGCACGTGAGCGGCACGCGTTGCGACGTGATCGCCTGCGAGGGGCACCGGGTCACGCAAGGCTGGTCGCAGGTGGCGCAAAGGAGATCACCATCGGGTGCCAGCAGCGGGCTCGCCTCCAGGGGTGCATCCGTGACCACCGCGAGGAACCGCTGACGGATGCCGAACTCCGGCGAGGCCAGATGCCCGCTGGTGGTGAGATCGCCAAGCCCTGCGGCCAAGGCCGCGAACCGGTTTGAAAAGAGATCCGGCTGCGGCCCGCGCGGATTGGCGGTCACGGATTCGGTACCGTGCAAATCGGTGGTCAACACGCCGGTATAGCCGAAGGCCTCCAGCCGCTTGACCAGCTGATAGCCCAGGATCGCGCCCAGCCAGTTGGTGACATAGGTCTCGAACGAGTAGGGGCCGACCGATTCGGACGGCGACCGTGTCGCCCAGCGCAGCACCTCCCGGTGCAGGCGGAGGCCGAACACGAGGACGGATTTCGCGCCCGGAAGCAGGTCCGCGGCCGTTCTCACGCGGCGGATGCGGGCGGTGATTTCCGGATCCCATGGAGTGAAACGGATCGACTTGTCCTTTGCATCCAGGATTTCCTCGTCTTGAAAAACGGGGCGGAGCTGGTCCGCCAGTTCATCCACGCGCGAAACCGATGCGACTCCGGCCAGGTCCGCGCCCAGCGAACGGGATAAATCCAGCAGATGGCGGGTCAGGGTTTCCGTCGCCTTCCCATGATCGGGCGTGAACTTCGCGCCGCGACTCCCGCGCCGTTGCGGCTTCAGCGCCTTGCGGGTGACGACCGTATTGGCGGCCAGCGTGCGCCCGGCCAGATCGGGGATGCCGCCCAAAATGAAGATGGTGGGATTCATGTCCTCGGACGGATTTGGCGGCGTGGCCCCGGGCTCCAGGGTCATCAGCGACCGTGCGCCCAGGTCCTCCAGTTGTCGTGTGAGGTCGTAGCAGAGGTTTCCCACCTGGAGATGGGCGCCCCCGTAAAAATCCGAGTCCTCTTTGTGCGGGCAGGCCACCGCCAGGGTCACGGCGCTCTTCGCGCCGGGCAGGATGCGCTCCAGGTCGAACCCTTTCCCGCGCAGTTCATCCGCGCTGGTCACGATCACCTCTTCCGCCCCACGGGCCAGCAACCCGGTCAGCAGGCGATCCACCACGGCACGGCTTTCAAGGGTATCATCCGACGTCACGCCGTAGCGTCGCATGGGCGTTTTTGAATAGGATCGGTCGAACGTGCGGAGGGATTTGGGCAGGCAGAATTTGAGGCACTGGCCCATTTCTCCTCCGCGGACGCCGTGCTGCTTGATATTTTCCAGGATCACGGCCTCCGTCACCACGTCCGGAATTTTCAGGTCGAGATCGAGGTCAAAATGCTCCCCCCAGGCGCAGCGCCACAGGTTTTTGTTGGGGAAGCGGTATTCGTAGTCTCCGATTTTGAGCACCTTCTCGCCGTTGATTTCCTTGGAGAGCGCCTGGCTGGGGCAGTGCTTGCGGCAGAGCATGCACTGGTCGCAGATGGTTCCCGGCGGGATCAGGGGGTCCTCCTCGATCTCCGCATCGGTGATGACCGTGACAAACCGGTTGCGGGCGCCGTATTCGGGGGTCAGCGCCAGTCCATTAAAGCCGAGGTCGGCCAACCCGGCCACCACCGCCATGTAGATGTGGCTGAGGTCCGGCGCGAAAACGGCATCCAAGGACTTGTACTGGTTGTAGCGCCAGATGTTGCTTGAAACGATGGGGATGGCCCCGTGTCCGCACTGCTCGATGAAGGTCGCCATCCGGTAGGACATCTCGTCCAGGCGGGAATTCATGAGGTACTGGATGGAGTACGGCCCGATTTTCTGCGGGTGCTCCTCGCCTCCCCGCTCGATGCACGCGTCGGGATGGCGGAGGGCCATGACCACCACCGTCTTGGCCCCCGGGAAAATTCCCTGGGGACTCATCATCAGGGGGGCATGCCGGCAACGTCCAATCCCGCCGAACCCAACCAGGTCCGCCCCCAGCGCGTAGGCGTGATGCTTGATCTGTTCTTTGATCATTTTAATTCAATATGGTGGAAATAGATTCAACATATACAAATAAGCATCCACGCAATAAAATGTCAATCCGTTGGTGCCATTCTGAACGGACAACTCTTGGTCCGGAGGGTTGTTCTTGGGCGATTGGACCCTCAGCCCGGGGGGCGGGGAGGTTCCATCCGATGCGGGGGGTGCGCCTGTTCCTTGGGGTGGAGTTGCCGGAATTTTCGGGGGCTCATGCCGGTCGCTTTGCGGAAGCTCTGCCAGAAGTCCTTCGCGTCGGGGAAATGGCACTCGGTGGCCACGGTCGCGATCTTCATCGGCGTCTCCAAAAGGAGGCGCTGGGCGTGGGCGATCCGAAGGCGGCGGATCTCGGTGGCGGGGGAGCAACGCAGGGCCAGGCGGAAATGCTGCTCGAGCGAGCGGCGGGACATCCCCGCGTGGCGGGCCAACTCGTCCACGGGCACGGGCCGGGGGCAGGCTTCGTGGACGAAGCGCACGGCCGCGGCGATGCGCGGGTCCTCGATCGCGAGGGTGTTCGTGGAGTGGCGCACCACGATGCCGCGGGGCGCGACAAGACGGTGGGCAGGTTTCACCGCGCGCCCGTGCATCAGGGCATTGAGCATCCCCGCCGCCTCGTAACCCACCCGCTCGTAGTCGGTGTCGACGCTGGTGAGGTCGGGCCACATCATCTGGCACAGGACCTCGTCGTTGGAGATCCCCACCACGGCCACGTCCTCGGGGATGCGCCATCGGAGGCGGCGGCAGGCCTCGGAAACCCTCTGGCCGTAGTTGTCTTCCGCGATCAGGAGGCCCACCGGGGGACGAAAGCGACGGAGCCATGCAACGAGTCTTGAGATCCGTTTTTCCGGGGAGGAATGGCGCGCCGGGGGGAATTCCAGACGGTCGCAGGCGAACCCGGCCTCGTGAAGGGTCCGGGCGAAACCGTCGCCTCGGGCGAGACAATAGGGGGAACTCGGCCCGTAGTAGCCGAATCGACGGAAGCCGAGTTCGAGCAGGTGGCGGGCGGCCAGTTTCCCTGCCGAGGGGAGGTCCGCGCTGATTCGGTGATCAAGCATTTGCCCGGAGGAGGGCCAGGCGATCTGGATCGCGGCCACGCGCGCCGTGCAGAGACGCCGCACGTCCCCGCCATCCGGGGTCCCGCGGTAGAACACCCCGTCGGCCTTCCACGTCCGAAGCGCGCTCAGGAAGGTCGAGCGGTCGGGCGAGATCCAGAAGAACCAGGGGCCGAACTCATGGGCGTAGCGGGTGACGCCCTGGAGGAACTTGCGCCCATGAAGGTCTCTCCCCAGGCCGTGGACAATGATCCGTCGTGTGGGTCGTCGCTTCACAGGGCCATGCGGTTCTCCCGCTCCCGTGTGCATAGGAAAGGATCGGGAGAGTGTCAATGTGGCATTCGGTCTCCAGGGAAGCCCTTTGCGCAAAAAAAGGGGATATATGCGCAATCCTCATATTTCCGACCCCTGCCTCTCATCCCGGGGTGGCCAGCGTTTTCATGACCGTGGTTGGCGGGGCGTGGTCGCTCAGGCTCGCCCCGAGTTGCGCAGGGAAACTGGGAGAGGTGAGCGGTAAGCCGTGAGCCGTGAGCGGGAAGCTGAACTGCAGCGAAGGCTTTCGGAGTCCGGGGGCTCCTACCGGCGGCACGCCGCGTTCGAGGGGTGGAGGGCGTGCCAGTCGGGCACCTCCCCCGGCCCGCGGTAGAGGTCGGCCTTGTCGGCCATGGGGAACTCGCCCGCCTCCACCCTGCGGTGGTATTCCGAGAGGGTCATCGGTTCCGCCAGGCCCGTGTCGAGGATCCGGGGGATGAGTTTCTCGTGGATCGCGTAGCCGGTGCCCTCGTCATGGGCGAGGGCGAAGTGGTGACTGACGAGGAGGAACGGGAAACGCTTCTCCACGCACTTCTGCCAGTGCTGCCAGCCGAGTTCCACGAATCGGTCCACATCGGCCCGGGGAATGCGGAACGCCACGTCATCGAGGATGGGAAACTCCATGAGTTTCCCCTGTCGGAAGGGACGCCCCGGGCCCTCGAGGCGCACGGGGTAGTCGAGGTGCCGCGCGGCCCACATCCAGCCCGTCATGCTGACGATCCGGGCGGAGACCCACTTGAAGCCGAGCCGCTCGCAGGCGAGGTACATGTTGCCACAAAACGCGCCGCACCCCGGACGGTAGCCCTCCGAGGGGGCTCCGAAGGCCTCGGTCCAGACCTTGCGTCCCCAACCGATGTGGGCCTCGATCGCGTCGACCTCCCAGATGCGTTCGAAGACGAAGCGCTCGTTTGAGTACTGGACCTTGGCGCCGTCGCCCATGAGGTCGAACATTCGCAGGTCGGCCGTGCCGTTCTCCTCGCAGGCATGGGTGACGGAGTGCTGGTGGGCGTCGTGGCCGTTGCGCATCGCGGCCTTGATCAGGGAGATGAGTCCGGGGTCGTTGGTCAGGGGGGTGGGGCGGATGCGTCCCTCGGGGTCTTTCCGACGGAGAAGTGGAACCACGAAGAAGGTGCCCTTGAGATTCCAACGCGCGAGGAAGTCGAGCTGGCGTTGCATCGGCTCGGAAAGGCCGATCGTGATGTCGTCGTTGCTCCAGATGAAGGGGATCTTGGTGTTCATGAAAGGAAGATAAAGGGAGGAACGATCGTGCGGGAGTCAAGATCTTACCGAGGGTTGTCGTTTCTTAACCGCTCAGGTTGTTGGGTTCAACGGTTCACGCGTTGCCTCACGGCAACGGCCAGTGAGCAATGGCAACAGGGAGTGGAAAAGCGAGAAGACGGGGGGCGGGAAGCCTTTGCGCAAAAGAGGGTGATTTATGCGCAATTCTCCAATCATTGAACCGCCCCATGATCGTTCCGATCAGCAACGGGAAGGATTTTCCCGAGGATATTTGCCGTCAGTATCACCGTCTCTTCCCGCCCGTGCCGTAAGCTGTATTTTCAGGGGGAGCGTTGGGCCAGCCATGCACGCAGGGCGCGGACGGCGGCGCCGCGGTGGCTGATCGCGTTCTTCTCCGTCGCCGACATCTCGGCGGTCGTCCGGCAGTGGCCGTCGGGGAGGAAGAGCGGGTCGTAGCCGAAACCCCGTTTCCCCTTCGGGCGAAAGCCGAGTTTCCCGCGCACGATTCCCTCGAAGACGCGGGTCTCGCCATCGCACGGACCGCCGGCGATTTCCACGACGAGGACGCAGCGGAACTGCGCACCGCGACGCGAGATGGGAATGCCACGGAGGCTCTCGATCACCTTCGTGTTATTGGCGGCATCGTCGCACGGGGTGCCGGCGTAGCGCGCGGAGAGCACGCCCGGGGCGCCGTGGAGGGCGTCCACCTCAAGTCCGGAGTCGTCGGCGACGACGAGCGTGGGCTCGCCCGCCTTCCCACGGAGAAAGCGCGCGGTCGCCTGCGCCTTGAGGCGGGCGTTCGCCTCGAAGGTGGGCCCGGTCTCCTCGACCTCGCCGGCGAAGCCGACCTCGTCGAGGGTGAGCACCGGGCGAACGAGAAGGTCCGCGATCTCCCGCGCCTTGTGGCGGTTGCGCGTGGCGAGGACGATTTTCATGGATCAATCGCAGGAAGCCACGGATGAAACACAGATAAGGACAGACGGCGCCGATTCATTGTTCTGAGGGGAGCACACGCGGCCCGCGTGTTCAAAATCGGCGGCCCGCCGATTTTCCGAGGAGACTGTTGGGCGAGTCGCCCAACAGGACACGCGAGCCGCGTGTGCTCCCCAGAAATAAATTCACAAATTCATTTCCAAGATCATCGGTGGCTCTCCGATTTCCTCAGGGCCGTGAGTCTACTCGAACTCGACGCCGCTGACCGGGTTGATCACGCGGAACTCCTCTTTGTGGATGGAGGGGTCGGCGCGGAAGCTGAGCTTGCCCGAGAGGCGCTGCTCCATGTCCATGAGGCGCTCCTCGTCATGCTTATGCAGGCGCTCGAGCACCTCGGGGTGAACGATCACGCGGATCGGCACCTCCTCGCCACGGCCGCTCCGTTTACGGAGGACCTCGGTGATGCGGCGCTGGATCTCAACGCTCATGCTCTCGGCGGACTTGACCACGCCGCGGCCGCGGCAGTTCGGACAGGGCTCGAACACGGCATCGCGGATGCTCTCCTCCTGGCGCTGGCGCGTCATCTCGGCGAGCCCGAGAGGGGAGATCGGGAGGATGTGGGTCTTCGCCTTGTCGCGGCGCACGTGGTCGCGAAGGCGGTTGGTCACTTCGTGCTGGTCGCGGCGGCTCCTCATGTCGATGAAGTCGATCACGATGAGCCCGCCGATATTTCGGAGACGGAGCTGGCGGGCCACCTCCTCGGCGGCCTCGAGGTTGGTGGTGAGGATCGTCCGCTCGAGGTCCTTCCCGCTGGTGTTGCGGCCGGTGTTCACGTCGATGGCAATCATCGCCTCCGTCTCGTCGATGACGATGCAGCCGCCGCACTTGAGCCAGACCTGGCGCTTGAACGCGTCCTCAATCTGCTGGTCGACGCCAAAGCGTTGGAAGATCGGCATGGGCTCGTCGTAAAGTTTGACCTTGGCCTTCGAGCGGGTGGAGACCTGCCCCACGAGCTCGGCAATGAGATCGTGCTCGGCGGGACTGTCCACGATGATGCGGTCGATGTCCTCGGTGAGGAAGTCGCGCACGGTGCGGTGGACGAGCCCCGGCTCGTTGAAGACGCTCGAGGGGATGGGCGCGACCTTGATGCGCTCCGCGATTTTCTGCCACTCCTCGACGAGGAGGGCGAGGTCGCGGATGAAGTAGCGGCGGCTGAGGCCCATGCCCGCGGTGCGGAAGATCACCCCCATGCCTGCGGGAACGGTCATGCCGCGAAGGATTTCGCGAAGGCGGATTCGCTCGCGCGGATCCTCGATCTTTCGGGAGATGCCGCTCTGGTCGCTGAAGGGGTTCAGGACGAGGTAGCGGCCCGGCAGGCTGATGTCGGTGGTGATGCGGGGACCCTTGGTGCCGATCGGCCCCTTGGTCACCTGCACAATCACCTCGGTGCCGGGGGGGAAGAGCTTCGGGATGTCGTCCATCGTCGGCCGCTTGGAGCCCTGGGTGGACTCGCGAGGGCGGCGGCCCTTGGTCTCGACGGCCTCAAAGGAGGTTTCCGAGGACTCGGGGATGATGTCCCAGTAGTGGAGGAAGGCGTTTTTCTCGTAGCCGATGTCCACGAAGGCGGCCTTGAGGCCGGGCTCAAGGTTCTTGATGCGCCCCTTGAAGATCGAGCCGACCAGGCGCTGCTCGTTGGTGCGCTCGATGTGAAACTCTTCGAGGCGGCCATTTTCGAGGAGCGCGACGCGCTTCTCGAGGGCTTCCGCGTTGATGACGATCTCTTTGTTGCTGGCTTTGCGCTTGTTGAAGATAAATTTGAGCATGGGTCTGTTCAGTTAGAGTTGAGAAATGAGAAGGGAGAAGACGGTGGAGTGAGAGTGGGTTTGTACTCGGTTTCGTTCAGTACGGTTTACGGTGAAGCCAGACGCTTTGGATGAGACCGAGGAGGATCATGCTCACCAGCACGAAGGATCCGCCGTAGCTCATGAGGGGAAGGGGGACGCCGACGATGGGGAGAATCCCGAGCGTCATCCCCACGTTGACGAAGACGTGGAAGAAGAGGAGGAAGGTAACCCCGCCGGCGAGAAGCGAGCCGAGTTGGTCGCCAGCCTGCATCGCCACCCGGGCCCCCCCGATGAGAATGCCGGCGTAGAGGGTGAGCAGGGCAACGCCCCCGACAAAGCCGCTTTCCTCGGCGAAGACCGCAAAGATGAAGTCATTGAGCGACACGGTGCGCGGGAGGTAGCCTCCGCGGGTGACGTCCCCCTTGTGCCAGCCCTTGCCCGAGAAGCGGCCGCTGCCGATCGCGATGAGCGACTGGCGGATGTTCCAGCCCTCGTTGAGCTGGTCGAGTTCGTCGGGTGCCACGACCCCGAGGATACGGTTAAGCTGGTACTCCTTGAGATGGAGGAGCGACTTGTAATGTGCCTCGGCGGTCACGGTGCCGGCGATGCGCGCGCGGCGGAAGTGGGTGTAGCGCCAGGTCTCCCACCCCAACGCACCGGCGAGAAGAAGGGCGACCAGGCCGAGCATGGTGAAGAAGCGAAGGGAGGCGCCGGCCAGGAAGAGAAGGAGGAGGAGAAGCGCGACGATGGAAAGGGCGGTCCCGAGGTCGGGCTGGCGATGGATGAGGGCCGCCGGAATCAGTGCGAGAAGCGAGGCGACCGCAACGGACCGCCCGTCGCGGAGACCCACGGTCCGCCGTCCGAGGTACCAGCAAAGGGCAAGGAGCACCGAAAGTTTTGCAAATTCGGAGGGCTGGATGGTAAAGGACCCGAAGCTGATCCATCGCTTTGCCCCGTAGATCTCCCTCCCCTTGAACAGGACCCATACCAGCAGGGCGAAGGTCCCCGCGTAAAGGAGCCAGGCATTGCGGCAAACCCAGCGGTAGTCCAACAGTGAGGCGAGGAGGTAGCCGACGATTCCCACGCCAAACCAGATTCCCTGTTTTTTCACCTCATCCGGGACGCCCCCGCCGGTGCGCACGGTTGCGCTGTAGATAAAGAGGAGGCTGAAGACCATGAGACAGAGGATCGCGAAGAGCTGCCCCCAGCGGAAGTCCGCCGCGAGCTCGTGAAAGAACGTGCCCATCTTGTGTCGGCGCGTGATCATCGGTTCCTCACGGGTTCGGAAGGAAAGGCCGTCGGCACGGCCTCGTCGGGGACATCCCCCGCCGGCATCGCCGGCACGGCAGGGGGAGGGCTGTCGCCGAGGAGTTCGCCGCTCACGTCGCCTTCCCGCCCGGTGATCCGATCGGTGACCGGCATCGCGGCGACCGCCGCCGGACGAAGCAACTGGTGGCGCCCCTGTTCGAGCTCGAAGATCTTCTTGTAGATCGCCCCGACGATCGGACCGGCGGTGGTCCCTCCCGAGACCCCCCCCTCGGCGATGATCGCCATCGCGTAGTGCGGTTCGGGGTAGGGGGCGAAGGAGAGCATCCAGGCGCGAGTCTGCTTGATCAGTTCCCCCGTGGCGCGATCCCTCACCTTGAACTGGGCGCTCCCGGTCTTGGCCGCGATCTTGATCTTCGGAAGGGCCGCATGCTTCCCGGTGCCGTTCTCGACGACGTTCAGCATCGCCTCACGAACAAACTCGATATGGGCGGGCGTGGCGGGGACCTTTCCGCGAAACTCCGAGGCGAACTTTGCCACGGCCTCGCCCTCAGGGGTTTCCACGCGCAGGACGAGGCGCGGCTTGAGCACGGTCCCGCGGTTGCCGAGCGCGGCGGCCACGACGGCCATCTGAAGGGGGGTCACGTTGAGGAGCCCCTGGCCGATGGACATATTCACCGAGTCGCCGGCCGTCCAGCGATCACGCGGATTGGCCGCCCGCTTGTAGGCCTCCGTCGGCAGCAGCCCCCCGGTTTCCCCCTCGAGCGGGATGCCAGTCTTCTCTCCGAGCCCGAAGGCGCCGGCCATATCCCAGAGAGCAGGGCCCCCGATGCGGTAGCCGAGGTTGTAGAAAAAGACGTTGCACGACATCGTGATCGCCTCCCGCATCTGCATGTCGCCGTGCCCGCCCTTCTCCCAGCAGGCGAAGACGATGGGGCCGAGCGCGAAGCTCCCGGAGCATTGGAAGACCGTTTTCTCGTCGACGAGGCCGCTCTCGAAACCGGCAAGGGAGCCCATGACCTTGAAGGTGGACCCCGGGGAATAAGATGCCTGGGTCGCGCGGTTGAGCATCGGCCGCTGCGGATCGGTGGCGAGCGCGTTCCAGTCGGCGCGGCGAATGGCGGGCACAAAGAGATTCGGATTGTACGAGGGGACGGAAACGAGGGCGAGGACATCCCCGTTGCGCGGATCGAGGACGACGCAGGCGCCGCGGTAGCCGGTGAAACACTCCTCGACGATGGACTGGATCTCGGCGTCGATGCTGAGCACCACGTCATTGCCCGGCGTCGGCTCGGTGCGATAGACCTCCGCTTCGGTCAACCCGGCAGCGTTCAGGCGGATCACGCGCTGGCCGGGCGTGCCCTGGAGGACCCTGTCCATCGAGGCCTCGATCCCCGCCTTGCCGATGGCGGCCGGCTGGGAGAAGGCGCGTCGCCCGATGGAATCAAAATCGAACTCCTCCACACCGCTCGATTCGGGCTTTCCGACATAGCCGAGGATGTGGCACGCAAGGGGGCCGTAGGGATAGACGCGCACCGGGTCGATCTGAAGGTCCACGCCCTGCATCCAGGGACTGCGTTCGACGAAGGCCGCGAGGGCGGCGGGGCTGAGATCGTTCCAGACGGTGAGGGGCAGCGGCCCGCGGCGTTCGTAGTGGATGCGCACGACGCGCTCGTTGACGTGCACCGGCAGGTTCATCCGTTTTTTAAGCACGCCGACGCTGTTGCTCACGCGCTCGATAAGACGCTTGCGGTTGCGGCCCGCGCCGAACTCATCGAGGAAAAGGGCCACATTGTAGCTGGGGCGGTTGTCCACAAGGACGGTGCCATTGCGGTCGAAGATGCGACCGCGCGGGGCAGGTAGCTTCACCACGCGAGTCGAGCTCTGGGCCATCTCCGCGGTCCACTCCTCACCCTGCACGAGCTGGCGGAAGGCCATCGCGATGAGCAGGATCCCCAGGCCGATCACGATGGCCAGGAACAGGAGAAAGAGCCGCCATGGCGAGCGCTCCCCAGCAGTTTCAAGGATCATGGCGAGGGCTCCTCGAAACGTCCGGGATTGAGCCCTACCGAGCGGAAGGCGAAGTCAAAGACGAAGAAGTAGACCGTGCTCAGGATGCCGCCCAGGACCGCGAGGTGGAGAATCCTGGGAAGGATGGTCCCCACCGGCACAGAGGTTACCTTTCCGGAGAAAATCCACTGAAGCGCGAGAACGAGGAAGCCCGCCACCAGGCCGCTGAGAAAGCGGGTCGAGATGCGATTCCGAAAGAAGACGGGGCGAAGGGCGCAGAAGAGCGTCACCGTGGCCAGGTACGGAATTACGCTGGCACCCATGTATCCCGCGCTAAAAGAATCGAAAAGAAGGGCCGAGAATACCCCAAGGAAAAGGGCCGTCGGGAGGTTTACCGTGAATGCCATGTAAACCAGGAGTGGTGGCAGGAGTTCGAGGCGGACCCCCCACATCATCCAACGCCAGGTCACGGTGCACTGCACCGTGACAAGGGCGATGGCGGAGGCCACCAGGGCGAAGGGAATCAGCAACCGGTTCATGGCGCGGAGCCGTTAGGAACGCCTCTTCGGGCGTTCGGGGGGCATCGCCGGTAGCGCAGCGGGCGCAGCCTGCGGCCTCACACCCACTCCAATGAAGACCTCGTCAATCCGTGCGAGGTCCACCGCGGGGGCCACGTAAAGCTCCTGGTAAAGCGTTGCTTTTCGGGAGTCGTTCGATGGGGCCACGGCGGTGACGGTCCCGATCAGGATGCCCTTCGGAAAAATTCCACCAAGGCCGGAGGTGAGGACCTTGTCGTTCTCCTTGAGGGTCGCGAAGCGGTCCACGAAAAGCATCCGACACGGGGCTCCCGCTCCCCCGGAGAGGATATTCCCCTGCACGATCCCGTAGTACCCGGTCTCCTTCAGCCATCCGGAGACCTTGCAGTTCTCGTCCACGAGGAGCAGGACACGGGCATTATTCTGCATGACCTCAATCACCTTGCCGACAAGGCCTTCGACGGTCAGCACGGGTTGGTCACGGGTGATGCCATCAGAGGAACCGCGGTCCACGAGCACCGAACTCCACCAACTGGAGGGGTCGCGCGCGATCACCTTGGCGGGGATGAGCTTGAGTTCGCTGCGGTTCTTGAAATCGAGCATCGTGCGGAAGTTTCGGTTCTCGCGCTCGAGTTCCCCCGCCTGCGCGACGCGAGAGGAGATCTCTCCCAACTGGCGGCGAAGATCGGTGTTTTCCCCCTGGAGTCGCGCGTAACCCTTCGTGCGATGAGAAAGCACCTGAAGGCTGCCTTGAAAGCGGGTCGAGAAGTCCGCGAAGGGAACAAACCCCTCACTCAGCGCGTCTTTCACGCGGAGGGCAAAAGGGACCTTCAAGCCGGTGATCACCAGAAGGATCACCAGCAGCCCCAGGGCGGCCAGCAACGATCGTTTGCGCACGTTCTCTCTATCGGCCCGACCGCCGCTCGTGGTCCGAGACTTTACGCAGGAAATTGAGTTCGTTGAGCACGATGCCCGTGCCCATCACGACCGCGCTGAGCGGGTCGTCGGCCACGTGGACGGGGAGACCCGTCTCCTCAGCCAAGAGCTTATCCAGTCCTCGCAACAACCCGCCACCCCCCGCAAGTACGATCCCGCGGTCCACAAGGTCCGCGGAAAGTTCCGGCGGGCAGCGCTCGAGTGTGTAGCGCACCGTTTCGACAATGGTGTTGATAGGCTCCTGAATGGCCTCGCGAACTTCCTGCGACGTAATCGTCAAAGTCTTCGGCAAACCAGCGACAAGGTCGCGTCCTTTAACCTCCATGCTCGTTTCTTGTTCGAGCGGATACGCCGAACCAATCTTGATCTTGATTTCCTCGGCCGTCCGCTCCCCGATCATCAAATTGTAGACCCGCTTCATGTACTGGGCGATGGCCTCGTCCAGTTCGTCCCCCGCCACGCGCACGCTTCGGCAGAAAACAATCCCCGCCAGAGAAATGATGGCCACCTCGGTGGTCCCGCCCCCCATGTCCACGATCATGTTTCCCGCGGGCTCTTGCACTGGCAGGCCCACTCCGATCGCGGAAGCCATCGGCTCCTCGATCAGGTAAACCTCGCGGGCGCCGGCACGGGTCGCGCTGTCCTTCACCGCGCGCTTCTCCACCTCCGTAATCCCGCTCGGCACCGCCACCACCACGCGCGGACTCACCATGCTGCGGCGGTTGTGCACCTTCTGGATAAAGTGCCGCAGCATCGCCTCGGTCACCTCGAAGTCTGCGATGACCCCGTCCTTGAGTGGACGGATCGCCACGATGCTTCCGGGCGTGCGCCCGAGCATCCGCTTCGCCTCGTCGCCGACGGCAAGCACCTCGTGGGTGCCCGCATGCATGGCAACGACCGACGGCTCACGGAGCACCACGCCCTTATCCTTGACGTAGATAAGGGTGTTCGCCGTGCCGAGATCGATGCCGATATCGTTGGAAAAGAGGCCGAAAAACTTTCCGAACATGAGTGGGTTGCCTGAAACCGCTGGGAATCAGGCACTTGGATGAGGATTAAAAGATGAAGAACGCGAGGATAGGCACTTTAGCCCGAAGCCGTCAAGCATGGTGTTCGGGGAGAAAACAGGCCCCGATCCTTACGGAGATCGTAAGAATCGGGGCCTATGCTACCGCTCGGTAAGTTCGGGTTTGACCCCGCACCATGACCGGGGCAGGCTCGCTCCCGCATGGCACGGACCTCGGACGATACCCGCCAGCGCCTGCTCGTGGCGGCGCGCTCGGTTTTTGCGAATCGGGGCTACGAAGGCGCCTCCGTGGCGACCATCGCCTTCCGGGCCCGCGTCACCAAGCCCGCCCTCTACTACCACTTTGGGAGCAAGGCCGGTCTTCACGAGGCCCTTGTCACCGACACCCTCGACACGCGCTACCGCCTGATGTGCGACGCGGCGGCCCGGGGGACCTCCCTCGAGGAGAAGCTCACCGCCGTGCTGGATGCCTGCTTTCGCCATGCGCACGAGAACCGCGAGGGGGCGCGGATTTGCTTCGCAGCCCTGTTCGCGGCCCCGGGCGAAGTACCCCACCGCGCCCGCTTCATGCAGAAGGGGAAGCGCAACTTCAGGTTTGTCCGCGACCTGATCCGCCAGGGCATCCGCGACGGGGAGTTGCCGCGGAATGCCAATACCCGGGAACTCGCCTCCGCTCTGTACAGTCGCGTGGTATCCAACTCCCTCGCCCATGTCCTTCACGCCCAGGCACCCCGTCCCGCGAACGCACGCGCGGCCGTCCGCCTCTTCCTCGAGGGCGCCCGCGCCTGATCGCCAGCAGGCAGAGTTTGGCTGGAAAACCGGCGCCCTACCAACCCAGCTCCATCTTCAACACGAGCCAGGCGTAGAGGATGGGGACGGTGAAGAGGAGGCTGTCAATAAGGTCGAGCGCGCCACCGATGCCCGGCAGGACGCCGCCCGAGTCTTTGACGTTGGCCTGGCGCTTGATCACGGACTCGGCGAGGTCGCCGATCACGCCCATCCCGCCGAGGAGGATCCCGAGGATCACCGCGTCGAGGTAGTTAAAGCCGACCACCGAGATTCGCGGCTTGAGGTACTCGAAGGCGATCACGCTCGCCGCAAGAGCGATCACAAATCCGCCGAGCAGGCCCTCCCAAGTCTTCTTTGGGCTGATGCTCGGAATGAGTGGGTGGCGGCCGAACATCCGTCCCGTGGCGTACGCGCCGATGTCGCAGAACTTGGTGACGACGACGAGGTAGAAGATAAAGAGCCAACCCGGTCCCTCGCCGGCGGGGGTGACGTAAAGATAGCGGATCTTGGGGAAGAAGCTGAAGAGCCAGGGGATATAGAGGACGCCGAGGAGGGTGTGGGCGATCGCGCCGATGGGCTGCTGGCTCGAGCGGAGCAGGACGTGGCGCGTGAGGAGACCGAGAAGGAGGACCACAAGAAGGATCACCTCAAAGAGCGAGGCGAGGCGTGCGTGGCAGGCGCTGAACCACCAGGTCCCCGCGGAGAGGATAACTCCCGTGCTGAGGCCCCAGCGCTTGGAGCAGGGGATGCCCGCCTTGTGGAGCATGTCGTAAAACTCTGCGAGGGCGAGGGTGCTGACGAGGCAGCAGAGGAGGGCCGAGGCGAGGGGGCCGAGGTAAAAGAGGATGGTGAGGAGAACCGCCCAGAGAACCACGGAGCTGAGGAGGCGCTTGGAGAACATGGCGGGATCAGGTTTTCTTCGGCATGGGGTCCACGCCCCCGAAGCGGCGGTGGCGGTCCCCAAACTCGCGCAGCGCATCGAGAAACTGCTCGCGGCGGAAGTCGGGCCAGAGCACCGGGGAGGCCACGAACTCGGAGTAGGAAATCTGCCAGAGGAGGAAGTTGCTCACGCGGAGCTCGCCGCTCGTGCGGATGAGAAGGTCGGGGTCGGGAATGCCGGCGGTGTCGAGGTGGCGCGCGATGGACTCCTCGTCCACGGAGGCGGGATCGATCCGCCCCGCGGCGACCCCGATGGCGATCCGTCGAGCGGCGCGGGCGATCTCGTCGCGCGCGCCGTAGCTGAGCGCGAGGACGAGGGTGAGCCCCGTGTTCTTCGCGGTGGCCGCTTCGGTTTCGCGAAACTGGCGTAGGACGCGCGGGGGAAGGTCGTCGAGCACCCCGATGGCACGGAGGCGGACGTTGTTGTCGTTGAGTTCGCCGATCTCCTGGCGGAGGAAGCGGCCGAGGAGATGCATGAGGGCGGCGATCTCTGTCTTCGGGCGTTTCCAGTTCTCCTTGGAGAAGGCGTAGAGGGTGAGGTGCTCGATCCCGAGTTCGCCGGCCGTGCGGACCACGGCGCGCACCGACTCGATGCCACGGCGGTGCCCCTCGATCCGGTTGAGCATCCGTTTCCGCGCCCAGCGGCCGTTGCCGTCCATGATCACCGCCACGTGGCGGGGGATCATCTTCAGTCCGTGGCTGGAAGGCTGGGTCTTCACGCCCCGGGAGGAACTGGTCGCGCTCAGGAGCCGCGGTTGAGGAAGATCGTTTGATCGCGGCGTGGACCGACCGAGACAATCGAAATCGGCGCCCCGGAAAGGCGACGGATGGCCTTGAGATAAACCTGTGCCGCGCGCGGCAGATCCCGGAAGCGGCGAATCTCGCACGTGGAGGTCTGCCAGCCACGGTAGGTCTCGTAGATCGGCTTCACGCGCCGCAGGAGGTCCACGTCCATTGGAACGGTGTCGAGCCGCTTCGAGCCGAGGCGGTAGGCGACGCAGATCTTGAGTTCTGCGAGGTGGTCCAGCACGTCGAGCTTGGTGATTGCGAGGTCGTCGATCCCGTTGATCCTCACGGCGGCGCGGGCCACCACGGCATCGAACCAGCCGCAGCGGCGGCCGCGGCCGGTGGTGCGGCCGAACTCGTCGCCCACCTTTTGGATCTCGGCGCCGAGGGCGGCCCCGTATTCCGTGGGGAAGGGACCCTCGCCGACACGGGTGGTGTAGGCCTTCATCACGCCGACGACGCGGTCCATGCGGTGCGGGGGCACCCCGGTACCAACACACGCGCCGCCCGAAGTCGGGTGGGAGGAGGTGACATAGGGATAGGTTCCAAAATCAATATCGAGGAAGGTTCCCTGGGCGCCCTCGAAGAGGATGTTCTTGCGGCGATGCATGGCACCGTGGAGGAGCCCCACGGCGTCCCCGACAAAGGGGCGGAGGCGGCGGCCGGCGCGAAGATATTCCGCAGCGACAGTGCGGGCGCTGAGGGGGCGAGTGCCATGCGAGCGGAGGAGGGCGTTATTCTCCGCGATGCGGCGCACCAGCTTTTCTCGAAAGGAGGCGGGTTTGAGGAGGTCGAGCACGCGGAAGCCGGTGCGCGAGGCCTTATCACCATAGGCGGGTCCGATTCCGCGCTTCGTGGTGCCGATGCGGTGGCGGTTGGACTGGTGTTCCCGCCCCTCGTCAAGGAGACGGTGGTAGGGCATCACGATGTGCGCAATTTCTGAAACGAAGAGATTCTTCGGGGTAATCCGTATCCCCTGGCTTCGGAGTTGGTCCATCTCCTTAAGGAGGGCAATCGGATCCACGACGACCCCGTTGCCGATCACACAGACCTTTTTTGGATGGAGAATTCCCGAGGGAATGAGGTGCATCACATAGGTCTTCGACCCGATATGAACCTCATGCCCGGCATTGCTGCCGCCCTGGTAACGGACGACGTAGTGGGCGTCGCGCGTGAGCAGGTCGATAATCCGACCTTTGCCCTCGTCGCCCCATTGGCCGCCGACAAGAATGATATTTGCCATACAAAAAAAGACCGAAATTAACCCCGCCCTCGCGGAGGTGATTTCGGTTTGAAATTACCGTGGGAGCGTAAGGAGGGACGCCGGTGCCGTCAACGGAAAAGGCGGATCGATGAACGCGCAAAGCCGCGAGGGGTTTCCGATATTGGGCTTGCGGCGAAATCGAGGC
>CAZZBZ010000036.1:0-35872 GCA_964653025.1 uncultured Verrucomicrobiota bacterium
ACGAAGTCGGCGAGCCCGGCGGCAACCTCCAGGTCGGCGGGATCCTTCGTCGCGCGATGGCGCGCGGCAAAGAGACCCGCCATGTAGGCGCTATTGAGCAGGCGGGGCCGATGGTGGCGCGGCTCTCGTTTTTCCAGGTCGAACATCACGGGGACAATCTCCCCGAACTTCGCCTCGGCCCGGGTGTCGAGTTTGGCGTCGGGAAAATGGAGGCGGGCCAGCGCCTGCGTGTACAACCCGAGCCATGCCTCGGCATGGGTCGAGGCCTTCTGGGGAATCCTCAGCGACTCCGCCCGCGCCTGCTTGAGGTACCAGGACCAGGGATGGCGCACGAACAGCTTCGCCTCGGCGCATTTCCCCCCGGGGGTCTCGCCGAGGAGGGTGTGCAGCCCCGGGATCAAGGGCGCTCGGAAATCGAATCCTTGGTCCCCGCGATCCTCGCGCTTTCCGTCGGGATCGAGGGAGCCCACGCGGGTCGCCACGGGGGAATGCACCTCCACATGGGCGGTCTCGCCCGGCGCGAGCGTCCAGCGATCGGTTTCGAACATCGGCGCCCCGCACACTTCCGCGAGCATCGGTTTCACCTGGTCGAGCGACGGGATCGGGACGAAGAAGATCCTCCACGTCCGCTCCTCCCCGGGCGCGAGTTCATCGAGATGCGGATGGCGCGACGGAAGGGGCAGCGCGTGGAGGAGATCGAGGTTGAGCGTGAAGATGCGGTGGCCGTAATCGCCGTAGGGCGCTCGGTTGTACTCGAGGCTCCACGAGGCGATGGGATTCGGCGAGGCGATCCCGAGGATCGTCCCCTCCGGGCTCTGGCCATAGCCCCAGAAGTGGGTGGCCTCGCAACGGAGCAGCGTCGGAAACATCTTCCGGTTCCAGTCGGGGAACTTCTCCATCCACGTGTCCAATCCAAGGCGCAGGCCGCAGGACAGCGGGCGGAAGGGCTCGTGCCCTGCGTTCTCCACGCCCGCAGTGAGGAGAAGCCCGCGCTCCTCGGAGGAGTACTCGATCCAGAATCGTCGTCCCCCCTCGGCCCCCTCGAAGCGAAGGCCATCCCCTCCCACGGGGCAGAGGCTCACCTCGTGGAGCGCCGAGCCCCATTCTCCCCTCCAGGCCGGCCCGAAGCGCGCATCCGATCGGAAATCCACCGCGCGCCGCGTCCCATCGACCTCGACCTCCATGCCGAGGATCTCGCCTCGCGCGCCGAGGCGCCCGCGCCACCCTTGCCCATCGAGGTCACGGCACACCCCTTTCATGGCACCGTCCCTCCTGACGCGAGGTCGTAGAGCTTCCCTCGCGCCGCATGCCACGGCCCGGGGCCGGTGGGATAGCCGTACTTGTAGGGCACCACCGAATCGAGGACGCGCTCGAGCGAGGCCTCGAGGGCCTCGCCCTCCGCCTTCTTTCCGGCATCGCGCGCCTGCTTCGCGCGCGCGCGGATCCCCTCGATGAGCTTCAGGTCGCGGATCCCCTCCCCCTCGAGCTCGCGGCGGGTCGTGTCGAGGACGCGCCCGTCCTCGAGGAAAAGGATCCGGTGGTCCATGCCGTGCTCGTAGCGAAAGGGGACCGGCATCGAGTAATCGCCCGAGTGCATGGCCGCGTAGTTCATCGCCCCGTCAAACTTCCATTTTCCCGTGAGCCAGTAGAACGGCAGGTTCTCGGTCGGCTCGCCCGTGAGCCGCGTGACGGGGACGCCGCAGCAGTACCACCAGACCGCCTCGCCCGCCGCCTGCCGCTCGCGGAAGAACGGGCGCAGGACATCGTGCTGGTAGTTCGGGCACCAGGGGTCCATGACGCCAACGGCCACCGCGAGGTTGGTGGCGTTCCCGTTGTGGCACGTCATCGTCCGTAGGCCTCCCTCGCGGAAGGCGCGCGCCGCATCCGTCCACTGGGCAAGATCGCGCGGCTCGTCGGCCACCTTGACGTAGAAACGGTCGGCGCGCCCGGTCTTCGCGAGGTGGGCCGCGAACTGCCCGGCAAAGAGGCGCGCGGCCTTCTTCGGGAAGTTCCCCCCCTCGCGGAAGAAGTCACGGTCCGCCGGCCGCAGATCGGGCGTCTGGCAGAGAAAGGCGGGCGGGGCGAAGCCGAGCTTCCGGTATTCCTCCTCGAACACCTGCAGTTGGCGATCCAGCGCGTCGAAGCGCGCGAGGAAGGGCGCTGCGGCCGTTTCCCCGGCCTCGACCGTGAGGGGAAACCTCGGCGTGACCACGTTGACCCCGTGCGCGGCCTCGTTGCGCGCGAGCGCGCGCAGGGCCTCGTCCCCAGCCGCCGTGCCGGGATGGAACCAGTAGGGAACCCCGGCAAAACTGTAGGTCTTCGTGGCTGGAAAATCGGGAAGGGCGAAGGGCTCGACGACCACGCGCACCGTCAGCTTCACGGAATGGCCGCGCCCGGAGACCACCACCTCCCCCGAGTAGACGCCGGGCTTCGCGTCCTTCGCGCTCGCGAAGGTGAGCCACACCCCGCGCGCGGAGTTCGCGGGGAGCGAGAAGCGGGATTCCTCGAGCAGCGCATTGGGCAGGCGGAGATCCCCGAAGAAGGGCACCCACTCGTAAAACCCGACGGGACGCACCCGGGCGGGCGGGAGGGTGTCCCCCTTCGCGGAGCGGAGGGGGGAGCAGGAAACCTCGATGCCCTCGAGGGGCACGTTCGCCGAGATCCCGATTTGCGCCGAGCGGCGATCGTTCGCGGCGAGGCGCACGGCGATCTCCCCGGGGGCCTGCCGATCGGGGCGGAGGTCCCACGCGTAAACCATCTCCAGCGTATCCGAGGCGAACACGTGGAACGGCTCAGGCGGCGGCTTCCGAGACGGGACCTGCGCGAGCAACCGCTCCGCGGCGCGCTCGACCGCCTCGACGGTCTCGCCCGTCACGAAGAGGAACGGGGGCTTCCCACCGGCCTGGCGCTCGACCGCCACCGCCCCCCCTTCGCGGCGGAGCCACTCCGAAGAGTTCCATGCCTGCTCCATCGCAAGCAACTGGCGCGCGTAGCGGTGGGCGACGGGGCGCCCCACCGACAGCACGAGGCCCGGGTAAAGGTTCAGGCCGATGTCGTCGGAAACTAGGTAAACCCCGGCGCGGTCGGCGAGGCGCTTTGCCGCCTCGTACTCGCGCACCGACCCCGTCTTCGGGTAGGCCACGACCGCCTGCCTCGAGGCGAGCAACCGCGCGACCTCCCCAAGTTCCTCGCGCAGGACGGGAGGGTCCGCAAAGGGGTCGCGCGTCGCGGCGCCAACACCGGAGGCCGCGCCCTTCGGCGCAGGGGTGACCTGGAGGTCGCGGAGGGTGGCGGTCTCGCCGCCGAGGACTTCGCGCGCGTCAAAGACGAGGGCGACCTGGTACTGCGCGGAGCGCGCGGGAACCGTCACGAGCGAGCCTTCCGGTTTCTCGAGGGGGAACCACTCGCCCCACTCCCCCGAGGCGGTGGCAAAACGGATCGCGGGCGCGGCCCGACTCCGCCCGTTGACCTTGAGGGACGAAAACCAGAGATTCGAGGTGTACATCGGGGCCTCGCCTTCAACCTGCTCCCCGCCCTCCTGGACGCCCTCGCTGAGGTGGAGCCGGTGGCGTCCCCTCGGAAGCTCCGCCGCAAGGACGTGGAGGACGGACTCCTTCTTCTTCCCCTCGTCCTTCTGCTGGACCACCCCGCGGAGCGCCCCGTCGAGGCTCCATGCCGCGCGGCCGGAATGCGCCAGTTCCAGGGTCGCGCTGGTCCCGTAAAACTCCAGGGCGACGTTCTTCCCAAGGGTGCGCAGGGGAATCGGCCTAGTGGATTTTCTCCAGGGGGTTTGCCAACGCATCACGGGAAACCCGCGGACCGACTCGGTGTCCGCCGCATGGGTGACCTCCCGCGAGGGTTCCTCGACCTTCCAGCGCACTTCGAGGGCCTGAACCCCGGCGAGGAGCGGTTGCGGCTCCCGGGGTTGCATCGCCTGCGTGGGAAACGGCGATGCCCAAGCCTCGATCTCGCGGACGCCGACCGCCGCGCCGAGCGGCTCAAAAAGGTCCACCCGCACGAAGGCCACTCCGGCGACGGGCAGCAACCGGAACTCCGTGGTCTCCTTCGGCCAGAGCGACGGCGTGACCATGTGCTCCCAGAAGTTCCAAAGCCGCTCAAACCTACCCAGGGGACGTCCCGAGGCGTCGAGGAGCGCGACGACCATCCCGCACGGCACGGTGGTCTTCACCGCGACGCGCGCCACGGTCGACACCTCGGCGAGCGGGATGACGAGGGAGGCCGCAGTCGTCCCGGTCTGCCAGGCGGTCTTCTCGTTGCGGTCGGTGGCGAGGCTCGCGTCGCCAACGGGCGCGGCCACCGGCGCCTGCCCGGCAAGAAGGTTCCTTTTCGGGTCGAGCGGGCGCAGGCGGAAGGCCCCCTGGGCTTCCACGACGTCCGCCACGGCCTTCGGGGCGGGCGGCAGGGCCAGGGACGGAGGGGCATCTTCCTTCGACAGGAACGAGGGAAGGCGGGGTGACGCGGGTTGCGAAAGGGCGATCTCACCCTTGAGAAAGGCGGAGAGCCAGGCGGCGCGCGCGGAAGGGAGCGAGCCAGGGCAGAGGGCCGCCGCGCGCGCGAGCGCCTCCAGCGCCTTCGGTCGATCCGAGTCGATGCAGGTGCGCCCCATCTCCCAGAGAAAGGCCGCTTCGTCGTCCCCGGCCCCGAGTTTGCGGCACATTTCCGCGGCGACGAGCAGCGCACGGGGCCGCGACGAACCCTCGACCCGGGAATCCGCGAGCCGGCGCACGAGGAGGCCGGCGCGCGTGACGTCGCGTTGGCAATCGTTCGCGTGGTCGCGGAGCCAGCGAAGGGCGGCCTCGATGACCTCGGGTCGCGAACCCGCCGGGGAGCCGAGCGTCGCCTGGAATAACGCCTCGGCGGCCGGCCCCATCGGCATGCAATCGAACGCGAGGACCGCGGCCTTCGCGCGAAGCTCCGGGGAAACGGCCGCGGTCGCCTTCTCAAGGTCCGACCAGAGGGGCCGGTCGCAGGCGCGCCGCGGGAGGGCGCGGAAACCCTCGGCCAGCTTGAGCGCTTCCTCCACCTTTCCTGCCTTGATCGCCGCGGCGCAGTCTGCCGCGAGCGAGGCCGCCTGTGCGGCGAGGCGCGCCTGCTCGCCGCGGAAGCGCTCCAACTCAACCTTCGCCGCCTCGTCGCCCCCTTTTGCGCGGAGGCCGAGAAGCATCTCGCGGGCGGAGACGGACTCCGCGGAGTCGGGGCCGTGGCGTGCGAGGAACCGCTCGCACTCGGGAATAATCTCCTCTGGCTTGGCGGTGCGTGCGTGCTTCTCGAGGAAGGTCCACACGAACTGGCGCGCGAGCGGGAACGGGCCGCAGGCCTCCGCCCCTCTCCGCGCGAGGAGGTACTTCTCGGCATCCGAAAGGTCGAGGCCGGCGAGAAAGTTGCGCGTGAGATGGAGCGACCACGCACACCCTGCGCAGCCGTCGAGCAGCAGGTCGAGGGCCTTGCGACGGGCGGCCGCGGGCGCCGCGTTGTCGGTCGTCACCTTCGCAAGGGCCTGCACGACCTCCGCCCGCTTGCCGGGGTGGAGGGGAAATTTCTTCAGGAAGATCGCGGCGGCGGTGAGGGCCTCCTCATGCTTCTTCGCGGCGAACAGGGCCCTCACACGCCCCAACTCGATGCGCGCCGCGGCCTCGGTATCCGGGAAGCGCCGAAGGATCCAGTCCTCCCTCGCCGCGATCTCCTCCGGCGAGGGCTTTCCCGCCTGGACCAGCCTCTCAATTGAATCGTGCGCCTGCTGGACCCGCGCGAGCTCGGCCTCCGCATCCGCTGCCGGCAAAACGCAGGGGACCAGCAAGAGGACCAACGCGGCCGCATAACGAGGCAGGGACATGGCGGGAGCAGGCGTCACAGGCGATAGTCCGTGGCGATTTTCCCCTCGATTTTCCCGAGAAGGCGAGCCTGGCGCGTCCGCGTGTAGGCGAGGAGGAGCGGGGTGCAAAGGCTGGGCGCAAGCTTGGACTCGAACTCCTTGCAGAATCGGCCAACCTTTCGTTCCGCCTCCAGCGCCTTGCGAAGGCGCCCCTGCTCCTCCGCGCGATGCGCGGGCCACGCGAGGCGGACGTAGCGAATCCAGAGGCGATACTGCTCCACGCGAGCGGAAGGGGCCATCCGCGCGAGAACGCGCTCTACGGAGTCGAGGGCCTCGCCCGGCGCCCGGTCCTCGTCAAGGGCGACCGCCACCCGCTGCAGCGCGGCGCGCAGCGCCTCGCCCCGGTTCCCCGCGATCGCGGCGTAGTAGCGCCGTTCAAAATCCTCGGGGCGCTCATCGCAATCCCACGCGGCACGAGCCGCCCCAAGCAGGTGGACCTGGTCGGGCCACCCCTTGAATCCCCCGCACATGTAGAAGTAGCGCACCCCCTGCCGACGGTACCAACGGGCCTCGTCGAAACGGATCCGGTTCGGCGGGTGGTAGAGGAACCGCTGGCGCGCCATTCGAAACGACTCGTCGAACCAGAAATCCCCCCCGTACTCGAAGATGCCGAGCCCGTTGCCCGCGCGCCGCCACGCATCCGACCAGCGATGGAAGAGCTTCCCGTAGTCGCGATCGTCGCGCGGGTTCACCTCGTCGGGCTCCGGGTAGAGGGCGCCCATCACGGGAGGGAGCCCGCCCTTCTCGTAAATCCGTCGGCGGTAGTGGCGGAGATAGGGGCACAGCATCGAGACGATCCGGGGCTCCCTCGGCAGGGGCCGACGCGGCAGGGTCAGGGTGTTCGCGTAGGCGATCACCTCGACGGGGACGTGGCGCGGGATCTTCCGAACGACCTCGCGGGCGAGGCGGTACATGTGCTCGAAGGGCGAGCTGCCGATGCACTTCGGGCACTGGCACCAGTTGTTGATCCCGTCGTGCGGCCAGACGGAGAAAATCTCGAGGGCGGGGTTTGCCCGCACGTGGGCCGCCATGCGATCAGACACGTACCTGACCAGCGCGGGGTTGGAGAAGCAGGGCTGGATCGGCAGCACCGCGTTCAGGTGCGGGGCCTCGGGAAGGGTCATCGGCGCCCTGCGCGCGCGCACCCCGTCGCGCATCCCGAACCACTCGGGGTGCCGCGCAAACTTCTTCTCCGGCAGAAAATGGTCCATCGCGTGGTAGCCGAGGATCAGGTGGATGCCCCGGCGCCGGTAGAGGGCGAGAATCTCCCGCCGCCCCCTTGCGCCGACCCGGTCCCACTCGTCGCTCCCGTGCACCCGCGCGTTCTGGCGCGTGCGGCCCAGCCACCGCACGTACTCCTCGGGCGTGGCATCGTCCGGCCCCAAACCGTCGCGCGGGCGGAAAGGGAAGGTCGGGGCCTGCACGCCCCGCGGCAGGGGGCGCCTCGGGCCGAAGAGGAGTTGGCCGTCGTGAACCCCCGCCCAGATCACCCCAACCATGCGCTCGAGAAGTTCGCCCACCCCGTGCAGCGCCCCCTCGCTCCCGCCGGCGATGACCCAGACGGCATCGCCCTCGCGGACAAACTGGAAGCTCTGGCGCAGGGTCTCCCATTCCGCCCGCGCCGCGAAGGAAGTCCCCTTCGGCGCTGCGGCGGGCCGCCGCACCGAATGGCGCGGAAGACCCCGCGGGAGGTTCCCCCTTTCGAGGGCCACCGCAAACAGGCGGAGGCGTGGCAGTTCGATGCCCCGGCCGGGCGCGAGTCGACGGACGGCGTCGAGGTCTTCCTCGATCGCCGGGCGCATGGCGGGATCCACGTTCGTCCACGCAACACGGAGGCCCGCCCCGCACGGTTTGATCGGGGGCGGCGCGAGGCTCCCGGTCGCGCGGCACGCGATCTTCACGGTGGCGAGGGCGAGCGTCATTTCACAGGCGGTTTTCCCTTGAGCGCGAGGATCGCCTCGGCGACCTGGCGACGGCATTCCTCCATCCGCTCCCACGCCGGGGCGTAGTCGTTGAGCGTCGGGAAGACCTCCTTCCAGATCGTGTCGAGCACGGCCTGCGCCTTGTCGGCCTCGGCTGCTCGGCCGCCCTTGCGGACGGCGGCGATCTCCTCGCGGAGGAGTTTCACGTAGCCGGCGTCCTCGAGCCCCTCGCGGATCAGCTCCCAGCGGATGCTGTCGAGGATCACCTGATCCACGAGTCCCTTGCCAGGTTTGTTCCATGCGGGCTTCTTCGGGTGCGGGGGATAGGTGACGAAGTTCCAGTGGGCGAAGCGGTTGTTCCAGGTGTCGTGGTGGCTCTCCCAGTTCTGGATGCCCCACCAGCAGATGAAGTCGAGGTCCGCCTTCGCCGCCTGCCAGAGGTAACCCCGGATCTCCGACGCGGGCGCGCTCACGGCGATCCGCGGCGGGGGGCCGCAGTTGTACCAGCCGACGAGGTCGCCCGCCGCGTGCGCCTTGCGAAGGAGGTCGGGGGCGTCCTTCATGTAGATCACCTGCCACTGGGCCACCTTCCCGACCCCCTTCTCCGCCTCCGCGGGGTCGAGCTGGTTGAACGCGGTGACGATCGGGAGCCCGACGTTGCGCGCCGCAACGGTGGCGTTGTTCCACCACCAGTCAAACGACGGAGGCTCGTCCCCGATCTTGAAGGTGCACCGGTTCAGCCAGCCGCGCCGCTCGAGGTGGCGCTTGTAAACCTTCATCATCTCCTCGACGTGGTAGCCCTGCGCGTTCTCGCTGCCTTCGCGTTTCGGGCGGCCCTCGAACCGGTTCGGCATGAGCTTCTTGAACGTCGATACCCCTCGGGGGTAGTCCAGCGCGCAATGCTGGTAGACCATGTAGCGGATCTCGAACGGCTTGGCGGCAGCGTCGATGGTTTCCACCGCGGCGTCGAACGCCGTGGTGTCGAGGGCGAGGGTCCCGTCCTCGCTCACCTCAAGCCAGTCGGCCTTCAGGCCCTTGAACTCGCCCGAGGCGCTGAAGTGCCAGCGGAAAAGCCCCGGCTGCGAGAAGTGAATGAAGCGCATCCCATGCTCGACCATGTTCTCGGTGAACGCCGCGAGCTGGCGCTTCGTGAGCTCGCGCTTGTTGTCGGGCGCGAGGTTGTGCAGCGAAATGTAGGGGTCGCCCGGCAGGCCGGTGGGCGGCAGCGTAAAATCCCAGACGCGCAGCTCGATCGGCAGGAAACGCTCCTTCCCGTTCGCCTTGCAGGTGAGGGTCGCCTTGTAGATTCCCGCGGCGGCGTTCTCCGACACGATGAAGGTGAGCCAGAGCGCCTGCGTGCGGCCCGCGGGGATCTCGGTCTCGGGGCGCTCGAGGAGCGGGTCGGGCCAGCCCGACCACCCGTTCTCGGGGTTCACGGGGTAGAGGTTCACCCAGCGGATGCCCGCGGGGCCGTGGCGCTGGCGGGCCTTCGTGAGGAACTTCTTGTCGATCTCCGCGCCGGTCGCCGTGTTGACCAGCGGGGAGAGCGTCACCTCCACGCCGTGGAGGTCCTCGAAGGCGGTGATCGCCACCTGGGCCGACTCGTACTCGCCCTTCGCCGCGCGCACCACGAGCGGCGCCGATTCCCCCCGCGGGGAGGGCGTGTAGGGAAAGACCTTGTCCGAAATCTTCGACGGCCAGAGAGCGAACCCCGTCGGCGCGCTCGCGCCCTTGATAAATTTCTCCTCGAAGAACTTCGCGGCCGCGAGCGCGCCCTCGGCGTCGCTCCCGCAGACGAGAAGCCCGGGGGCGCGCGTCAGCTCCAGGTTGTCCCACGCGAGAATGGCCCCCTTGCCCGCCCCGGGCCACGCGGGCTCGACCGAGCGCTTCAGGCGCCCCGTGTCGCGGATGAGGGGGTTCGTCTTCGGGTTCCCAAAGGCGAGCACCTTCATCGTCGGGGCGGCCCAGGTCAGCCCCACGCCGAGGGTGCGGGAGAGGCGCCGCGCGGCCTCCTTCTCGAGGTCGGAGGCGCTCCAGTCACAGTAGATCGCAAAATCCCGCGGCTCGAGGAACTTGCGGACCGCCTCCTCGCCCTGCGGCGGCAGGTAGACCGGGCCCGCGACAGCGGGACGGGGCGGCGGGGTATCAGCAAGCTTTGGCTCCGGAAGCGCCGCCTGTCCCTTCGCGTCCACCGACCCGATCTCCGCCCCCGCCCGGTCGAGCGCCACGAGTTTCCAGTCGGCGCCGGCGCCCTTCGCGCCGAGCGCCACCGCGCGGTCGGGCGAGGCGGCCGCCTCGAAGAGAACCTTGCCACCCGCGCCCACGATCCGGAGCTTGCCGGCGAAGAGCGGGATGATCTCGCCCGCGAGTTCCCCGCCCTTCTCCGCGAGGGGAACGGTCGCCACGTAGAGCGGCGTGGCCTTCGCGATGGGCTTGCCCTTCGCTCCCGTGAACGCGCCGAGGAAGACCGTCGCCTGCCAGGTTTCCCCGGGGCGAAGCGCCACGGGCTTCGCCATCGGCTCGAGCGTCGTGCCCAGGCAAATGTAGAACCCGGCGAGGGCCTCCTCGCTGATGAGGCACACCATCCCGTCGCCGTTCTCCCGCCCGACCTGCGCGGCCCAGTTCCCGGTGACGGCCGCGGGCGCGGGGTTCCTCGCCCACTCCGGCTTCGGGAGGTCGCGCGCTGCGCGCGTGAAAAATCGGTCGCTCTTGTACTTCTCCTTGAAGGCGGTCATCCCCATGGACTGGTCGAGGGCGAGGACGCCCGCGTCGGTTGGCAGGAAGATGTCCTCCTTCTTCGACTGCGTGCGCCCGCGGGCGCCGGGGCTCCACGCGCCGTGCAGGCGCAGGGAGAAGCCCTCGGGCTTGCCGCCCACGTTCTCGAGGCGGTAGCGCACCTCGAGGAACGCGGCGTCTTTCCGGAGGATCGCGGTCCGCGTGAAGCGATAGGTCCCCTCGACGACCTGCTCGAGGACGGCCGAACCGTCGGCCGCCAGGCCGTGTCGGACCGGCGTGTAGACCACCGAGAGGCCGGGCTGCCCCCCCACGGCGGAGCCCATGTCCACCGAGTCCCAGCGCTCCCCGAGGACGTGTCCCTTGACGTAATCCGTCTGGCCGTAGAGCACGTCGATCATCTCGAATCCGGTGGGCTTGAACTTCCACGACCGCACGCCATGGTCCATGCCATGCTTCCCTGCGAGCGAGAGGGCGACGAGGTCGTTCTCCAGGACCACGGCGCCGTCCGTCTCGAACCGCGGCGCGGGGGCGGCGAAGCCCCGAGGCAGGAACGAGAACGCGAGGGCCAGGACAAGGAAAAGGCGGGAGGATGGGCGCATGGGCATGAAGGTGGAATACCTTGGGTGGGGGGGAAACAACATGGGGGATTTGGGCTTTGGCATGTCAGGAATGGTTCAAAAATATCAACAGTTAGCAGCCTGTGGGCTTTGGGCCCTTGGCCAAAGCCCTACAGGCTGCTAGTCGGACCGCTGGTCAAGAAGGCCCTGCACGAGGCGCGGGATGCGTTGGACGGCGTTCACGTTGCCCCCGACGAAGAGGGCGTTGACCGTCGCGCTGTGCCGGTAATCCTCCTCCTGCCAGTCCTCCCCGAGCTGGCGGTTGCCATAGGTGTTGGCACTGTTGATGGTGGGGCAGGTGGTGGTGGTTCCGAACGCCCATCGGTTGTCCACGAGCAGGATCATCTTCTCGGGCTTCTTGATCCACGCCAGACGGTAGTAGTGATAGCTGTAGTTGATGCTGTAGCCGTTCGGGTCGTTCGCGATCTCCGAGTAGGCGGGAAATCCGGTCAGGTCGCCCTTCACGTAGCACTGGGTGATCTTGTAGGCGTTGGTCCACCCGAGGGCGCGCAGGTTCGCGGAGGGGCACACGTAGATGGGGTTGACCTTCGTGGCGACAAAGCCCCCCACGTAGGGGCCCACCTCGTGCCGCCAGCGGCAGAGGCGGCCCCCGCTGGAGTTGGTGGAGTACCCCCCGAGCCAGCCGTCGTTGTCGTCGGCGTAGAGGTGGTGGGCGACGCCGAGCTGGCGGAGGTTCGACACGCACTTCACCTTCCGCCCGGCCTCGCGCGCGTTGTTCACGGCGGGCAGGAGCAGCGCGGCCAGGATGGCGATGATCGCGATGACGACCAACAGTTCTATTAAAGTAAAGGATGCGTGAGCCGCCCCGAGGGAGGACGCACGAGGGATCGCCCCGCGGCAGGCCGTGCGGACGTTGCGCAGCGGGCAACCCCGAAAGGTCCCGGGGAAATGCCGGCGCCGACCCACGAGGGCTATCCGGTGCGCCGACGGAAGGAGGCGAGGAGGCCGAGCCCGACCCCGAGGGCGAGGAGAGTCGTCGGCTCCGGGATCGCGATGACGCTCAGCATGAGGTTGTTGTTCCCCGTGTCGGTCCAGAGGTAGGCGCTCATGCCGGCGATGCTCCCATTCGTCACGCTGCCCAGGCTGCCCGAAAGCGTCAGCGCATCGAACAGGTTGTAGGCACCCTCCCCGAAGCCCGCGTTGGTGCTGAAGAGGAAGTCGGCAAACTGGATCCCCCCGAGGGCGAGGTTCTTTCCGACGAGCACCTGGTCGCTCGCATTCGTGGCCCCGAGCTCGAAATGCAAGGAAACCCCCGAGGTCAGGTTAAGGTTGCTGCTCACGGTCAGCGTCCCGATGGAGTTGCCCGGCGTCAGGATCGCCCCGGGGTTCAAGCTCACCGAGCCCTGGACCAGCCCGTTCCCCTGGAGTACCTGGTTGCTTTGCACCGCGAAGGTCACCGATCTCACGTCCGCGGTCGTCGCGGCACCCGCAAGCTGGATGAGCGGGGTGCCGTTCAGCGAGGCGCCGGCGTTGAGCTTCAAGATCCCGTTCGAGATGATCGTGGCGCCCGAATAGGTGTTGCTGCCGCCGAGGGCAAACACCCCCGGACCGGCCTTGACGAGGCCATAGGCGCCGGTGATCGCCCCCGGCACCGTGAAAGTGTTGATGGTCACCGTCAGGATGACGTCCGTCCCGAGCGTGACCGTCCCCGGCCCCATGGTCAGGGACATGCTGTTTACCGGGCTACCGAAGCTGAAACTTGAATTCCAGAACTGCTGATTCGTCGTGACAAGCGTCAGCGCACTCCCGCCGGAATCCAGGGCCGCGTTGGTGCCGTTGATGACCAGGGGGCCCGTCCCGAGCGACCAACCGGTTCGGACATCCAGTTTGCCGGCCGCAAGGGTCACCCCGCCGCTGAAGGCATTACTTCCACCCAGAGTCACTAGCCCCGACCCCATATTGCTGATCACCAGCGATCCGGCGCCCCAGAGGTTGCTGGCAAACGTCATCGCGCTCGGGTTGTATGTGTATACGGTCAGCGTGGTGGTCACATTCAGAGGCTGGCGGATAGTGAGCTTCGCCGAAGCCGACGAGCTCGGAATCGAAATGCGGGGCATCGTGGTCCCGTTGTTGGTGAACAGAAGCGTACCCGGCCCCGAGAGAATCGTGAGTCTATTGCTCTCAAGGAGCAGTTGGTTGAGGAGGACGATGGCGTAGTCGTTGGTGAGCGTCGGATTCGCCAGGGCGGGGCGCATCGAGATGATCGCCGTGGGATCGTTCGTATCGAGTCCCGAACTCCCCGCCCACGCCGCGGAGTTGGTCCACGGGGCAAGGGTGCTGTTCGTGTAGGTGGCCGCCGGCGCCGAGACGGCGCCGCAGAACGCGAGCGCGAGCAGGGCGACACGCGCAAGACGAACCGGGATGTTTGCCGCGTTCGCCGCAGAAGGGAGTCGAGTGCGAGAAAGGAAGGTTTTCATGAAGGTCCCCCAGGAAAGTGCATGTACGGCTAGCTCCGCCCTTACTCATAGCAAAAAGGCACCCTTCTGGCCATGCCCATAATGAGCTTCGGCATGTCATTCTTGACGCCAATCCCGCCATGCCACTTCAGGAGCTCTCCCCCCATCCCCACGACGCCATCGGGGTCGAAGGCAACCTCACACCCGAGCACCGTCTCAGGGCAGGAAGGCGCTCGGGGGACGGCCGACCTCCTGTCGGAACTGCTTGGAGAAAACGAACGGGTCGGCATAGCCGAGGGCATCCGCAACCTCGCTCACGTTCTTGCCCTCGTGCTGGAGCATCGTCCGCGCCCGCTGGAGGCGGCAGTGGATGCGGTACTGCCCGGGCGAGATCCCGAAATGCTTTCGGAAAAGCCTTCGGAAGTGGTGGTACCCGACCCCGAGGCTGGAGGCGACCTCCTCGATGTCGAGCCGCGAGGCGAGGTCCACCTGGAGCATGCGGCACGCCTTCGCGGCAATCAGGTCCTCCGCCGCATCGCTCCCGCCGCGGCGCGCCGCGAGATGGATCGCCTGCACCAGTTCGACGGCCCGCAGGAGCGTCCCCCAGAGCGAGTGCGGGGTATGATGGGCGAGTTCCGAGGTGATCTTCTGGAACTCCTGGACGAGCAAAGGGTCGAGGCCGAGGCGAAGGACCGGCTTGCGGAGGTCCATCCCGCACAGGTCCGCCGCCCGCGCGATGAATGCGGCGTCCAGGCAGACGAACGCCTCGAACCATGGGACCGCCCGATGGGGGGTGATCGCCAGCGCGCAACGCGGCGGGACCTGGATCACGTCCCCCGCCCGCACGGTCCTCGGGCGCCCACGCCCGTGCGTCACCCGCCCGCTCCCGCGCAGGAGGTAGATCAGCCCGAAGTACTCGGCCTTCGCCACCGCCCGATACGGACGGGAATCCGTGCGCGGGACGAACCCGCAGCCAATCTCCCCAATCCCGGCCGCCGCGTTGACCGCATGCCAGTGGTACTCCTGCCGAAACACCCCGGGGTCCAGTTCGCTGGCGGGCTTCTTGCTCATGGGGTTGGGTATTCTCTAGTCTAGCCTGGACGAGAGCAAGCTTTCGACGTTCAGCGGACGGCGGCGCTTTCGAGCAAGCGGCGGCGGCGCTGGCGCACCCACGCAACGTTTTTCGGGAAACGATCGTAATCGCGAAACTCCCCGGCGAGCGAGGACGGGGGCACCCCGAGCGTCTGGAGCAGGCGGTAGTCCTCCAGCGATTCCGAGAAAATCTCCCACCGGATCGAGTCGAGCGGACCCTCCGCACCGGGATAGACCATGAACGGGTCGCCCGATTGCCAGCCCGGCCAGCCCTCGCCGTCGCTGGTGAGGAAGGGATCGATGAGCTGCCGCGTCTGACGGCGATACCAGTAGTTGTAGCCCCAGTGGAGAAAACCCTGCTGCTGGAAACGGTAGAAGAGCCAGCCCGACATGCGGACCTTGGCGAGCGGGGTCGAGAGCAGGCGGTTCAACCACGGCCCGAGGGGCGCGCAGCAGAAGTAGGTCCAGCAGGGAATCCCCTCGTCCACGAACTGCTTCGCGCGGCTGACCTCGGGGACGGGCATATCCACCAGGCCCTCGCGGGCGAAGCGGAGGTCGCTGAGCGCATCCATCACGCGCATCCAGGGGGCGAGTTCCTTGAGCATGGATCGCGCCTTTCGATAGTTGGCGCGATGCTCCTCATGCGGCTCGTCCGAGACATGGAAGAACGACTTCTCGAGAAGTTCGTGGCGCTGGAGGAAGCGATGGAGTTGGGGCAGGAACTGCCCGAGAAAGGCCCGGTAGGTTTTTCCCGTGGCCGGGGTTTCCGGGCGCCAGAGGAGGCGCTCCTTTCCCCCCCTCCCCTCATAGATGCGGATCGCGTGGCGCGCCCCCCATTGCGTGATGAGGTGGCACCACTCGAACTTCTCGATCCCGCACGCGCGCGCCGTCGAGATCCAGCGCTCCACGTGGCGCCAGTCGAACGCGTAGCGGTCCCGCCCCGCCCTCCGCACGCCGAGGAGCTGGGTGGGCCGCTTCACCCCGTCCAGCGGGGGCGTGAAGACCGGCACGTAAATCATGTTCTGGCCGTGCGCGACGACGTTGCGCAGGTAGGGCTGCGCGATGCGCCAGAACCCTTCCGACCAGGGCTCGACCTTGTACCAGTCGCAGAGCGCGTCCGCGTAAAACCAGTGGGTGACGTCAAATCCCCGTCGGGGCTGGAGGCGAAGGGGGTGGACGACGATCTCCGCATCGAGGTGTCTCGCCCCCCCGTGGCTGCGCTCGGGAACGAAGGTGACGCGGACGCGCTTCCGCCCCGGGCGACAATCCGGGTCGGTCTCGCAGGAAATCCACCATGCGGTCGCGGAGGACGGGGGCAGGCAGGTTTCGGTTTCGGGAAGCAGGGGATCGGGCACCAGCCCCGGGATCCGGTCGTACCCCTCGATCTCCCCGGGCGAAGTGTGGGGAGTGCGGCAAAAGAGGGGCACGAAGCCGACCCGACGGATCGTGGCCCGGATCCCCGGCGGGCTGCTCACGCGAACCTGGACCCGCGTTTTCGCGTCGATGACAGCCGCGGCCTGGAAGCTGAATCTCTCGCCGCGCGCGACGTCGAGACGGAGGCCGGAGCGCCCGGGGCGGGACCCCGGGAAAATCCTCACCAGCGAATCACTGAGCCAGGTGTGCATCATGGAGATGGAGCGGGCGGCATGCTCTCCGGGAACGCGGGGGCTTCCAAGTTGAAAACCAGGATTTGGATTCAACTCATCCTGACCTGGATCACCCCTCTATTCGATCAACTCGGTCACCGCAGCGTGGATGATCTGCATCTGCCCAGAGTCGACGGTAGAATCCTCGCGCTTGGCGTGCCTCTCCGCTGCCCCCTCCCCTCGGGACGGGCATAAAGCCCCCTCCGTTTAGGGTTATCATCACTTGAGGTGCGCCTCACTTCTCCGTGAGGAGAAGGCGTCCCCCTCCCCAGCGGGAGGGGCCTGACGCAAGCACACCGTCCATCCCAACTTGAGCGAGGATTCCTCCCCTCGCCGGGGACGCCGTCTCCTTGCCTCCCCAACCGAAGGAGGTTCCGTGAGTCCACGAGCGAGTGAACTATTGGTCAACAAGATCGCACCGCGGATCTACGGCACGGTCCCCACTCCGTCCGCCCCATCGACACTGACACTTTTGCTGACAGCAACCCTTTATCCGCCCAATTCCGGGCCCGCCGCGCTCCTTCTACAGAGGAGAAACCTCGAAAAAGGAAATGGAGGCGGGTGACGGAATCGGCAGACGGGCACCCTGATTTCGGAGCCAGTTTCGGCATCGCTCCGTCACAACTCAAGCCAACTCCGACACTACTCGCGTACCACTCCGCCACTCGTTTTACTGACAGTTCTACTGACAGTACCGCCCGGCTGCCCTCTAGCCTCCCATTCACTTTTCGACTACACTTTCGCCCATGAAACTCACCGCCGCGGTCCGCAAACTCGAACGGCAGGCCGCCAAGGACGAGAAGCTTGCCAAGGCTGATGCCATCTGCGGGAAGCTGGAGACCATCCAGAGCCTCGTGGGCATCCTTGGTACCAAGGCGACCCCAAAAGAAGGCCCCCAAGGCCCGTAAAGGCCACAGGAAGGGCAAGATGTCCGCCGCAAGGCCGTGCCAGGATCGCCGCGGCTCAGAAGAAGCGGTAGGCGGCTTGGAAGACCAAGCGGAAGCTGAGTGCCGCAGGACGGGCCCGCATCGTGCCGGCCGCGCCCGCCCCGCACGGGCCTGAGTGGCTACACCTCCCGCCGGAGGTGCCCCAGCGCGTCGAGGATCGCGGGTCCGAGAATCGCGAGGCATTCCCGAACCGCTTTGGGGTTTCCGGGAAGGTTCACGAGCAGGCTCGAGCCGCGGATCCCCGCGGTCGCCCTCGACAGGATCGCCGTCGGCACCGTTTCGAAAGACCTTGCCCGCATGATCTCGCCGAAACCCGGCAGCTCCTTCGCAATCACCGCGCGGGTCGCCTCGGGGGTCACGTCGCGCGGCGCCGGCCCGGTCCCGCCGGTCGTCACCACGAGCGCACAACCCTCGCCATCCACCAGCCGCGTGAGCGCCTCCTCGATCCGCAGGCGCTCGTCGGGCACCAGCGCGCGGACAAACTCCGCCCCCTCCGAGAACAGACCGAGCAGCGCCGCCTCGATTTCCGGCCCGCTCTTGTCCTCGTAGATCCCCGCCGAGGCCCGGTCGCTGATGGTGAGCCGCCCGATTCTCATGGCGCTTTCTGTTTCAAGACCACGCGCAGGTTGCCGATGCGCATCCCCTTGTCGACGGCCTTCATCATGTCGTAGAGCGCGAGCGCCGCGACCGCCGCCCCCGTGAGGGCCTCCATCTCGACTCCCGTACGCCCCTCCGTCGCCACCTCGCAGCGCACGAGGACCCGGTCGCGACGCAGCACGAAATCCACCGCCACCCGGTTCAGGGCCAGGGGGTGACAGAGTGGGACGAGGTCGGCGGTGCGCTTTGCGGCCTGGATGCCCGCCACGCGCGCGACGGCCAGCGCGTCCCCCTTGGGCAGCGCCTTGCGGCGGAGCGCGCGGAGCGTGGAGGGGGCGCAACGCAACTCGCCCTCGGCCACCGCGCGTCGCGCCTGCACAGGCTTCACCCCAACGTCAACCATCCTCGCCGCACCGGTCCGGTCCAGGTGAGAGAAAGAGGGCCGTTTCACGAGAGTTCTCCTGCAAGGATCACGTCCACGTTTTCGCCGCGCGAAAGGTTCGGCTTCCCGGGGATCGCGCGCAGGAGCCCCGAGGCGCCGGTGAGGGCGGCCACGTGGCCGGAGTTGTTCCAAGAAAGTGGCACGGCCCGCAGCGTGCCTCCTTCGAGGCGGACCCGGCAAGGGCGGAACGTCGGGCCCTTCCCCCCCTCCTCCGGCAAATCGGAGTCAAGGAGTGCCCGCTGGAAACCCGGAGGGGTGCGGCCGCCCAGGCGCGCGAGGGCCCGGGCCACGAACAGGTGAAACACCACGAAGTGGGAGAGCGGGTTGCCGGGCAGGCCGAACGCCAGCCTCCGCCCGTTCGAGGCGAAAAGGAGCGGGCGGCCCGGCCGCGAGTTCACCCGCGAACAGTGGACCTTGAACCCGGCCTGCTCGAGGGACGATCGCGTGTGATCGTGGTCGCCCCCGCCGGCCCCGCCCGAAACCAGGATCAGGTCGGCCCCTGCGAATTGAGCCGACAAAACACCCGCGGAAAGCATCCCGGGATCGTCGCACCATCGGGCGCGTTCGCTCCCCGCAATCCCCGATTGCGCCAGGAGCGCCGCGATGAGCGGGCCGTTGCTGTCGCGCACCTGTCCAGGGGAGGGAAGCTCCCCTGCCCCCACGATCTCGTCGCCGGTCACCGCGTGCGCGACCTTCGGGCGCGGGTGCACGAGCGGGCGCGGGTTCCCGGTCGCCGCGAGCACTGCGATTTCGCCGGGCCCCAGGCGGGTGCCGGCCGCGAGGAGCACGTCGCCCCGGCGTGCGTCGCTCCCCTGCTTCCGAATGAACTCCTGGCCCGGGGCACGGAGGAGGCGAATGCGATCGCCCTCGCGCGCCACATCCTCCTGCATGACCACGCAGGCGCCGGCAGGCACCGGCCCGCCGGTGAAGACGCGGGCCGCGCATCCGTCCGTGGGGAGTCCCCTCGGGGCGTCCCCCGCGCGAATCTCGGCGACCACCCGGAACTCGCGGGAGGCGTCCCCGCCAGGCACGGCATAGCCGTCCATCGCGGAGCGGTCGAAAGCGGGCATGTCCTCCGCGGCCCGGACCTCGCCGGCGAGGACCAACCCCAGCGCGGCATCGAGCGGAGCCGTCGCCGGCGACAGGGGTTGCGCGCGCGCGTCGATCTCCTGCCAGAGTTGCCCGATCTCCATCATGCGGGCACCGTCTCGACTTTCCAGATGGGGACGTCCTTCTTCAGTCGGTCCATGAAGCCCGCCAGCATCGCGAAGGCTTCCGCGCGGTGGCGGGCCCGGATCCCGACGAAAATCGCGGCCTCCCCGACCGGCACCAGCCCGTGGCGGTGGATGACGTGCGCCGCGAGGCAGGCGTGCGGCTCTTCGAGCGAACGGAGGATCCTCTCCATTTGCGCCTGCGCCATCGGCGCGTAGGCCTCGTATCGCAACGCACGGATCGGTCGTCCGTCCTCGACGCCACGGACCACGCCCCGGAACTCCAGGTGCGCGCCAACTTCCTTCCCATCGTCGCCCTGGGGCACCACGGCGGGGATCGGGAGATCGGTCAACTCGACCAGGATCCGCATGCTCAACCTCCGGAAACGGGGGGAATCAGCGCCACCTCGTCCGCGTCGCTAAACCGGGTGCCGCCCTCCGCGTACTCGCCGTTGCGCGCCAGGCGCGCCACGTTGCGCCAAAGGGACAACGATGGGTGCCGATTGAGAAGGGAATCCCAGAGTCCCTCGACATCCACGCTGGATCCAAGCGGAAATTCCTCCTCCCCGCATCCTGTAGCGGATTTCAGGTGCGCGAAGTAGAGAACCTTCATATCATCCCCCGATCGCGGCCATCGGGCGGCCGGGCAGGTAGTTCTCGCGGAAGGCGTGCTCGAGCGGCTTGCGCCCGAGGCCCTCGCAGATGAGGGCGCCGAGATCGCTGTCCGAGCCCCCGCGCAGCGCGGGGGCGAGGTCGATCTCCCCGTGGTCCCCGAGGCAGGGACGGAGCCGTCCGTCGGCCGTCAGGCGCATCTTGTTGCACCCCTCGCAGAAACACCGGTCGGTCAGCGCGCCGATAAAGCCCACCCGGGCGTCCGACTTCTCGAGATGGAAGTATTTTGCCGGCCCGTGCCCCGGACGGTAATCCGGCAACGGCATGAGCCGCTCCCTCCGCTCCAGGAGGCGCTTCGCCTCGGCGACGGGGAAGAAGTTCGAGTCGTCGAGCACGTCCGTCCGTGTGAGCGGCATCAACTCAATCAGGCGCAGGGGCACCCCGTGTTCGGCGGCGAAGCCCACGAGCGGCCAGATCTGCGACTCGTTGATCCCCCGCATGAGGACGCAGTTGAGTTTCACCGCCTCAAAGCCCGCGTCGATCGCCGCGCGGATGCCCTCCAGGACCGGTTCGAGGCGGCCACCGGTGATCCTTCGGTAGATGTGGGGGTCGAGCGCGTCGAGCGAGACGTTGACCGAGCGCACCCCCGCCTGCTTCAACTCCCGTGCCATCCCGGCGAGGCGGGTCCCGTTCGTCGAAAGCCCCAGCGCCTCGACTCCCGTCACCTCCCAGATGTGGGCGAGGAGGTCCGCGATTCCCGCGCGTACCAGCGGCTCCCCGCCCGTGACGCGGAACTTGCGGAAGCCAAGCCCCGCCGCGACACGGACAACTCTGAGGATCTCCCCGTCCGAAAGGGTCTCCGCGCGGGCCTTCCAGCCCCGGAATCCCTCCGGCATGCAGTAGAGACAGCGCTCGTTGCAGCGGTCTGTCACCGAGATCCGCAGGTAGTCGATCCGCCGCGCGAAGCGGTCGATGGAAACCGGGAAGCTCATGGGATCAGGGGGAAGACCAGTTTGACGCCCGCCAGCGCGAGCGCGCCCGCGAGCCCCCGGCGGATCACGAGGGACGAGAGGCGCTGCGTCCCGAGCCACGCCCCGAGGGCGCCGCCGAGGAGCACGAACGGCGCGAGGGAGAGCGCGAGGGATGGCACGGCCCGGCCCGCGAGGAGGTGCGCGGACAGGGCGGCAGCCGAGTTCACGAGGATGAAGAGCGCCGAAAGAGCGGCCCCGTCCTTCGCGTCGGCCCAGCGCGCCAGGAGCAGGATGGGCGAGAGGTAGATTCCCCCGCCCACCCCGGTGAGCCCGGAAAGGAGGCCCAGCCCGGCGCCGATCGCGATCGCGGGCGCCCGCGGCAGGTCGCGCAGCGGGGATCGGACCGCGGAGGGCCACGCGAGCCGGAGCGCGGCGCAGAGAAGCGCGAGTGCGACAAGCAGGTGGAACGCCCCGGCGGGCACCCGCAGGAACCCCCCGAGGAAGGCGAACGGGACCGACCCCAGCGCGAACGGCCAGAAGAGCCGCCACGCACCGTGCCCTGCGCGCCAGAAGGCGAACGCCGCGAGCGCGGAGACCACGAGGTTCAACGCAAGCGCCGTCGGCTTCATCACCGCCGGCGCGAGGCCGGCGAGGGCCATCACCGCAAGGTAGCCCGACGCGCCCCCGTGCCCCACGCTGCCGTAGAGCGCGGCGACCGCCACCATGGCACCCGCCATGAGCGCGAAGGCGAGGATGGGGTCGGCCGGGTTCATCGGGCCGCTCGTTCGGCGATCCTCAATGCCCGCAGCAGGAGGCGGGAGCGGCGCCACGGGGCGCCACCGCGCGGAGCTTGCTGATCTTGACCTCGAAAACCTCGGGGCCCTTCACGAGGTGCTCCCAGGTGAACGCGCCGCCGAACTCGGCCTCGAACTGGTAGCGGAGCGGGACGGGGTCGTGGTCGTTCTTCAGCACGAAGAAATCGCCCACGGGCAGCGCCTGCCATCGGTCGAGGATCTGGCGGTGCTTGACCGAACAGGGAATCTCGCGAACGTCGAACACCTTCTCGGCGGGAATGGGGGCAAGGGGAGCAGTCATGGGATGGAGGCCTTTCTGGTTGGTTGCCCCCACCCTGCCACCCCCGCACCAACCCCGCCTTGACCCAGGTCAAGCCGCGTGGGTTTTCCCCTGATGCGGAAGTAAAATATCCGCGCGGAGAACCATGACTGCCCCATGAGGCATCGAAGGGTTGTCACGCGGAGCGTAGCGAAGCATCTCCAGCTCCGGACAACCGGGAGATTCTTCACTTCGTTCAGAATGCGCTCGTTACGTCCAGATTCTAGGTTTCCACGAGATCGGCCGGCGCGTTCCAGTTCTTGAACGCGCCCCGGAACTCCTCCCCGACAAAGAACTCGCGGAGTCGCCCGGCGTGAGAGAGGGCCACGGCGAACTCGCGCATGCGCAACCGCCCCGAACGCAGTCGCCTCTCGGCCTCGCCAATGGCCTCCACGGGATAAACTGCAACCAGAGGCTCCCAGCCTTCGGGAAGGCACGGGACCACACCGCGTCCCGGCTCGCAGGCCGCCCATATTTCCCGCAGGAGAGTCGCGGAGAGGTTCGGCACGTCCACCGCAACGGCGAGGAGATGCGTCCCCGGGTGGGTGCCCAGCGCGGTCGCAATCCCCCCGAGCGGACCGCTTCCCGGCCAGGCATCCTCAAGGGAGAGCCCTTCAAACCCCTCATATCGCTGCCCCGCCCGCACCGAAATCCGGATCCAGTCTGCCCCCGCCTCGCGGACCAGGGCGACCTGGCGTTCAAGCAGCGTACCCCCGCCCGACCCCGGCAGCAGGGCCTTGTCCCGCCCCATTCGGCGCGAGCATCCCCCCGCGAGAACGATGGCCCCGAGGGTCATCCCATTCCTTTTCGCAGGATGCCGCCGGCCAGGATCTTCGCACGCAACCCGCCTCGCCCGCGCAGCCACTCCTCGGCGCCCCCCACAACCGCGCCGTTCATCCAGTGACACGGGCGGCTCTCCTCGGTCCCGAGAAAGCGCAGCCCCTGCACCTTGAACTCGCGCCCGATGAACAACCCGAGGTCGTCTCCCGAAACCACGACGTTTCGCCGCAGCGCGGAGAGGCGGTCGCCGCGCAGGCCCAGTTCGAAACACATTTCCGCATAGACCTCGAGGGAGAAGAAGGTGATCTGCCCCTTGTAGTCGGGCTTGTGGTCGAAGAAGCGGTCCCCACGAATCCCCCGCCCCGCCACGCACTCGATCTCTTCCACCTCGAGGATGGGCGCCTGGCCCGCGGGCTGGTCATGGTGCCCGAAGAAGTTGTGCCCGGGGGAGATGAAGATCCTCTCAACGTTCATGGGCGGGCCCGCATCGCGGCCTCCGAGATGATCGGGAAGAAAGGTTCCCTTCCCCTCCCTGCCTCCAGACCTCCGTGAGAAAGCTGTGGTCCGCCTGCTCCGTGCAGTCGTAGGCGTAACCCCGGCCTCCCAACCGGGAGAGGATTCGTGCTGGCTTGCGGGCGCTCCGCAACGCGAGGCATTCCCCATCCCCTAGGTCGTCGAGAGCCTGGAGCGTGGCGGCCAGCTGCGCGGGCGGAGCGAGCCGACGGGCATCCAGCGGGACCCGCTTCCGCCCATCGTCGGCGTGCCCGCACCCGGGGGCACACTTTCCACGCGGCCCCGAAGGTTGTCGGAGAGGAAAGAAGCGGACCCGCCAGGTCCCGTCATCGAGACGCTGGGACTCGTACGCATACCCGCTGCGGGCCATCACGGCGTAAAGCGGACGGGGCTCAAAAGGCACCATCAGCACGAGTTCCTGGCCCGCCCCCAGCCCCTCCATGGCGCCGTTCACCGCCGCGCAGGGCGATCCTCCCTCGCGGACGATCGAGCGGACGTCGAGGACCCTCGGGGGAATGCTCTTCTTGGCTGCCATGCCTCCAGCCTGCCGCAGGGCGGACAGAGGCACCTTGACGCAGGTCAAGTTCGCGCCGTTTGAAGAGGGTGAAGCCACGGATGAAACACGGATGCCCACGGATGGGGAGTGCGCCGATTCCGCTACACGGAATCGGCGCGTTCTCCGCAGTAGCATGTTGGCGTTCTGCCCTGAGGCATGACAGGTCCGTGTAGCGGACCTGGCATTCTGTCTCTGCCATCTGTGTTTCATCCGTGGCTTTCTGTTCACCCTCTCCTCGACTTGTCGCCATCGAACGGCTAATGGGCATTCACCATGGATGCTCAGGTCAGGGAGTTCTCGGAACTGCTGCGCGCGCGCGCGGCGAAGGTCGCGCTCTCGAAGACCTGCTCCAAGGGCGTGTTCGTCTTCCTCGAGGGCGCCCCCTACCTCGGGCCCTGGGTGCTCCAGCGCGGCTCGGTCGTCCTTGTGAAAACCTCCTCCTCCGGAAAGGAGCAGATCCTTCGCCAGGTGGAACCCGGGGAGGTCTTCGCGGAGGTCCCCATCTTCCGCGACCTCGCCTGGTATCCCATCAATGCCCGCTGCGCGAGCGACTGCGAACTGAGCCTCCTCCCCGTCGCGGAGGTCCGCCGCCTTCTCAAGACCGACCCGAAGCTTGCCTGGGCCGCCGCCCGCGCGCTCTCCGGCCGCGTCGCGGAGTTCCGCGACATCATCTTCGAGCTCACCCTTGCCGAGGCCAAGCAGCGGCTTCTCCGCTACCTCCTCCGACGGCTCGATGGACGTCCCAACGCCTCGCTCGGGGTGGTGCGGCTCGGGATCAGCCTGCAGGACCTCGCGCTCCTCCTCGGGATCCGCCCCGAGAGCCTCTCCCGCGCCCTCACCGAGCTCGAGGCCACCGGAAAACTCAAGCGCCTCTCCCGCCAGACCTTCCAGCTCTTCCTCAAGCAGATCACCCAGCAGGACCGCGTGTGGTAAACCCGTTTCAGCTCGGGTTGATGGCGTTTCCCCGCTAAAGCCAATGGCGTCGCGACAAGACCGCCGCGATGGGCAACGTCCCCGCCTACGTCATCTACCCCGATCGAACCCTGAGGGCCCTCTCCCTCAAGAAGCCGAAGACCGAGGAGGATCTCCTGCAGGTCCGGGGCATCGGCCCCGCCAAAGCCGCGAAGTTCGGCGCGGAAACCCTGTCGATCATCCGCGCCTGCCTGAGCGAATAGTCTTGATCTGAGTTGTAGCCGCAGGCTTTGGCCTGCGAGGGTCTGTCGAACGCGCAAAGTCATGCACCCGTAAAGGGTGCGGCTACATTTCAAATTAGGACACTACCGACGGCGGCAGACGTCCGAAACGGCGCCGCCCCCCCTCTCGAAAGCGCCGGCGATCCACCCACCACGGTCAGCGCGGAGGCTGGCCGCACCCGGCGTGCTGGCCGCACGCGGCACTCTCCGTTTTGACCGCCCCCGCCTCCGAGTGCTTCTTTCCCCCACCCGCCGCCGCATGAATCCCTTCCGCGTGGTGCATGTACTCCACGTAGGCGCGCACGAACTCCCGTCCGGCCTCGACGCTTTTCTCCGAGCCCCTTTTGGCGTCGAGCGCTGCGGCAAAGCGACCACGAATCCCCGCGGCCACCTGCTGGGAGATTTCCCGGACAAGGGCATCGGCTGAACCGGTCTCCAGGGCACGGTCTGCGGCGACCACGGCATCGCCAGGATGCGCGCCCGCGGGCTTCAGGCCCGTGTAGGGCTCTCCCTCGCCCGCCCGATGGAGCCGCACGACGGTCTCGAAAAACGCGGTGTCCGCCAGACGTCGCGCGTCGGCGCCCAGTTCGCGGACCTTCAGTGATCGTTGGAATATGGACCGGACTTCGGTCTCGTCCTTTTCCTGGACCCACATCAACACCGGCGTGACCTCCTTCGCAGCCAGGGCGCGCTGCGCCGCCTTCACCACCGGTCCATCCATCGTGTCGCAATGTGCCAGGGCGGTGCTCGCCGACAAACAGGCGGCGAGCACGCCGGCCATCGCCGTCAGCCCCGTCATCGAGGAGCATCTTGTCCTCATAGAAGTCGTTGTTTTCATGCGTCATTCTAAATGCCAAGCCCGCGCCAAGCCTTGAGGCAGGTCAATTTCCTTCTGTTTACCCAAACTTGTAGGGGCAGGCGCTCTCCTCGCCGAAGCCAACGACGGAGCGCGGATGTTGCGCGCGGCGAATCACTCCACCGTCGTGAGCCGCGCAGGCGGGAAGGCGAGCCCTACCCTCCTGAATCGTCGAGTGCCATCCTTCTTGCACAGCGCAATTCCCAATCCTGTGAAGCCTGTCTAAGAATGGGTCCGGCTAGAACCCCGCGGTGAGCTGCAGGTAGCCGAAGTCGGTGTCGGAGGAGGGCCCGGTAGCCTTCACAAAACCGCCCGTGAAGAAGTGGCTGTAGCCGCCGCCGAGCGTGAGGAATCGGTTCACCTTCCAGCCGAGGGTGAGGTCCACCTCCTCCCCCACGTGGCCGCTCACGTCGCGACTCGTCGCCGCGGGACGGATCGTCGTGGAGCCGTTCGCGCGGTACCAGGCGTCCGCCGTCTCCGCCAGCCAGAAGGTGTGCAGGTCGAGCTTCACGGTCACGTCCTTGACCGGCTCGGCGCTGAGGTTGAGCGCCCCGTCGTGGACGTTCCGCCAGGCGAAGAGGTCCATCGCCCCGTAGAACTTGTGGTTCGTCGGGAAAAGGTTCTGGAAACTCGTGTCCGAGCTCCCGTTGGGGTTCGAGTTGCCCGAGGCGTAGTCGTAGAGAAGCCCCACCCGCGGTTTGCCCGGAGTTTTCGTCCACGTGTATCCCCCCTGGATGTGCGACGCGAAGGCCTCGTGATCTTTCGAGACCAGCGGCGTCGTCGAGGAAGCCACTTTCCCCGCCTGCCCGTTGAACTCGCCCTCATAGTCCCAGTTCCCATACGCGCAGGGGAGCGAACGGACCCGGACGCCCGGCGTCCACGTCTCCTGGGCCTGCCCGTTGTTGATCGCGTTCGTGTGGCGACGGTAGAGCACGTAGATCTCGGTCACCTGCCCGAGCCATTCCTTTGTGGAAAACCAGGCGCCTCCGAGGCGGTCGTGCCCGTCATCCGGATTCAGCTTCGTGGGCTGGATGAGCACCGGGCTCCCGTAGAAGGCGTCGAGCCACGCCTTCCCGATCTCGGCGTGGGCGACGAACCCGTCGAAGGTCCTCCCGAAGTTATTCCAGTCGAAATCGCCAAGGAGTCGCTGGTCGCCGTAGTTCCACGTCATCCGCCCCGCCTTCAACCCCACGGGAAACGCGTCCTTGTCGGCGACCTGGATCCACGCCTGCCGCAGATCGAACTCGTCGTCGCCCTCGGCCCCCAGCGCACCCGGCACGTTCGGACGCGCGCTCCCGAACTCCCGCACGTCCTGCCCCTCGAACATCAGCGTCAGCGGTTCGAACGGCTTCGCGGTGAGTCCGAGGCGGAAACGCTGGAGGAGCCAGGTGTCGTCGGTCACGGCGTTCACCGCGCGGTTGAAGTCGAAGTTGTTCTCGCGCCACTCTCCGCGAAAACGCTCCTGCACGCTCCAGCGGAGTTTGCCGTCGAACATCACCCAGGGGTCCGCGGGCGCAACAGCCACCTTCGGGGCCTTCGCGGCGCCGTCGCGCGGGGCGGACGGCCCCGCGGCCGTGGGGGAATCATCGGCATGCCCGGAAACCGGCGCCGCGAGAACGAGGAGGACCACGAGAAACGGGAGCGTGAGGTGGGCTTTCATGAAAATCAGGGGATCGGTTCGGCGACCGTCGCCGGCAAGGGGATCGGGCCGGCCGGGCGGTGTTCGAATTCGTGCTCCAGGTGCGGGGTGGCCTGGCGGAGGATTTGCATCACCACCGCGTGCAGCCACAGGAAACTCACGCCGGTCACGAGAAAAAGGATGAAGAAGGTGGTCTGGGGAAGCCCCGTCACCTGGGTGGACCACGCAAAGAGCGGCGGCAGGAAGAATCCGCCCAGAGCGCCGAGCAGGCCGACCAGGCCGCCCACGGCGCCGACATCCTTCGGAAAATACTCGGGGATGTACTTGTAGACCGCCGCCTTACCGATCCCCATCCCCACCCCGACGATGAAGACAAGGAGCGTGAACAGCCAGGGCTCCATCACGAAGCGCATCACGTCTTTTGTGCCGCCGGCGGCGATCCGCTCGGGGACGTAGAGGACGATGTGGCCGTTCGGGGCGGACAGGGCCAGGAGCGCCAGCATCATCGAGCCGAAGACCCAGTACATCACCCGTCGCGCGCCGAAACGGTCGGCGAGCCACCCCCCCAGCGGGCGCAGCAGGCTCGCGGGGAAGATGAAGAGCGCCGTCAACAGCGCCGCGTTCTGGAGCTTCATGCCGAACACGTCCACGTAATACTTCGGCAGCCAGACCGAAAGCGCCACGTAGGCCCCGAAGACGACCACATAATAGAGGCTGAAGCGCCAGACCCGCAGGTGCCGCAGGGGGGCCAGCATCGCCCCGAGGGGACGCCCCTTCCCCGGCCGACGGTCCTCTCGCGGGGTGAACGCCCAGAGAACGGCGGCCATCAGCAGGAGCGCCACCGCGTAAAGGAACGGCACGAAGCGCCAGCCCCCCGGAATCGCCCCGCCGAACCACCCGGCGGCCGGCGCGAGCACGATCAGGCCGGGGCCGATGAACTTCGTCACGGAGGCCCCGACGTTCCCGGCGCCGAAGACCCCGAGGGCGAAGCCCTGCTGGTTGCGAGGATACCAGGCCGAGTTCCAGGCGATCCCCACCGAGAAGGAGTTGCCCGCGATGCCGACCAGGAAGGCGTAGACGATCAACTCGCCGAAGGAGGTCGAGCGACTGACCAGCCACGCCGGGACCGCGGTGATGAGGAGCAGGACGGTAAACACGATCCGCCCGCCGTAGCGATCGGTCAGGATGCCCGTGGCGAGGCGCCAGATGGAACCGTTGAGGATCGCGATGGCCGTCAGCCAGCCGAACTGCATTTCCGTCAGGCCCAGTTCCTTCCGAATGGGAATCGCGAGGACGCCGAACATCAGCCACACGGCGAACATCAGCGTGAAGCCGATCGAGGAGCAGGCGAGGACCGCGATCCTCTGGCTCTTCTCGATTCGGGTCGCGTGATGCCCGTGGTGCGAGGGATGCGCGGGATCCTGTGGCATGGCCGCCCCCGGCTGTGGATTCTCCGCGGGCACAGACGAGGGCGCCTGTGCCACATTTTTTACTAGCAGGACCTGACGAGGAGTTGCCGGTCTCATTTTAAAAACGAACGAGAATCAGCAGGGCGCCTCGGCGCCCTTCCTCGCGTAATACCACCAGGTGAGCGCGAGACAGGTCACGTAGAAGGCGAGAAACTGGAAGAGCGCCCCCTGCGGGGCGCCCGCCTTGATCGCGTTGCCGAAGGCGATCGGGATGATGAACCCGCCGTAGGCGCCGATCGCGGAGGTGAAGCCGAGAATCGCGCTCGATTCCTTCTCCGCCGCGCGGCGGGCAAAATCGGGGGACGCACCCTCGATGCGCGCTGCCGCGAGGCGCTCGTTGAGAAAGATCACCGGGATCATCTTGAAGGTCGAGGCGTTGCCCACCCCCGTCGTGATGAAGAGGACCAGGAACATCGCGAAGAAACCGGCGAAGTGGTGCGCCGCCAGGAAGTGGAGCACCCCACCCACCGCCGCGATCATCACCACGAAATTCCAGAGCGTGACGCGCGCCCCGCCAAGCTTGTCGGAAACCCAGCCTCCGATGGGACGGGCCAGCGCGCCCACGAGCGGGCCGAGGAAGGCGTACCTGAGCGGGTCCACATCCGGGAACGTCGCCCCGATGAGCTTCGGAAACGCGGCCGCATAGCCGATAAACGACCCGAAGGTCCCGAGGTAAAGCCAGCACATGAGCCAGTTGTGCTTGCGACGGAAGATCACCGCCTGGTCGGCGAACGAGGCCTTCGCCACCGCGAGGTTGTTCTTGCCGAAGAAGGCCGCCACGACGACCACGAGGATCATCGGCACCCACACGAAACCGGCGTTCTGGAGCCAGATCTCCCGCGCAACGCCCTTCACCACGGCCCGCTGCGGGGCTCCGCCCAGCGCGCCGAACACCGACGCCCCGATCGCTAGCGGCACGAGAAACTGCATGAAGCTCACCCCGAGGTTGCCTAGGCCGGCGTTCAGGCCGAGGGCGGTTCCCTTCTGCGCCTTGGGGAAGAAGTGGTTGATGCTCGCCATGCTCGAGGCGAAGTTGCCCCCGCCAAGGCCACAGAGAAGCGCCAGCGCCACGAAGACCCAGTACGGCGTGTCCGGACACTGGACCGCCATCCCGATCCCGATCGCGGGGGCCAGCAGCGAGGCCGTGCTCACGACGGTCCAGTTGCGCCCCCCGAAGATCGGCACGGTGAAGGAGTAGAAGATCCGTAGTGTCGCCCCCGTCAGCGCCGGCAGGGCGGTCAGCCAGAACTCCTGCTGCTGGGTGAACTGGAAGCCGATCGCCTTCAGTTTCACCACCACGACGCTCCAGACCATCCACACCGCGAACGCGAGAAGGAGCGCCGGGATCGAGATCCACAGGTTGCGCTGCGCGACGCGGCGGCCCGTCGTCTCCCAGAAGACCGGGTCCTCGGGATTCCACTCGGTGATCTGGCGGGAATCAAAGAGGCGTTTCATGTCAGGTCTCCGGTTGGGGGTGCGGCCACGGTCAATCCTCGTCCTCGTCCCGCGGGCCGCGCGTGGCGCTTGCGAACCCGCGGAGCAGGTGGATGAGGCCATAGAGGCCGGCGGCCGTCGCTGCCGCGGTCAGGGAGATCGTGGAGAGGTTCGTGCGGAAATTGTGAGCGAACAGCAGCCAGGGGCGGCCATCCTCCTTCTTGAGCGGGTGCGTACCGTCGCGAAGCTCCACCGCGTCCGGGATCCCGTCCCGGTCGAGATCGCTCGCCGGGTCGATCGCGTGGGCGAGCTCGGCGGGGGTCACCTTCATTTCAAGGATCTGCCGCATGCCCAGAGCGCGAACGAGGTGGTTCCCGAACTCATTGAGGATCGGGCTGTGGACCTCCGCGCCGGGCTCGATCGCCTTGCGAGCGTGGTTCAGACGCTCCATCTCCTCGGCCGTCAGCCGCCCGATCTGGCCATACCCCGCCCCGTCGGGACCGTCGGGATGGGCGTGGCAGAGCGCGCAGTTGACCGACCGACCGGAGCTCTTCGTGACCTGCGCCTGGAACTCGGGGTAGGCGAATACGGCCCCCGTGCCGCCGGCCAGGAGCGCCGCCGCCCCGAGGGCTGCCAGCGTCCGGGAGAAGCACCCGCTCATGGCCCACCTCCCTTGAAAAGGTGATAGACGTTCTCCCCGAAGAGGGTCATCCCGATGAAGTAGAGCGCGCCGGCGAAGGCGAGGATCCGCAGCGTTTTTCGGCTCGTGCCGCGGAAGATCCACGGGGCGAGGAGCAACACGGCCGTCGCCACCCCGGACCCCACCAGGATGGCGCTGAACGGCAGGATCTCGAGCGGGTAGTAGACGAAGTAGAAATACCACTCCGGTTTGATCCCGTCCGGCGTGGAGCCATTCGGGTCGAACGGCTCGAAGAGCGGATACGGGTAGAAGGACTCGAAGGGCAGGCAGAGGGCCACCACGAACAGGACGAAAAACGCCACTCCCCACACCGAGAAGTCCTTGATCAGGAAGATCGGAAAGAACTTCTCGTGCCGTTTCGGCGGGCCGTCCACCCCCCGGCTCATCCCGTGGAGTTGCACCGCCAGCAGGTGCAGCCCGAGCATCCCCGCCAGCGCGAAGGGGAGCACGATCACGTGGAGCGCGTAGAAGCGGCTGAGCGTCGCCTGCCCCACCGCAGCCTCCCCCTGAATCGTCTCCCGAACCACGCGCGGCCACTGCGCCATCTGCCCCGGCAGGTATTGCCCCATCTGCTCGATGGACTGCAGCCCGATCTTCGTGGCGTTCACCGCGATCTGGTGCCACGGGAGCAGGTACCCCGTGAACCCGAAGGCAAAGGTGATGAAGAGCAGGGCCACCCCCGTCACCCAGGTGATCTCCCGCGGCTTCTCGAAGGCCTTCATCGCGAAGGCCGTCAGGAGGTGCGCGATCACGCACGCGATCATCATCGAGGAGCCCCAGGCGTGCATGTTGCGCACGAGCGCGCCCCCGCCGACGTGCTCGGTGATGTATTCCACCGAGGCGTGCGCGTCGCTCACCGTCGGCTGGTAGTAGAAGAGGAGCAGCAGGCCCGTGACCACCTGCACCCCGAGAAAGAAGAGCGCCGCGCCCCCGAGGTAGTAGGCCCAACCCAGGCGGTGGACCGGGACCTCCTTCTTGCCCACCATGGACTCGAAGTTCAGTTTCTCGACGGGAAAGCGCTCCGCCACGTAGTCGCCCATCCGCTTCATGACGGTGGCGAGTTTCATCACGCGCCCGCCTCCCGCGGCTTCGACACGTAGACGCTGCACGCCTCGGGCGGCACCCCTTGCAGCGAACCCTCGATCGCCCCGCTGGCGGCGCGCCGCGCAAGCACCTTTCCGCCCGCGTCCATCACCGCCCACTCCATGTGCCGCAGCGGCGTCTTCGCCGGGGCGCCGGGGTTCGGCTCGCCCGTCGCGATGCTGAAGTAGGAGACGTGGCAGGGGCAGAGGATCTGGCCCTGGGCGTTTGTCTCGCTCCCGACCGTGCAGCCGAGGTGCGTGCACTTCGCCGAGATGAGGAGCGGCAGGCCGTTCGCCCCGAGGAACGCCAGCGCCGGCGCCATGCCGAAATCAATGAAGTACTTCCCCTTGGTCGGGCTCAGCTCCGAGAGGCGGCCGATGAGGATCTGCTCGCTCTTCTGGCGCTCGAGTTGCAGGGAGCGCTCCTCGGCCGTCATCTGGAGGCGCCGCAACCGCTTCGCGAGCAGCACCGTCTCCATCTCCCCCGCGACCTTCGGCCCTTGGAAGAAGCCGACCAGCTTGTCGAGCACGCCGGCCGAGAGCAGCGTCCCCGCCACCGCCACGCCCGCCGCACCCTTGAGAAACTCCCGCCGGCTCTCCACCGCCGCCCGCTCCGCCTCGAGTTTCGGTCCGCGGCGCGGGCTGCTCCAGATCACCACCTGTGGCGCCCGCCAGAGGTAGGCCAGCGGCAGTGCCAGGACGTGGACCAGACGGCTGAACGGCACCGCCAGCAGCACGAACCATGCGCCCGCGAGGTGCGCCTTCACGATCGGGGGCAGGTCGGCCACCAGAGAGGGATCCGGCTGCAGCAAAAGGATGCTCCAGAAGTAGGGGACGACCGTCGCCGTGGACCACGCTGCTCCCCAGCGGTGCAGCACCGCGGTCAGGAGTCCGAGCAGCGACTGGAAGAACAGCAGCGCGAGCACCACGAGGTCCATCGTCGTCGTCACCGCCTGGACCCGACCGGAGGTCAGGCGGCGGAAGGCCAGCACCACCAGCCCCGCCAGGCCCAGCGCCGCCGCGCCCATGCCCACGGTTTCAGTGACCACGAGCAATGTCGGGTGCGTCATCAGGCTCCCCCAGACCCGCGGCAGGAAGATCGCCACGAGGTGGCCCAGCAGCACGAGGATGATCCCGAGGTGCCAGGGCGTGGAGCCCCACCGGAGTTGCCGCGCCTCGAGAAACTGCGAGGAGAGCGAGGACCAGCTGAAAGCCCGCGCCTTCCAGCGCCAGGCGACGCCGGCAACGCACACCACGATCGCAGCGTAGGGCAGGCCGACCAGGAAGAAGGCGTCGATCATCGTGCGTCCACGGTTTCGGGTTTCAGGGAGGCCGCCATCGCGCCGCAACCCGCGGCACACGGGGAGGGCGTCGCGCCCGCATCGCCGCAGCCCCCCGCCCCGCCGTGGGTGCGCATCTGCTCGATGGGCAGCGGCGCGGGGGCGCGGTCGGGAAACTGCTCGCGAAGGACCTCCCCGGCGGCGCGCAGGAGAAGCGCGAACGGGTTCGCCTCGTCCAGCGCGGCAGCCATGCGCGCCAGCGGCGTCATCAGGCAATACTGCGCCAGCTCTCCCGCCTCGTCGCGCCCCGCGCGCGCCGCGAAGCGGAGAAGGAGGGAGACGTGGTCCGGAAGTTCCGAGCCGGCATCGAACCCCTCCTCCGCGTAGCGGCCCTGAAGGCGGGCCATGAATTCGCCGCGCTTGAAACTCTCCTCTCCGAACAGGTGGACGGTCGCGTAGGGCGCGCACGCCGGCTTGAGGTCGAAGGAGCGCGCGTAGGTCTCCTCGAACCCCTCGACCGATGAGACCTCGAGGGCGGCGATCGCGCCCTCCACGAACCGGGCCGCGCCGGGATGCGACCCCGCCAGGGTCGCGCGGCAAACCTCCAACCGCCCGGGAAGGTCGGGGCCCGGGTATTCGAGGACGCGACCGAGCGCGTCGAGCGCGGGAATGGATGTGGCGGCTCCCATGGTCATGGCCCCCTCTCCGGCGCCGGGGCGCAGCCGAAGCCCGAGCAACCCTTGCAGACCTCGGGGTTGACGGTGCCACCGATCGCCTCCTCGCGGTGCATCGGCGGCATCACGTACCGCTCGTACACGGTCGGCAGCGAGGTGAGCTCGTAGATCTCCTCCGCCTCCCTCGGGGTCGTGCCCGCCTCGCGCATCAGGCGCTCGATGGCCGCCGGGTCGAGGTCCTTCACGTCCTGGGCCCTTTTGAAGTAGCGCACCGCCATCATTTTCTTCATCACCGCCTCGACGATCTCGGTGTTCCCGGCGCTGAAAAGGGAGGCAAGGTACTTGATGGGCAGGCGGGCCTCCTCGAGGCCCGAGAAGAAGCCCTTGTGATCGTGGCCGTAGATCTTGTTCACCGAGCGGCCCATCACGGGCAGGAGCGGCGGGACGTAGAAGAGCATCGGCATCGTGCGGTATTCGAGGTGGAGCGGCAGCGCGAGCTTCCACTCCATCACGTATTTCCAGACGGGCGACTTGCGCGCGGCCTCGAGGAACTCCTCGCTCACCCCGTTGGCGCGCGCGCCGGCGATCACCTGCGGGTCGTTCGGGTCGAGGAGCAGGCTGCGCTGGGACTCGACGAGCGCCGCGTCGGGCACCGACATCGCCTCGGCGAGGCGGTCGGCGTCGTAGAGGAGCACCCCGAGGTAGCGGATGCGCCCCACGCAGGAGTGGAAGCAGGAGGGGGGCTGCCCCGTCTCCAGGCGCGGGTAGCAGAGGATGCACTTCTCCGACTTCCCCGTCTTCCAGTTGTAATAGATCTTCTTGTAAGGGCAGGCCGCCACGCACGCGCGCCAGCCGCGGCACTTCTCCTGGTTGATGAGGACGATCCCGTCCTCTCCCCGCTTGTAGATCGCCCCCGAGGGGCAGGCCGCCACGCAGCTCGGGTTCGCGCAGTGGTTGCAGATGCGCGGGAGGTAGAACATCGTGATTCGTTCCACCTCGAAAAGCTGCGCCCGCTCCTCCTCCGTCAGCTTGTCCAGGTTGAGGTCGTTCTCCGCGTAGATCGGCGAGCCCGAGAGGTCGTCGTCCCAGTTCGGCCCCGCCTTGATCTCCATCGGCTCGCCGGTGATCTGCGAGACCGGCACCGCCGTGGGCTGGTCGTCGCCCGCCGGCGCGTTGAAGAGGTCCTCGTACTTGTAGGTCCAGGGCTCGTAGTAGTCGTCGAGCGTCGGCTGGTTCGGATTGTAGAAAAGCTTGAGGAAGGCGTCCGCGCGGTTCTGGCACCGCAGTTTGAGCTCCCCCTCGCCCGCGCGCAGCCAGCCACCATTGAATTTTTCCTGGTTCTCCCAGTGGGTCGGGTAGCCGGTGCCCGGCTTCGTCTCGACGTTGTTCCACCACATGTATTCGGCCCCCGGGCGATCGGTCCACACGTTCTTGCAGGCGACGCTGCACGTGTGGCACCCGATGCACTTGTCGAGGTGGA
>CAZZBZ010000037.1:0-35210 GCA_964653025.1 uncultured Verrucomicrobiota bacterium
ACGACTTTCAGGTAGGCTCCGCGAAAGTTGAAAGAATTGCCATGACCTCGCTTTCCCCGCGAATTGGTCTGCTCCCGCTCTACCTCAAGCTCTACGACGACTCGCTTCCGGACTGTCGGGCGGGGTGCGAGGAGATCTTGCGCGAGGTGGAGGCATGCCTCACCCGCCTCGGGGCGGGGGTCACCGTCGCAAAAGTCGTTCGCACCGCCGCCGAAGCCGTCGCCGCGGTGCGAGGACTCGAGGAGGCGAAGGTGGACTGCCTCGTGACGCTCCATCTCGCCTACTCTCCCTCGCTGGAAACCGCGCCGGCGCTCGTGAAGAGCCGCCTCCCGCTGGTGCTCCTGGACACCTCGCCGGATGCCACGTTCGGACCCGACACGGACCCCGCGCGGATCATGAGCAACCACGGCGTCCACGGGGTGATGGACCTCGCCTCCGTCCTTCGGCGGCGCGGACGTACCTTCGAGATCGTGGTGGGGCACCCACGCGAATCGCGTGCGCTCGATCGCGTGGTCGAACTCGCCCGGGCCGCCCACGCAGCGCGTGCTTTGCGCGGGATGCGCGTGGCACGGATCGGTACGGAGTTTCCCGGCATGGGCGACTTCGCGGTGACCCCCGAGATGATGAAGAAGGCCTTTGGCGTCCACGCACGGCAGGTCGATCCCTCGGTCCTCGCGAAGGAGATGGCCGCCGTGTCTCCCGAAGCCATACGCAGGGAGATCGCGTTCGACGGGAATCGCTACGAGGTGCGCGCCGATGAGGCAATCCACCGGCGCTCGGTCCATGTGGGGCTTGCGCTGCGCGCATTCATCGAGAAAGGGAAGCTCGGGGCGTTCACGGCCAACTTCATGGCGTTCCAGGATCCGAACGGGCCGGCGATGCCGTTCCTCGAGATTTCCAAGGCGCTGGCTCGCGGGACCGGCTATGCGGGGGAGGGAGACCTCCTTACCGCCGCGCTGGTCGGTGCGCTGGCGGCCGGTTTTGGCGAGACCACCTTCACCGAGGTCTTCTGCGCGGACTGGCGGGGGAACAGCCTCTTCCTCTCCCACATGGGCGAGACGAACCCCGCCCTCGCTCCCGATAAACCCCGGGTGATCACCAAGGACTATCCGTTTCTCAAGTCGGGTCCCACCGCCGCGATTGTGGCGGGCCTGCGTCCCGGCCCGGCGGTCTATGTAAACCTGGTCCCCGGCCCGCGCGGAACTTTCCAGTTGGTGGTCGTGCCGGTGGAGATGCTGCCCGAAACGGGGTGCGACAAACTGCGGGACACGGTCCGCGGCTGGATGCGGCCCATGGGACGCCCGGTGGCGGAGTTCCTCGAGGAATACTCACGTCAGGGAGGCACCCACCACGCGGCCCTCGTTTACGGAAAGCGCGCAGAGGCGGTCGCGGCCTTTGGTCGTTTTGCCGGCATCACGTCGGTGGTGATCTGAGTTCCACGGAACGGCACTTCTCAGACGGCACCACGATGCCGCGGAGGATGATCTACTGGCGCCGCGTCCGCTTTCAGCCCTTGCGTCCAAAGAATTCGAGGACCTTGTCACAGGCGTAGTCCACCTGGTCGGGGGTGAGGTCGGGGAACATTGGCAGGGAGAGGAGGCGGTCCACACAGGTTTCGGTCAGCGGGAAGGCGCCGCGCTTCATTCCGAGAAAGGCGTAGGCGGGCTGGAGATGGACAGGGATCGGGTAGTGGCAGTTCGTGGCGACCCCGGCGGCCTCGAGGTGCTCGCGAAGGGCGGCGGGCTGGTCGGTGCGGACCGCATAGACATGGAACACGTGGCGGCGGCCGGGACGCTCGATCGGGATCTCGAGGACGCCCTTGAGGCGCTCGCTGTAATGGCGGGCATGGGCACGGCGCTTTTCCGTCCAGCTTTCGAGATGGGGGAGCTTCGCGCGGAGGATGGCCGCCTGGAGGGTGTCCAAGCGGAACCCGAAGCCGAGGCGGGCGTGCTCGTACTTGGCTTTCTTCTCGCGGCCGTGGTTGCGCATCTCGGTGATGTACTTGTGGATCGCCGGGTCACGGGTGACGACGCCTCCGGCGTCCCCGTAGGCGCCAAGGTTTTTCCCGGGGTAAAAGCTGAAAGCGGCGACGGGGCCGATCGGGCTTCGGCGGCCATCGAGTTCGGCGGCGTGTCCCTGGGCGCAGTCCTCGAGAACGAGGAGGCGATGTTTCTGGGCGACGGCGAGGACGGCATCCATGTCCACGAGCTGGCCGTAGAGATGAACGGGGAGGATTGCCTTCGTGCGCGGGGTGATCGCGGCGTCGATCTGGCGGGCGTCCATGAGCATCGTGTCGGTCTCGATGTCCACGAAGACGGGTTTGGCACCCGCGAAAGAGATCGCCTCGGCAGTAGCGATGTAGGTGTGGGAGACGGTGATGACCTCGTCGCCGGGGCCGATCCCCATGGCCTTGAGGGCGAGATAGAGGGCGTCAGTCCCGGAACCGACCCCGGCGCAGTGTGGGGCGCAGCAGAAGGCGGCGAAGTCCTTCTCAAAGGCTTCGAGGCGGGGGCCCTCGATGAAGGCGGTGTTCTCGACCACATCGCGGATCGCGGCATCGATCTCTGTCTGGATGGAGCGATACTGGGCCTTGAGGTCAACGAAAGGGATTTTCATAGGGATGCGGTTAAAAATGGCTCATGCTTTCCAGAGCTGTCGCGGGTGGCAGGCGATGCCGTTCATGGCGTTGCGAGTATCCACGATGAGGGGGCTCCATTCGGGGAGATGCTTCAGGTCGATGGCGGAGTGGCGGGTGACGATCACCGTGGCGTCGAAGGAGGAGACGGTGGGACGATCCCAGGTCACGGAGCGGGTGCCGCGCCAGGCCATGTGCTCACGGGTGGGGGGAACTGCGGGCACATGGGGATCGTGGTAAGCGACCTCGCCCCCGCGCTCCTTAAGGAGGTCCATGATGCGGAAGGCGGGGGACTCGCGGATGTCGTCCACGTCGGGCTTGTAGGCGAGGCCGACGACGAGGACACGGCTGCCCTTGAGGGCCTTGGCGCGGTCGTTGAGGGCCTCGGCGATGCGGGCGACGACGTGCTCGGGCATCGCGGTATTCACCTCGCCCGCGAGTTCGATGAAGCGGGTGGCGAGGCCGTACTCCCGGGCCTTCCAGGTGAGGTAGAAGGGATCGATAGGGATACAGTGGCCGCCGAGGCCGGGTCCCGGGTAAAAGGGCATGAAGCCGAAGGGCTTGGTCTTCGCGGCCTCGATGACCTCCCAGATGTCGATGCCCATGCGGGCGTAAACGACCTTGAGCTCGTTCACGAGGGCGATATTGACGCTGCGAAAGATATTCTCGAGGAGCTTGGCCGCCTCGGCGACGCGGCAGGAGGAGACGGGAACGACGGTCTTCACGGCCTTCCGGTAGAGAGCGGTCGCTTTTTCCAGGCAGGCGGGGGTGAGGCCGCCGACGACCTTGGGAATCTCGGCGACGCGGCTCTTGGGGTTACCCGGGTCCTCGCGCTCGGGGGAGAAGGCGAGATGAAAGTCGGTGCCGGCCTTCAGGCCGGAGCCTTTTTCGAGGACGGCACGCAGGTCCTCGTCGGTGGTGCCGGGAAAGGTGGTGGACTCGAGGACGACGAGCATCCCGCGGGCAAGATGGGGTGCAAGGGCGCGGCCGGTGTTCAGGACAAAGGAGAGGTCCGGTTCCCGCTGGCGGGTGAGGGGCGTTGGCACGCAGATGATCGCCGCTTCCGTGGTGCGGGCGAGGGAGAAGTCGGAGGAGGCAGAGAAGCGGCCGGCGTCGACCTGCTCCCGTACGGATTCGGAGGGGATGTGCTGGATGTAGCTTTCCCCGCGGTTGAGACGAACAACCTTGTCGCCGTCGGTATCAAGGCCGAGAACGGTGACTCCCGAGCGCGCGAACTGGAGCGAGAGGGGGAGCCCGACGTAACCGAGGCCGATGACGGAGATTTTCATCTCAAGCGAAGTCCCCGGCACCTGCCGAATGGGTTAACGGATGAATCGGATCAGGCCGGCGATGATGGGGATGAGACCCAGCCAGAAGAGGAACATCCATCGAATAATTTCGGCCTTCGCCTCGGCAAGATCGGTCTTCGTGGCCAGAATACGGGCTTGCTCGGTGTTGTTGTCATCCATGGCCCTTTCGATGGCCTGGGTGATCGCACGAGCGGTACGGTCCTCGACCCTTGCCGCTTCAAGGATCTCAAAGATTTTCAGAGTACTGACCATGCGACGAAGGTCATCGTCGGAGGGTGGGTTGTCAAGCCGTTTACCGGGTTGACCGTGCCTTTGGGACAGTCCAGTTTTGTCGGGATGCCTTCCCCAAAACATCCTGTTTCCGGCAAGATGATCCTGGATAGCGGGCGTCTGGCGGAGTCGTACTTTGAGCGGACGGTGATCTTCATGGTGCGCCACGACAAGGAGGGGGCGCTGGGGTTGGTGGTGAACCGTCCGACGAAGCATACCGTGGCGGAGGTGCTCAAGGAGAAGGCGGACGACCTTATCGCCCGGGTTCCCCTCTCCCTCGGGGGGCCGGTTCAACCGCAGACGATCAGCTTCCTTGTCGAGAGTTGCGGAGACACGGAACTCAACGTGCTCCCGTGGGTGGCTTGGGCGCGAAGCCTTGAGGAGGTAGAGATGCTGGTTTCGGCTGCGGCTTCGCCACCCAGGATCCGTGCGTTTGCCGGCTACGCGGGCTGGGGCGGGGGGCAGCTTGAAGGGGAGTTCGAAGGGGGGTGCTGGGTGACCGTGGCGCCGCGGCCTGCGGATGTTTTTGTGGAATCCAGCGGGGTGCTCTGGCGCGATGTGATTGCCCGTCAGGGGGGAATCTGGCGCCTTGTCGCTGACATGCCGAGGGATGTGGGGCGGAACTAGGGAGAAAAGCGGGAAAGAGGAAAAGCTGGAAAGCGGGAAAGCGGGAAAATTGGAGACCCTTGCAGATGTCGTCGAAAGGGACCCGCCGTAGGCTTACCACACGCCATGCGTGGGATACGGTGGGCTATCGGGGAAACACGATCTCCTCGGTAGCCCGTGCTGTCCCTAGCACGGGATCCTCAGGCCGTGAGGGTGGTGTAGAGGTCGCGGATGGACTCGATGGCCTCATCCACCGTGGCGGAGGAGCGATGTTCGAGGAGCGCTTGCGCGAAACCGAGGCATTGGATGGCGATCGTGAAATTGCCTTCGATGAACCCGTCATGTTCGGAAAACCATATGAAGAGGTCGCGGACCACGACTCGGGCCTCGGCAGCGGTGACACTGCTGAGTCGCAATCGGAAGAGTTGGCCGCCGAAGTTGAGGCATGCCTCGGCAACCTTCGCTCGGCGTTCGGGTTCGGTGGTGCGGGTGGCCATCAGGGGGTTCCCGTTGGGCTCGCGGGCGGATCGAGGTTGAGGGCGTTCAGGCTCTTGAGGAGGTCCATGGCTTGGAGGAGAACGAGGTCGCGGTTGCTTGCGGGCGCATTTTTTGGCTTGGGCGTCTTTGGATCGCGGATGGGCGGGGCCAGGTCGCGCCCCGTGAGGATCGCCTCGCTGTAGTAGCGCGGATCGCGCGGGGGGTCGGGGGCGCGAAACGGTTCGGCGAACAGGGACTGTTCGAGCTTCGGGTCGAGGGCCACGGCCACGTCGGGTTTTACCCCGCGGAGGAAGAAGGGACCCGATCCCGGGAGGATGAACTTCCCAGTCGCGAAGCGAAGGATCTGTCCGTTGGCGAGGGGAACATCGACGGTCTCGAAGGCGTCGCCGGCAGTCGACGCGTTGCCGAGGACGACGGCGCGGCGCTGGTCCTGGAGGACGGCGGCAAGGGCCTCCGCGGCGCCGGAGGTGGCATGGTTGACGAGGACCACGAGAGGGATGAGGGTGGGGGCGTTCCCCGAGGGGGTCTCGAACGGCTCGGTGGCGGAGCCCCGCGCGACACTCATCACGACGCGGCCACCGGGAACAAAGGCGGCGGCGAGGGCGGGCACCTCGGCCCAGGCGGTGCCTGAGGCGAAACGGAGGTCAAGGATGAAGCCCTGAATATGCTCGTCCTTGCGCTGGCGCTCCACTTCGGCGCGGAGGAGGCGGCCCGAGTCGGGGACGACGCGGGCGAGGCGGGCGTGCCCGATCCAGGGGTCGAGCACCGTGATCGCGCCGAGGGGGGATGAGTCGGCGCGGGGTGGGGAGGCGTTCGTTTTATCCAGCAGGCGGACGGAAGGGTCGAGCGAGGCGAGGAGGCCACGCAGGGCGGTCTGCGCGAGGCGGGGCGAGGAGATGAGGGTGGGGTCTGCGTAGTGCTGCACGAGGGCAGCGACAATCTCATCGTAAAGGACCCGTTCGGGCGACACGGGCACCACGGCCACCGGCGGGACGGCGTTGGTGGGTGCCGGGGGGGGTGGATCGCGACGGGCCTGGAAGCGTTCGAACCAGCCGGCGTGCGTGGCAGGGGCGAGGAGCAGGCAGGCCAGCGCACCCGCGAGGCAGGCTCGGGAGGACATGGGTCAGAGCTTTGCTTGGAGGGCTTTGTCCGCGGCCTCGACCTTAAGGCGCATCGCCTCGCGCCAATCCACGAGTTTCTTTGCGAGGGCGGGGTCGCCGAGCGCGAGGATCTGGACGGCGAGGACCGCCGCGTTCACGGCCCCGAACCTACCGATCGCGACGGTGGCGACGGGAACGCCCGAGGGCATCTGGACCGTGGAGAGCAGGGCGTCGAGCCCCTGAAGCTCAGTGGCAGCGAGGGGAACCCCGATCACGGGGAGCGAGGTATGGGCGGCGACAGCGCCGGCCAGGTGGGCGGCCCCCCCGGCGGCGGCGATGAAGACGCGGATGCCGCGGGCAGGCGCGCCGCGGACAAAACTGGCGACCGCATCTGGCGTGCGGTGGGCGGACATGACGCGCACCTCGTGGGCGATGCCGAACTCACGGAGGGTTTTGTGGCAGCGATCCATCATCTCGAAGTCGGATTCACTGCCCATGAGGATGGCGACGAGCGGGGAAGGCATGTGGGGAGTTTCGCCGAGGGGCGGCGACAAAGTAAAATGTAAAAGCGCAAACGATCGCAGACGGACTGGCGCCATTCAGCTTTTCGCCGGGGCCATCGGCTCCTTGTGGAGCCACTCGCTGAGGAGGGTGTGAGCGACGGCGAGGAGGACAGGGCCGAGAAAGATGCCGATGAAGCCGAAGCCGAGAATGCCCCCGATCATCCCGAGGAAGACGAGAATGAAGGGGAGCTTGCTCCCGCGGCTTACGATCCAAGGGCGGAGGACGTTGTCGATCCCGCTGATCGCGAGCAGGCCCCAGAGCGCCAGGAAGACGGCCCACGTGGGGTGTCCGTGGTAAAAGACCCATGCCACGGCAGGGACCCAGATGAGGGGCGGCCCGCCGGGGATCACGGACGCGAAGAAGGTGAGCAGGCCGAGCAGCATGGGGGCGGGGATGCCCGTGACCCAGAAGCCAAGTCCCGCGAGGATTCCCTGGGCGAGCGCGGTGCCGATCACTCCGTAGACCACGCCATTGACGGTCTGTCCCACGACATCGAGCAGGTGCTGGGTTCGTTCGCCGATGATTCGGCGCCCGGCTTCGCCGGCACGGCGGATGACACTTTCCCCGTGACGGTAAAAGAAGAAGACGATGAGGACGCTGAGGGTCAGGTCCAGCACGCCGCGGCCGAGAAGGACTCCCTGCGCGAGGAGGAACCCTTTCGATCGGGTGAGCAGGCCGCGAAGCGAATCAACCAACATCTCGCGGTTATGCGCCATATCCGACCAGTTGCGGTGGAGATCGTGGCCCGCGAGGGGGAGGCCCGCCACCCAGTCGGGCGGGTCGGGGAGTCCCTGACTGAGCAGGGCGCGGAGGGCGGTGAAACCGCGCGCGACGTTGTCGGCAAGGCTGGCGCCGACCACGAGGAAGGGGACGACCAGCACGAGGGTCACGAGGGCGACCATCGCGAGCGACGCGAGGGAGCGCCGCCCGCGGCAGAGCTTTAGCATGCGGCGGTAGGCGGGCCAAGTGGCGTAGCTGAGGATGCCCGCCCAGAGAAGTGCCGACACGAACGGGCGCAGGACAAGGAAACAGCCGACGAGGAGCAGCGCAAGGGCGACGAGACCTGCGATGATCTCGATGCGGCGGCTGAACCAAGGGTGCGTTTCCACGGGACCGAGTCTTGCAGGAGGATGCGTCTCGATCAACCTCTGAACCGTACCGATGGGCGCATGGCAACTTCGCCGGGTTTTGTGAATACTCAGCTTCGCACGGGCACGACAAAGCGTGCCCCTCCAATTCTGTTGACCAAGGGAGGGGCACGCTTCGTCGTGCCCTCGGCAGTTCGCGGGGAGGCACCCCTCTCAATGCCAAGGCCAAACAGGTCGAGAGAATAACCCGGCGGAACTGCCATGCGCCCTTTTTCAAGGAGTCTCTTGGTGACTCCCCGCACATGCGCTATGCTCGCGGCCATCGTGAGATGCCTCCCCATCGCGAAGTCCTGCCTCCTCAACGGTGAGGCTAGGCGATGTTGCCAAGGCACGCCCGGGGGCGCGCTACGGACATTTGGCGCCCGCATCACAAAGGTTGCATTGGTTTTCCTGTTGCTGGCGGTGATCGCTGCCCCGGCCTTCGCTCGTGTTTTTACGCTGCGTCCGGGCGGGTCCTCGATGGATGATGCCTCCCGCTTCGGGGGAAAGGCGGTCTATGGCGGGCGCTTCCTTGTCAACGGCTCCCCCTGCTCGCTCCAACTCATCCAGATGACCGACTCCCCGGATCTCGCGATGCGACGGATCGAGGGCGCGCTTGGCGGGGGCCTTGCCTGGGGTCGGGCGAGGGGGGGCACCGTCACGGGTTCTTGGGCGGATGGGCGCGCGATGCGGCGGTTGCTGCTCACTCCCGGAGGGAGCGGGGGAGGGAGCCTGCTCTTTGTCCTGGACGTGCGCGACGGGGCGGACCCATCCCGCGAGCCCCCGCGCTGGCCTGCCGGACTGCCCGAGGTCTCTTCGTCGCAAACGCCCACCTGGGTGATTGAGCATCCCGAGGCGCGCTTCCTCCTTGCGGCGGCCACGGTGGACTGCCCCGCGATGGACGCGCTCTTGGAGGGTTGCAAGGCGCGTTTTGAAGAGTCGGGCTGGCAGGCGCAGTCCGGCACGAGCGGGGGCGAGCGGCGGGGGGGCGATTCTGGGTTTGCCCTTTTCACGAAAAAGGGCAAGACATGCTGGATGCAGGCCCGCGCTGGACCCACTTCCCGCCAGGCCACCGTGGTTTTCCTTATCAAGACCGACTAGCCCCCCGCCATGAAAAGCAAACTCATCCTCGTCCTCTCGGTTGCCAGCGGCATCCTCGCGATGTTCCTGATGCAGTACTATATCAACGCCGAGAAACGGCGCCTCGAGAAGGAGTTCCAGATGGTGACGGTCGTCGCGGCCAGCGAGGATCTTCCGGTCGGCACGGAACTCAAGCGCGCCAAGCTCGGGCGCAAGGAGGTTTCCAAGCGGTCCATCTCGGCGCGCAACGTGATGCTCGACCAGGTCAATCTCATCGTCGGGCGCAAACTTCGCAACACCGTTTCCCGCGGCTCGCCGATCCTGTGGTCGGACGTGGTGGGGGACGATGCTCGTGGCGGTAGCCTCGCGGCGATGGTCAACGAGGGGGATCGCGCCGTCTCCATTCCCGTGGACATGGTCTCTTCCGTGACCGGCCACGTGGAGCCCAACGACCACGTGGACATCCTCGGCACGTTCACCTTCCCCTCCGTTAAGGGCGACCCCCAACTCGACACCGTCACCTTGACCATCCTGCAGAACGTGACGGTTCTTGCCACGGGCAAGGAGACCGCACGCAGTTTGATGGAGGGCGCGATCGCCTCGGGGGGAGCGGCGCGCAAGCCCGCGAACTACTCGACCGTGACGCTTCTCGTCACCCCGAAGGAGGCCGAGATGCTGGTCTTCGCGCTGCAGAAGGGGCGCCTCACCCTGACCTTGCGCAGCGCGGGCGACGTGAGCTCCGCGCGCGACCTCGGGAACATCAACTTCAACTATCTCGAAAAGAAAGTCGGGGACTTCAATGACCAGCGACAGGAGCGCCTCCGCGCGGGCAGTTCCCGCGCCCCCACAAGTCCCTGACACCCCCGTCTCCTCCCGTGGCGCTCCAACTTGTCATCCAGCGCGGGGGCTCGCAGTGGGCGGTCCCGTTGGCCGGGAACCGCGAGTACCACATTGGCCGCGCCTCGGGAAACGAGATCCAGCTTGACGACACGGAGGTCTCTTCGCGCCACGCCGTGGTACGCCTCCGCGGCGAGGTAGCCGAGATCGAGGACCTCAAGAGCACCAACGGAACCTATCTCGACGAAGTGCGTCTCACGCGGACGATCGAGCTTATTCCGGGACGTCCCGTGCGCATGGGATGCCATCTGGTGGGGATCGAGAAGGCGGCAGACGGGGAAAAGGGGGAGTCCTCCCAGGGCCGAAGGAAGGGCGAGTTGTCCTCAAGCCGGATCAAGCCCCCGATGAGTGATGCGGCGGCGGACCGCAAGACAGTGCCCGCCGAGCCGCCGCCTCCCGAAGTCCCATCGTTCAAGCCCTTCACCGACGCGCAGATCAAGCGTCGCGAGCAGTACCGCGCGGTCCGGCAGGAGATCCACCGCGAGCTCTTTACCCGTCTCGACCTGAAGCGCCTCGTGATGAGCGGGGTCAAGGACGAGGAGCTTTCCGGGCAGACGCGGAAGACGATCGACCAGATCATCGAGGCGATGGGCGAGAATATCCCACGGAGCATCTCCAAGGGACAACTCGCGAGTGATGTCTTCGACGAGGCGATGGGGCTCGGACCGCTCGAACCGTTCCTCGCCGACCCGGAAGTCACCGAGGTGATGGTCAACGGCCCCGACCACATCTACTACGAGAAGGCCGGCAAACTCTACCTTTCCGAGGGGCTGTTCCTCGACGACCACCAACTTCTTGGCATCATCGAGCGCATTGTAGCGCCCATCGGGCGCCGCGTGGACGAGAGCCAGCCGATGGTGGACGCCCGACTCAAGGATGGTTCGCGCGTGAACGTGATCATCCCGCCGCTCTCCCTGAAGGGCCCCTGCGTGACGATCCGGAAGTTCTCGAAGAACCCGTTCGCTGTCGACGACCTCATCCAGTTCGGGAGTCTTACCCAGCACATGGCGGACTTTTTCCAGGTCTGTGTCCAGATCCGGCAGAACATCGTCATCTCGGGCGGCACCGGATCGGGCAAGACCACGCTTCTCAACGTCCTGAGCAGGTATCTGCCGATCACGGAGCGCATCGTCACCATCGAGGATGCGGCGGAGTTGCGGCTCAACCAGCACCATGTGGTGAGCCTGGAATCTCGCCCGGCGAACATCGAGGGGCGGGGCGCCGTCCTGATTCGCGATCTCGTCCGCAACGCCCTGCGCATGCGCCCCGACCGCATCGTCGTGGGCGAGTGTCGCGGTGGGGAGGCCTTGGACATGCTCCAGGCCATGAACACGGGCCACGACGGCTCGCTGACGACCGTCCACGCGAACGCCCCGCGCGATGCGATCGCCCGTATGGAGACCATGGTGCTCATGGCCGGGATGGACTTGCCAGTACGCGCCATCCGCGAGCAGATTGCCTCCGCGATCCACGTCATCATCCAACAGGACCGGTTCAGCGACGGCACGCGCAAGATCACGAGCGTTACCGAGATCGTCGGGATGGAAAATGACGTGATCACGATGCAGGAACTCTTTCGCTACGTGCAGACGGGGATCGACGAGAAGGGGAAGGTGGTCGGCTATTTTACGGCGACCGGGTGTGTGCCGACCTTCATGGAGGAGTTGCGGATCCGGGGCTGCAAGCTCGACCCCGGAATTTTTGATCGCGTCGAGCCCAAGGGGGCGTTCGCATGAACGAGTTTTTTCAGATCGTGGCGCTGATCCTGGTGGGGTCTGCGGCGGCCGGGGGGGTCTTTGCGGGGGGGCACGCCCTCTGGGCCTGGTATGTCGGCTACGAGGCGAGTTATGTGGAACGGACCGGAGCGGATCTTTACGGGATGTTCAGCAACCTTTCGGCCCAGCGATTCCTCCAGTGGTCCATCGGCTGCTTCTTTCTCGGATTCTCGGGAGTGTTTCTCGTTGTCGGAAACTACGACACAATCCTCTGGTTCGGGATCACCTTTGGCGCGTCGGTGCTTGCGGGGCTCGGGGCCTCCCTGCTCCCGCGCGTCGCGCTGAAACGTGCCGCGAAGCAGCGCCTTCTGCGCTTCGACCTGCAGTTGCTCGACGCGCTGATGAGCATGAGCAACTCGCTGAAGGCGGGATTCAGCATCATCCAGTCCTTTGAGGCAATCGTCCAGGAGGGGAGGGAACCCATCGCGCAGGAGTTCGATCTCCTCCTGCGGGAGATTCGGCTCGGGGTCAAGTTTGAGGTCGCCTCGGATAACCTCATGAAGCGGGTGCCGAGCGAGGACCTCCAGATCATGCTCCTCGGGATCGAGACCGCGCGCCAGACGGGTGGCAACCTCACCGAGGTCTTCGATCGCCTCGCGACCGTGATCCGCGAGCGCATGCGCATCCAGGGTCGCATCCGCTCCCTCACCGCGCAGGGGCGCCTCCAGGCCTGGGCCGTGGGCCTGTTGCCGTTTGTCCTCGCCCTCGGCGTATGGTTCATCCAGCCCGACATGATGCGGGCCTTCGTAACCTCCCTCGCGGGCGTGGCGATGATCGGGATCATGCTGGTCTTCGAGCTCATCGGTGTGCTCGTCATCCGCAAGATCGTGAACATTGATGTGTGAGGAGAAAGAAGATGGAAGCTCGAATCTGGAATCTTGAAGGGGAGGGTGCCGGAACATTTGTTTTGGGCTTGGCCACGGGCGGATGGCGTCCTGGCGTTGACAGGCGATCTTTTTCTGTCCGTTTGCCCGGCCTTCGATCTTCCAACTTCTAACTTCGGTCTTCTTTTCCGATCCCATGCATTTCCTCCTGATCCTCACCCTCGTGCTGACCGCGGCGGCGGTCGGGGGGATCGTCTACTATCTCGGCTGCCTGACCCAGCAGGTGCAGTACGTGATCCTGGCAGACGGACGGAGGCAGGAGCGTTCGCTGCCGGTGCTCCTCCGCGCCGTGCTCCCGTTGACTTCGCTGGCGCCCAATCTGTTTCTGACCGGGCCCTGGAAGACGGCTGGGGAGCGGCTCGATCGGAAGATTCTTTCCGCCGGCTTCGATGGGCTGATCACCGGGCGGGAGATCATGCTTGCGCAGCTCTGGCTGGGGGGGATCGGGCTGGTGTTCGGCCTGCTACTGGGGTGGGGGATCAACCCCGTGGGGGTAATTTTGACGGGGGTCCTGTTCGCCTATCCGCGGATGTGGCTGAGGGGGGCGCTGGCAGAGAGGCACCGGGCGATCCAGCGCGGCCTGCCGTACGTGCTCGACCTCCTCACACTTTGCGTGGAAGCGGGTCTCGACTTCATGAGCGCCCTCTCGAAGATCGTGGACCGTCGCAAGATGGACCCGCTGGGGGAGGAACTGATGCGGGTCTTCCACGTGATCAAGCTGGGGCGCACGCGCCGCCAGGCGCTGAAGGAGATGCGCGACCGGGTGGACCTTCCAGACCTCACCGTGGTGGTGAACGCCCTGACCCAGGCCGACGAACTGGGAATCAGTCTCGGGGCGATTTTGCGGATCCAGTCTGACCAGTTGCGGACGAAGCGCTTCCAGCGGGCGGAGACCCTCGCGAACCAGGCGCCGACCAAGATGCTCCTGCCGCTCGTCTTCATCTTCATCGCCGCCTTCATCATCCTTCTCGGTCCCGTCCTCCTCCAGGTCTTCCAGCGACTCATGTGAGGAGAAAATAGCCGATGGCCAATCGCCGATAGCCAATGACCCATTGCTGATTGCCCACTTCCGGTTGGCGATTGGCTATTGTCTATTGGCGATCTCATCCACTCTCCCATGGCGAAGTACCAGCACTTCGAGGACCTGCCCGTATGGCAGGAGGCGGTGCGGCTCTATAACGAGGTGCTCGATCTCCTTGAAATGCCGGACGTCGCGTTCACCCCGGGATTTCGCGGCCAACTCGACCGCGCCGCTCTCTCCGTCTCCAACAACATTGCCGAGGGTTTCGAGCGCATGACCACGGGCGAACTGCTCGCCTTCCTCGCCATCGCGCGCGGTTCCGCCGGCGAGACGCGCTCGATGATCGCCGCCGTGATCCAGAGGCCGCGGCTCGCCCCACAACGGGAGCGACTCCAGGTCATTCGCCAACTCGCGGAGTCCTGCCTGAAACAGGTCACGGCATGGATGTCGTCCATCGAGGAATCGCCCGTGCAGGGAAAACGCCACCTCACCGGTCCGCAACGCGCCGAGCGTGAGCGTCAGGAGAAAGTAAGCGAGTTTCGTTTGAAGTTTCTGCGATCTTTGCAGCCGAGCCATCCGCTCTATCGCACGCCCGAAGCTCGAGCCGCACGCGGCGAACCGCCTCTTGAGAATCGCCAATAGCCGACAGAAAAATAGCCAATCGCCAATAGGCGATCGCCAAAAAATATTGCCGAGGGTCGAGAACCTTGAGAATCAGCGATCGTCTATCGGCGATTGGCGATTGCAGCGAAGCTGCCGTTTGGCGACTGAATTATTGGCTATCGGCAAATGTCTATTGGCGATTGCAGCGAAGCTGCCGTTTGGCGGTGGCACCGAAGGCGACCGAGGCTCGCGGCATCAACGGACAGATTTGGGACGCCAGGCTAAAGCAGGCGCACCGGAACGGACGCGTCACCTGCGAACGGGTTCCGGTAGGTAGCGGAAGGCGAGCACGGTGATGTCGTCGGACTGGGGCGCGCCGTCGGTGAACTCGTGAACCGCGCGGAAAACCTCGTCCACCAGCAGGGCGGGGGTCGCCTCGCGGTGGCGTTCGACCATCTGTCGCAGCCGCTCCTCGCCGAACTGCTTTCGTTGGGGATTCATGGCCTCCGTCACCCCGTCGCTGTAGAAGACCATGAGATCGCCGTCCCGAAGAGGAAGGTCCACGGGAGGGCAGGTGAACTCGGGCTCGATGCCCATGAGGCCGGCCCGGGGCAGTTCCAGCGACGCCACAGGCTCGCCGCGGCGTGCCATGAGCGCGCTGGGATGGCCCGCGTTGGCGTAGGTGAGCCGCCCCGTTCGCAGGTCAAGCGTGGCGGCGATCACAGTCACGAACATGCAGATCTCGTTCTCGATCGCCAGTTCGGCGTTGACGCGCTCCAGCACCTCGGAAGGCGGTAGACCCAACTCCGCGATACCCTTGATGAGGGTCTTGCTCACAGCCATGAAAAGGGCCGCCGGCACGCCCTTGCCCGAAACGTCGCTCACCGTGATGAACAGGTGGCGGTCGTCCGTCATGAAGAAGTCGTGGCAATCCCCGCCGACGTCCATGGCGGGCTCGAGGTGGGCATACAGTTCCACGGGGCGTTCGGCGGAGCGCGGCGGGAAGCGGTGGGGGAGAAAACTCATCTGGATCTGGCGGGCGATCTTGAGTTCGCTCTCCATGCGCTCCCGTGCGGCGGTGGTGCTGGCCAGGTTCGCGATGTACTCCTTGAGTTCCCGTCGCATGGTCTCGAAGGAGCGGGAGAGGTCGCCGATCTCGTCGCGGGAAGATACGACGGGGAACTGGGTGTCCAGGTTGCCGCGCGCGATCTCGGCGGTGTGGCGGGCCAGCAGGCGGATGGGACGCGTGACGCGCAGGGAGAGCCACGCCGTCACGCCGAGCAGCAGGAGGAGGCTGATGGCGCTGGCCGCGCCGGCCTTCAGGCGCAACGCATGGATGTCGGCGAAAACCTCCTCCTCGGGGTAGGAGACGCCCACCGACCATCCGTTGTTTTGCACGGGGGCGAAGCAGGCCCACGAGATCTGCCGCGTGTGCGGGGAAAAATAGGGGGCGAACCCCTCGTCCCCGCGAAGCATGCGGCGGCCGAGTTCGCGAAGGGAGGCGTTGCCCGTCCGGTCCGCGATGCTGAAAATGGTCTCCTTCTGGATGTAGTCGCGGTTGGGGTGGCAGATGATGCGCCCGGTCTGGGAAAGCAGGAAGGCATGGCCGCCCTTTAGGATGGTGCAGGAGGAAACGACGCGGGTGAAGTGTTCGAGCTGGATGTCGGCGGTGACGATCCCGGAGAAGACCCGGCGGCCCTGGTCCACTCGGTAAAAGGGAATGGAGAAGGTGCACATCAGGGTATCGCCGCCCCCCTCGTCGTAGTACGGCTCGCTCCACACCGGGCGCCCCAGTTTTTTCGGCGTGGCGTACCAGTCCTTCGCACGATAGTCATAGCTCCGAGCGAGGTCCACGAAGCGAAGGGCTCCCTGCTGGTCGCGATGGAAGTAGGGGGCGCGGCCGGTCGCGGTCTCCCCGGGGGCGCCGGGCTCGAACGCCAGCGTCATGCCGTAAATGTGGGGATGGATGCGGAGGATGTCCGTGACGAGGCGCTCGACCTGTTTCGGGTCGGGTCGGTCCCATTCGAGGCGACGGGCGACGAAACGGGGAAACCTTTCCACGTCCTGCAGGACCATGCCGATCTGGCCGGCAAGATCGCGCCCGAGGTAGCTTCCCGTCTCGCGGGTGCCCTGCCTAATGATTCCCTCCGCTGATTCGGCGCAGTACCAGAGAGTTCCGAATAAAACCGCACCCGTCCCGAGCAGGATGAAGGCCGCCAGTTTGAAGGCGAAGGAAGCGTACAGGGAGCTGATCAGGCGGCGGATCATGAAGGAGACGGGAGGCGTCGGGCAGGTCTCCGTGCTGGGCGGTCAGGGGTGCTTGGGGACTTTTTTCTGCATGTCGTCGAAGTACCGTTCCTCCTCCTTCGCGCTGGCGAAGACGGTCTCGGAGGGGAGGGCCTTCGCGATGTCGATGACCTTGCGAACCGGGGGCTGGGGGTTGGCGACCGTGTAGACCCCGCCGCTTTGCTTGAAATGCTTCGCGGCGGACATCAGCAGGCGGAGGCCGGTGCTGCAGATGTAGTCGAGCTGCGCAAGGTCGAGTCGCAGGCTCCTGGCATGGTTGCCAAAGACACCTTTGAGGAACTCCTCCAACTGGGGTGCCGAGGCGGTGTCGAGCGAGCCGATCAGACCGGCCTCAAAATGCAGCGGTTGCGATTCCTTGGTGTTGATTTTTAACATGAGGTTTTCTCCGGGTAGGTTGGGGGGACGCGGGGTGCAGGTATTCGGTCAAAGTGAAGGGTCAGGTGATTCCATCCGCCGGAAGAACGGTAGTCCAGCCCGGAGGCCAGTTGGCGGACAAGGTGCAGGCCCAGTCCGCCGATGGGGCGTTTCTCGATGGGAAGGTCGAGGTCGGGCCCCGGCGCATGTTTCGGGTCGAAGGGGTGACCGTCGTCCTCCAACCCAAGGATGACGCGGGAAGGTTCCACGCGGAGGACGACGCGGATCTCATGCTCGCGGGAATCGCGGTACGCGTACTTGAGGAGATTGGTGCCGACTTCCTCCAAAGCGAGACGGGCGGCATGTGCGGTCTCGGGATCCACCCCGGCCCCGGCAAGAAAGGGCTCCACCCGCGCCGCCAGGCCGCCCAGGGCGTCCAGACGGTTGGGGATGCTCTCTCGAAGTTCCGGGCTCATCAAGGGTGCGCGACCGATTTGTTGGTCATGGAGTCGGGACGCCCTCGTCCCGCCTTCCGCGACGAGGGCGTCGCGGCTCCAAAAGAGGAATCGCGAGGGGGGAGGCAACCAACATTTTTGTCGTGCACCCGTTCATCAAGTAGAAGTTGGCTTGATTTGCATCATGTTCAAGGATGCGCGCGGGCGCAACGGCGAAGCACGATCAGGCGGCATTTCGCCCGTCCTCGTCTACTCCCAGTAGAAGCCGTCGTACGGAGGCAGGCCGTAGACGCTACCGGGGACGAACTCGGCGTGGCCGTCCCAGAAGACGGTGTTGTAGCCGGTTTTGTGAAAGTTTCCCTTTGCGGCATCGGCAATGATCGGGAGGCGATCCTGGAAGATGGGATCCAGTTCCCCGAGCTTGCGAGGGCGACCCATCTTGTCTGAGTCCCGATACGCGTAGTAGCTGAAGTAGCTGGGTTGTGTGGTGAGCTGGTTCTTTGCCTGGGAGTCGACGGGGCAGAGGAAGACTTTCCGGTCGGGCACATAGCGCGTCCAGAGCAGGTTCGGCCCGGCATTGCCCAGATAGTTCTGGTTGGAAGCGTCGCTGCCGACTGCCGGGTAAAGGTTGGTGGTCATCCCGCGGCAGGAGGGGAGGAAGGAGTCATTTTCGTTCGCGTACATGGTCGCGCCGATGAAGAGTTGGCGGAGGTTGTTGGCGCACTCGGTGCGGCGGGCCATCTTGCGGGCGTTGGAGAGCCCCGGCATGAGCATCGAGGCGAGGATCGCGATGATCGCGATGACGACCAAGAGCTCAATTAAGGTGAAGGAAGTGAGCGGGGAGCGGGGAGCCCCTCGACTTCGCTCGGGACTGCGCGGCCGCAGCGGGGGGAGGAAGGGGGAATCGGTTGCCGAGGCAACGGCGGAGCGGTGCCCTCCGGGAAAGAGCAATGCAGAGAACCCGTCAGACAGAGGACGATGCGGTCCGTGGTTCAACGGATCTCGATGGACTCGATCCACGCTTCGGAACGGGTATCCTTCGTGGACTTGTCGCCGTTGATCGTGAGTTCCACGCGCACAATTTCGGCCGTGGTGGACGCGGTCCCGCCGGGGCCGGCGGCCTCCCAGCCGACGAACTTCGAGAGGGGAACCTCGATGGGTGGGGCCGGCGAAGCGGTGAAGTCGTAGGAGAGATTTCGCTCGTCGGAGGTGACGAGGCGGATACCGAAGTAGGATTCCTCGCCGAGCTCGAGGGAGCCCTTGATCTGGAAGATCTGGTCCTTGGCCGCCTTCGTACCCGGGGGCAGCTTGAGGGTGAGGCGGGCGTAGTCAAAGTCGGTGGTGGGGCCGTTGGCGACGCGCCAGTGGAGGGCGTCCTTGTTTGTCCCGGGTGCCTTCGCGGTCTCGCAGGAGGCGGAGGGGCAGCCCTTGCCATGGGAGGGGACAAGGGCCTTTTCCGCCTTCGTGAGATCCCAGACCTCGGCTCGGCCGAGGGAAATCCCGGCACCCAGCACGAAGGCCAGGCCGAGGAGAAGCTTCATGGACGCGGACGGCGACCGCGGAGACCAAAAAAAGCCGCGGCAAGGGCGGCCGCCCCGCCGAGGAGGGCACCGGTCCCTGGCTCGGGGATCGCGGTCACGAGGACGTTGTCCATGTAGAAGCCGCCGGTCGAGAGGCCGGTATTGTACTCCTTGAACTGGAAGGAGCGGACGAAGTCCACGCCTGTGCCACCGTAGAATGCGAAGTTCGTGGCTACCTGCGCGCCATCGAAGAAGACGTTGAAGCTATTGCTGTCGAGGTTCACATCCATCCGGATCGTATGCCAGTTGGTGAGGGTGATGCCCGTCATGAGAGTGGGAGCGCTTCCACTGCCGTTCCAGCCCTGGAGGTCACCGTTTCCCTTCAAGATGACCCAACCAGAGCGAGTGGAGTTTGCGCCGAAGTTGTCCGCGTTGATGTCGGAAGCAGCGATCTCGAGGAAGCTGTCCTGGCTGTTGGACCAGCCGGTGGTCTTGATATCGGCCTTGAGTTCAACGATCCCGTTGCTGAAAACGGCGAAGGCGTTGGTGCCGCGCGACCAGAGGAGATGCGAGTTTATGTCGGTGGAGCGCACGCCGTAGAGCCCTTGGGATCCCGAGCGCACCGCCGCGGGTGCATTGGTGACCACTGCAATGTCGCCACCCGACCAGTTCCAAGGCTTGACGGTGCTCCCGGAAGTGGGAACGTTATGGATCTGTTTTCCATTCGCGTAGGTAGGGGTGTCAGTGGTCTCAAACCCGGCGACAAAAACGTTGGTGGCCGCTTGGGCGAGGGAGCCGGCGAGGGCCGTGGCCATCAGGACGAGAGTGAAGCGTGTCTTCATGGTATTTCCTTCGTGCGTGGGTTGCTCACAATACTAGGTGAACGGGTTAAGCAACTAGCGTTTCGCGGGTTGAAGTGCAAGAAAAAACGCCAATAAAATCGACTTCCGTTTCCGCCTCGCTTACTCGCTCGCGCGGACCTCCACGGTAAGGTCGGCGTTGAGAGGGACGTCCACCTGGACCCAGGCGGTCTGGGATGCGGGACCGGAAATCGCGGTCACCGTTAGTTCGCGATCCCCGAGCTTCACGGTCACGCGACCGAGGGGTAGAGTGACGCTCACCGGGAGGCCGGCGATGGGCTTTTCGCCACCGTTCTTGATGTGGATGCGACGGGCGTGGGGACCGTCGGCCTCGGTCGTGACCGAGAGGCTGAGGGGGAGGAGGTCCTGCCACGCGACCGCGCCGTCGCGCATCCAGAAGTAACGCACCGCGTTGAACGGGCAGCCGCCGAGGAGGAACGCCGCAGAGGTGGTCGTTTCGAGGAAGACTGTGGACCCGGGATCGGCGAGGCGGTCAGCAAGGGTTTTCACGTTGGGGAGCGTTTCCGCCTTCGGCCAGGGGGGCGCGGGGGAGGTGGCGGGCGGATGGCGGGTTGCGCTGGCGCCGTTGTTGTGGACATGGCCCGTGAGCATGAGGCGCACGCGGTTCGAATAGAGGAGGCCGAGGAGGCGGTCGCGGTCGGGGCTCTCGGGAAACTCGCCGTACGGGGAAACGTGGCTCCAGAGAATGGGGAACTTTCCCTTCGTTCCCTGGAAGGCCGCGGCGAGGGCTTCAGCCTGTCCGGGTCGGACGAAACCGCCGCCGTGGTCCCGTCCATAAATCCCGGGGACCATCGTGTTGATTCCGGCGAAGAAGACCCCCTCGACCTCAAACGTGTGCCAAGGGGCGTGTTCGAGATATTTTTCCTCGTACCAGCGGGTACCGGCGCCCTCGAAGGTCTTGTCGATATCGTGATTGCCCGCGACGGAAAAGACCGGCATCGCGAGGCGCCCGAGCTGTTCCCTGGCCGCCTCGCAGAGGAGTTTCTTTTCCGCATCCGTCGCGCCGCTGGAGATCTCGACGTGGTCGCCGAGGTCGAGGGCGAAGAGCGGGTCGAGCCCGTTCAGGAGCGCGGCCGTGCGTCCGAACTTTTCGTTTCGCTCGTTTTTTCCCGGTCGATAGAAGTGGGCGTCCGTGAAAACGGCAAAGGCGAAGGCGCCGCCCAGAGGGGGATGGACGCGGACAAACCGGGGACGACGGAGTTCCATGGCGGGGCCCTGGCCTGCCTGGCAGCGCAGGGCGAGGTCATGAACCCCCGGGGCACCGGTCTCGAGTTCGATGCGCCACGTGCGGCGGGCGGGGTCGGGTTCTGCGCGGAGGAGTTTCAGGCCGGGCGTTGCCGACTCCCATCGGCAGGCGGAGGGGTCGATCCCCACGAGGGAACCGGCGAAGACCTCGACGACGAGTTTCTCCCCTGTTTTGGCGAGCGCCGGCGAGCGGGGTTTGACGAGGGAAAGTCCGGGTTTCAGGACGATCACATCGTCGAAGAAGCAGGTCTCACGCCCGCCGCCCGTGAGGCTGAGGCGCGCCCAACTTGGATAATCGGGCGCGGTGAACTCCGCCTCGATCCAGCGCCAGTCGTCGGCGGGCTCGGGCTTCGAGAGGACGGTGTCATAGCGGCGCACGAGGTTTTCGGAGAGCGCGCCGGTGGCGGGATCGAAGCGGCATTCCGAGCCGAGGATGCGGAGCGATCCTCCCTTACCGCGGTACCAGAACCCCACGCGCAGCCTGGCGCCCGGTTCCACGGGGAAGCGGTAGGCGGTGACCCAGCGCCCGTAGGCGAGGCCGGCGTCCCCCTTGATGGAGACGCATTGTTTGCCCGAGTGAGCACCGGAGGTTTCCCATGTGCCGGCCATTCGCTCGTGCTGGTTGAGGAAGACCCAGTCGCACGGGCAGGCATTTTCGCCCTCCTCGAAGGATCCATTGGAGAGCCAGTTGGCCGCCTCGGCGACGTCGGGAGGCAGGGTCTCGAGGAACGAGGGGGGAGGGGCGGCGTGTGCGACGGAGGCCGCGAGGACGAGGGAGACCATGGCGATGCAAGGGAGCATGGGTTACTGGAGGTTCAGGGCTGACTGCAGGTTCGTCAAATTGCGCATCCATTCGACGTTGCCGCCGAGATAGAGGACGTTGAAGCCGCCCGGGTGTGTGGCTCCCACGGGCGCGGTGGAAAAGGTGCTCCCCCACGGGTCCACCATGATCGGAGCGGCGACGTTATCGCCGATTCGATGGGGCAATGGGTCAGAGCCCTTGTTGTGCATGTAATGGTAGGAGAAGACACCGTTGGTCCAGTCGCGGCCGGGGCTCAACGAGCGGTCACTCGGGCAGTAAAACGATTTCCCATCCGACACATACCTGGGCATCAAGGCGGCGACGAGCTGCGTGCGAACCGTCGTCTTGTAAGTGAGGCCGTCTGCAAAGCCCTTTGGGAACCATCCCTCGCTGTCGTTTGCGTAGAGGTGGAGGAGGATGTAGCCCTGGTGAAGGTTGTTGGCGCACGAGCTGATTCGGGCCCGTTCGCGGGCCCGTTGGAGGCTTGGGAGCAACAGTCCCGCCAGGATGGCAATGATCGCGATGACCACCAAAAGCTCTATTAAAGTGAAAGCTATTGATGGCCGCGGGGCTCCAAGACCGGGGACATGGACCCGACGATTCATGGCGTGCGAGAAAGTGTGGATTTTTCGGGGGCGCAGGCAATCTCCGGGATGGGAGCGGGGGACGATTGCGAGGAGTTGGAGCGCCAAGCAAAGGGAAGAATGGCCTCTGCGGGCATCGCGATCTTGTCGCCGAGGCGTGCGAGGAGGAGGGTGGCAGCGGCGCGTCCCATTTCGAAGGAGGGCTGTTCTGCCAGCCACCATGGGCAACGGATGAAGAGGGGTTCCGTGGCGAGGCCGACGCTGGCCACGCAAAGGTCGGTGGGTGCCTCGCGTCGTGCGGCGTGGAGATAGGCGAAATACTTAGTTGCCCAGGAGGTCACCGGCGCGAAAAGGCCGGGAAATCCTTCATGGGTGCGCAGAAGGGCGTCGAGGGAATCGAGCGAGGAGGAAAGCGCGAAGGAAACCACGGGGAGGCCGAGGCGGGAGGCTGCCTCGCGGAAGCCGTCCTCGCGCTCGGCCACGGTAATCGTGTCGTCGCCCGGGTCTTGCAGGAGAACGAGACGTTGCGCGCCCGCGGCATGGAGTTTCCCGCAGGCTTCGGAACCGGCGCGGCGGTCATGGATGCGGACGCATTCCCCGTCCACGCCGCGCGGGGTGCGGTCGATGAAGACCACGGGGCGCCCTGTGTCGAGGAATAGCTCCCAGTGTGTGGGGCGCGAGGGGGTCCAGACCGGGAAGGAAAGGACGCCATCGGTGTGGCGGTAGTCCATCATGTCGAGATCGGCGGCCTCGACCGCGGGATCGTCCTCGCAGGTGGCGAGGACGAGGTGGCGGGAATGGGCACGGAGAACATCCTGGACCCCGGCGAGGATGTTGACCATGAAATCGCCGATTGAGTTGGTAAACAGAACGCCAATGACCTGCGTGCGTCGGGTGGCCATTGCGGCGGCGAGATAGTTGGGGCGGTAGCCGAGGCGCTGGCGGGCGCTTTCGATGCGTTGCTGGGTGGTGGCGGGAATGCGATGCTGGCGGGAGCGGCCATTGAGGACATAGGAGACGGAGGCGACGGAAACCCCGGCTTCTCGGGCCACATCGCGGATGGAGGGGCGTGCGGGGGCCTTGGTGCGAGCCATGGTTGGAGGTTAAAGGGGGATCCGGGAGGCGGCAAGCGAGGAATCGATGGGCAAAGGGGGCGGTTTTCGCTTGCAGACAGGGGGCTTAAGCCTTTAAGCGAGGGTTCATGAGACGTGCCTCGCGACCCCTCTGGGTTGTTGCGAACAGCCATTTTGACCCGATCTGGCGGCGTCCTGTCGCCTGGTATCGGCGTCGGCGGGCCGCGATCTATCGCGCCGCGCTCGATCGCCTCTCCGAGCGCCCGGATTTTCGCTATGCCTTCTCGCAGTCCCTTCTCTTGCGCCAGTTCTTCGAGGATTGCCCGCGCGACAAGGCCCGCTTCCTGCGTTTCGTTCGGCAAGGACGTCTGGAGTTGCTCGGCGCCCCGATGACGATTCCGGACCTCAACCTTTCCGGGGGCGAAGCCATTGTTCGGAACCAGGTTGAGGGGAAGCAGTGGGCGGAGCGGGTCCTCGGCAGGCCCGTACGAATCGCCTGCTGGGAGGACGCTTTTGGCGTTCCCGCCACGATGCCGCAGATCCTTCTCCGCTGCGGTTTTGACCGCTATCGCACTTCCCGGATGCCGCGTGAGGGAAAGCCCGCGCCCAAGGGCATTTTCCGCTGGCAAGGCAGGGATGGCTCGATCCTCCCCTGTGCCGCGGCGGATGGGATGGCCTGGGGGTTTGGCACGAGCGGCAACGTGGACGACCCTCCGCCGACGCGGGCGCAGCGCGTGGAATTCTGTCGGGCGGATCTTTTCCCGGTAAAACCTCATGCGGCGTTTCCGCCGATGTTCCTGTGGGCGGGCGAGGAGCACGTGCCCACCCGCGAGGCGGTGGAGGCATTTCTCGATGCGGCGCGATCCGCACGATGGCGGACCGTCTGGGTCACGCCCTCCGAGCATTTTCGTGCCCTCGGTCGAAGGCGTGCGTTTGATCGCGGACCCATCGTCGGGGAAGACATGAGTCGGATTTTCACCGGATGCTACGCGATGAGGCCCCGGCAGAAAGAGACCTTCTTCGCCCTCGATGGGCGGCTTCTCGCCGCGGAAAACCTGCTTGCCGGGTGCGGGCGTTCGCCAGCCGCGCTGGTGGGCGCGTGGGAGGTGCTCTTCATGGCGCAGTTCCACGATGCCTTCGGGGGCTGCCATATCGAGGAGAATGCCCGTTGGCTGGCGCGCGAGGTGGGGCGTGCAGGGCGGGTCGTTTCGGCGATGATTCGTGGCGGGAGCCTCGTGAACCCTTCACTTCACGCGAGGCAACTCCCTTGGATCATGCCTCGGGGCCTGCGGCGGGGGAACGTTTCCGTGCCGGTCCAGCCCTTTGACGGCGAGTACGTTGCGGCGACTCCACTCGGGGCCCTGGAAGGGGTTTTGGCACGCCCGGTCCCGGTGGCCGTCCGTTCCGCGCGGCGCGCCCTCTCGATCGCCTCGCGTTCCGGGCTCCGTCTTGTCCTTGGCCGTAAGCCGTGCCTCGATGCGGGAGGAGAAACCTGGGAGGTCCCGGGGCTGCTCCGTTTGCGCGAGGAGGTTGGCACACTGTGGACCGAGGATTACACGGGACGCGAGTGGAACGAGGGAGCGGGAGAGGCGGCCATCGAGAAGGTCGAGCATGGGGAGATCTTCGATCGGGCGGTTTGGACGGGAGGCTTGCGGTGGCCGAAATCTCCGTGGCCCGGTTTCACGCGGCTGGGATGGAGGCGCAGCCTAATGCTTTTTCACGAGGTGCCGGCGGCGTGGCTTCGGCTCGAACTCGATTGGCAGGGCAACAGCACCGAGATCGGTTGGCGCTTGCGACGGCGGGGCGGCCGGGCCGAGCCTCGTTGTCATGGGTCTGTCCCTTTCGGGTGGGTGCCGCGTCGGCGCTATTTTCCTCGGAAGGACGGCACGGCATCCGAGGTCTTCCCTTCGCCGCGCTGGGTGCATGCCGGGTTCGGGAGCACGGGGTGGCTCATCCTTCACCGGGCCACTCCCGCATGGCGGGTGGTCCCCGGCGGGGTGGAGAATGTCCTCCTTCGGAGCCCGGTGAAACGGTGGACACCCTTTTACCCCGTTCAGCCCACACGGGAGTGTTGGGAGAATGGGAGGCATGTTTTTGATTTCCTGCTGCTCCCCGTGCACCGTTTCGACGGGGCGGAAGCCGAACGGCTGGGTCTCCAGTTTGCGTCCCCCCCGATGGCGGCCATGTCGCCGGGTAACGACGTTCCCCTGAAGCTTCTCGATTCGATTCCCTCCGGGCTCGTGGCGAGCAGCCTCGCGCGGGAAGGTGGGGGATGGCGGGTGCGCGTGGCGGAGGCGCGCGGGCGCGGCGCCCGCTGGAACCTGCCTGCCGGGAGTTGTGGGGAAAAGCGTGATTTCACCGGGCAGCGGTTGACGGCGCGCTCGGGAAGCCTGGAGTTTCGGCCTTTCGAGATCGCCGACGTCGTGGCGAAGGGGGATCCATGAAACCCCTGCGTATCCTGTTGTTGGCCGCGGACAGCGGTGAGGGAGGTCTCGGGGACCTGCTGGATCCCGTGCTCCGCAAGAGGTTTGATGTCGAGGAGATCGAAGCCCGCTCGTGCTACATCTCCGACCTTCGGCGGGAACACCTCGACGGTTTCCACGCGGTGGCCCTGCTTCGCAGCCCGATCCCGGGGCATCCGCTGAGCGACCTCGCGGATTTTGCGCAAAAGGCAGGATGGCTGCGCGAGTTCACGGAGCAGGGCGGGGGCCTGTTGTTGATGTTCACAGAGTGCTACGGGAAGACCGAAGCCCCGCTGAACGAGCTTTCCGCACCGTGGGGCCTGCGCTTCTTTTTCAACGTCCTGCTTCCCGGTCCCGGGGTGACCGTCGAGCGCTTTCCCCGTTTCACCGAGGGCGAGATCCTTCCGTTTCACTGGTGCGATGGCGCCCCCTTCGCGATCGGTTCGCCCGATCTCGGGCTCGTGACGCTGGGAGGGCACGGGACGCAGCAGCTCACCTGCGTTTTTGAAGGGCCGGGTGCGGGACGCTGGCGGCCGCTGTTGCGGGGCGGGCCCGGCATCACGAGTCGCGGTTACCGTGGCACGTACATCAACACCTCGAACGGGGACATCCCGGACCCGGTCGTCGCTGCGGCCGCCGAGATCGGGGCGGGGCGCGTCGTCGCCTTCCCGGGCTCCGCACCGTTCTGGGTGGTGAATCCCTGCATCTGGCGATTTGACGGGCAACTCCTCGACCAACGCAGCGGGGCTGGCTTCCGATTTTTGGTCGAGGCGTTGCGCTGGCTCGCGGGCACGGTGCGCAACCGCGCGCTGGGCGCGGAGGCAATCGCGCGGGCCCTGCCCGTGGACGAAGGCTGCCTCGTGAAGCCGGACCGGTTTTCCTTCCGCCTACTGGATGCTGCGGAGCGGCAGAAATGGACGGAAGCCGAACCGCAGCGCATCTGGCTGGGCGATGCACCGAAGGATGCGGAAAAACTCAATCTACTCGCAGGTAAACTTGCGGCGGTGGGTTGTCGCGTCGCGTTCCCGTGCTGGGACTTTCGTGAACTGGACGAGGCTGCCTGGTCGAAGGCGAAGGATGCCTGCGCGGGGGCACGCCGACCGGGGTTGGAGGTGGTCGCGGCCCATGGGACGGCGGATGGCGAGGGGGTGCGCTGGACGGCCATCACGACCGGCGCGCTGCCGAGGCATGCGGATCGCTATCCGAACTCGACGCTGCTCGAGGCGGTGTGGGTGACGATGGGCGGCAGCGCGAGCATCCTGCGAACCCCGCTTTCGAACCGCATTCCGCCGGAGCGCTACGGCGGCTACAATCTGGTGGAGTGGCAGGACGACCCGTCGTGGGCGGCGATGTACGGCCGCCTCATGGCCTCGAAGTACCCGCTCTCGCCGGTGGCCTTTGACGTGGGTGCATCGATGGGCGGCGCACAGACGTGGGTGCTGGGGCCAGCCGGTGCTGCCGCGTTTGACCTCGTTCGCGGAAACCGCCACATGACTTTCGTGACGGAAGGGCCGCATCTGCGGCGCTTCGCGCTGGCCGGGGGCACATGGATCGACGACGAGTGGGAAGGGCACTGGTGGGGATACCGGCCGGGCAAGCGGCTTCGCTTGCGGGCATGCGTCGAGTCGACCTCGGCGCTGGAGGAGGTCGTCCTCCATGACGGGGAGGAGGTGTTCGCGCGGTGGACGCCCCGCACCACGCGCTTCGAGGGCGAGTGGGAGATTCCCATCTGGCGCGACCACGTTTTTCACCTCACGGCGCGCGACGCAATGGGGAAGAGGCTCCTTGCGACCTTTCCTCTCGCCACGCGAAACCTGGACTTCTGGGGCCACGTCGGCTCCGACCAGATGAATAACTACGTGAACGCGCTGGAACCGTCGGAGGGGGGCTACCTCGGGGTGGGCGACCATCTCTGCGACCCGTTTGGTTTCGTCACCCTTGGGGCGGCGTGGGGCGACTACCTGCGCATGACCCCCGCGTTGTCCTATTCGCAGTTCATGCCGCGGCAGGAAATTTCAGGGGTGATCGGCTCCTTCCACGTCCACCACCCGAGCGCGATCGTGCGCGAAGGGGAGCGTCTCTGGTACCTGAACGACCATCGTCGATTGTTTTCCTGCTGCTGCGCCGACGCGCAACGATTCCTCAGCACGGTCGTCGGCCAGCATGCCGAGAACGACGGGAAGACCTCCGAGCGCTGGCATGGCAGGGAGGTCGTCCCGACGCGCGCGTTCACACGGGTACCGGGTGCGAGGGGTGAGGATGAGATCGTCGTCTGGCGGTGGCGTCCCGGCGAGCCGGTGTGCGTGGAAGTGACGAAGCAGATGGATCTCGATGCCCGCTTCCTTCACGAAGAGTGGCTGACCTTCGCCTCGAACACGCACCACGCGCTTCCCGGTTTGCGGGTCGGGGGAGTCGGGGATGGGCATGGGACCGCCGTGGCAAGTCTGCCGGTGCGCCCCTCGCTTGGCGGGGCGCACAAGGAGTGGGACAACAGCCACTACCTTCGCCGCTTCGGGGAGATGGAGCCGGTATTTCTGGAAATCCCCGCGGTTGCGGGTGGCCTCTGGGTGGGCAACGACCTTGTCGGCTCGCTTGCGTGGCTGCGCCTCGGTAAGGCGCGGGACTGGCGTGCGTTGCTCTTTAGCGACGGGAAGGAGTTCAACATTTTCGTCCAGGGAAGGCTGGTCCCCGCGGAGCGGGCGAGCGGGCGAGTCACGTTCCGCTACCTTCTTGCACTTGGGGCGAGGGAAGAGCCGACGTCGGCCTTTGCCTTGCAGATGAGGGACGACCTCGCGGAGGGGGAGGATGGCCCGGGCTTTTCCCATTCACTGGACCTTTCGGGCGCGGTCTTCCCGCATGATCTGGATCTTGACCGGAGGTTTCCCGCCTCGCGGGGGCGGACGCTGCGCGTACGGGTTCGGGGGTTGCCGCCCGGCACCGTCCACTGGACGGATGCGAGGGGCGGGGAGCGGTTCTCCTCGCAAGCGGTGCGGGGCGAGAGTTACCATCAGCTTCCTCCCGATCCCGTGCCCCGTGTTTTTTCCCTGACATGGAACGACCACTCCCCATCGCGTCCCGCCTGATCCCACTGCTTGTGGCGGCGCTGGCCTGTGCTGGCTGCGGACGGGCTCCCGCGCCGTCTCCTGCCACGGCGACTCCCTCTCCTCCTCCCCGCCGTGGGGAAACGATCCATGTGCTCTGCCTTGCCTCTGAGGATCTTGCCAAGCAGGGGCTCCACCTGATGGACCCGAAGGCCGTGGCCGCCTATCGCTCCATGGGTTTCGAATTGCACTTCGACTACTACCAGAAGGTGGACGAGGCGAAGCTGCGCCGCTTTCCCGTCGTGGTTGGCATGATGCCAATGCTCCACGCGGGGACGCGGGCGATTGACGACCGCCTCGGGCCGATTCTCGACCGCTACCTTCGCGATGGGGGTGGCTTCGCCCTTCTTCCCGCGCCGAGCTACTACGGCGTGGAGGATTTCGTGCGCCAACTCAACCCGTGGCTGAAGGGGGAGGGCGCCGAGTTGCTCAACGAACAGCCGCGCGATCCCGCCCACCAGCGGGTGATCCCGCGCGTGCTCGCCTACCGCTATCTCCAGACCTCCAACCTTGCCGACCATCCGGTCACACGCGGAATCCGCTCCCTCTGGCTGCCGATCGATTGGAGCGACGCGTTCGTGGTGACCCACACGATGCGGGTCTCGCCTGAATGGACGGTGCTGGTCCGCGGCGAGAAGACCTGCGCCACCCATCCCTATCTCGATCTGAGGGCGGGACGGACCGCGCCCGGCGCGTGGGCTTCCGAGCCGCCGATCCTCGCCGTGCGCGAGGTGGGAAAGGGACGCCTCGCGCTTTTTACGACGAGTTCGCAGTACTACCTTTTCGACGCCTTCCACTGGGCGTACGGGGAGGGCTTCGTGATGAAGGAGGGGAATGGCCTTCCGTTGATGGGGAACCTCCTCACTTGGCTTGCCGCGGGTCAGTCCGCTCTCGCGGGCGACCCCTCGGGGGCGGCACGCCTGCCCCCCCCGCCGAAGGTCGAACCGCCCCCCGTGGTCGCGGGCAACGTTCCCATTTGCGGGGACAAGGACACCTGGATGCGCGAAGTGCTGGAGAAACGCATACCCGCCGACCACCGCGTGCTCGCGTACGTGGATTGTGGCAGCCTCGGAGATCTGCCATGGACGGTCCCGCGGGGTTATGGCTACGTCGGCCCCGCCTCGTGGTTGATTCGATGGGACTGGTCCGAGATCTTTCACGCGACCGCCGCCAATAGCCGGGGCTTTGACCGCAAGCCGCTTGAGTACCGATTTGACGGCATGGAAGCCGGAAAGCCCCACAAGCTGGGGGTGCTGCTCTGGGGTTACCAAGTTGAGGGGTCTCGCCCCATCCGTGTCGAGGCAGGCGGTCGCGCGCTCGGTCCCCCCATTAATCTGCCACGCTTTGCCGACCAGCAGGGGCCGTCGTTCACCGTGCTTGACGTGCCTCCCGAGGCGATCTCGAAGGAGGGGCGCCTCGACCTGGCGTTCCACATGGCCGAGGGAGGCGCGGGGAGCTTCTCCTCCGTGTGCGAACTCTGGGTCTTTGCACCCGGCGGGCCCGAGCGCCATGCGCCTTCGGAACTGCGCGCACGGTTTGAGTCCCCCTCGGAAGAACGCCGCGAGTTATCCCATGATCGAAAGCTCTTTCGTGGGCTCATTGGCGCGCAGGCGGGAGGTGCCCCTGGCCGCGTGGCCGAACTCTCCCGTGCCGCACAGGAGGCGGGGCTCGATTTTATGGTTTTTACGGAAAATCTCGAAGGACTTGGCTCGGAGGGGCTGGAGCGACTCAAGAAGGATTGCGTGGCGGCCTCGGGTCCGTCTTTCCGTGCCATACCCGGCTACCGCTTCGAGGGGCGCTATGCGGGGCAGGCGTCCCGTGCCGACAGACCCCAGAGCTGGGGGCCCGTGCGCGGCTCGATCTTCCAGAACCTTGTCACCCTGCCCTCCGCAACCGACCTCGACCGCCCCTACGATCTCTTTTGGAAATTCCTTGGCGGTGAGTTTGGGGGTGGGCGAGGCTCGCCCCCGACGCTTAGGACCCCGCTCGGCAATGGCGTCCCTGCCTGGTTCCAGCGGTTCTGGCGCGGCTTCGATGCGGTCACGATGGGACCCGATGGCAGCATGGTGGAGGATGCGCGGGAGCTGTACGCCGAAATGCTCGCCGCGGGCTACGGCCCACACCCGCGGGCCGCGGGCACCTTCCGCGACGCGGCCTCGATCCGGGTGGCCGTGGAGCGCGGCTGGCTCACGACGATCTTCTCACCTCGTCTCGACGAGGTGGAACTCCATCATTACGCGTCGTGCATCGGCAACGGCCCGGTCTTTCGACGTTACTCATGGTCGTTCGATTTTGCGCGCGACACGGGTTCGGGCGGCGGAATCCTCTTTGTCGATTCCGCATGGCTGATTCTCAAAGCTGAGATCGAGTCGCCCGTGGAAATCGAGGCGGTCACGCTCTACAGCGGGCGGCACCCGTTGCGCTGCTGGCGGCCCGGGACGAAGCGGTTCACGGTGGAGGAGCCCGTCCTCGTGGCGCGAAACCACGAACTCTGGCTCCATGTCCGTGCCCGCGATGGTCGCGAGGCTTTCACGGGCCGTTTTCTCGTGCAGGATCATCGCTTCCTCGTCGGCATGTGCGCCGACAACCAGAATACCATCTGCAGCCTTAGCCGTCCGCCGCCGCGTTTCGAGCGCGACGAGCGCGAGCTCTATCTCCAACATTCCTACTGGCACACCGGTGAGGCCGCGGGTCAACTCGGGGTCATGCGTGATGCGCGGGATCTCGTTCCCCGCGTCATTGAGACCGGGGTGATTCAGCCGGTGAAGCTCTTCAAACCCTGCCCACGCCTGCTCTTTGCGGATGGCAGCGAGGAGGACCATGGCGCCGCAGCCCTTCGCTTGGCGGAAGCCTCAGGCGACTTCAATCTCGTCGAGTACGCTTTCGACACGCCGAAGTCCCGCGCCCGTTCGCTTGTGCGCCTCACCTCCTTCCGTCCCGCGTCCGGTGGCGATACCGCCGTCCTTGTTGAGTCCGAACTCGAGGCAAAAGAGGACCTTGCCTTTTCGGATGACGGCCTTCGGGAGTTGCGCCTTGGCACGATGCCCTCGCTGGCCCCCCAGTGGAAGTACAGCTGGCTCGCTCCCCGGGGCGTCCTCCGCACGGGAGTTTTTCCGGTGGGAAAGTCGGGGTGGCGCCTGAAGGAATCGCTTTCCGGCGACGGCGGAGTTCTCTTCTGGCCGAGCGAGGTGGGTTCCCTGCTCATCCTGCCGCTCGATGGCAAGGCGCGGGGTGCAGAGTTTTCCCTCAGCGATGCGTGGAACGGGCGCGAGGTGGTCGAGCTTTCCGCACGGGCATTGCGCGTCGGGCGTGGGGAAAAGCACACGTCGCGCTTCCTTGTGGCGCTCCACCCAGGAGCGATCACGTCGGAGAAGGATCTGCGCCGCCTTCGCACGATTTACGTGGACGCGTTGGCGAGCACGGTAAAGTTGAGACATGGCCGTGTGCGTTCCTCCGGGTACGCCGTGGCGCTGCAGGCAGAAGGGGGAGGGGTTGCGGGGACCGTGGAGACACGGGGGCGGACCGACCCGTTGCCCGTGGTGGTCGAGGGGGTCAACCCCGCCACCTCCTGCGGGCTCGTGCTCGATGGACGGTTGACGGTGCGCGAGACGGCAACGGATCGCCTGCGCGCTGTCTTGCCCACGGGCCTCGCGGGCGTACGTTTTTTCCTGGGAAACCTTTTCATCACGGACCGTGGTGATGCCTCCAACACGGGCCAGGTTATCCTCGAATGGGCGGGGGCCCACGCCGGGGGCGTCCGCTTGCGTGCGCATAACCCGATTGCGAGGGAGGTGGTCTTCCGGGTGGCGACCCATCCCGCGGCAGAGGGCTTGCCGAGGCTCGATGGGCGGTGGTCGCTTCAGGGCGGGGAGAGCGTGTGGCTCTGGGGGCGGGGCGATTTGCTTGTGGCCGAGAGTGGGGCCCTCCAGGTTGTGGATGCGCGGCAGGACAGGAGTGATCTCCTCTTGGAAGTACGGGGAGGGGGCCCGTTCGAGTTTAGCGGGGAGGTCACGTCTCTGAAGGCAGGTGGGCGGACACTTGCGGCGCAATCGAAGGAGGGCCGACGGGTGACGAGCCTTCCCGAAGGTACGCGGGAGATCCGCTTGGGCGTGGGTGCGCGGTAGTCCGCCCCGCGCAGAGATCGACAGGGTCCGTGGATTATTTCGATTCGTGGAGAAACGCGGTGAGCGGGCTTGTGGGGTCGGCGGTGCGACGGGTCGGGGAGAGGCCGATCTCGAACGCCTCGCGGCCGGCCTCGACGGCGGCCTTGAAAGCGCGCGCCATGCGGGCTGGGTCGTTCGCCACGGCGATCGCGGTGTTCACGAGCACGGCGTCGGCTCCCATCTCCATCGCCTCGGCGGCCTGCGAGGGGGCGCCGAGGCCGGCGTCCACGACGACGGGGACGCGGGCCTGTTCGAGGATGATCTCGATCTGGGCGCGGGTCTCGATCCCGCGGTTTGAGCCGATGGGTGAGCCGAGAGGCATCACGGTGGCGCAGCCCGCATCCTGCAGGCGCAGGGCGAGCACGGGGTCGGCGTTGATGTAGGGGAGGACGGTGAAGCCCTCCTTCACGAGGATCTTGGCGGCGGCGAGGGTCTCGACGGGGTCGGGCAGGAGGTAGCGGGGGTCGGGGTGGATCTCGAGTTTCACCCAGCGGGGGAGGCCGGCGGCGGCGGCGAGGCGGCAGAGGCGGACCGCCTCCTCCGCGTTCATCGCCCCGGAGGTGTTCGGGAGCACGAGGTATTTTTTTGCGTCGATGAAGTCGAGGATATTGGCGTAGGGGTCGTGCTTGCCGGTGAGGTCGGCGCGGCGCAGGGCGACCGTGACGAGTTCCGCGCCGGAGGCCTCGATCGCCTCCCTCATTTTTTCATTCGAGGAGAACTTTCCCGTCCCGAGGAGCAAACGGGAACGGAACTCGCGGCCGGCGATGACGAGGGGCTTGGACATCGGCTCCAGTGTCGACGAGACCGAAGGCTTTGACAATTCGTTAGTGCTGAGGTTCACGGTTCAGACTTGCCCCGCGTTGCGCGGGGGGTTCAACGGTTCACGGTTGGAGAGCCCTAAAAAATGGAGTGACATTCTCCCGATCCCGCCGTGGGGACACGGCGGGCTACCGTGAAATACACGATGTCCTTGGTAGCCCGTGCTGTCCCTAACACGGGATCCGTCAGAAGGGACCCGCCGTAGAGACACGGCGGGCTACCGGAGGCGCTGCTCGCGCCGAATCCGCTCTGACTGCATGGATTCGGCTCAGGACTGGCTTCGCGAGGGGTTTCTGCCGGCAGCCGGGTCAACCGCTGAACCGTGAACCACTGAACCCAACCCACTGAACCTCTTCGTTGGATTTTGCTTGGCGAGGGGGTGTTTCCCGGGGTCTCATGTCGGGCAATGAAACACGATTTTTCGAATACGGTGGCGCTGGTGACGGGGGCGGGGCGGGGGATCGGCAAGGCGGTGGCCCTGGCTTTCGCGAAAGCGGGTGCCTCGGTCGCGTGCGTCAGCCGCACCGAGGCCAACGCGCAGGCGGTTGCGAACGAGATCGTCGCCGCGGGCGGCACGGCCCGCGCCTATGCGCTGGACGTCGCGAAGGCGGCCGAGGTCAACGCTGCCGTCGAGAAGATCCTCGCGGACTTCAAGAAGGTGGACGTGCTGGTGAATAACGCCGGCATCACGCGCGACGGCCTGCTCATGCGGATGAGCGAGGAGGACTGGGACGCGGTCTTGCGGACCAATCTCGACGGGGCCTTTTTTCTCACGCGTGCGCTCAGCCGCTCTTTTCTCAAGCAGCGTTCGGGGCGGATCATCAACATCAGCTCCGTGATCGGCCTGATCGGGAACGCGGGGCAGGCCAACTACGCCGCATCGAAGGCTGCCCTGATCGGGCTGACCAAGTCGGTGGCCCGCGAGTTCGCCTCGCGCGGGATCACCTGCAACGCGGTGGCCCCGGGCTTCATCGAGACGGACATGACCTCCGCGCTCAACGAGGAACTCCGCGGGAAGGTGATGGGCCAGATTCCCCTCGCGCGATTCGGCACACCCGATGACATTGCCCAGAC
>CAZZBZ010000038.1:0-33978 GCA_964653025.1 uncultured Verrucomicrobiota bacterium
GCCACCAGCCGCGGCAACTGGGCGCTCGTGACCGGGTCGGGGTCGGTCTGGAACGCGAGCGGGGGCGCGGGAGCGGTGGTGGTCGGCGGGGTCGCCTCGTCGCAGCAGCTGATCATCTCCAACGGGGGAACGGTCCTGAGCCAATCCGGCAGGACCGGCGGAAACAGCGCCTCCGACAACTCGGGGGAGAACTTCGTACTGGTCACCGGCGCGGGCTCCCTCTGGACGAACATCAGCACCCTGAGAATCGGCTTCGGGCAGTCCTCGCGCGACCGCATGGAGATCCGCGATGGGGGCAGGGTCACCAGCACCGCGGGAACCATCGGTAACGCGGCCTCGAACAGCTCGGTTCTTGTCACGGACCCGGGCTCCCTTTGGTTCATGGGGGCCAACCAACTTACTCTGGGCGCCGGGTGGGGGCACTCCCTCGTGATCTCCAACCAGGGTGCGGTGCGGGCAGGTGCTGCCGCGGTCGGGACCGGGGCCGGATCGAGCAACAACACGCTCCTCGTGACGGGTGCGGGTTCGACTCTCACGAATACGGGCATCCTCACCGTCGGCTACAGCGGCGGGAGCAACCTGCTTCGGGTGACCAGCGGCGGAACGGTGGTGAGCGGGGACGGGCGGCTGGGCTTCAACAACGTCAACTCGAGAAACAACCTGGCAATCGTGGAAGGCACCGGCTCGCTCTGGAACGCGGGAACCAGCCTTACGCTCGGCAGTACGAGCGCCGGGCCCAGTAACCGCGTGAGCGTGATCGACGGGGGCACCCTGCTCTCGGGGAACGCGGCGATCGGCCAGGTCGCCAGCACGTTCGACAACTCGGTGACGGTGAGCGGGACCGGCTCCGTGTGGAGGGCAGCGGGAACGGTCACCGCGGGCGCGGCCGCATCGAGCAACAACTTCATGCTCGTAACCGACGGGGGCCTCGTGGAGTCGAGCGGACTGGTGACCGTCGCGAGCATCGGCAACTTCATCAGCAATTCGGGCGGAACCTTCCAGTTCACGACGAAGGCCCCGACGATCACCGCCGGGAGCGCCGGCTCCATCGTCCTGGCGAACGGCGCGCTCGGCTTCCGCGGGATCACGAACGGCTCCCCCGTTCTCAGCGGGACGCAGCTCACGAACCTCACCTTTGTCGGCAACAACGCCTTCCGCCTCGACACGGCGACCAACGCGGCGGACCTCGGCGGCTACAAGTTCGACTCGGTGGCCAACACCGGCGTCGCCTCCAACTTCCAGCGCCTCGTGTTCGCGGGGAACGGCTCGCTGTGGCGCAGCTCGAACCTCTGGATCGGCGCCGGGGGTGCCATTGTCGGCAGCGGCACGATCCAGGCCAACATGGTCACCAACCAGGGGACCTTTTCCCCGGGCAACTCGCCGGGCCTGCTCACCTTCACGAGCAACCTCACGCTGCTCTCCTCCTCCGTCCTGAACATGGAGCTGGCGGGGACGAACTCGAGCCAGTTCGACCGCATCGCGGTGGGCGGTGCCTTCGCCCTCGACGGCACCCTCAATGTCTCCCTGATCGACGGCTTTACCCCGCAGGCGGGCAACACATTCAAGCTTTTCGACTTCCCCCTCCTGAGCGGGACCTTCTCCACGACAAACTTTGGGGCGCTTGCCGAGGGCCTCGCCTGGGACACGAGCAACCTCTACATCACCGGCACCCTCGGCGTGCTGAACGCGATCCCCGAGCCCGGCGCCGCCGCGCTCCTCGGCATCGCCGGCCTACTTGTCCTGCTCCGCCGACGGAGCGGGCGCGCCTGAGAAGCCTTAGGCCAAGCGCACCGCTTGGCTTCCGCAGGATTCGCCGTTGGCAACGGCTCCTATATGTCATCCGTACATACCCCCCTTTCTCGCTCTCTCCGACGGATTCCTGTGCGGGCTTGCCACGCGCCACGCGTGGGAAAGCACGGGCTACCAAGGAATCTGTTTTGGGTGGATACTGCGCCGCGCCATGCGACATGATCCCTCCCATTCCATGAAACGTCCCAAGCCTCCCAAGAGCGTCAACCTTCGCCGCCTCGACCCCGCCGCGCTCCCGCAACCTGTCGCCGAGGACCACCCCGAGTGGATCCACCTCCACGGCCGTGCATGGGAACTTGCCCACCGCCACATCCGCCATCGTCCCGGCCTCGCCGCGCCATGGCACATGGACGAGGCCTGCATGCCCGATCGCCTCTGGCAATGGGACACCTGCTTCATGGCGCTCTACACCTCCTACGCCAACGACATCTTCCCCGGCATCGAGTCGCTCGACAACTTCTACTCCTGGCAGCGGAGCGACGGCTTCATCGGGATGACCTACTACACGCGCAACGGTAAACTGGTGTACGGGGAACGCTGCAACCCGCCCCTCTTCGCCTGGGTCGAGTGGGAATATTTCCTCCGCACCGGCGACGGCTCCCGCTTCCCGCGGGTGCTGCCCCATCTCGTTCGTTATTTCGACTGGCTGAAGGCCCATCGCCGTCGCGGCCCGATCCATCGCCCGCACGAGGAGAAATCCCCCGACATCCATCAGAAGCAGGGCGGGCTTTACTGGGAGACCTGTTGCGGGGCCGCGGGATGCGACAACTCCCCCCGCGCCACCCACCTCACCTGGAGCGGGGGCGAGATCGCATGGGTGGACTACACCTGCCAGCAGGCCCTCGCCGCGCGCTGTATCGCCACGATCGCCACCCACCTCGGGAACCGCCGCGTCGCCCGCCGCTTCGAAGCCGAACATCGGCTGATCGCCCACCTTGTCAACCGCTGGATGTGGTCGCCGAAAAGCGCCTTCTACCACGATATCTACCTCGACGGAAACTGGCTCACCGTGAAGACCGTCGCCGGGTTCTGGCCGCTGCTCTCCGGGGTCGCCACTCCCGAGCGCGCCGCGCTCCTCGCGGGGCACCTCCTCAACCCGAACGAGTTCTGGCGGGACCACCCGGTCCCCACGCTTTCGGCGGACGACCCGAACTTCGACCCTGGCGGCAAGTACTGGCTCGGTGGCATCTGGGCCCCCGTGAACTGCACGATTATCATGGGCCTCGTGCAGCAGGGCTTCGGGAATGTGGGCCACCTCATTGCCCGCCGCCATCTCGACCGCATGGCCGAGGTCGAGCGCACGATCAAGCCGCGCACGCTCTGGGAGTGCTACGCCCCCGACCGCCGCGAGCCCGGCACCGACAAGAACGGGAAGGACTACAGTAAAAAGGACTTCTGCGGCTGGAGTGCCCTCGGGGCCACCTCGCTCTTTTACGAGAGCGTCCTCGGCGTTCTCCCCAACGTGCCGAAGCGCAGGATCACCTGGGACCTCCGCCTCACGGAACGGCATGGCTTCAAGAGGTATCCCTTCGCCGGCCAATGGATCTCCCTCCTCGCCGAACGACGCGAATCGCCCCATGCCCCCGCAACCGTGACCGTGAAATCCCCCGTGGCTTTCACCCTCACCCTCCGCGCGGCCGAGCGCGTGGCGATCGCCGAGGTTCCCGCGGGCCGCGAACTCCGGCTCACCGTCTGAGTCGCCCCGTTCTGGAAATCGTGGAGGCCCGCAAAACCGCTGCCATTCGTGTTGATCTCGAAGGGCGTCCCGGAGCCATCCCCGCCCCTCACTTCGCCAGGGCTTCCCAGTTTTTGATCCGCTGCACGGCGGCGCTGCCGGTGGTATAGAGTTGGCCTCCGCTGAAGAGGAGGCGGTTGTACTGGTCCTGCACGAGGTTGCCGACCGGCTTGCAGGCCAGGTCCTTCGGGTTGATCCGGAAGATGAGCGTGTTCGTGTGCTCGTCGGTGGCCCCCGCCCAGACCTGGCCGTCGGGGCCGAGGACGAAGCCATTGCTCCGCACGGGAACCGCGAGGTCGCCGTGGGCGGTCCCGCACACGCTCGCCCGCACGGTGCGGGTCTGCTCGGTCTTTCCCGTCTTCGTGTTCAACCGGTAGATCACGCTCGATCCGCTCTCCAACTGGCCGACCCCCACCACCTCTTCCGGGCCGGTCTGCACCACGCCGAGCAGCGCCTTCACCTTGGGCAGCGGAGCGTGCCTGCCGACGATCTTCTGGGTCTTCACATCGTAGATGAAGAGTACCCCCTCCTCCGCCGCAGCCCCCGGGATCTGCTTGTTGTACTGGACGCGCGTGGCGATGAGGAGCTTGTCGCCCTTGTCCATGGGCGACATCCAGCCGATCTGGAAGTGGTTGAAAGCCCCTGCGTCGTCGAAGACGCGGGTCTCGCGGCCCTCGGCGTCGCATGAGGCGAGGGCAAACCCGTAGAAGTAGCGGTGCCTCCTCGCAAAGAGGTAAACGCGCCCGTCCGAGGTCGGGGTGAGGCAGGCGCCGACATGCGCGCCGCCCGTGCTCCCCATCAACGAGGCGACCAGGCGTGGGTTCGCCTCGTCGCTTTCCATCGGGATGCCCGGTTTCCCGGGCAGCGATTCCTTCGAGGTCTGCGGTTTTGCGGTGTCGTAGACGACGAGCCGCGTGCCGGGATACCCCGCGATGAAGACCTTCTTCCCGACAGCCGCGACGGTGTAGCAACTGGTCCGGTGCGGGACGATCTCGTTCCTCTCTCCCTTGGGGTCGGCGATGACCATGGGGCCGTAGCCGCGCCCCACGCCGGCGATCCGCCCATCCGACAGGGCCGCGATGTCCAGGAGCGGTTCCGAGGCTAGGCCGGCCTCGATCATCCCCTCGCGGTACTTCTCCGTCGACTCCCCTTCGGGGATGAGGACGCGGATGCGCAGGTCCCCCTTCATGAGCAGCGAATCGTCGAGGAAGACCTCGGGGCCTTTCCCGTCAAACCCGGGGGCCGCATCGTTCTTGAGGCGAGCCTTCCGCTGCTCGCTCGTGATCTCCTCGGCATTTCCGTTCTCGAGGATCATGTAGATCTTGTTCTTGTTCTCGTCCGTCACCTCCGCGAGGTTCGCGCTGACATGGATCCAGCCGGCCGAAGGACGAGAGGCAAGCACCTTGCGCGACTTCGTCTGACGATTGACGGAAATGAGCTCCGTGGGGCCGGTCCCTCGGATCGCGCAGTAGATGAACTGGTCGTCGATCGAGAGGTAGTACACATATCCCGCTTCCGCTCCCTCGCCGCCGACCTTCCCGTAGTGCGTGAACTTGCCGGTCTTCGGGTCGTACGCCGCGAGATCGGTCCCGGTTCCCCCGCCGAGGGCGAGGACGCCGTCCGGTGCCGCCGCCATCGAGTAGAGCGTCAGGGACGGCTTCTCGCCCGGGAAAGGTTCCCCTAGGTCCACCAGCGCGTCGGTGGCGGGATCGTACACCGCGAGGCGCGGCATGACATTCATCGCGAGATAGAGCTTTCCCGAAACCCAGAGTTGGCTCCAGCATTCGAGGGACGGCACGCAGACCGGGAGCTCGCGGACCGTGCCTTTTTCGAAGTCCACGGAGGCGAAGTAGGACTTGCGCACCTTGCGCGGGTCCTTCTTGAAGTACACGAGTTGCCGCCACGGGGACTGGTCGTTGGCACGGCCAGCGGGCAGGAGCTTGTGGATGAAATAACCGCTCGGCACCCCGACCTGTTCGACCTCAAGCGCGGGGACCTCCCCGGTGGCGAGGGGCTCGCCCTCCGTGGGGACCATGGGAGGCGGAGGCTTGTCGTCGAGCGGAGCCGTCGCCTTGGGCGCCTCTGGGGGCGGCGCGGCCTGGAGACCCGGGAATTCGCCTGCCCATGCCAGCGCGAACAACCCCGCGAGAATGAAAAAGATGAGGCGTGGACCGTGAGGCTTGCGGCACTGGGATTTCATGCCTCCGAGCGTGTTGGGTTGACCCGTGGAAGGCGAGGTCGATTTGGGTCAGCGACCCCAAAATTCGACCCACGAAGTCCTCCATGTTTTTGGAGGATTTGTCCATAGGCAAGGATGCGCCAGTGCAGTAAACTGGCAGGGCTGCATCTGCATCACCGGAAGACCTTACGAACGCGCATCCCCAACCGACCATGCCCCGGAGGCCGGGGAGAAAGATGAGCTTCACGCTCATCGAACTGCTTGTGGTCATCGCGATCATCGCCATCCTCGCGGCGCTGCTCATGCCCGGGCTTAAAGGCGCCCGTGAGAAGGCCAAGAGCATGGAGTGCGTGAACAACCTGCGCCAGATCGCCATCGCGCTCCTCCAGTACTCCGACGACTCGGGTGGAATCCTGCCCAAGTATTGGGACAACTCCCCCATCCACGACCTTGCCTTCGGAGGCGACAACAAGGCCGCATGGGTATTCAGGCTCGAACCTTACCTTGGGGCGTTCCGAATCCGTCAACCCTCGAGCTTCAACGAGTTCCACCCGACGTTTCGATGCAAGGCAGCCTACCCCATCGTGAAAAGCAGCCTCAACGGCGAGGTCACGATGTACATGATCAACGCGAACCTCGCGACCCACACGCTCACGGTCAACCCCATGATCGCCCAGGTGCGAAACCCATCCAGGATCATCCTTGTGGCCGACTCCGCGGTGAGTTCGCCAGGGGCAGCGCCCGGTCAGGATCCCCGCTGGTGGTTTGGCATCCACGGTGGAGACTACGAAGCGTATCCCTTCGACTATCCGCTGATGTACACGCGCCACGCCTACCTCGCGACCGTCAACTGCAGCTTCCTCGACGGCCATGCCGAAACCCGGTTTCCCAATACGATTACCCACGACATGATCGACCTCTCGAACTGACCCTATGCGCTTAAGTTACTCAGCACTCCTCGGTTGCCTTCTGGCATTCTGCAGCCTTCGCGCCGAGCCGCCGGTCCTCAAGGTCGAAAGCTTGGGGGTGCCCGTGAAGACCGCGCGCTCCAACGTGAGCACCCTCGTCGAGAACTCCCGCGGGGAGTGGCGCTGGATCGGGCAGTTCATGAACTATGCGGGGACCACGGACTTCAAGTACGTGCGCAAGAAGGTGGAGGGCACCGGCCGCGTCTACGTGGCCTTCGAGGACCCCGAGTTGCGCCCCGACGCGGAGTGGATCATCGCCGACCTCGCCGGCGGCAAGACGCGCACTGTGGGGCTGCCCGGCTTCCACGGGCGGCTGGGGATTCGGGCGGAGAACGGGCGCGTCTTCTACCCGGTCGATTTCATGCAGATGTGGTACTACGACCCGGTCGAGGACGCGCTCAAGATCCTCGGCGAGCTCTCCGAGTGGAAGCCCTTCACCAACGACCGATGCCTTTACCAGTTCAGGCTCGGGGCGGACGGCTGCCTCTACGGGACCACCCAGGGCTACAGCGGGAAGACCGCCGTGGTGCAACTCAACCCTGACACCCTCGAATGGAAGGTTTTTACCGACATCGGGGCGAACCGCCCCGAGGGCCTCACCTACGGCTACACCATGGCCCTCGACCTCCCCTGGGTTTACGTCGCCGTCGGGCAGGGCGACTGGGAACTCATGGCGCTCAACGTGGACACCGGCGAGAAGCGCCTCCTCGCCGAGCGCAAGGGCGACGGTTCCCGTGTCGAGGTGGCGGAGAAGGATTTCGTCACCGCGGGCCTCATCGAGAAGGGCGGCAGCCAGAAGGTATGGTGCGTGGACGGGAAACTCGTGGAGACCCTCCCGCCGGACTCGGCGCGGTTGGCGAACAAGACCTACCCCCACATCCCGTGGAAAATGACGAAGCCCATGCCCGCGGGTGCCCCGCCGGAGCTCGACCCGCAGGGCCTCGGCGAGATGGAGCCCTCCGGGCTCTCCCGCGTCCGCTGGCGCCCCGCTGGCTCGAAGGAGGACTTCAAGGCGGTCAGCTTCCACGTGAAGAGTGCCGCGGCGCAGACGATTGTCTCCATGGCCGAGTTGCCGGACGGTTCCGTCTTCGGGAGCGTCGCCCAGTACAACGGGTTCTTCCGCTACCACCCCAAGACCTCGAAGATGGAGTACTTCGGCAAGGCCGGGCCGAGCAGCCCGCAGATCACGGTCATGGGCGGCAAAGCCTGGTACCTCGGGTACCCGAACGTGAACCTCTCGGTTTATGACCCGGACCAACCCTGGAAAGCGCCGCAGAAGGCCAACGCGGGCAACCCCGGCGACAACCCGCGCCTCATCGGGCACTTCGGCCAGACCGTCACCGAGGCCCACCATGCCAAGGCCATCCTCCCCGGTCCGAACGGCCGCCTCTACCTCCTCGGCCGCCGCGAGCGATGGAGCACGGGAACCGGCCTCGGCTACTACGAGCCCTCCGCGGAGAAGAAGTTCGGCCTCGGGACAGACATGAGGGACCTCGACCCGCAGGGATTCGCTCTGCTCCCGAAAGTCGGGCGGATCGTGGTTTCCGGGCGCGTGCGCACCGAGACCAAGGGTGCCCCCGTCGGCACTGCCCAGCTTCGCGTCTACGACCTCGATCTCAAGGAGGTCGAGCGGCTCACGGTGAAGGAGGGGCTCCCTGCGACCGGCCCGGTCACGGCGATCGGCAGGGACCCGGTCTTCCTCGGGCGGATCGACGGCGAGGCGAAGGACGCCCTCTACCTCTACAACCTCGAAAAGAAGGCGGTCGTGAAGTGGGTGGACGTGGACGGGGCCCTCGGAGGGAACGCCTTCGAGCGTCCCTCGGACGGGACGTGGTGGATCTTCCGGGGCTCCGAACTCTGCCGTATCAACCTGGATACCCTCGAACTCACCCAGGTTGGGAAGCTGCCTAAGGCACTTTCCCCCGCCCTGTGGGTTGGGAACGACCTCTACGGGGCCACGGATGGCGAGGTGTTCCGCGTGAAGGTCGAGGCAAGATAGGCCTCACTCGGCGCGCCGTGACGCACCTTGGGCCTCTGGCCAAGGGAAAGGTTTCTCCATCCCTTTGCTGCGCGGCCCTGCGTCTGACGGGGAAGCCACGGATGGAACACGGATGGCGGATGACACGTGGCAAGTCCGCTGACACGGACTTGCCACCTCTTCATCACTTGCAGGAGTTCCGACCCTCTCAACGGGACGCGCCGATTCCGTGTAGCGGAATCGGCGCATTCTCCCATCCGTGTTCCATCCGTGGCTTCCTCACGCGGGTCACCCCTTCGCCGCGCGCATCTTCTGGATCTCCATCCACGCAGAGAGGATCGCCGAGCGCGTGGGGCGGAAGGAATCGTGCGGCCGGGCCAGGTAGACCTGGCGGTTCAACCCGTGGGAGGTCCCCACGCACCAGCCGAGGAAGCGCCCCTCCCAGATCTTCGTCTGCAGCCCCTTCCATGCCCGCTCGACCATCGGCGGGATCCGCGCGTCGCGGAGCCAACCCCGCGCGTACGCCCGCGCGTAGATGCGGACGAACTGGGAGGAGGCCGAGGAGCAGGGACGGCTGTCGGCGGGGGACGCGTCGAGGACATTGAGCCACAATCCATCCGCCCCCTGCACGCGGAGCAATCCCTCGAGGTTCATGCGCAGGAGTTCGCAGAGCTCGCGCCGCTTCGGGTGGTTCTCCGGCATCAGGTTGAGCATGGAGCGAACGCCCCAGATGAAATGCGAGTTGCCGCGGGCCCAGGGTGCCGAGCGGAGGTCGGGGCCGTCCGGTCGCCCCACATGCCAGTAAAGGGCGCTCTTCGGCTCGAAGAGCCATCGGTGCGCGCCCAGCACATGGGCCAGCGCGCGGTCGAGCCAGCGCGCCTCCCCCGTGAACCGGGAAACCGTGGCGTAGGTCTCGCCCACCCAGAGGTTGGTTTCGGGCCAGACCCACGCGTTCTGGAGGAGCGATTCGGGGGGACGGTCCGGATCCGAACCATCGGGGACGTGGAGGTCGCAGTTGAGGAAGACCTCCCCCTTCCGCCAGAGGCGCGGCCAGGGGTTCGGGGCGTTGCAGAGGGCGACGAGGTGCTCGAGCGGCTTTTGGTCGCCGGTCTTCGCCGCGTAGTCGAGGAAGTGCTGGGTTCCGTGGCGGTCGGGCTGCCGGTCCATCCCGCGGTAGTGCTCGGCGATGTGCGCCCAGACCGGCTCCGCGAGCGTGGGATCGCCAAAGAACTCCGCCGCCTCGATCGCCGTCGGGAGCGTCCACATGCCCACCGGATCCGGAAAGAAGTCCTTCATCCTCATGTACTGGCCGAGCTCGTCAGCCGTGGACCCCTTGCAGGCGGCCACCAGGGTCGCATCGTCCACCGCCTGAAACCGGGCGATCATCGCGGGGTCGCGCATCGGGAGACCCGCCGTGTTGATGATCCTCGAAACCGAGTGGCGGACGAGCAGATCGCCGACGGCGCCCCCCGCGGGGGTCTTCGGGTCTGGCCAGAAGAGGTGCCCCCCCTCGCGCTGGAACTCGAGCAGCCGTCCCGCGAGCGGCTCCTGCGAAAACTCCTCGCGCCGCGCCTCGTCGATCACCACGCACCGGACCCCCGCGAGATCGTGCGGAAGTTCCTGCGGCAACGACCAGCCGTCTCCAAAGAGAAAGTGGACGCCGAGGTCCACGAACTGGCGAATGTATTGGGTGTAGACGGCGTTCGGTGCGGCGGGGGCGAGGATGAGGAGGGAGTGGGTGGGTTTCATGGAATTCGGGAATGGGAGCAGGTTAAAGGGGGGCTTCGCCGCTGGCAGCAGCGAACTTCAGGGCGTTCATGCGAGGGGGCCGCACGGCGAGACATCCTCCCGGAACCGAAACTTCCCATCCGCAGCCGCGCTCGCCGAGAAGGATCCCTTCTCGTTCTTCCAGGACACCTCGAACGGTTCCTCGCAGCACGAGACCTCGTCGCTGGAACGCGGCGTCGCCAGGCGAACGCGCAACCCACCGTTCCCCCTCTCCGCCGCCACCTCGGGGATTTCCGCGGCGTCGCGGAACGGGGTGAGGAGCGTGACCCACAGGGCAGGCAGCGGGACGCGCGCCGAGAACGTGAGGCGAGGGGCGGGTATCTGGCCGTAGAGGCCCCGGATCACCCAGCCCGCGAAGGGCTCCTCCTGCCCACAGGCGACCTCCCGCGCGAGGCCGCCGGGCCAGACCGCGCGCACGTCGAGGTCCCCTGTGCCGGTGGTCGTCCGCACGCCGTGCCCGGTCTCGCGCCACGGGAGCGCGTTGAAGACGAAGCGTGACTCGAGGAGGTGCTCCCCTGTCCCGAGGAGGCGGTCGAAAACGAGGGCGTACGCCCCGTTCACGAAGAGCACCGCCCGCCGGTGCTCCACCTTGATCGCCCCTCGCTCCCCGTAGCCAAGGTTGTACTCCCCGGCGACAAACTGCACGGCGCGACCAAACCAGTGGCGCCCTTCGACCGGGGACTTCCGTGCCCACGTTTCCGGAAACCAGCCGCTCGCCTGCACGCCACCGTCCACGCAAATCGTGGAGTGAGAGGGCGTCGAAGTGCTGTAGCCCCGCATGGGCTTCGTATTGTCGTAGGCGCCGGAGCCGAGGTCGGCGAGTAGCGTCTTCCCGAACCCGGTCATCATGATGCCGAGGGCGTCCTCGTGCGCGTGCCCCATCCCGAGCGGGCCGGCATCGAACGCGAGCCCGAGGTTCTCCGGCGCCAACCCGTCGCGGAGGAGGAAGTGCCCGGCCCAGGGCAGCGCGTGGCTGAAGGGCGCCGCGAGCTTCCCCTGCCGACCGTGGGTGGCGAGGGCGAGCGCCTCCGTGGCCCCGAGGGCGGGCCCCTCCCTCAGGATGATGTCCACGAAGGTGTCCTCCTCGCGCCCGATGGCGTCCACCCGGCCCACCATCATGCCGTCGTTGAAGTTGAACGAGCGCCCGTGCGGGGTCAGGTAACGCGCCCCCACGGTGAGGATCCTCCGCCGCCAGTCGGTGAGGTCGGCGGGCACGGGGACGCCCGCCTTGTCGCAACGCGACGTGGCCTCGGTCAGGCGCTGGTAGCAGACCATGTGGTAGCCGGTGGAAAGCTCCCACTGGACGTCGTCCGGCAGGAACTGGACCCTCAACGCCCGGCGGAAATGCTCGAAGAACCGCTCGCGCAACGGCGCGGCGCAGCGGAGTTCCCCGCAGAGCACCGACAACACGACCCCGTGGTCCGCGATGATCAGGCTGTGGTTCTTGTTGTAGTGGCGGGTCACCATGCTCCCGTCGAGCATGTGGAGCGAGCCGGCCACGGCCTGGTAGAGGCGGAGGAGGAGGTCCTCCGTGAGGAGACCCGTCCCAGCCAGGGACCACGCCGTGTGCATCATGCAGACGAGGCGATGCGGAAGGTTAATCCAACTCCAGCGCGCGCGGTAGCGGCCGTGCACCAGCGATTGGCGCAGGTCGTGATGCGCCAACCAGGTCTCGATGCAGTCGATAGCCTTGCGGGCGTAGGCGAGGTCCCCGGTCTCACGCCACGCCCCCACGAGGTCGGCGAGGAAATCGAAGCGCGTCACGTGGACCAGCGCGAACGGATCCCCGTGGCAGGTGTCCCAATCAGGGGGGTTGCCCAGTTGCAGGGAGGCCTCGTAAAACCAGAAGCGGTTCCCCAGCATGCCACGCGCCTGCTCCATGTTGGCCGGGGGCAACTCGTCGAAGCCGAGCCATGGGTTGGCCGCCGCGCGCGCCTGGAACGCACGGAGGAAATCCCCTGTCTTCACCGGCGGGGGCACGAGGAAACCGAGGTCGGGGGTCTCCCCCGGCACGGGCAGGCCCGCCGAAACGAAAAGCCCCCGCTCGCGGCGGAGCATGAACTCCGCGATCGCCGCCTCCGAGGGGGATGGGGAAGGGCTTGCCCCGTCGATTTCGAGAAAATCCGGTGAGGCGACATGCCACCATGATCCGAAAGGGGTCGGCCATCGAGCGAGCCCCTCGCCCGGCACCCAGCGCACGAGGCGGAACTCACTCGAGAGCCCGGGCTCGACGCGGGGGATCACGATCTCGGCGTGCCAGCCCTGCCTGCCCTCCCACGCCTTCCCCCGCCAGCCTGCGATCGGGTCGAGTTGCTTGTCGTACCGCTCGCTGATCGCCTGCCCGGAGCGCGTCACGCTCAGGTGGAGGCATCCCCCCTTTTCCCCGCACGGCATGTGAATCCCCACATACTCGTCCTGCCAGATATCCGGGTCGCCGAGGGGGCGGATCGGCAGGCCCTTCACGGGCGGGTCGCCGCGGCACTCGAACTCGAACCTCCACTCGGCCTCGCTCGCGGCAAAACGGACAATCGTGGCCCGCCGCGAGCGGGCGTGGGGCGCGTGCGGGGGAGCGTAGGACTCCTGGCTGAGCCAGAAACGCGTCTCCACGTTCCAGCGGTTGCCGGCGTGGAGCGCCGCGGGTTCGGAGGATGTCCTGGGGGATGTTTCCATGGAAAGGGATCGGTAAGGCGTGCCTACCTGGGAACGGCGACGCGGACGAGTTCGCCGCCGGAGGTTCCATAGAGTTCGTTGCCAATCCAGGTCGGGAAGCCGAACTTCCTCTCGAGCTGACCCACGGATTTCATCTCCAGGGTGTTGGGGTCCAGCCTCGCCAACCGGGCATCAGCCAGTTGGATCCAGAAGGCGCCGTCGGAGGGCCGCCGGAAGACGTAGGCATCGCACGGCAGGGTCACGCTCTTCTCGATCTTCTTCGCAACCAGGTCGTACACGTACAGCGTGTAGGTCTTCACCTCCGCATCCTTGGGTCCCGGGTTCTCGAAACAACCGAGGAACCTGCCTTCGGCGTTGCCCTCGAAGAGCCGTCCGGTATTGCTCTGGCCGGGTTGGAGGGTGATGCGCTCGATCTCCTTGAGGTCAAAGTCGTAGACGATGAGCTGGGCGTCCCCCTTTTCCCTGGAGTGGCCGGAGAGAACCAGTCGCCCAGGTTTCGGCAGGGCGATGAAGCCCTCGGGTTCGAGATCCTTGTTGGCCTGCCCAAGGCCGAACTTCCTGCCGGTGGCGATTTCATAGAAGCCCAGGCCGGTGCCGGTGCTCCACCGTTCGCGATGGCCGCAGATGTAGATGCGGCCGTTGCCCGGGGCCAGGAGGAACTTGCAGTGATGCGCCTCGGTGGTGCCCTGGCCGAAGGATCCGATGACCTCCGGGTTCGTTTTGGCGTCCTTCGGGTTTTTTGCCCGCGAGGTCCACGGCTGAGCGGGGTCGTAGGCGTACAAGTGGACATTGGGGTAACCGTCGAGCCAGACCTTGCCCTCGGACCACACGGACTTGACGCCGCTGGGGCCGTGTTTGCCGAAGTATTCCAGCTTCCGGTCCGCGGGAAAGTAGCGGAAGAAGCCGTTGTATGACTCGGTGTTCCCCAGCAGCGAGCCGTCGGGAAGGGCGATCAGCGACTCGATGTGCCGGGGTTCGGTGTTCTTGATCGCGAACTTGAGCGACTTGTAGTCGCCCGTGGATCCGTTTGGCCGCCAGAAGATTTCCCCCTCGCCCCGCCCATCAACTTCCACCGGGCGCTCCTTGTCCAGTTCCGGGGGCCGGGTGATATCCAGGGGCTTGGTGTTCTTCCACACCACGCGCGCATACGTCTTCTGGCTCATGGGCGGCCCGGGAGGCGTTTGGCCGGCAACGATCGGCAGGGCCTTCCCGTCCACCAGCCAGAATTTTTCGTTTTTTCCCGCCCCGCTGACGGAGGCGGTGCAGACGTCCCTGCCCTGGCTGACCTCAACCCGGCACTTGTCGCCCTGGACGTCCGCCAGGCACTTCGTCTCGCCCGTGTCGGCGTTGACGGCGAAAAGCTCCCAGTTGCCCTGACCGACCGCCACGTACATCCACGGCGGGTCGGCAGCCAGGGTGTAGCCGTAGGTCAGGTCTTGCCTCCGTCCAGGCAGGCCGATTTTCTCGTAGAGCTTGTACTCCAGGGTGTCCGGGTTGAGGCGCATCAGCGTGGCTCGACCGTTCGTGCTCTGGGAGGCGGCGTACACCATGCCATCGGGCCCGAGGATCATGTGGTAGAAACTCCGCAGCGCCGTGATGTTGTCGTGTACGGCACCCACGGTCTTGATGGTGTCTTCGGCGGGGTCGTAGTAGTGGACCTGCGCATAGTCCACGCCGAAGAAGACGCGACCGTTCTCCGCCAGCACGCGGCAGGTGGGGAGGCTGCCCACATGGAAGCCGGGCCAATTGACGATCTTGGTCGTGCCAGCATCCAGGTCGGCGACGACCCATTCGGCCTCGGGCCGCTGTTTGAGGTCGTCGTAGGCGATGAAGAAGCGGCCATTCCCCAGGTCAACGTGGTGCTTGGGCTTGCCGGTGTTGAGGAAGTTCATGAACTCCCCGATGAAGGTCCACCCCCCGCGGCCGTTGGGGGCCAGGGCGTGGGTGAACATCCGCGAGGTGACCACCGGCGTGGCCAGCGTTTCCACTTTCAGTGGGGGCCCCTGGGCGGCATCGGGGGAGGCGGGAGCCTGGCCCTTCGAACAGCACCAGGGGAGCAGTGACCACGCGAGAACACAACCGAGCAGGATTCGAGGTGAGGTAGGCATATGCATCAACTCCTGGGAGGTCCTAAATTCCCTGACAGACTTGGGGGGGATCACCTCCCCGATGATGAGCATCTGGACGACGGAACGAAACACCCCCTCTCGTTCTCCCCCTTGGAAAGGGGGAGAAGGCGAAGCAGACGATGGGTCCCTCCTCCCCTTTCCAAGGGGAGGAGCGAGGTGGGGTCCCCCGTGCATCCGTATCTTCGTGGTGGTGGTCATCCGGTCTGGATTGGCGAACCAACCGTCGTTCGCGCTTTCATGTCACGCGGACCGCGCGCTGGAGGAGGGCGGAGCGCTCGGCCGCGAAGCAGGTCTTCATGACATGGTAGGACTCCTCGGGATCCGTGAACGGCTTCCGCCCCGCGGCGGCCCTCGTGATCGCATCGATGATCTCGGGGTGGGAGGCGTGGTTGAAGTCGGTACGCCGCTCGAACTTCTCCTTCTTGAAGTCGCGGAAGGAGAGGAGGCGGGGCTTGAAGGTGCGCCCCCGCCCGTAGCCGTAGTCGGTCACCGAGAGGGTTTTTTCGTGCAGGTCGAAATAGGCGGAGGCCCTCGTCCCGATGAGGCTGAGCTGGAACCCCGCCCCCTCGCTTTCGGTGGGCCGGCTGTGGAGGGTGCCATCCATCTTGTTGAGCGGGGCGCGGGAGAAGAAGAAGGTGATCTCCCCCACCGCGCCGGACTCCGCGCGGAAGTTGAGGTGGAAGTTGTCCATCACCTCGAAGTGGCGGATCACGTTTCCCGGGAAGTAGGTGTTCACCTCCCGGATGCGCTGGCCCGTGAACCAGCAGAAGAGGTCGAGGTAGTGACTGAGCTTCTCGGCGACCATCCCACCGGACTCTCGCGCGCTGTATTTCCACCCGTTCTTCTGCTCCAGCCACTGGAACCAGATCCCCGGCGAGTAGACGAGGTGGTAGTGGCGCACCTCCCCGAGGATGCCGCGCCGCACGAGGTCGTGGAGCTGGCGATAGGCGAAGGAATAGCGGCACTCGAAACCGAGCTGGAAGAAGGGGCGGCGCCGGCGCCAGGCCCGCATGATCGCAGCGCAGTCGGCCGCGGAGGCCGCCATGGGTTTCTCGAGGAGCAGGTTCCGCCCGCGGCCCAGGAGCGCGACGGCGATCTCGCGGTGGGTGCGATTGGGCGTGGCGACGTAAAACAGGTCCACGTCGTCGCGGTCGAGGAGTTCCCGCCAGTCTCGGACGGTGACGAACCCGTACTTGTCCCGAACCTCCCGCAGGCGTTCCGCGCTGCGGTCCGCGCACGCGACGAGGTGGAGGCGGGGGTCCCTCTTCGCGCCCTTGAGCGCGTGGGTGCCCATCGCCCCGCAGCCGATGAGGGCGAAGCGGAGGCGGCGTTTTGGGAAGGCTCGGGAGGAGGGGGCCATGTTCTTAGAATGTGACACGGAAGAGCTCGCCGTCCACGCTCGCGTAGAGGGCGTCTCCCTGCCACGCGAGATGACTCGGCATCTTTGGCATCAGAGCGACGGCGGTGATCTTGAGGTCCGACGGGTCGAGCTTCACGAGTTTCCCATTCTGCCATCCCCAGTAGCGATGGTCTTTCGGGTTCCAGGTCATGCGTTCCACCGGGAACTCGAGTGGGATCCAGCTTACCAGCCTCTTCTCACGAAGGTCGTAGAGGTAGATGGCACAAAGGTCCTTCTCGTCCACCTGGCCGATGAAGCGGGTGCCGGTCGCACCGGGATAGAGGCTCCCCCCGTTGGCGAGCTCGGGCTTCACCGAGAGGCGCTCGACTTCCTTCAGTTCCATGTCAAACACCACGAGCTGCGGGCCCTCCTCCCCCTTGTCGAGCTGGCCCGAGAGGACCACGCGCTGAAGTTCGGGCAGCAGGACCAGTCCCCGCGGTGCGAGCGCCTCAAGCTCACGGTGGTGGCCGGCGAAGGTTCTCGCAGCGACATCGTAGTACCCGATGGCGGAACCGCGACCCGAGCGCTCGCGCCGGCCAAGCATATAGAGGCGTCGATCGCCCAGAGGTTGGAGGAAGTAGGCATAGTGGGCGTCCGCCTCCGAGAAGTTGCCGAGGGAGCGCGGGTTGCTCCCCTCCTCCCGTGCCTTGTCGGCATCCTTCGGCGCGCTCCACGGTTTCGAGGGGTCGTACGACCAGAGCTGGCACTTGGGATAGCCCGCAAAGTAGAAAAGCCCGTTCATCACGGCCGTCTTCGCACGACTCGGCCCGTGCTTGCCGTAGTACTCGAGGCGCTCCTCCTTGGGGAGCCAGCGAAAGAAGCCGTTGTACTGGATGGTGCTTCCGATCACGCTCCCATCGGGGAGCGCCGCGAGCGACTCGATCGGAATCGCCTCCACGTTGTTCACGGGGATCTCGGCCACCTTCCAAGGGGCGTTCGTCACGGACCCCGCGGGGCGCCAGAAGACCTGCAGGCGATCGTCCTTCACCGTGCCGAACCGTTCGGTATCGATCTCGGGGGCGTTCGCCATGGGCGGCACTTCCACCGGCTTGTACGAGAGCGGGAGATCGGGAGGCTTCGCGGCGAAATCGGCGGGCACGAGTTGTCCTTCCACGCAGAAGAAGTACTCGGACTTCATCTTTGTTTCGGGGGAGTAAATCGTGTTCTTGAGGTAGATGGAGTTGCCCTGGCGCACGGCCTTCGGGTCGTCCGGGAGGTCCCCGATGGGCGACCGGATCGTCGCACAGAAGGTTTTGCCCCGCCCGTTGAACGAAATGAGGTAGGGCTCCTCCCGTTCCGCGAGAATTCTTTGCTCGCCCGTCTCCGTGTTCACGGCCACGAGCGCCCACGCATTCTGACCGATGATCACGTAAACCCACGGAGGCGCCACCTGGAGCCAGTAACCGTAGGTGAGATGATCTTTCCGTGGCTTCCCGCCCAGCCTCGGGATCACCTTCGTCTCCAGGGTGTCGGGGTTCACGATCCCGAGGTACGCATAGCCATCGTTCGACTGGGTACTCCCGTAGATGAGCCCATCGGGCCCCACCACGACACGATAGAAAAAGGAGGGACCGCGTTCCCCCGTCTTGACGTTCACCAGCGAGGGAATGCTCTTGATCGTTTCGGTGACCGGGTCGTACCAGGCGAAGCCGTTGCCCGAGGTAGGGAAGAAGATCCGCCCACAAGCGGTCCGCAGCTGCTGTCCGCCGATGCCATAGTCGAGTTTCACGGCACGGCCCGTCAGGTCCTCCTGCTTCATGCACTTGCCGGTCTCCAGGTCCACCACGAGCCAGAGGGGATTCTCATTCTCGCGGGGTCCGTCCCTATTCAGGTAGCCCGAGGAGTTAAAGACCTGCAGGATGACGTTGTGGCCTCCGCGCGGGTTCGGCGAAAGGGCGTCCGCCCAGCAACGAACGCTCTTCACGGGCACCCCGAGCGACTTCATCGCCAACTCGGGCTCCGCCGCGAAAAGGCGGGCCGACCCGAGGAGACCGGCCGCGGCGAGAAAGAGGGCGCACGCGGCCCGGGGGAAAGGGGAGCGGCTCATTCGAAGCTCCATTTTGGTGGATACTCCCGGTCGTAGCGGATCTCGGAGTAATGGATCGCGTGGCGATCCAGTTGCTCCGTCGTAATGGGTGGCTGCTGCGCCTCGACCCCGGGGCGGTACCGGAAGCACATCACACGGTGGGCCACGTACTGGACGCTCCCTCCGGCGTGGGGAAACACGTGGCCGAAACAGGTGCTCCGCTGGAGCTTGTCGTCGTTGGGAAAGATCCCCTGTGCGACGGTGTCGCAGATCACCTGGCGATGGGAAACGGTGAAGCGGACCGGGTCCACATCCCAGCAGTAGAGCGGGTCGCGCCTTGCCTTGTAAGGGGAGTTCGCGAAGTCCCCCGAGAAAAGGCGGGCCACCCCATCTGCGCACCGGTGGAGCGTCATCGGGGCCTGGCGGTGCGGGTCGGTCACGATGGTCGGGAAGGGCAGTTCCTTGAAAGGGTCGGCCACGCGGACCCAGCCGGAATGGCCACGATCCCGGTTGCGCATTCCCGCCCAATCCGGCGCCCGGTTCGGGTCGTGATGGCGGACACGCACGCCAATGAGCCAGAACCCATCCATCCGCGCCATGGTGGGTTCGCTCAGGACAAACTCCTCGTTCCCGACCCGCGTGGGGCCGGTCTCGACCCATTCGTAGAGGCCGGCGCGGGGGTTGAAGCGGAACTTGAGCGCACCGACCGCCTTCCCGACCTGCATCGTCGTCGCCCACTCGGAAAGGTCGTCGTTGAACGGCACCGCAGGCACCAGCCCGGCGACCATGATCCGCGCGCTCACTTCGCCGCAGATGACTGCGCCCTTCTCGTAGCCAACCTGGCGAAGCTTGCGCGGCGGCTGGAGGATCTCGAGGTCGTCCCCGGTCGCGTTGAGGCGAAACTGGCACTGCATGACGTCGATGGTGCTCCATTCCAGCTTCGGGTCGTTCCTGTAAACCCCGGTCGCCGGGTCCAGCCGTCCCCCGGCCGAGCGGCTCCACTGGGCGACAAACACGTTCTCGTGTGGGACGCGACGGCCGTCCACCCGAGCGCCCAGCGGGACCCCGAAGGCCATCGCGTGGCGGAGGATGCAGACATTGGACGAGCCGTCGCCGAGCGGATCGTAATCGTCCACGGTCCGCTGGAGGAAGCCCTCCTTGAGCACGGGACCTACCGAGGAATCCTTGCGCACCTGGTAGACGATGCTGTGGTCGTCGTCGTGGCAGCGCAGCGCCCGCGTCGCGTAGACGAAAAGCCAGCGGTCCCGGCTCAACTGGATCCCGCAGGGGTGGGCCGGGAAGACGCCGTCCCGCTTCCGCTCCCCCTCGAGGGTGCAGTCGCCGACGAGGACGCCCCGCGGTATCACGGAGGCGATCATGGGTCCCGGGCTTCCGGTCGGGTCGTCTGCATTCGAGACAGGCTAGGCGATGGGAACAGGCCCCGCACCCCCTTTCATCTGGACAAAACCGGGAAAAACCTAGACAAGCCGGCCATGGTCAAGGTCGTGACGAAGCCCCCGTATCCGCCGGTATTCGAGACGACCCTCGGCTTGCGCCTGTTTTATTGCCTGCGGTCCCCCAAGCTCCAGGGGTGGGCGTTCGGGCCGGCGGCGCTCTCCCCCGGCAAGGTCGCCTTCTCGTTTACGGCGCAGGGGAGTTACCAGGCGGTCGTGAACGGCCAGCGCCGGCTCTGCCGACCGGGCAACCTCCTGGTGCAGCGTCCCGGGGACATCTCGAGTTACCGCCAGGTGGGGTCGCAACGGGTGACCATCCTCGGCTTCGGGGTCGAGTGCGACCAGGGGGGCGTGGCGAACGTGCTGCTCCAGCGCGATTTCCGTGTGCACTACACGCTCGCCGACCCGGGCGGGTTCACCGAGCGCTTCAACCGCCTTCTGGCCGCCCTCAAGGAGCCGCGCCACCTGCGCGAGTGGACGGTGGCCGGGGCTCTCGTGAACATGGTCGAGTTCATCCTTCGGGAAACGAACCCTGCCCTGCGACGCGGGCTGACCTCGACCGCCGCACAGAAGGCGCGCGATGCAAGGGCCTGGGCGATGGAGAACCTTGGGCGAGCGTTCACCGTCACGGACTGGGCCCGCGCGATCGGGGCACCCGCCTCGTTCTTCGAACGCGGATTTCGCCAGCAGTTCGGGCTTTCGGCGAAACGATGGCTGGAAAACCAGCGAATGCTGGCGGCTCGTCATCACCTCCTCTCCACCTCGAAGAGCGTCAAGGAGATCGCCTTCGCAGTGGGCTACGAGGACCCCTTCTACTTCTCCCGGGTCTTCCACAAGCGCTTCGGCCAGTCTCCGCGCGAGTACCGCCAGGCGGGCGCCACATTCTGACAGGCCCCTACGGAAGGAGAACTCCACGGCCGCAAACCGGCCCACGGAATGGACCGGTATTTTTCGCTTCATTGGCCCCCTTCCCTCGTCCATCATTCCCCGGATGAGCGACCTTCTCGACCGCGCCCTCCCCCTGATCCCGAATCCCCAGAAGATCCAGCTCGGTCTGCGCCGCTGGAAAGCGAAGCGTAACTGGCGCTTCGCCGAAGGCAATCTCCGCTGGAGCTACGGTAACGAAAAATCCGCGGACGCCCTTTTCGCAGGGCTCACCCCGCCCGAGAACGATTCCCCCGAGGCCTACGCCCTTGTCGCGGGCCCCGACGGCGCCGCGGCCGTCGCCCACCACCCCACCGGGCTGCTCCGCGCCCGCGCCACGCTCCGCCAGCTTCTCACTCTCGCCGGGGACGGCGCGGTGCCCGAGGTCCGCATCGTCGACTGGCCCGATCTCGCCGTGCGCGGCGTGCACCTCGACCTCAAGTACATCGTCCACCGCAAGGACTACCTGATGCGATGGCTCGACACGCTCGCCGACTACAAGGTCAACACCCTCCTCCTGGAGTATGAGGACAAGTTCCCCTATCGCACCCACCCGGTCCTGCGCCATCCCCTTGCCTTCACCGAGGTGGAGCTCAAGGCCTTCCTCGCAAAGGCTCGCGGCCACGGCATCCGCGTCGTTCCCCTCATCCAGAACCTGGGGCACGTGGAGTATATCCTGAAGCACGAGTGCTTCGCCCACCTCCGCCGCAACGGCTGGCACACCGAGTACGACTCGACGAAGCCACAGGTCATGGAACTGGCCCGGGAGATCCTCGACGACGTGATGCGCTTCCACGGCGAGGACGAGTGGTTCCACGTCGGCGGGGACGAATGCTTCTCGCTCCACAAGGAGCCACGGGGGCTCGCCGGCCGTCTCTACGGGGACCATATGACCCAGGTGCTGGAGCACGTGGTCTCCCGTGGCAAGCGCCCGCTGATCTGGCAGGACATGGTGGCGGGCCTGCCCCCTGGCCCCCGCGAGGAACTCCTGAAGCGCTTCCCCCCGTCGACGATCCTCTGCCACTGGCAGTACTGCTCGACCCCGAAGCCGACCAAGCGCGGGGAGGCCCTCCAGGAAGGGGTGCCCGTGAGCCAGGGGGCCTTCGATATGGAGCGCTGGGTGGAGTTCCGCAAGGCGGGCTTCGATACCCTCGGGATCTCCTGCAAGAACTGGGGCTCGCTCGTCCCGCTCTACACACGCTACGTGAGCGAGAACACGGTCCAGATGATCCGCGACGCGCATCGTTTCGACGCGCTCGGAACGATCCAGTCGAGCTGGGCCTGCTTCAACATGCCACTCCCGATGGAGGACTTCGGCATGGCGCTCGGGGCCGACCGCGGCTGGCGGGTGCGGCGCGACACGGAAATGAGCGGCTTCGAGGATGCGTGGGCCCGCCTCCACTTCGGCCTGCCCGACGCGCGGGCGGTCGAGGCGATCCACTACCTCGGGGGACAGATCGAGTTGGGAGACAAGCGGAGCGTCCTCGGAAGGCCCTTGCACCTCCCGTACTGGTCGTACATGGACCTCGTCCTCCACTTCAAGAACGCCCACGAGGACCGGATCAAGTACGGGGCGGCCGGGTTCCCGAAGGACATCGACTGGAAGCGGATCATGGAGCGACGGATCGAGTTCTACTCGGCGAGCAAGGATCGCGTCACCGCCATCGAGGCGATCGGACGCTTCGCGCGCCAGGCGCGCGCCGCGCGCGAGATGCTCCCGTCGCTCCGGAAAAAGGCCCGAAGGAACCGCGCAGAACTCGCCTACCTCGAGTGGGCGGCGAGCTTCCGCGAACACGCTTCGGGGCGCTTCCTCCTCCTTGCCGAAGGCGGCACGCCCGTGGCGCGACGCAAGACGCTCGCCGAGACCCGCCGCCTCCGCTCCGAGATGCGGAAGAACTACCGCTGGTTCCTCGAACCCAGCCAGATCGACCTGCAGGCCGCCTCGCTCTTCGACGGCGAAGAGGCGCTCCTGAAGGCCTCCCCAACGGGTTGACGCCCCGGAGGACCTCCCCGGGCCGTGGCGCTTACCTCTCCCCTCGCGGCGCGCTGCTGGGCTGGGGTTCCGGCGTCAACCGTTTGGGGTGTCGCTTCAGCCTCAAGACCGTTCGCACCGCCACGTTGGTCCCGAAACGCTCACCGGAGATCTCGTCATCGGCCACCACGACGTTGTAGATCTCATTCCTGAACAGGAGATTGCTTCCACTCGCCGACCCTTGAAGGACGATCGTCCGACGGGTTGCCCCCTTGCACTTCTCGCTCACCGGCGTGTAATCGACATCCACTTTCAAGGTGTAGCCGTTCTCCCCGCGGGAGACCGCGGCCTTCGCGTGGCATTCCCCGCAGCGTGCTCCCTTTGGATGAAACGTGCCAATGTACTCACCTGCCAGCGACTCGGCAGGGCTCTGATCGGCAGCGATCGCAACCATGGTGCCAACCATTCCGATGGCCAGGATCAACACCGCGAGGACTGGAACGCCTCCTCGCCTCATGCTCGCTCCTGTCGTGAAAGCGCTGGCGCGTGGCTGCGCCACGCATGCGCCTTCCGAACCTGCGTCCCCGTCGCGTCCTTCCGAAGCATGGCGCCATCAAGCCATGGGTCCGTAGATTGAAACAAGTCCCAAGTGCGCGACTGACGGAGAAGCGTCACCCGTTGAGGGTCCTTTCCAAGTGAACTCCCTCGACAGGCACCTTAACTAGTCAGGCTGGTTAAGATAGTTTGTAGCCATCAGGAAAACGGTGGTCAGCGTCTACGATGCCAAGGCCAAGTTGTCCAAACTCATCAGCCAGGTCGAGCGCACCGGCAAGGCCATCACCGTCTGTCGCAATGGCAAGCCGGTGGTGGACCTCGTCGCCCACCGCGAGGTGGTTGACCCCCTGAAGGCTGACCCCGCCCTGCGCGGCGCGGTGTTCCATGGCGACCCGTGCGCGCCCGTGGATGAGTGCGATTGGCTCGCCGAACAACGCTGACCGATGCTGCTGCTCGATACCCACGCTTTCGTCTGGCTCACCTCGGATGTGGCGCAGTTGCCGCCGGTCGCACGGGAAACCATTCGCCAGGAAGCGGCCAGGCTGTTCCTGTCTTCCATCTCCGCCCTGGAAATCGGCCTTCTCGTCAAGCGCGGGCGCCTGGACCTGCCCATGCTCCCGGCCGAGTTTATCGAGCGCGCCCTGACGCACCACGGCATCCACGAGATTCCCATGGACCATGAAATCGCGCTGGCCTCAGCCGCGCTCCCCGACCTCCACAACGACCCGTTCGACTGGATCCTGGTGGCGACGGCGCAGGCGCGGGACCTACGCATCGTGTCGAAAGACACCCAACTCGCCCGCTATCCCGGCACTCGCTAAAGGTACTCGTCCTTGCGTATCTCGACGACGCGCCCCTCGATGCGAGCGAGGTCCGCCTTCTCGGCGAGCAGGGTCGCCGCGAGGCCGTCGGAGAGGCCCGAGTCCGGGGCCTTCCCGCTCTCAATCGCGTCGAGGAAACTGTCGATGAGGAACCCGTCCGCCCCGCCATGGCCGCCCTCGACGGGCTTTACCTCGTGGGTCTCCACGTTGCCCGAGGTGGAGTGGGTCACCCGGATCAGACGGGTGAGCGTGTCCATCTCGATGAGCGCCTTCTCCCCCCAGATGGAGCAGGTGCGCCGCCCATGGTGCTGGAAAAGCTGGAGGTTGAAGTTGCCCCGCACCCCGTGCTCCCACTCAAAAATGACCGTCTGGTTATCCACGAGGTCCTTGTCATCGTGGTAGACGCAGAGGTCGCCGCCGTAGAGCTTGACGTCCCTCGTCTTGTGCAGGGGCTCCTTGCCCCCGATGGGAAAGACGAAGCCGGCCCGGTCGATGTAGGGGCAGGCGCGGCGGATCGCCTCGGGGCACTTGCCGCAATGCGTGCCGTGGCCCTTTGGAGCCTTCTTCGGGAGGAAGATGTTGGTTCCGCCAAAGCTGGCGACCTTGATCACACGATGCTTGTGGCCGACGAGCCAGCCGAGCATGTCGAGGTCGTGGGCGCACTTGGTGTTCAGCAGGCCGCCGCTCCGCTCGCTGTGGCGGTGGAAGCGGCGCATGAACGAGGCGCTGTGGGCCTGGCCGAGTTGTTCGAGCCCGGCAACGTGGAGGATCTGTCCTGCCACGCCGGTGTCCACGATCTCCTTGAGGCGGCGGAAAATGGGGTTCCAACGCATGTTGAAGCCGAGGGTGGCGATGAGCTTCGACTTGCGGTGGGCGCGGATGATCGCGCGGCAGTCCTCGCTGTTCGCTGCCATGGCCTTCTCAAGGTAGAAGTGCTTCCCGGCCGCGATCGCTGCGAGGGCGCTCTCCTTGTGGGCAAACTCGGGCGTCGTGATGATCACGGCGTCCATGTCCTTCTGCGCGAAGAATTTTACCGGGTCGGTGAAGCGCCGCGCCTCCTTGTGGCCGCACCAGCCGCAGTATTTTTTGAGGCGGTCGGCGTCGAGGTCGCAGACCGCGAGGAGCTTCGCGCGCGAGTGGTTCCCGTCGAGTTTTCGTGTGAAACTTTCGGCGCGCGCGCCGAGACCGATGACCCCGATGCGATAGGTCTTGCTCATGGAAATCAGACCTTCTTTGGTGCGGTGGCTGCGGACATCTTCCGCTTCACCTTCTCCCAGTACTCGTAGGGCCGCAGGCCGTCCTTGTGGGCGAACGACAGGGTCTCCTCGATGGTGAGGAGGCCGATGTCCAGCATCTCGTCCGCCGTGCACGGCCACTCGGCCGCGCCGCACGGGAGCTCGGCCATGATCGGCATCGCGCCGCAGACATGGTAGGTCGCCGAAATCTGGTTCAGGTAGGGCCGTCCCATGCCGACCAGCCCGGCCCAGCTCATGCGGGTGACCTTGTACCCCTCGCGCCAGAGGCGCGCCTGCACGGCGCCCGCGAGCCGCGAGAACTCGTGCTGGAAACCCTCGGGCAGGAAGGATTCGGGCGGCCCCATCATCGAGCCGGCGTTGCAGTGCCAGATGAGGACCCCGTCCGGGCGCTCCGCGAGGTAGTAGCGCATCCAGGCCTGCGTCTCCGGCTGGCGATCGAGCGAGGTCCAGTCGTACTGGAGGTTCACGCCCGCGTCGTTGAAGTAGCTTCCCATGAACGCCGTGGTCGCGGGTGGGATCGGGAAGACGTCCTTCACCGCGGGGTATTTGTACTTCGTGCCGTCCTTCGCCACGCCCATCAGGCAGCGAGAGAGGATCTCCGCGGGGATGCCGCTCATATCGGAGAAAGGCCAGCGGGCCACGCCATCCGGGTTCAGCCAGGGGATCATCGCGAGCCGCACCCCGCGCGCCATCTCCTGCAGTACGGGCCACTTCTTGCCGCGCAGATCCTCGCCGTCCTCGACGATCTTGCAGAGATTCATCATCGCGACCGTGCCCGTGAGCTCGCCCCCGTGGATCCCGCCCTGGAGGGCGAGCACGGGCTTCTTGCGGCGGGCCTTCCCGTAGAACGAGGGGGGAAACACCGCCGTCGGGTCGGGCGGGGCCTGCACGCTTGCGAGGGCGGAGGAGAGATTGTCGGTCGTGGCGTCGAGCGGTTCCTTCTCGCCCATCTCGACGGCGATGATCTCGTGCCCGCCGGCGCTCTTCCCGATCACACGGACGGTGGCCGACTTGAGCGACCGGAGGAAGGGCATCCCGAGGTCTGGCTGGTCGATCCAGAACGGGGTTCTCTTCTTCCAGCGGGAGAGATCGCCGAACTCAGCGGTGATCACGGAAAGGTCATTCATGGTGGTTGAGGGGATTCATTGAACCGCAATTTCGCGTAGGCGTCACTCAGTTTAAAGTGGATCGGAAAACCTTGGTGACAGCGCTTCGATCCGAAGGTATTTTTGTAACTACAGGTATGGCGCCATCTCGTATCTTATATTCCAACACTGTTTTTCAGAAAAAGACGCTTTACCCCATGAGTTCAAGGGTCAGTTCCCATTCTTTGGCCTCTCGCAGCTATGATGGAGTCTTGTGCCCGGTGGCCGAGCGCATCTTGGATTCTTCAATGACATTTCCCTGCAGTCCGTTTTTTACTGGTGTGGACGCTCGAGAGACGGCTATGGGCATCAAAAAAGTGTTTCGATAGTATCACCGTTGAGTTTTATGCAATCAGACCTTCTGTATTTCGACGCATTTACGCGCATCGGGCCTCGTCCAAGGAAACATCCGGCTCATGCCTGGAAGCTTTCCGAGGTGATGGAGGAAATGGATCACTGCTCCATTTCCGGGGCGCTGGTGGCTTCCACCCAGTCGGCTTCGTACGATTTGATGCATTCCAATCTGGAACTGAGTGCATGGCTGAAGCCGTATTCTCATCTGTTTCCGATCTGGAATGTGATGCCTCATCAAACCGGGGAATTTCCAGAGCCGAAAAAGCTTGCGCGTTTTATGCGAGAGCACGAGGTGCGTGCGGTCACGCTGTATCCCAAGGCAAATGCATGGGATTGGCAGGCAGACCACAGTCAGATCCTTTTGAATTGGCTGGAGCAGCAGCGGGTCCTTGCCCTCGTGAACAGGGATGAGTTCGGGCAGTTCTCGGAGTTCGATGCCTTCCTTTTGCGTCATCCCAGGCTCCCTGTTTTACTGATGGGGGCCGGCTGGCATGAACAGCGTCTCGTAGTTCCCCTGCTTCTCAAGCATCGCAACCTCCACATCGCCTTCGATCGTTTCCAAATCCATTATGGCATCGAGCATTTGTGGTCATTGGGGCTGGGGAAGCAGCTGATTTATGGCAGCAACGCGCCGCTCATGTCTATGGGGGCTCACCGATGTTATGTGGACTATGCGGAGATTCCTTTTGACGGGCGCCAACAGGTGGCCTCGGGCAATCTAGTTCGTCTTCTTGGAGGCCAGCGTCCCCCCCGTTTGAGAACGAATCTTTCGGAGGATGCCATCATGACGGCGGCTCGTCATGGGAAACCGCTACCGATTCCTGTTATCGATATGCACATGCATATCCTGCATGAAGGAATGAACGGGGCCGGGGGGCTCCACCGGATGGAACGAGGAGGTCCCCAGGGGGTGTTTCATCTGCTTCGTCTGCTTGGAGTCAGGGGGGGCGGATTCATGAGTTGGAATGGGGTGGTGAGTTGCGATTCGCTGGCCGGAAATGAATGCGTCAAAGAGGCACTTAATGCAGCGCCTCAGGGTTATTGGGGATTGGGGTCGTTTGATCCGACGCACTACACGCAGGAGGAGTTGGGTCGCGTAATTCCTGAACTATATCGAGATCGTCGTTTTATTGGAATGAAGCCATATGTCCAGTATGGCGTGGAGTACCATCACTCTTCTTATGACGTATGGTGGAAATACGGAAACCGCCATGGATTGTACGCGTTAATTCACCGCAATCGCGCCGATTTCCTAGAGGTGGACACGCTGGCGAAAAAGTATCCGAGAGTTCGGTGGGTGGCGGCCCATTGCGGGAGTGATTTCAAGACCGCGGATCTTGCTATTGAGTCGATTCAAAAACACCCAAATGTCTATGCGGAGATCACTCTCACGCCGGTAACGTTCGGGATCATCGATTATCTCGTGCAGCATGCGGGAGCAGATCGGGTCGTTTACGGAAGCGACCTTCCCATGCGCGATCCAAGACAGCAGCTTGGCTGGGTGGTTTATTCCCGACTTACGGTTGCTGAAAAGAATATGGTGTTGTGGAAAAATGCCGTGCGCATTGTTCAGCCATGCAAACAGAGGCTTCCTTCTTATAATAGGCCTTGTCTGAGGACATTGATGTGAAATTACTTCAGGGTGTTCCTTGCTGAGCAATCCCCTCGCCATGCCCTTTTCACCCTTTAAACCCATAGAAACCTTGGAGAACCAGAAGATGACGCGTCGTGAACGACTGATGGCCACCCTTCGCGGCGAGCCGGTGGACCGCCCCGCAGTCAGCTTTTACGAGATCGGCGGATTCGAGATTGATGTCGACGATCCGAGTCCGTTCAACGTCTACAACGATCCCTCATGGCGGCCGTTGCTGGAGCTTGCGGAAGGCCAAACCGACCTGATCCGCTTGAAACCGCCCGCCGCGCAATCCGCCATCGCAGACTGGAACCCGACGATGCCCCTTTCCTGGCGCGAGTTTTTTGAAACTAAACATTACGAGAAAGATGGGGCGCGCTTCACTCGCACGACGCTGAAGGTTGGAGATCGCACCATGACCATGCTTACGCGTCGCGATCCGTCAATCAACACAACCTGGACACTCGAACATCTGCTCAAGGGCCCGGAGGATGCGGAGGCCTACCTGTGCCTCCCCGACGACGCTTCGGTCAGGACGGTCGATGTTTCACACCTCGAGCAAGCCGAGCTGAAACTCGGAGATCGCGGGGTTGTCATGGTGGACACGGGCGACCCGCTTTGCTGGCTTGCGTCGCTTTTCTCAATGGAGGATTACACCGTGGTGGCCTTTAGCGAGCCGTCCCTTTTTCATAGGTTGCTGGAAAAGGTTTCCCCTTACTGCTGGAGTATCACCGGACAGGTAGCGCGCTCCTTCCCGGGCCGTTTGTGGCGCATCTACGGCCCGGAATATGCCACGGAACCTTACCTGCCGACACGCTGTTTTGAGGAGTATGTCGAGCGTTATACGGGTCCGATGGTTAAATCCATCCAACGCTACGGCGGGTTTGCCAGGATCCACTGTCATGGCCGCATCCGCAAGGTGCTGCCGATCCTGAGGCGTATGGGGGCCGATGCGATCGATCCCATCGAGCCGCCACCGCAGGGCGACGTGCCGTTGGCCGAGGTTCGCCGCGAATATGGGAAAGACTTCGCGCTCTTTGGCAACCTGGAAGTTGCCGATATCGAAAACTTGCCTCCTCCGGAATTTGAGCGAGTAGTGCAGCAATCCTTGGATGAGGGCACGTGCGGCGAAGGGCGTGGCTTTGTGCTCATGCCTTCCTCTGCTCCGTACGGGCGAAAGATTTCCGCGACCGCCCAGGCCAACTACGAAACGATGGTCCGCTTGGCGCACGGTTTTCATCGCCCCTGACCTGACGAGGAATCTGTTTGCGATCGCATGACAAAAGCGGGACACCCCGCTTTCGTCCCCTTCTTCTCCATCCCTCGCAGCCTCCAGCGACCGCGCAAAGATGTGAATGGGGGATAATGCCACGTCCTGCCCGAGAACTTTTCCTCGGGGTCGAACCCGCCGCGGCGCACTATACCAGCGTTCTCTGGGCATCAACGGCCTTCGCGAACTTCAGCAAACACAGATGAACTCACGTCAACCTTGTCTACACGGACCACATTTCGGCCCGCGCCGAGGTGCAGCGGAGGCGAATGCGAGCCCTTGAGAATGGCAGCCTTGCGTGGGGATTCGGGAGCCTGCTAGGGTCGCGGTGCCCACTACGGGAAGGGCGTTGTCTTGCAGCAAAAGTTGCCAATGAATCGAATATACCAAGGGCGCGTGAATGGAGTTGAGATCCACGGCGGCAAGGGGGTTGACGGGCGCAACAGCGACAACACCTTCATCAAGAAGATGCTGGGCTGGGAGCCATCCACCGCCTTTCGTGAGGGGCTCGGGAAGACCTACCGCTGGATCGAGGAACAGTACCTCGGGCGCAAGGACGGCAAGCAGACGGTCAGCGATCTCCAGTGATTTCCATGTCCTCGCGGGAATCTTCGGATATCACGCGGGCGATCGGATGGATCCCTTACCGCATGGCGTTCGCCGGCGGCTGGATCGACCAGGGGTTTGTTTCGCGCCACAACCCTTCGCCCCCGGGTTCCATGGTGGTCGTGGCGCTCCAGCCGACGGTTCGCTTCATGGACCGCTGCGGGATGGCGACCAGCACCAGGAACCTCGCGCTCAAACTCTGGCCCCAAGGGTTTCCCGAGGGCGATCCCATGGCGATCGTCCGCAGGCTCTACGAGGAGGAGAACCGGGGCCAGGCCAATCTCTCGGGTTCCCAGGACATGATCGGCCTCGTTTGGCCCGGGGTGAGTCGCCTCGACTACGACTTCGCCCACGAGCAGGGGGCCTTTCCCGTCCATATCGAGACCTGCCACGACCCGTCGGTTGCTCGCTGGCTCGAGAGGGTCATCCATGTGATTCCCGTGGAGCCTCGTCCCATCGGCTACAACCCTCGCGATGGAATGAGACTCGATCCCAGGGGAGTGAAGCGTCTCGGCCAGACGGGGCGCGACTGCTACGAGGCCATCCTGCGCAAGGATGCCGTTGCGCTCGGGGCCTCGATGAACGCTTGCATGGAATGCTGGGAGAACCTGCTTCCGTCGACCGTGCGCCACCCGACCCTCACCCTCGACCTAGTCGGTCTCCTTCGGCACTATCAGGAGCGCTTCCCGGGCGCCATGTACTCCGGCTGCGGCGGGGGCTACCTCTATGTGGTTTCCGAGGAGCCCGTTCCGGGGGCGTTCAAGGTGAGCCTGCGCGTCTGAAGGAAGATCCCCCCATGAAGACCGTCCTCGTTTCCGGGAGCTTCGACAATCTGGTGTGTCGCCATGTCCGTCTCCTTCACGAGGCCTCGCGCCTTGGGCGGGTGCATGTAGCCTTATGGTCCGATGACACGGTCGAGGTCACCACGGGACGACCGCCGAAGTTCCCCCTCGCCGAGCGACGGTACATGGTGGGGGCTCTGCGCTTTGTGGATTCCTTCGACGTGATCACTGAAGCCCGGTTGGTCGAGGAACCTCCAGTGACCCCGGGGGGGAAATCTGACCTATGGGCAATGATGGAGGAAGACCTCACGATTGGCCGACGAGCCGCTGCCAAGGGACGGGGAATCACCCTGCGGACCTTTAGGGAGGAAGAGCTCGCCGATCATCCCATCCTGCCGCCGCAACGCCCCTCGGGAAGGAAGAAGGTCATGGTCACGGGTTGTTACGACTGGTTCCACTCGGGCCACGTACGCTTCTTCGAGGAGGTGTCCGGACTCGGCGACCTCCACGTGGTGGTGGGAAGCGACGCGAACGTGAAACTCCTCAAGGGGGAGGGCCACCCGTTATTTTCGGAGGGCGAGCGCCGTTACCTGGTGGGCTCGGTTCGGTTCGTCACCCAGTCGCTGGTCAGCACGGGCACCGGCTGGATGGACGCCGCCCCCGAGGTGGAACAGATCCGCCCCGATTTCTATGTGGTCAACGAGGATGGGGACAAGCCCGAGAAGCGGGAGTTCTGTCGCATGCGCGGCATCGAGTACCTGGTCCTCAAGCGGACACCCCGCGAGGGGCTTGTCGGCCGGTTCAGCACAAAGTTGCGTGGTTTTTAGGAGTCCTTGACGGAGGCGAGGTCCAAGGGTTGGGAATGGGGTAGGTGCACCTTCCCTCGCATGACAAAAGCGGGACACCTCGCTTCCATCCCCTTCATCCCTTTGCCTCACGGCCTCCATCGGCCGCGCAAAGATGTGAATGGGGGGTGAAGCCACGCCCTGTCCGAGAACTTTTCCTCGGGGTTCGATCCCACCACGGCGCGCCAAAGTAACCGTGTTGCCGTTGGTCAGGAACTGCTTCAGTCATCGCCGCCTGACAAACGGTAGCTCGTGTTCCGTCCTCCCCCCTCGCCTTGGATGAGAATCCCCCGGTCGAGCAAGATCTTGATGTCCCGCAATGCCGTGTCACCGGAACATTGGACGAGTTTGGCGTATTTTGACGTGGAGAGCTTTCCTTCAAAACCATCCAGCAACCGGTTGATCACCTTGCGCTGTCTTTCATTCACCGAGGACTGGCGGTTGATGCGCTCCCAGATCCTTTTTTTTTGCAGAACGCTCGCCAGACCCTCTTCCGCCCCCGCAACCGCACGTCCAAGGCAACCCAGGAACCATTCCAGCCATGAAGTGATCTCCATCCCGCCCTTTTGGCTTTGTTCCAGGCTCAGGTAGTACTGTTTCTTCTCGGCCTCGATCTGCGTGGACATGCTGTAAAACCGTTCCGTCGTGCCTTCAGCCCGCGCCAGTGCCATGTCCGCGATCGCCCGGCTGATGCGTCCGTTGCCATCCTCAAACGGATGGATGGTCACGAACCAGAAATGGGCAATCCCTGCCTTGAGCACGGGATCTGGTCCTTTCGCCGCCTCAAACCAGTCGAGGAAGACCGAGACCTCATGCTGAAGCCGATCCGCCGACGGTGCTTCAAAATGAACTCGCTCGCGACCGATCGGGCCAGACACCACCTGCATCGGGCCGATTTCAGCCGTACGCCATGCCCCAACCGTGATTCGCCGCATCCCGCTTCGTGCTGTCGGAAACAGTGAGGCGTGCCAGCCAAAGAGTCGTTCAGCCGTCAGCGGTTCGGTGCATTTCTGGGTGGCGTCCAGCATCATCTCAACCACGCCCTCCACGTCGCGACTGGGTTGGATCGTGCTTCCTAAATCCAGACCCAACCGTCGCGCGATGGAAGAGCGCACCTGCTCCGCATCCAGCAGCGCCCCTTCGATGGCACTCGACTTGATGACATCGGCGGTCAGTGTGGTCAGATTGGCCTCGGTGCGCAGCCGAAAGCCAAGACCTTCCATCCGTCCAAGCAGGCGCCCTTGCCGATGACGGACATCCCCCAGCAACGGCAACAGCTTGGCATGGTCCCACCTGAACTTTGGCCAATCCGCACGTTGATGGATGGTGCGCATGATCTGATTCTCCGCTTAATATGCGGTGATTGCAACCTATATTCACCGCATGCTATGCGGCGAATTATGCGTGGATTCACCGCAACATCACGGGCGGGTCGAGAGGCTGGTTCCGACGTGGAGAGGGATGGCCTGCCACTCGTAGCTGGGGGCCAAAGGGAGGGCGAAGAATGGCGGACGGGGTGGGATTCGAAACCACATTCCGGACTTCCCGTCCTTGCCTGAACTTGCCCGAAGTCGTTGCCTCCGTGCATGTTATCGCCCAACGTCAAAATTGGACGTTGGGCAAGTTCGGGCAATAGCGGGCAGTTTTTTTGTCACGAACTGTCACGAAAATGTGGGTCGT
>CAZZBZ010000039.1:0-6274 GCA_964653025.1 uncultured Verrucomicrobiota bacterium
CGGGGCGGCGTGGCGCTCGCGGTAGTCGCGGGGGGTGAGGCCGGTCGCTTTTCGGAAAGTCTTGGTGAACCAGCTCTGGTCGCAGAAGCCGCAGTCGAGGGCCACGGCGAGGATCGGCTGGTGGGTGCGCGCGAGGAGCTCTCGCGCCTTGTTCACGCGGAAGGCGTTGAGCAACTCGGTGAAGGTCTGCCTCGTCTGCTCCTTGAGCAGCCGCGAGAAGTGGCTCGGCGAGAGGCAGGCCGCCCGCGCCGCGTCGTCCCGCCCGATCTCCTCGTGGAGGTGGGCCTCCATGTAGCGCAGGCCGTTCTCGAGGAGCGCGGTGTTCGGGTACTTGCGATTGTCGCGGATGCCGTCCATCAGCCGCTCCAGCATGTCGGTGAGCCAGTGGCAGAGCGCCTCCTCGTCCTGGATCGAGGCGACCGCGGAGAGGGATTCGTAGTTCGCGCCGAGGAGTTCGGAGGGTTCGCCCCCGGCCTCGACGGCCGTGCGGCACATCATCACGACGAGTTCGAGGACAAAGCTCTTCACGAGTTCGAGTCGGTTCCGTCCGAAGTGGTAGATCCCGACGAGGACGCGGTTGATGATCGCGCGCGCGGCGGGGCGCTCGCCGCTCTTGATCGCGGCGAGGAGGCCCGGCTCCTCGCGTAGGTAGATCGCGCGAATATTGTCGTACCAGCCGTCCTTGAGGCTGTGGAGGGCCATGGCGCGCATCCGCTCGCGCTCGGTCTCCTCGCGGCGGAGGGCGAGGCGCGCGGCGTTGGTGAGGTTTCGCCGTTCGGCCATCTCAAGGAGCGCGCGGCAGGCCCTGCGGATCGCGGGCGTTCGCGCGGGGGCGGAGGCGAGGCGCGGGCCGATGGCCACGAGCCCGCCGAGGACCTCCTCGTTGTGCATGAGAGGCACGCCCCAGATCACGGAGTCGGCGGGGCATGCGCTCACGCATGGCTCGCCCCAGCGGAGCGCCTCGGCGACGGCCTGGCGACGCGCCGCCGCGCATTCGGGGTGCCGCGGGCAATCGGCACAGCCTCGGTCGTCGTGGACCATCCCTCCCAGGGGATCGACGCAGAGGAGGGCGTATCCCGTCGCGCGGCGATACTCGCGCCGTAGGTCCTTAAATACGGGGGCGAGAAGGGGAGGGGCAACCATGAACGATCATATTTTTAGCATAGAGCAGGAAAAAGGCGCAGGCTAAACTCCGAAAGCTTTCGCGAGCAGGCGTGCTTCTCCTTTGACAGAAAGAGTAGTTGGCTTACCACAGCGTAGCGTGCGGCCACAAGTGGAGGGCCGCCGTGTCGGCGGCCGCGGAGAAGGAAGACGGACGGCGACACGCCGTCCCTCCAATCGCGATTCGAGCGTGATAGGGGCATCCGCCTCAGCCGGAACGTGCCCATGCGAAGCTGAGTATTCACAAATCACGGCGGAACGAATATGTCCACTCCCCCCTCGTCTTTCCGCTTGCGGTGGGGTGGGGAAGCGCGAAAAGATGAGGGTGGCCCTTTTTCCAAGATGATCCCGGCTCAACTTCGTTCCAAGACTCTGCGCGTCCTCCGCGATCTTGCCGGGGATCTCGGGGTGCGCCTTGCGCGCGGGATGCGCAAGGAGGATCTCGTCCGAAAACTGGCGGCCCTTGAGCGGAGGGGGGGGCGCAAGAAGGCCACCCCGAAGGCTGCGCTCGGCGCGCCGGCCCGTCGGCGCGGAGTGAAGAGCCCCAACCTCGGGCGCCTGGCCCCGTCGGCTCGAAGGGGGAGAAAGCCGGTCGCGAAGACGGTCGCAGTCGCGAAGATTCCCCGTCTGGCGGGGGAGGAGAAGGTCGTCGACGAGGCCGCGCACAAGTTCGACCTGCCACGCCACCCGGTCCCGCCGTCGCCTCACTCGCCGCACGACGACCTGGGCGAACTTCCCGAGGCCTACGGCACCGGGTTGCTTTTTCTCGTCGCGCGCGACCCCTACTGGCTCTATGCCGCATGGGACTACACTTCCGTGCAGTTGCGCGAGATGGCCCGGGTGGCCCGCCATGGGGAACTCAAACTTCGTATTTTTGCCGGCGACGCCGTCTGCCGTGAGATCACCCTCAACCCCGGGGCTCGCGAGGGGTATGTGAAGGTGGACCACGCGTCGACCGAGTATCGTGCCGAGTTCGGTTGGTTTGACGCGGGGGGGGGCTTTGTCGTTGCGAGCCGTTCGGCATCGACGCGGACCCCGCCGGATGCGCCGAGCCCGCGGACCGAGGCCCGCTTCGCGACCATCCCCTTCGGCCTGCGGTTCCACGATCTCCTGAAGTTTGTTGAGGCGCACCGTCGCGAGGGGGAGGAACTCATGGATGCCCTCCAGCGCTTGCAGGCGGAGGGTTTCGAGTTTCCATTTTGCGTGGGTGCGGAGCGGCCGTGGACGGCCGAGCAGGCGAGGCATTTCGCCTCGCTACTCTCCGCGACCGCCGCGGCGAGGGCGCCGGCGGGTTCCCAGGAAGCCGCGGAGGCGGCGGCGCGCCGTTCGGGCGTGCCGTGGAAACGTCCCACCGCGAGCGGCGAGGGGAGCGTTCGACGCGATTGATCCCGCGGCTGCGCCGCGGGCCCCGAGCCATGTCCCAAGGTTACCTCTCGCTGGTGCTCCACGCGCATCTCCCGTTCGTGCGCCACCCGGAGCACGAGCATTTCATGGAGGAGGACTGGCTTTACGAGGCGATCACGGAGACCTACATCCCGCTGGTCCAGATGATGGATGGCCTGCTGCGGGACGGGGTAGATTTTCGGCTGACGATGACGATGTCGCCGCCGCTCTGCGCGATGCTCATGGATCCGTTGCTGCAGGGGCGCTACGTGAAACGCCTGGAGCGGCTGCTGGAGCTTTCGGGCAAGGAGATTCATCGCACGCGGAACCACGGGGAGTTTCACGAGGTGGCATGGCACTATCGTCACCGTCTCGAGGCCGCGCGACGGGTGTTCTGCGACGAATACGGGCGGAACCTGGTAGGGGCGTTCCGCAAGTTCCAGGATGCGGGCAAGCTCGAGGTGATCACCTGCGGGGCGACGCACGGATTCCTGCCGCTGATGCGTTCCGTGCCGGAGGCGGTGCGTGCGCAGGTGATGGTGGCGCGCGACCATTACCGCGAGTGCTTTGGGCGCGACCCGCGGGGGATCTGGCTTCCCGAGTGCGCCTACTATCAGGGAGTGGAGAAGGTCCTGGCCGAGGCTGAGATCCGATATTTCCTCGTGGACACGCACGGGCTGCTGCACGCGGATCCCCGTCCGAGGTACGGGGTGCACGCACCGGTTTTCACGCGCAGCGGGCCGGCGGCTTTCGCGCGGGACGTGGAGTCCTCCAAGCAAGTCTGGAGCGCGGAGGAGGGGTACCCCGGCGACGTGGACTACCGGGACTTCTACCGGGACCTCGGGTTCGACCTGGATTTTGAGTACGTGCGCCCGTACATCCACCCGGACGGCATCCGCTGCCATACGGGGCTGAAGTATCACCGGATCACGGGCAAGACGAACCACAAGGAGGTTTACCGCCCGCGGGTGGCGCTGGAGCGCGCGGCGATGCATGCGGGGAACTTCATGTTCAACCGCATGAAGCAAGTGGAGCACCTCGCCGGGGTGATGGGTCGGCCCCCGATCATCCTGGCCCCCTACGACGCAGAGCTTTTCGGGCACTGGTGGTACGAGGGGCCCGATTTCCTGAACTACTTCATCCGCAAGGCATGCTACGACCAGCAGGTCTTTGCACTGACGACGCCGGCCGAGTACCTCGAGCGGCATCCGACCCAGCAGGTGGCGGTCCCGAGCGACTCGAGTTGGGGGCACAAGGGTTTCTGGGAGGTGTGGCTGGAGGGATCGAACTCATGGATCTACCCGCACCTGCTGGTGGCCGCGAACCGGATGGTCGAGTTGGCGCGCTCCCAGGGTACGCCGGACGGGCGGACGGAGCGCGCGCTCCGCCAGGCGGGGAGGGAACTTCTCCTCGCGCAGTCGAGCGACTGGGCCTTCATCATGAAGACGGGGACCACGGTGGATTACGCCGTGCGCCGCACGAAGGAGCACCTGCTGCGCTTTCATCGTCTCTACGAGCAGATCAAGGCGGGGCGCGTGGAAGAGGGTTTTCTCGGGCACTGCGAGGGGAAGGATAATCTCTTCCCCTCGCTCAATTGGCGGCACTGGGCCTGAAAACTAAGAGGAGACGGCGATGACGACGCGACTGGTGGTGGGGTTGGGAAACCCGGGTACAAAGTACGAGGGCACGCGGCACAACGCCGGATTCCTTTGCGTCGAGGCCCTTGCCGTCGCGGCGGGGGCGACCTTTGAGACCCATGCGCGCGTCCCGGCCCTGATCGCTTCATGGAGGGATGGGGGTCTGCGCTGGCTGGTGGTGAAACCGGTGACCTTCATGAACCTCAGCGGGCAGGCGGTGGTGGCGGCGCTGAACTTCTGGAAGGTGCCGGTGGATTCCCTGTTGGTGGTGGCCGACGACGTGGAGTTGAAACCAGGAGCGATGCGGGTGCGCGCTTCCGGCGGGGATGGAGGACACCACGGGCTCGAATCGATCATCGAGCAACTGGGATCCAAGCGTTTTGCGCGGCTTCGGCTGGGGATCGGCCGTCCGCCACCCGAGTTGACGGTTCCCATGGCCGATTGGTTATTACAGTCTTTTTCAAGTTCGGAGTTGCCTTGGGTGCGAGAGCTTGTTAAAAGATCCGTTCTTGCGGTGGAAACGTGGGCACGCCAGGGCGTGCCTGCGGCCATGAACCTCTTCAACGCCGCCTCTTCAGGAGGCGCGGCCCCCCGCAAAGCCACCACCCATGACCGACCAGCAGAAAAAGACGAAGACGTACGAGGGACTTTTCATCCTTAACACCGCCGGCAAGGAGGAGAACGTCCGTGAAATGATCGAGAAACTGGAGCAAGGCATCCAGACGGCGGGGGGCAAAACGATCAAGGTTGAGAGGATGGAGAAACGCCCCTTTGCCCGTGTCGCCCGCAAGCTCGACTCCGGCTATTATGTAAACATTGTTTTCGAGATGGCCCCGAACCAGCTTTCCACCTTTCGATCGAAGCTTGGGCTCGACGAGGAGGTCTTCCGCTCCATGTTCTTCGTGGCCGGACCGCGGCCCCCCGCCCGTGAAGTTGTGGCGGACGCGCCGGTGAACTGACCTTTCTGCGAAGCTGAACCCCAACTGGCGGACCGCCCCGCGCAGGCGCGGCCCCCATCCCAACCATGGCCTCCCTCAACAAAGTCCTTCTCATCGGAAACCTGACCGCAGACCCTGAGGTTCGCTACACCCCCAAGGGAATGGCGGTCGCGGACGTGCGCATGGCGGTCAACCACACCTACCGCACCGAGAGCGGCGAGACGAAAGAGGATCCCTGTTTCGTCACGGTGGTCATCTGGGGCAAGCAGGCCGAGACCGCGGGCAAGTATCTCAAGAAGGGTCGCCCGGTCTTCATCGAGGGCCGCCTGAAGTGGGAGCAGTGGGAGAAGAACGGTGAGAAGCGCTCCACGATCAAGGTCGTGTGCGAGCGCATGCAATTTGTCGGTCCCCCTCCGGGCGGGGGGAGCGGGGGAGGCGGTAGCCGCAGCCAGCCCGCGGATGCCGATGCGCCTGCCTCCGAGGCCCCCGAGGGCAGCGGCGACGCCAAGGGCGGCGGCAGCAAGGGCGGCGGCGAGCCCGACCTGGAGAACGACGATATCCCATTTTGATTTTTAGCAGGCGGCCGCGACGGTTGCCTTAATCGAGAACTTACCGACCATGTCCACCCAACTCATCCTGACCAAAAACGTGAAAGGCCTCGGCTCCGAGGGAGACCAAGTCTCCGTGACCGACGGCTATGCCCGAAACTTCCTCCTCCCGCAGCAGATGGCCGTTCCCGCCAACGCGGGCGCGATGCGGCGCGTCGAGTCGCTCAAGCTCCTGCGCGCGGAGCGGGAGCGCAAGGAACTCGAAGAGGCGCAGGAACTCAGCAAGAAGATCAGCAAGCTCAGCAGCACGGTCGAACTCCAGTCCGGCGAGGGCGGCAAGGTCTTCGGCTCGGTGAGCAGCTCGGATATCGCCGCGGCGCTGGCGCAGCGCGGTTTCCAGGTGGACAAGCGCTCGATCAAGCTCGATGAGGCGATCAAGAAGCTTGGGAACTTCGAGATCCCGATCCATCTGCATCCGCAGGTGACGGCGACCTTCAAGCTCACGGTGGTGAGCCCGCATGCCCCGGCCGCCCCGGTTGTCGAGGAGAGCGCCGCTTCCCGCGCCTCCAGGACGAAGAGCGAGAAGGCGCGGCCGGTCCGCAAGAAG
>CAZZBZ010000039.1:6374-32842 GCA_964653025.1 uncultured Verrucomicrobiota bacterium
CGCTTCCCGCGCCTCCAGGACGAAGAGCGAGAAGGCGCGGCCGGTCCGCAAGAAGAAGGATTGAGTTCTCGAACTGCTTAGAAGTTGGAAGCTCGAAGCTGGAAGAGTGAAGTCCAGAGCCCACTCCAAAGCTTGTGCCGCTGATGCGGAATTTCACTGCTTCCCCTTCGATCCTCCAGTTTCCACTCGTGGCATGGGGCGAGCCGACTTCCAACGAGAGTGCCAGGTCTGTAGGGCAGGCGCACCGCTTGCCCCACAACCGTTGAACCGTTGAACCGTGAACCTGAGTAGTCACGATTTTTCAACAACCTTCTCGTCATGACCAGCAGCGATTCGGCGGTGCGGACGATGCCGCACAACACCCTCGCCGAGGAGACGGTCCTCAGCGCGATCCTGACGGATCCTGAGAATACCATCGACCGCTGCGTCGAGAAGCTCACCCCCGCGCATTTCTACGTGCGGGGAAACCGCATGATCTACGAGACCTGCATCGCGATGCGCGAGAAGGCCGAGGTGGTCGAGACCAACTCCGTGGTCTCCCGCCTGAAAGATGCGGGCCACCTCGAAGAGGTTGGCGGGATCTTCCGCGTGAACCAGATCGCCACCGCCTTCGTGACCTCGGCGAACGTGGATTACTACCTCGGGCTCCTGCAGGAGAAGCACCAGCTCCGTCGCGTGATCGAGTCCTCCACGCGATTTATCCAGATGGCCTACGAGCGGCAGGATTCCGTGGAGCAGGTGTTGGACGAGGTGGAAAAGGATATGCTGGTCCTCTGCGATAGCGGGGCGAAGGCGGAGCGCAACTTCCGTGAGATCACGCAGGGAATGCTGGAGAACGTCACCAAGATCAACCAGCTCAAGGGCAAGCTGCCGGGGTTGAACTGGGGTTATCGAGACCTGAACCGGCTCACGTTCGGCCTGAAGCCGGCCGAAATGATCGTGGTGGCCGCGCGCCCTGGTATTGGGAAGACCGCCTTTGCGCTCAATGTGGCGGAGAGGATCGCCGTGGACGAGGGGAAGCCGATCGGGTTCATGAGCCTTGAGATGTCAGCCGAGTCCCTCGCGCTGCGCATCGCTTGTTCGCGGTCCCGGGTCAACAGCCGCAGCTTTTACCACCATTCGGTCAACGAGGGGGAGATGAAGGAGTTCAGCCAGGCGGCCCGTGCCATCGAGGGGGCACCGATCCACATCATCGAGGCGTCGATGATCAGCATCAGCCAGCTCCGTTCCTCGACACGCCGCCTCCATGCGCGACACAAGATCGAGGTGCTCTTCGTGGATTACCTCCAACTCGTCCAGTCTTCGGGTCTCGGCGGCCGAAATGACAGCCGCGAGCGCGAGGTGGCCCAGGTCTCCGCGGGCCTCAAGTCCCTGGCGGTCGAGCTGAATATCCCCATCGTGGTCCTCTCCCAGCTCAATCGCGAGTCGCTGAAAAGAGACGGAGGCCCCCAGCTTTCCGACCTCCGCGAGTCCGGGGCCATCGAGCAGGACGCCGACATTGTCTGCCTCCTTTCCCGAAAAGATGCCGCCAACGACCGAGGGGAACCCGAGAAATGCGTGGTGGCCGAGGTTTACGTCGCCAAGAACCGAAACGGGCCTGTCGGAGAATTGAAGTTGACATTCTTCCCTGAAATCACACGATTCGAGGATTATCGGGAATCTGACGTGAATCCCGCTTAAATTCCTCCCCATGAACACCTTACGCGTGCGGCTCGTATTCACCTGCAGCCTTGCGACCATGCTCTCCCTGGCATGGACCACAAGCGCCCAGAATAAACCCCAGCCCCAAGCCCCTTACGTCGAGCCTTCAGGGTCCGCAGAGGGAGCCAAGAAGCTCGTCACGACTCCCGAGGAGGAGGCCAAGCCGAAGGAGATCGGTCGGATTGTCAAGGAGATCGAGGTTCGCTTTGCCGGTGCCCGTACTTCCAACGACAGCGTTGTTCTTGCCAACATGCGGACGAAGGTGGGCGAGCCGTTCACCCAGACAAACTCCGAGGACGATGTGCGTGCCCTTTACGCCACGGGGTTGTTTGCCAACGTCCGCCTCATCCAGGAAACGGTGGGCGATGGCGTGCGGGTCGTGGTCCTCGTGCAGGGGAAGCCGAAGCTCAAGGACGTCATTTTCGAAGGGAACGCGAAGTACAAGTCCGATCGCCTCAAGAAGGAGGTCAAGTCCAAGGTGGGCGAGGTCGTCAGCGAGCGGCAGATCGTGGAAGACGCCAACGCGCTGGTGGAGTTCTACCAGAAGGCGGGGTATCACAACGTGAAAGTCGCCTTTGAGATCATGCCCGACGAGATGACGGGGCAGAGCATCGCCAAGTTTGTGATCACGGAGGGGGATCGCGTGAAGATCGACCGTGTGAATTTCGAGGGCAACAAGACCTTCACCTCCAAGATCCTGCGTCACAAGGTCGAGACGCGGAACTACAACTGGCTTTCCTGGTTCACCAAGAAGGGCTTTCTCAAAGAAACCGTGATCGAGGAGGACAAGGACCGTCTCGCCGAGTTCTACCGCTCGGAAGGGTACATCGACGCCGAGGTGAAAGACGTGAAGTACGACAAGCCCGACAAAGAGAAGATCGTGGTCACCTTTTTCGTCTACGAGGGGAACCAGTACAAGGTGGGCAAACTGGTGGTGGAGGGCAACCAGCTCTTTCCGACGGAGGATATCCAAAAGAAGCTCGCGATGAAGGCGGGCGACCTCTTCACCCCCGGCGGCCTGCAGAAGGACATCAAGGCGATCCAGGATCTCTACGGCGCCCGTGGCTACATCGACTGCAACGTCCGTCCCACCCGTGGGGCGAACGTCACCACCAGCACCATGGACGTGAATCTGGCCATTCGTGAGGGGGACATGGCCTACCTCGACCTCATCGAGATCCGTGGAAATGTGAAGACCAAGGACAAGGTCATCCGCCGTGAGATCGCCACCGTCCCGGGAGAGATCTACAACTCGGTGAAGGTGGATGCCTCCAAGCAGCGCATCGAGAACCTCGGCTACTTCTCCCACGTCACCGCCACTCCCGAGGATACCGACATCCCGAACCGCAAGAACCTGGTGCTCGCGGTGGAAGAGCAGCGGACGGGCTCCTTCAGTTTCGGGGCTGGTTTCAGCTCGGTGGACTCGATCCTCGGTTTCGCCGAAGTGACCCAGGGGAACTTCGACATCGCCAACCCGCCCTACTTCACCGGTGCCGGCCAGAAGGCGCGCGTGCGCGCCCAGTTTGGCGCGCAGCGGCAAGACTTCCTCGCCTCCTTCACGGAGCCGTGGTTCATGAACAAGCGCCTGGCGGTGGGCTTCGACCTCTTCTACAACGACGCGAACTACCTGAGCGCCATCTACAATCAGCGCACCTACGGCGGCGATGTGCGCCTTGGCACGGGCCTCGGGGAGTTCAATCGCGCGGACCTCACCTACAAGATCGAGCAGGTCGAAATTTACAACATCTCCTCGGGCGCCAGCCAGGCGATCATGGAGGAGTCGGGGACCCGTTCCAAAAGCTCCGTCGGGCTCAACCTCAGCCGCGACACCCGCGACAACCTCCTCCTCCCGAGCAAGGGATACAAGGTCGAGCTCTGGAGCGAGGTGGCCGGCGGCCCCATTCTCATGGGCCAGACCGATACTTACAAGGTGGGGGCCAGCGGGCAGATCTATTTCCTCATGCCTTGGTGGGAGAAGAACATCCTTTCCTTCAACGGCTCGACCGGCGTGGTCGAGATCTGGGACCAGGGCACCCGCGTGCCCCTTTTCGACCGCTGGTTCCTCGGCGGGCCGTACTCCGTGCGCGGCTTCAAGTTCCGTGACATCGGGCCAAAGGATGGTCCTGGCGGCGAGCCGATCGGTGGCAAGACGATGGCTTTCCTCCAGAGCGAATATTCTGTTCCTGTCATTGACCGCGTGCGCTTCGCGACCTTTGTGGACATGGGTCAGGTTTGGGCCAACGCCTACGACTGGAGCAGTTCCGCGCCGGTCATCGGTGCGGGGGTCGGCTTGCGCCTGAACCTGCCGATCGGCCCCATCAACCTCGACTACGGCTGGCCGATCCGGAAGGACAGCAACATCACCAGCGACAGCGGCCAGTTCAGCTTCAACGTCGGCACCAAGTTTTAAGAACGGGAGGGTTCCCGCGTTGACAGCCACCCCTGCTTCCCGTAGACATTCCCCCTCACTCCATCGCACTATGAAAAAAATCCTCATTCCCCTCATCGCCGCCCTCGCTCTCCCCGGGATCGCGTCCGCGCAGCAACTCAAGATCGCCGCCGTGGATATGGGCAAGGTCTTCGCCGAGTACTACAAGACCAAGAAGGCCGAGTCCGAGCTCAAGGATCGTGCCGGCGGCTACGAGAAGGAACTCAAGGACCGCGCCTCCGAGCTGCAGAAACTTCAGGAGGATGGACGCAAGCTCGAGGAGGATGCCGAGAACCCCGCCTTCAACGAGGAGAAGCGTGTGGAGAAGCGCAAGCTTCGCGACGCCAAGCTCACCGAGTTCCGACTGCTTGCCCAGACGCTCAACGAGATGAAAAACAGTCGTGAGCGCGAACTCCGCGAGCAGCAGGGGCGCGTCCGCGGCACCATCGTGGAGGAGATTCTCAAGGTGGTCCAGGACATCGCCAAGCGCGACGGCTACAACCTCATCGTGGACAAGGCGGGCAACACCCTCAGTGGCGTCTCCGCCTTCCTCTACGTCCAGGATACGCTCGATATCACGGCCTCGGTCGTCAAGGAACTCAACAAGACCGCGCCTCCCGGTGGAGCCGCGGCGCCGGCTCCGGACAAGAAAGAAACCCCCAAGAAGTAAGAAGGCGTTTCATGACCGCCCGTGAGGTTGCCGTCCTTGTTGGCGGGACTCTTGAAGGCGATTCCTCGGTGGTCATCACGGGGGTCGCGGGTCTTGGCGAGGCCGGGGTTGGCGACGCCAGTTTTCTCGAACACCCGAGCTACGCGCCGCTTCTCTTGAAGACGGGCGCCTCGCTCGTTCTCCTCGCGGTCGGGGTCGCCGCCCCTTCCGGCCTTGGCGTCATCCGCGTTGCGCACCCCACCGTCGCCTTTGGAAAACTTGTCGATGCGTTTGCTCCCCCGCCGCCGCGATTTTCCCCCGGTGTCCACCCCCGCGCTCTCGTTGACCCCGCCGCGAAGGTGCCCCCTTCCGTTTCCGTCCAGCCCTTTGCCGTCATCGAGGCTGGCGTGGAGGTGGGGGAAGGGACCGTGGTCGGCGCGGGCTGCTATCTCGGTCATGGGGCCCGGGTGGGGCGCGACTGCTTCCTCTACCCGCATGTGACGATCCGCGAGCGCTGCATCGTCGGGGACCGCGTGATTCTCCATTCGGGGGTGGTGATTGGCTCCGACGGCTTTGGTTACGACTTCGTGGACGGTCGCTACCGCAAGGTGTCCCAGGTCGGTATCGTGCGGGTGGAGGATGACGTCGAGATTGGCGCGAACGCCGCGGTGGACCGGGGACGCTTCGGCCGCACCTGGATCAAGCGGGGCGTGAAGATCGATAACCTCGTCCAGATCGCCCACAACGTGGTGGTGGGCGAGGATACCGTCATCGTGTCCCAGACCGGGATCTCCGGCAGCACGCAGATCGGGCGCCATGTCCGCATTGCGGGCCAGGTGGGCACCGTCGGCCACATTAGCATCGGGGACGGTGCCACTCTCATGGCTCAGAGCGGGGTGAGCCGTGACGTGGAGAAGGGAACCACCGTTTTTGGATATCCTGCCCAGGAGCAGGGCGCGGCGATGCGCACCTACGGCGCGATCCGTCGGCTCCCCCAGATGATCGAGCGCCTTCGAAAGCTTGAGAAGCAGGTTACCGAACTGCTCGGGATGCGCAAGTCGTAGCAGGCTTACCGACGGTGAGATGGAGTGCCCTCCTCCGCCCTGCACTGCGAGCGGGATCAAACCAGAGTGAGCCACGGATGAAACACGGATGGCAGATTATGAGAGCCAGTTCCGCTGACACGGAACTGGCGCACCGAGGCCTCCGTCGCGATTTCCTCCATATCCTGAGGAACGCGCCGATTCCGTGTGGCGGAATCGGCGCATCCTTTGTCCGTGGACATCCGTGTTTCATCCGTGGCTTCCTCAGCCCCGTCTCCTTCTTGCGATGAAACTCGGCCTCCTGCTCGCCTCCGCACCCGCCCGCCCTGAACTCGGGGAGGTCCACCGTCTCGCGCTCGACGCGATCGGGCAGGGGAATCTCGCGTTTCTCTATCTTGTGGACGATGGCGTGTGCTGCCTCGACCGCCCCGAGGTGGCGGAACTCCGCGAGCGCGGCGTGCGGCTCTTCGCCTGCGCCTACGGCGCGAAGAAGCGCGGGATCGCCTGGGACCCGGCAAAGGCGGCGTTCAGCGGGCTCACGGTGCTCTTGGACGTGATCGTGGGCTGCGATCGCTTCCTCGCCTTCACCCCGCTGGGGCGTTCTCCTGCCGAAGCTATGCCTCCCCCGCTGGTCGGGGTTCTGCCGCGCACGCTGGTGACCGTTTCGGAGGACCCACGTGAGAGCCACCGTCCCGCCGAGGCCGTGCGCATCGCGGCCGGCATCGGGGGCTGGAACAAGACCGGGGTGGATGTGCTCCTGCTCGGCCCCGCCTCGCGCGTGCTTTCGCCCTGGGCGGACGAGTTCGTGGATGGCGAGAACTACGACCACTACCTACCGATCCTTCGCGAGTGGAAGCGACCGGTCTTCCTCGCGCCGGACGCGGAGCGCTTCGAGGAGGTGGCCGAGGCAACCCTCCCCTTCGAGGCGCTGGATGCCGTGGGCGTGGAGGGGCTCCGCACCCGCGCGACGCATCTCATCCCCTTCTAGTTTCGAAAACAGTCTGGGGAGCACACGCGGCTCGCGTGTCGAAATCGGCGGCTCGCCGATTTCTTCCTCGGAGACTGGCCGACGGGCCGTCGGCCAGGACACGCGGGCCGCGTGTGCTCCCCGCAGAAATGCGCGTCGCGACATTCGTTGCGGAGGCGCGGCTCGCGCCGATTCTGCTCCGATTGAACTGAGCGGTGTGCCTTGCGTCCTTGGCGGGCGTGGCTATAATTTGGGCAACCCAATTTTCAACCAAAGAGGTGTCACCATGTTTGTCAAAGACCTGATGCAGCACAAGGGACCCGGTGTCTGGACCATCGGGCCGGAGACGACCGTCTATCGTGCCCTCGAGATGATGGCTGAGAAGGATGTGGGCGCGCTGGTGGTCGTCGAGAAGGACCACGTGGTGGGGATGTTCACGGAGCGTGACTATGCCCGTAAGGTCATCCTCAAGGGGAAAGCGTCGCGGGACACCACGGTCGGCGATTTAATGGTGCGCGAAGTTCTCTATGTGAATCTCTCCGACAAGGTGGAGCATTGCATGGCGCTGATGACCGACAAGCATCTCCGCCACCTTCCGGTCATGGAGAAGGGCAAGCTGGTCGGCCTTGTTTCCATCGGGGACGTCGTCAAGAGCATCATCCGCGACCAGGAGTTCACCATCCGCGAACTCGAGCGCTACATCAGCGGCGCATAAGCAGCACATCCGGTGAGGCGAGATTTTTTTTTGCGGGTGGTAGTCGGGTTTTAAAGGGGGCATGGAGTTGTTCCACCCCTTTGGAGCCGCGCATTTTGGGGCGCTGGGAGTGATTGCCGCGATCGGGGTCGCGATGGTTCTCGTCGGTCGTCGTCTCGGGGAGAGGGGAAAGATCCTCATGGGCAGGGTCTTGGCGGGCATGCTGGTCGCCTACGCCGTGGTCGCCTACACCCGGAAGTTTGCCTCGCCCGAAGTGCGGTGGGGAGACTCGCTGCCGCTGCACCTGTGCGACTGGGTACTCGTCCTGTGCGTGATCGGGCTCCTGCGCGAGGGGCGGCGGGTCCGCGAACTCGCCTACTTCTGGGGTCTGGCGGGGAGCATCCATGGGCTGGTGACCCCCGATCTTCGCGCGAACTTCCCCCAGTGGGGCTTCTTCCAGTTTTTCTGGGGCCATGGAGGGGTGGTGCTCGCGGTGGTTTTTTTCCTTGGGGTTCGCGGCCTTCGTCCCGCGCGGGGTTCCGCATGGAAGGCGTTCGTCTGCCTGAACGTGTACGCGGCGGTGGTCGGGACGCTCGACGCGGCGTTCGGGTGGAACTACGGCTACCTGTGCCACACCCCGGCCCAACCTTCGCTGCTCGACCACCTTGGCCCGATGCCGTGGCGCCTGCTGGGGATGGAGGCCATCGCCATGGCGAGCTTTGCGCTTCTGGCGTTGCCTTGGCGGTTGGCCGAACGCGAGGCTACTTTGAGGACTTCACGGAGTGGCTGAGCTTTTCGGCGAGGTCGAGGGCCACGTTCTTGAAGAAGATATGCCCGAGGTGGGGTTCGCGGCGGATGAGGCGATCGAAGTCGGAGCGGGTAACCACGCGCACAATCGTGGCGGACTTCGAGGCCGCGCCCGCGGTACGTGGCTCGCCGTTGAGAAATCCGATCTCCCCGAGGATCCCGCCGCTCTGGATGGAGCCGAGAACGCGCCCGTCCTTCGTGCGCACCTCGATCTCTCCGCGCTCGACGACGTAGAGTTCGCGGCCGGCGGTGCCCTCCTCGAAAACCGTCTCGCCCGGGCGAAAGAGTTTTTGCGAGAAGATGCGCGCGATGCGGCGGAGTTCCCCTTCACCCAGGCCGCGGAAGCATCGGAGGTCGCGGAGTAGTTTGATCACCGCCGCGCCTACGCTGTACTCGCGAAATACCGTGTCCACGCAGGTAAACAGGCTCTTTGCCGCGCTCGTCATCGGGGAGGCGTCGCTCTCGTAGCTGGTAAAGAGTCGGACCAGCATCAGGGCATCGGAGCGCTGGCCGTTCTCCATGCCGAAGGCGGGGAGATAGGCGCAGGGCACAAAACCGACCTGGTCGAAGGTTCTCTGGAGACGCGGTGCGCGGGCGCTGACGATCACCTCCACAAAGTCGATGTTCCCGCGCGCCTCGAGGTCTTCGATGAGGCGGGCGACAAGGAATCCCTGCGCCTCGCCCTCCAGGGATAGGATTTCGGTCACCTGCACCCTGCGGTCAAAAGGGTCATGCACGAAGCCGATCAGCCCGATCACCTTGTCCCCGTCGCGCGCGGCAAGGAAAGAAGGAACCGCCGGGAGGTGCAGGCTCGTGGAGGTGAGTTGGTGGTGGGCGAAGACTTCGCCTTCCTGTCCAGGGCGCGACTCGAGGATCGTCGCCACCGCGTCGAGTTCAATGGGAGCCACGGCGTAGTCGCACTCAGTGGGAAAGGGCGTGGCGTCGTCGCGGACCCCGATGTCCTCGATGAGTCCGTGGGCATGGAAGGACTCGGTCGCGATGTCCTTGGCACCCTCCACGATCTCAGGGTGCGGACGGCGGGCGTTGTGGGCGGTCGGTGAGAGGTGGCTGTAGACGATCACGTTGCCCCGTGGCTCACCGGCATTCTTGGACGGGAGAAATCCACACGGCACGAACCCCGCCTGCTCGAAGGCGGCCTGGGCCCAGAGGGCAGAGGAGGAGATCTCAGCAAAACAGTTTTGGAGATTGCCGGCGAGGGACTGCAGGGCGGTGGCCACGAGTCCCGCCGCAATCTCCGCGCGTTCTGGCACGTCCAGCGTGGCCACGCGCGTGATCAGCCCGGTCACGGTCTCGGGCGTCTCCTGCTGCATCAGCACGGTGGCGGTGCCGAGGAGGCGCCCGCTCGGGATTCCCTCGGTGACGATGACGAAGGCGTTCTCGTCGAGGAGGGTGTGCGCCGCGGGGCCCTCGAGCATTCCCGAGGTGCCGCCGGGGTCGCTCCCGACGGGGGCCAGCAAGGCCCGCAGTGCGTCCAGATCGCGTTCTTCGGCGTTGCGGATGGAGATGGCCATGGATCGAATCCCCGGTGATGGTAGCGGCATGGGAGGCAAAAAGTGAATTTCTTTTGTGACCCAACGAATCGGATGTTTTTTAGGTCTAAATGGACCAACCGGCCCATTAATTCGCAGTTTTTTTCGATTTCTATTTGCGTCTGTCGTTGGCAGGTGGATTCTTGAATCTGCTTTTCTTCACGTCTTCGCCCGCAATCCCAAACCGTTTTCTGGAGTACCTGTATGACGACTGTTCTCGATGCACCGATGGCTGCGCCGTCCCGTGGCGCCTCACACCCCCGCGGCAACTCACCCAAGAACTCCCGATCCCGCAAGGGACTCGTCTGGGCCCGCGCCTTCACTCGCGAGGGGACGCACCCCTACGACGAGATCAAGTGGCTGCGGAGCGACGTGAGCATCACCAACGACCGCGGAGAGACCATCTTCGTGCAGCGAGGGGTGGAGCACCCCGATTTTTGGTCTCCCACCTCGGTCAAGATCGCGGCGAGCAAGTATTTCTACGGGGATCCGAAGATTCCCGGCGCGCGGGAGAACTCGATTCGCGACCTCATCGACCGCGTCGTCAAGACGATCCGCGGTTGGGGGGAGAATCTCGACGAGGTCTTTGTCTCGGCGAAGGACGCGCAGGCTTACGAGGAGGAACTGACCTGGCTGCTCGTTCACCAGTACGGCGCCTTCAACAGCCCGGTCTGGTTCAACTGCGGCCTCTGGCACCACCGCCACATCAACGAGGGGGAGGCCGCCGGTTACTACTTCGACCGCAAGAGCGGTAAGGCCCAGCGCTCTCCCGGGCCCTACCACTACCCGCAATGCTCCGCCTGCTTCATCCTCGACATCGCGGATGACATGGAAAGCATCCTCGACCACGCGATGAAGGAGGGGCGACTCTTCAAGTTCGGCTCGGGTACCGGCACCAATTTCTCCTCGCTCCGCTCCTCCCGAGAAAAGGTTTCCGGCGGCGGGCGCGCCAGCGGGCCGCTCTCGTTCATGCGGATCTTCGACTCCGTCGCGGGCGCCGTGAAGAGTGGCGGAAAGACACGCCGTGCCGCCAAGATGGATATCCTCAACGTGACCCACCCAGACATCCGTGAGTTCGTCTGGGCAAAGAAGACCCAGGAGGATATCGGCCGCATCCTTACGCAGCAGCACGGCTACCCGGGTACCATGGACGGCCTGATCTACCACGACACCATCCGTTTCCAGAACTCGAACCAGTCCGTCCGCGTGACTCGCGACTTCATGGAGGCCGTGATCAGTGACGGGGAGTTCTGGACGAAGTACGTCCGCACCGGCCAACCCTGCGAGAAGCATAGTGCTCGCCAACTCATGCGCGAGATGGCCGAAAGCGCTTGGGACAACGCCGAGCCCGGCATCCAGTACGACGACCATTCCAACGACTGGCATACCTGCCCGAACTCGGGGCGCATCAACGCTTCCAACCCGTGCAGCGAGTACTTCTTCCTCGATAACACCGCCTGCAACCTCGCCTCCCTTCGGTTGACCAAGTTCCTTGATCCGCAGGACCGTTTCGACATGGAGCGCTACCGCGCTGCCGTCCGCACCTTTTTCCTGGCCCAGGAGCTGATTGTGGACAACGCGAGCTATCCGACCGCGCAGATCTGCGAGATGAGCCACAAGTATCGCACCATCGGGCTCGGTTACGCCGACGCCGGCGCGCTCCTGATGGCCCTTGCGTTGCCGTACGACTCCGAGGCCGGGCGGCAGTTCATCGGTGCCCTGACTGGGGTCATGACCGGCGAGGCCTACCTCATGTCCTCCCGAATCGCCGCGGTCACGGGGCCGTTCGCTGGTTTCGAGGAGAACCGTGAACCCATGCTCGGCGTGATGCGCAAGCATGCCGGTCTCGCTCACGACCTTGTCGCTGAGATTCGTCGAGCCAATCCCTCCCTCGCGCCCTATGCGGCCGAGTCGGCGCGGGTCTGGGACGAGTGCTGCGCCCAAGGGGAGAAACATGGCTACCGCAATGCGCAGGCGACCGTGATCGCCCCCACTGGGACCATCTCGTTCCTGATGGATTGCGACACCACCGGAATCGAGCCCGACTTCGCGCTGGTGAAGTTCAAGAGCTGCGCCGGGGGTGGTCACCTCAAGATTGTCAATCAGATGGTGCCGCGCGCGCTCAGGAAGCTCGGCTACACCGATGCCCAGGCGAAGGGTATTTTTGCCTACATGGCCGGCACGACCACGCTCCGCAGCGAATGCCCGATCAACCGGACCTCGCTCAAGGCCAAGGGCCTCACCGACGAGGATCTCGACCGCCTCGAGAAGGCGGTGACCAATACCGCCTCGCTCGTGCTGGTCGCCAACGCCGGCATGCTCGGGGAAGAGGCGCTCCAGCGCCTCGGCTACAAGCCCGAGCAGTACGCCGCGAAGGGGTTCAACCTGCTCAAGGAACTTGGGTTTACCCGCGAGGAAATTGCCGCCTCGGACGCGGTGATTTGCGGACGCTTCTGCATCGAGGGCGCCCCGCACATCAAGGCGGAGCACCTCAATGTCTTCAACTGCGCCAACGCCTGCGGCAATGGCGAGCAGTTCATCCGCCCGATGGCGCATCTCGAGATGATGGGCTACGCCCAACGCTGGATCAGCGGCTCCATCTCCAAGACTGTCAACCTGCCCAATAGCGCCAAGGTGGAGGACATCGAGCAGATCTACCTCCACGCGTGGAAGCTCGGGGTGAAGTCCGTGGCCGTCTACCGAGACGGTTCAAAGGGCGTCGCCCCGCTCTCGGCCGGTGGCAAGAAAAAGGGCGGCGAACCGGGTGAGATGGCGGAAAAACTCAAGCAGGCGCTTGCGCGGGTGGACCTGCTCGAGAAAAAAATTGCGGACCGCGACCTCGAGATGGAGCAACTTCGCAAGACGAGTGCCGCCCAGGTCGCCGCCGTCCGTCGCCGCCCACCGCTGCGGCGTTTCGGGGAAACCCACAAGTTCACCATCGGGGGCGCCCATAAGGGCTATCTCACGGTCAACCTTTATGAGGACGGTTCCCCATGCGAGGTCTTCCTCACGATGAACAAGGAGGGTTCCTTCGCCTCGGGCATGGCCGCCGTGTTCGCGAAGTTTCTTTCCCTCGCGATCCAGCATGGCATCCCGCTCCAGGAGATCGCCGAGAGCTTCAAGTTTACCCGCTTCGAACCCTCGGGCTTCGTGGATAATCCCCGCCTGCACAGTTGCGAATCCGTGGTGGATTACGTCGTCCGCTATCTCGAACTTCTCGAGGCCGATAAGGCCCAGGGTCGCCTGGACTTCAACCGTCCGGCGGCTGCGACGACCTCCAACGGGAACGGGAATGGGAACGACCATGCCCAGGAGCCTGTCCTGGCCGCGCCCTCGCGGCAGGTTGAGGTTCGCATCGGGGTCACCAACGGCAAGTTCAGTGAGTGTCCCACCTGCGGGAGCGGCAACCTCCGCCAGACCGGTTCCTGCATGGCCTGCCAGGACTGCGGCTGGAGCGCCGGCTGCGGCTGAGTGGGCAAAGGGTTTTCTGGGGAGCACACGCCGCTGGCGTGTCCTGGCCGACGGCTCGGCGGCCAGATTCTGAACGGAGAAATCGGCGGGCCGCCGATTTCGGCACGCGGGCCGCGTGCGCTCCCCAACTCTTCTTCCCGGTTTTATTGGAATCATTCCGGTTGTCGCGATTCCGGTTGACCTCTCTTCCCGGTTGGGCGAACCGGGCGGCGGCATGGTGACGTCCTTGAATCTGACCGTTCCTCTCGTGGCGACAGCGATGGCTGCGGCGGTCTCCTTCGCCCTCTGTCCGCTTCTCGTGCGGCTCGCCCCGCGGCTTGGCCTCATGGATGCGCCGGACGAGGGGCGTAAAAAACACGGGCGTCCGACCCCCCTCGTCGGGGGGATCGCGGTGTGGATTGGGACCGGGGTCGCGTTGCTCTGGGCCGATCCCCGTTTGTTGGTGGCATGGGTTTTGGTGGGAAGTATGGGGGGAGTTGGACTGGTTGATGACCTGCTCGGACTGCGACCGGGGCGGAAGCTCCTGCTCCAGCTCCTTCTTCCGTCCCTCGCTTGGGGAATCGGGATATCCATGAGCAGGGGATTTCCGTGGGAAGTTTTCGGCATTGAGGCATTTACGGTTCTGGGCGCCCTGTTGTTGCCCATCGTAGTGCTCTCCAATGCTTTCAACTTCACGGACAACAGCAATGGCCAGTGTGCCGGCTTGGCGGTTCTGATATTGAGTGCTGAGAGCGCTGTTTTCTTGATGCGAGGAGACGAGAGTTCCGCCGCGATTTTCTTGGTGTTTGCGGCCGCGTTCCTCGGGTTCCTCCCCTGGAATTTCCCAGTGGCGCGAGCCTTTTTGGGCGATTGTGGCAGTCACTTGGCCGGGTGCTGTGCTGCCCTGGGAAGCGTGCCCCTGATATGGGGTGGTCCTTCGGAGTTCTTGGTCCCGCACCCTTCATCCAACCTCTTAGGTGTGGCTTTGCTCTTCTTTGTCCCTCTTCTCGACATGGCCGTTGCGGTAGGCGGAAGGCTGCGGCGCGGGCAGGCGCCGTGGAAGGGGGACCTCACTCATCTCTCCCACCGCCTCGTCGCGCGCGGGCTCAAGCCTGCCGCGGCGGTTGCGGTCCTCTGGCTCGCCGCGCTGGTTACCTCCGCCGCGGGGGTCCTTGTGCTGACCTGGCGCTAAGCACACGGCAGGGTGCCCTACAATCTTCAGACTCCTAGCTTCCAGCTTCTTCTTCAGTCGTGGGCGAGTTTTGCGGCGGCGAGCAGGTCGAGGACGATCTGGCTTGAAAGGGAGACCATGTCGGGGAACCTCTTCTCCTCGCGGAGCCGCTCGATGAGGTCCACGCGCAGGTGGTAGCCGTACAAGTCGCCCGAGAAATCAATCAGGTGGGCCTCCACGCGCATCTCGCCGCCCGTCTTTACGGTTGGGCGGGTGCCGACGTTGACTGCGGCCGCGAAGACCTCCCCCTCGACGAGCACGCGCGCCGCGTAGACTCCCTTCGCGGGGAGGAGTTCGTTCTCCACGTGGAGGTTGGCGGTCGGAAGCCCCATCTTTCGACCGAGGGCGTCTCCGGACTCGACGCGCCCGACGAGTTGGTAGGGGCGCCCCAGGCGGGCGTTGGCGGCCTTGATATTGCCCTCTGTAATGAGGCGGCGGATGGCGGTGCTGCTCACGGCGTGGCCCTCGACCTCCATCGGGGAAACCTCGATCGCCTCAATCGCGCGGATCTCGGCCCACTTTCGGAGAAGGGTAAAGTTTCCGGTGCGGTCATGCCCGAATCGCCAGCTCGGACCGACGACGAGGCCCCGCAGCATCGGCACCTGCTTGTGCAGGCGATCCAGGAAGGCCTCCGGTTCCATGCGCCCCAGTGCTGGCGTGAAGTCCAGCACGAGCGTGAAATCGGCCCCGAACGCCGCGAAGATTTCGATGTCCTGCATTTCGGTGGTCAGCAGGGGGGGGCATTCGCGTGGACGCAGGACCTTCGCGGGGTGCGGGTGAAAGGTCATCACGCCCGCGTCGCCTCCCGCCGCGAGGGCCTTTCGGGAGGCCGCGCGGATCACGGTCTGGTGACCGAGATGCACCCCGTCGAAGACGCCGAGGGCGAGGACGACCGGGCGCTGGTGACACGCCAGTTCCTTCAGATTTCGGTACAGGCGCATGGGGCCCGAAAGGGGATCAGACCGGGAGATTCAGGGTGAGCGGATCCACGAGGGTTTGCTCGAAATGCTGCCGCGTCCAGCTCTCGATCGCATCCATCGCGTGCGCCTTCTCGATGCGGAACTTTCCGCTGCCCGAGCGCCGCAGGCGTGAGAGGTGGCCCCCGCAGCCGAGCTTCTCCCCGATGTCGTGGCAAAGGGTGCGTACGTAGGTGCCCTTGGTGCAGAGCATTCGGAAATCCACCTCGGGCAGCTCGGTGCGGAGGATGTCGAGGCGGAAGATATGGATGAGGCGTGGTTTGCGTTCCACCTCCTTGCCCTTTCGGGCGAGTTTGTAGAGCGGGACACCCGCGATCTTTTTCGCCGAGACCATCGGGGGAATCTGGAGGATATCGCCGCGGAATCCCGCGAAGATCTCCTCGACCTGTGCGGGGGAAAGTGCGGGCACGGGCTTCTCGGCCAGCACCGCGCCTTGCGCATCCTGGGAGTGGGTGGCCACTCCGAGGCGGAGGGTGCCCTCGTATTCCTTGTCGTCGCCCATCAGGCGCTCGCTCAGTTTGGTGGCCTTGCCGATCACGAGAACGAGCAGGCCCGTCGCCATGGGGTCGAGCGTGCCGCAGTGGCCGACCCGCTTCAGGTCGAACCGTCGGCGCACCCGGTCGACGATGTCGTGGGAGGTGGGGCCGGAAGGCTTGTCAACGAGAAGGATTCCGCTCGGGTCGTTCAACATGGGATGGGGGCGGGTCGGGGCGACGGCAGAGGATGGTGGGTTGCAGGGGGGGAAGCGATGCCAAAATCCTTACGCAGGAAAGAGTTTTCTGGGGCGCGACGGACCGTCTCCTTGGAGCAAGGCTTGCTTGCCAAGCGCGGAGGTATTTTTACTCAGCCGAGCGCCTTGCGCTGGGCGGCGAAGAGGTCAACCACACCCTTGCGGGCGAGGGCGAGCATCGCCTGGAGTTCGGAATCGGTGAAGGTGGCCTCTTCCCCTGAGCCCTGGACCTCGATGAAACGCCCGCTCTCGGTCATCACGACGTTCATGTCCACCGAGGCGTCCTTGTCCTCCACGTAACAGAGGTCGAGGAGGGGCTGGCCGTTCACGATGCCGACGCTCACGGCGGCGACGCGCTCGCGAAGGGGGCTGGCAACGAGCTTCTTTTCATTGATGAGCTTGCCGATGGCAAGTTCGAGGGCGACACAGGTTCCGGTGATTGCCGCGGTGCGCGTTCCCCCGTCGGCCTGGAGAACGTCGCAGTCGATCCAAAGGGTGCGGGCGCCGAGGCGCTCGAGGTCCACCACGGCGCGGAGGGAGCGCCCGATGAGACGCTGGATTTCCTGGGAGCGGCCATCGAGTCGGCCCTTGGAGATATCGCGAGCCTTCCGATCTGCGGTGGAGTAGGGGAGCATCGAGTACTCGGCGGTGAGCCATCCCCCCGTGACCTTCTGTTCACGCATCCAGCGCGGGACGGATTCCTCGACGGTGACGGCGCAAATGACGCGTGTGTTTCCGGACTCGACGAGGACGGACCCGGCAGCCTCGGGAGCGATATTTTTCTGAAAACGAATTTCGCGGATGGCGTCGGGTTTTCGGAGATCGGATCGTACGGCGAGGTCCATGGCATGAGGGTGCCGCTTGGACTGGGGTGAAGCAAGCCTCGCAGCCGGTCCGGTAGTGGGATGGGGAGAAGCCACGGATGAAACACGGATGGAAGAGGATTGGTACCAAGTCCGCTGACACGGACTTGGCGCAACTCCGTCGTTAGAGAGGTCTACAATATTGTCGCGTGGGCGCGCCGATTCCGTGTGGCGGAATCGGCGTATCCCCCATCCGTGAGGATCCGTGTTTCATCCGTGGCTATTCTGCAATCAGGACTTCAGGTCGCGGGTGCAGAAGGCGGCGGCGCCGATGAGGAAGAGGCTGAGATTGAAGGCGGCGAGGTAGGCGAGGGACTCGGCGATGTCCCACCACGGGACGAGGTCGTGGAAAGTGCGGATCCAGCACGCAGTATGCCAGGTGAGGAAGAAGCGCTCGATCCCATGGAAGTAGGGGATGGTGCGGAGGACGAAGTCCACGAAGAAGACGGTGAGGGTGAGGATGGTGGCTGCAGCGGGCTTCATGTTGAAGCAGGAGAACATGAACCCAAGCGTGGAAACCGCTTGCAGGCTGAGGGCGAGGAAGACGATGGCCCGTGCAAAGCGCCATAAGCCCTCGCCCGTGTCGAAGACGCCGAAGATCTGCTCGATCGGGGAGAAAACGAAAAGGTTGCCAAAGCCTCCGCGGTAGAGAGCTCCCGCGAGGAGGCTTGTTGCGGCGATGAAAACCATCAAGACGGCGCTGTAGATGGCGCAGGAGATCCACTTGACGAGGACGATGCGGAATCGCGAGACGGGGCGTGCGAGGGTCATCCGCAGGGTGCCCTCTTCGACCTCCTTGGCCACCACGTCGCCCGAGACGAGCGCGAGGTAGAGCCCCCCGATGAGGAAGATGGTGAACATGAGCATGAGCAGGCCGAGAGTGAGCCCGGAATAGTACTCCCCGACGGCGTAGCCGTTGGCGCCGAGGAGGTCGGAGACCGCCTTCTTCGGCTTTGGGAGCTGCATGAGGAGCAGGATCAACCCCTCCACGGCGAGGAACGCGCCGAAGCCGATGTGCGAGCGCTTCCGCGCGAAGAGCTTCCAGAGCTCGTTTTTGAGATGAGTGAGGAGCATCGGAGTGAGCAGTAAGCAGTAAGCAGAAAGCAGTGAGCAGTGAGCGGTGAGGGGAGAAGGGGAAGGGGTGGGGGGCAGGGAAATATTCAATGACCAATGGCCAATGACCAAGGAATGGGGGGAAAGTGTTGAGGGGAGGGAAAATTAAACCGGTCGCGTAGTTGGGATTGGAGCAGCTTCCTCAATCGATCCTTGGCCATCGACCTTTTGCCCTTGGGCGAGGTCGAGGTAAAAATCCTCGAGGGTGGGTTCGACGACCGCGAGGGCGGAGATTCGATAGCCGCGCTGGACCAACCAGGCGGCAATCTCGTGGGTCTCGATTCCCGTATGCAAAAGGCCCCGTCCCTCGCGATCGAAAGACTCCACAAATCCCGCCGCGGCGAGCCCGGCGCGGGCCTCGATGAGGCGGTCCACATCGAGCTGGAGGCGACGGGCGCCCGTCGCCGCTTCCCGCCAGTCGCCACAAAAGATAAGTTTCCCTTCGCGCAGCACGGCGAGGCGGGTGCAGAGTTGTTGGACCTCGCCGAGTTGGTGGGACGAGAAGAGGATGGTCAGCCCCCACTCGCGGTTGAGGCGCAGGATGAGATTTCGGATTTCGTGAATCCCCTCGGGGTCGAGACCGTCGGTGGGTTCGTCGAGGATGAGAAGGTCGGGATTGGGAAGCAGGGCCTGGGCGAGCGCCAGGCGCTGGCGCATGCCGTGGGAATAGGTCTTCACACGGTCGCGGATGCGGTCCTCAAGGCCGACGAGGCGGATGACCTCGGCCGCACGCACGGGATTCCACGGGGCGGTGTATTCGCAGAGGATGCGAAGATTGGTGCCGCCGCTGAGGTAGTCAAAGAAGGCCGGCGCCTCGAAGATCGCGCCGACGCGCGCCAGGGCGCGGGGGCGCTCGGCGAAGACGTCGGCCCCCGAGATGCGAAGCTCCCCGGTATCCGGGAAGACCTGGCCGAGGAGCATCCCGATCGAGGTGCTCTTGCCGGCCCCGTTATGGCCGAGCAGGCCGAAGATCGCCCCGCGCTCGACCTCGAGATCGAGCGCGTCCACGGCGAGGCGATGGCCGAACCGTTTCGTCGCGCCGTGGATGGAAATGAGGGGAGAGGAGGGCAAGGGGAGGAGGGCGGAAAGAGAGGAAGAGGAGACAAGGCGAAAAGGGGAAGAGGCGAAGAGGAGGAAAGGAATCTAAAATGTAAAACGGCCAATGAAAAATGGAGGAGAAGATGGGGATAGGATTCTGGAGAATCAGCAAATGGCAATCGGCAATGCCGTCAGGGGGAAGGGGTGAGGCTGACGGAGAACTTGAGTTCCTTCGAGGCGCGGCCGTCGGCATAAAGGATGTTCACGTGGTCCTTTTGGTAGGGATGGAAGCCCTCCTTGTCGCTCACGAGGGGGATCATCGTGACATTGTCACCCCCGACGATGGAGAAGAGGCGTGCGGCATCCTGGCCGTTCACCGTGAAATTCCAGAAGTAGCTGCAGCCGGTCTCCTCGAAGATGCCGGCCTTGTCCGAAGGGCACTTGAAGACCTGGCGCGCGCTCTCCGGGAGGAGGACGGTGTCGAGGGAGGGGAGGTTCTCGGTCCGATTGGAGCGATTATTGAGCACAGGCATTCGGTTGGCACTGTCGTTGAGGTAAGCCTGCAGGGCGATCCCGACCTGGCGGAGGTTATTGAGACAGGAGGTGGTGCGCGCGGCGTCCCGCGCACGTTTCAGGGCGGGGGTGAGGAGGCCGGCGAGGATCGCGATGATGGCAATGACCACCAAAAGTTCAATGAGCGTGAAGCTTCTTGAAGTGCGTCTGTTCTGAGAAGCCACGGATGAAACACGGATATGCACGGATGGGGATTGTGCCGATTCCGCTACACGGAATCGGCACGTTCCCATAATTGGAGTTGACGGTCCATGGTGAGTAGAAAGCGCAAAGTCCGTGCCAGCGGACTTGGCGCATCTCCTCGGCCATCCGTGTTTCATCCGTGGCGACCTCATCTTCCCATCTGCAGGATGTTCTGGACCTGGTCGAGCAAGGGCTGGAGGTCGAGCTTGGTCTGGGAGTTGGCTTCGGTGAAGTAGGCCTTCATTCCCTCGGCAACAACCTTCTTGAGGTTTTCGTCCCCGAGGGCCTTTTCCATTTCGGCGCGGTCGCCCTGCGCGGAGACGCGGGAGAGCTCGGTGACGGCGCGGTTGACGACCTGCTTGCGTTTCTGGGGCGTCATCTTATTGAAGGCCTCCATCATGTTCTTCATGCCGTTCGGGAGGGTCAACTCGAGGTAGTGCGTGCGCTCGGCCTCGCTCATCTCGAGGAAAAAGTTTCGGAGGCGCTTCTCGAGACGGAACTTCTGGCGCTCGTCAAAGTCGAGGTGATTGACGCGGTCGGCGAGACCTTCGATGCGATGCAGGCGATCCTTTGGGGAAAGGCCCTGGAGCGGTTTCTCGCCGATGAAAGCGACCACCTTCTCGGCGGTCACCCGTTGGCCGCGGAAGAAGGCGATGCTGCCCGCGGCGACGATCCACGCGACGACGACCGCGGCGATGGTCCAGGCCCAGAGTTTGTGGCGGGGAAACACGGACGGTCAGCTTGCGGCGGCCCTGAGCAACTCTTCCTCGGTCCAGGGCTGGCCCTTGGGCGAGCGTAAAGTGGGAATCACGGACATGCGCTTGATAAGGTCCTCCTTGACCGAGGTCTTCTGGTAGGCCTCGACGGGATCAATGAGGTTCTTCTGGAGGAGGTCGAGGAGTGAATCGTTGAGGGCACACATCCCCTCCTTGCGCCCCGTCTGGATGAGCATGGGGATCTGGTGGATCTTGCCTTCGCGGATGTTGGCCCCGAGGGCGTGGCTGCCCATGAGGATCTCGAGCGCGGCGATGCGTCCGCCACCTGTCCTTTTGAGCAGGTTCTGGGCGATGACCCCCCTGAGGCCTTCGGCGAGTGAGGCGCGCACCTGCGGTTGTTGGTCGGAGGGAAACTGGTTGATCAGGCGGTCCACGGTGCCCGCCGCGGTGGTGGTGTGGAGGGTGCCGAAGACGAGGTGACCCGTCTCCGCGGTTTCCAAAGCCACCATGATCGTCTCCAGGTCGCGCATCTCGCCGACAAGGACGATGTCCGGGTCCTCGCGGAGAGCCGCGCGGAGGGCGCGCTTGAAACTCGCGGTATGGCGGTGCACCTCGCGCTGGTTGACAAGGCACTTCTTGTTCGGGTGAACGAACTCGATGGGATCCTCGATCGTGAGAATGTGGTCGTCGCGGTTGTCGTTGATGTAGTCGATCATCGTCGCGAGCGTGGTGGACTTCCCGCTGCCGGTCGGGCCGGTGACGAGGACGAGGCCCTTGGTCAGGTAGCAGAGCTTCTTGATGCACTCGGGGAGGCCGAGCTCCTCGAAGCTCATGATCTTCGAGGGGATGAGGCGGAAGACGCCTCCCGCCCCGTGGCGATCCATGAAGGCGTTGCAGCGGAAGCGGCCGATCCCCTCGATGGCGTAGGCGAAGTCCGTGTCGTGGTCGCGCTCAAACTCCTCCTTGTTCCGCTCGGGCATGATCTCGTCCACGAGGGCGCGGACGGTCTCGGGGGCGGAGATCTGGTCGCTGATCGCGGTCATCGTCCCCGAGATGCGGAACATGGGGAACGCGTTGCTGGAGAGATGGAGGTCGGAAGCCTTGTGCTCCGGCATCGCGCGGAGATAGTCGTCAATGGCAGCCACGGATGGAGGATAGGGAAAAAGACAGGGAGTGTCAGCCTCTTTTGCGAAGCCGCGGGGTGAAGGATAAATTTGTTATGCAGCGAGTGGGAGTTGGGGTTGGGAGAGGGATCTGCGGGACCAGACGTGGAAATATTTGATAGATTCTTGGAAGACGGGTTTTCAGGGCGTAGGGCTTGACCGTCGGTGGACTTCGGGGGGAGGATCCCCCCCCACGATGCTCTCCGTTTGCCCACGCTGCAACACGGCCCTCTTCCTGCTCGTCTACGAGGGGGTCGAGGTGGACCACTGCCCCGCTTGCGGCGGGTTCTGGCTGGACGCCGGTGAGATCGAGGACCTTGCGGCTGGGGTGAAAGGGGTGCCCGTGGCGCTCCGGCTCAAGGAGGCTCTCGGCGGGGAAGGAACGCCCTCCGGGGGGCTCTGCCCTCGCTGTGATGCGAAGCTCGTCGAGTTCGGTGTAAAACTGGGAGAAGCCGCTCCCGCGGAGCCGCTGCGGCTCGACCGCTGCCCCGCCGGTCACGGGCTCTGGTTCGATGTGGGAGAACTTCCGCGCATGCTCGCGCTCCTTCCGTCCGGACCCGGTGCCGAGGCGCTGGCACGGGCGCTTCCTGCGATTTTTGGAAAGGCCGTCGCTCGCCCATGAGGCCAAGCTTTTCCCTTGCAGCGCGGGTTTGCCTGGGATGATGATTCCCCGCGCGACGTAGGAAACCTTCCAACCCACCTGACTCCATGACAACCCTCGCCTCTGCTTTCGCCGTGGTCGCCCTCGCCCTTGTGGTCGTGCTGGTCCTTCTCTTTCTCTGGGTGGCTGGCATCTACAACTCCCTGGTCCGCTTGCGCAACCAGATTGAGAACGCATGGGCGCAGATTGACGTCCAGCTCAAGCGGCGGTACGACCTGATCCCCAATCTCGTGGAGACGGTGAAGGGGTATGCCAAGCACGAGCGCGAGACGCTCGAGAAGGTGATCCAGGCGCGCAACATGGCCATGAACGCCACCGGGGTGAAGGAGCGCGCCGATGCGGAGAACTTTCTTTCCTCGACTCTCAAGTCCCTCTTCGCCGTTTCCGAGGCCTACCCCGATCTCAAGGCAAACCAGAACTTCCTCCAACTCCAGGAGGAGGTCGCCTCCACGGAGAACAAAATCGCGTTCTCCCGCCAGTTCTTCAACGACAGCACGATGCTCTACAACACGCGAATCGAGTCCTTCCCGGTAAACCTCATCGCGGGAATTTTTCACTTTGTGCGCCGCGACTTCTTCGAGGTTGGATCTGAGGCGGAGCGCGCGGCGCCCCAGGTCAAGTTCTAGGGATTCGTCCGCTGTTTGCGCGGACGGCGTGACCAGGGCCTGCCATGTGGGAACAGATCCAGGCCAACCGAAGGCGCTCGGTCGCCCTCGTCCTTGCGATGGCCGCGGTCATGGCGGGGATGGGCTTCTTCGGGGGGGAGGCCCTCGCGCCGCGGGGCGGGGGGCTGATCGGCCTCGCCGCCGTGGCGCTGATCCTGCTCGTCCAGTTCGGCATCTACTTTGGCGCGGCGGAATCGGTCCTCCTGCAGGGAATCGGCGCCCGCGAGGTGGGCCGCGAGGAGATTCCGCGCCTCCACAACATTGTCGAGGAGATGAAGATCGCGGCGGGGCTCCCGGCGATGCCGCGGATTCTCCTGGTTGCCGACCCCGCGCCCAACGCCTTCGCGATCGGACGAAAGCCGGAGAACTGTGCCATCGCGGTAACCACCGGCCTGCTCCAGCGCCTCGACCGCGATGAGTTGCAGGGGGTGATCGCCCACGAGATCGGCCATATCCGCAACCGCGACGTGCAGTTCATGACGCTCGCGGCCGTGATGCTCGGCACGATTGTGATCCTTTCCGATATGGTGGGGCGCTCCTTCCGCCTGGGGCGGGCGGGGCGCGCGCGATCGAGTTCGCGGGGCGGGGGACAGGCCCAAGCCGTCATCCTCATCATCGCGCTCCTCTTCGCCATCCTCGGTCCCCTCGTGGCCCAGATTCTCTACTTCGCCTGCTCGCGTCGCCGCGAGTATCTCGCGGACGCCTCCGGGGCGCAGTTCACCCGCTATCCCGAGGGGTTGGCTTCGGCGCTTGAGAAGATCTCCGCATCCCCCGCGCAGGTGGCGTTTGCGAGCCGCACCACGGCGCCGATGTTCATCGTAAACCCCTTGCAGGCGGCCTCGGGTCCCGCGGGATGGTTCTCAACGCATCCCCCTGCCGAGGAGCGGGTCCGCATCCTTCGGGGCATGGGCGGGGCGTCGCTGGTCGACTACCAGGCGGCCTTCGCCGCTGCGCGAGGCGGGGGCTTGATCGGCGCCCGATCGCTTGAAGGATCACCTTCCCTTGAACGGAGATCCCCCTCGGGGGAAGGTCCCGTGCTCGGTCCGCGCGCCGCGCGGGACGCCTCGGCGTTCGTGGGGGGATACGTCCCCGTGCTTTGTGGTTGCGGTCTCGAGACGCGGGTGCCCCCAAGCTACGACCAGCCCACCATCCGCTGCATCCGCTGTGGCGCGCAGTTGCCCGTTCCTGCCGCCGCGCCTCGTGCGCAGGCCCCGTCGGCGGAGAGCCCCGCCGCCTCGGAATCGGCCCGTCTCCAGTTCCAGAGGCAGGCCGCGGGTTGGGAATCGTTTCGCTGCGCTTGCGGTCGCGTCATGCAGCTGGGCCCCGCTTTTCAAGGTACCCACGTTCGCTGCGCGAAGTGCGGGAGCCCCATCGAGATTCTCCCAAAGGCGGCATGACTCAGCCGCAGTAACCACTCAGCTTCGCATGGGCACGACGGAGCGTGTTGCATTTCTCCGTCCATTTTCTTCTCGACCCTGCAGTTTACAGGAAAGCCACGGATCCCGCAGTCGCGGGACGGATGGCAGAAGCAGAATACCAGGTCCGCTACACGGACCTGGCATGCTCCATGGGCAGAACCCCGACATCTTCCCGCGGAAGACGCGCCGATTCCGTGTGGCGGAATCGGCGCACTCCTCGATCCGTGAACATCCGTGTTCCATCCGTGGCTTCTTCCGGTTCAATTTCACCCATTCGCCGAGGGAACTACACCCGTTAGTTTGACGCGCATGCAACTCTGGTCGGCGCTCGTTACGACCCGGCAAGGAGGCGTTCGTACACGGCGAGGAGGCGGGCGGACTCGATTTCCCAGTTGAACTTTTTTTCCGCAAAGGCGCGGCCCTTCCGGCCGATCTCGGCGGCGCGGGAGGGGTTGGCCCGGAGATCGAGGAGTTGCCGTCCGAAGGAATCTGCCTCCCCCTCGCAGAAGATTCCGAGGTCCTGCTCGCCGAGGATTCGGGCGATGTCGCCCACGCGGTTCATCACCACGGGCAGCCCGGCGGCGAGGTAATCGCCTACCTTGCCCGGGAAGCGCGCGCGGTTGGCCACGTGGTCCCGTAGGGGCATCAGCGCCGCGTTCGCGGCGCAGAGGTAGCGGTTGAGATCCTCGCGGGAGACGGTGCCGGGCTCCACGATGCGGAAGGGGAAGCGGGCGGGGTCGAGCCCGTGTTTGGCGCCCGTGAGGATGAGGCCGAGGGAATCCCGCGCGCCGGGCCCGACGAGTCGCGCGAGGGCCTGCATCGCGCCAAGGACCATGTCGAGATCGTAAAGCACGTAGCCCGAGAACACGGCGTAAAAGGCGTGGGGATCCAGCCCAAGTTTCCCGCGGCAATCGGCCCGGTCGAGGAGGTGCGTGGTCTCGGGGTCGGAAGGGTTGGGAATCACGGTGATCCGTTCGCGCCGAAAGCCGAGGCCGACCGCCCTCTCTTCCAGCGGGCGGCTCACGCACGTCAGCCAGTCGGCCTTTAGCTTGAAGTGCTCCTCGTACCAGGTCTCGAGCGGTTCGAAGGCCATGTTCATCCAGAGCGGCTTGCGCAGGCGGATCGCCCCGCCGCGCCCCCACCAATCTCCCCAGTCCATGACCAGGGGACACCCGAGGAGCTTCTTCAGACGCAGGGCGGGGTGAACGACCGTTGGCCGGGTGTCGAAGGCGTGGATGAGGAAGTCGCCGCCGCGCCGGTCACCGTACTCACGCTCGATCCAGTGGTTGCGGCGGAGGACGTTCAACGGGTCCCAGCCCGTGCGCAGCGCGCCGGTGAGCAGGTCGGGCGATTCGATGACGCGCACCCCGTCAATGAGGCTTTCCTTCCAGCGCCAGCGATGGTCGGCGGAGTTGGTGACAATAGTCACCCGGTGGCCGTGGGCCACGATCGGTCTGGCGAGGTGGAAGCAGCGGTGGAATGCGCTTCGCCAGATGACGTTGTGGTTGAGGATCAGGATTTCCATGGGCCGCGAACCGTGAGAGGTAAGTAGTGGACCGTCGTGCCTTCCCCCATCAGGTGCGGGGATGGTGCGGAAATGCATGGCGAAGCGTTCCCGGTTTGAGGGAAGGGGGGCATGGGAAAGTTAATGAATACCGGGGACTGTTCAGGGATGCGAGCCGTTTTGGATAGGGGGGGGAGGCGACGCTCCCCGCGTGGCGCGGGGCGAGCCTCGTCTGCCACACTCATCAGCTCCCGCGCGGGCTCCTTCCTCTGTAGACGGGGTCGTTGATCCCGTTCCGAACCGCGGTCGCCGACCGCGGCTACAGCGGCCCGATTCGCTGATTG
>CAZZBZ010000040.1:0-30085 GCA_964653025.1 uncultured Verrucomicrobiota bacterium
TTGTCGCATCCCGGCGGTGCACGTGCCACGCCGGGATGACAAAGTCTCACCTCTCGCTGGGGGCGGTTTCCCTCGGGGGCTGCCTCTTGCTCCCAACCATCTGTCGCATCCGTGCATGGCACGTGCCACGCCGGGATGCCAAAGCCTTACCTCTTGCTAGGTGTGGTTTCTCTCGGGATCTGTCCCTTGCAACCGACCATCTGTCGCATCCGGGCGTAGCACGTGCCACGCCGGGATGTCAAAAATGCTTGTGTCATCGGAGGTAATTATTCCGACAGAACTACCATGATCGCAAAGTGCTCTTTTGCGCATTTTGGCGTTGCACGTGCCATGCCAAAATGCGCAGGGTGTTTCCTTATGAGGTCGTCGCGAGGGGTTCGCGGCGGAGATTTCCATGGACGCCAAGAGTCGAGCCATTGACCTACTCCTTCTGGTATTTCAGGCGCTTGATTTTCTCTATTTTCCGGGTCGAACCGTGTTTGGGCGCGGGGGGTACCGTTTTTCCAGCCTCGAGATGGCGCGTTCCGTTCACTACCTCACGAGGCGGGGATTTGTGGAAAAGCGGCGGGATGCGGAGGGCTGGGTCTATGCCCTGACGGCTTCCGGTCGTCAGCGCCTTAATCGAGGGATTGATCCTGTCGCGCGGTGGAATCGGCGCTGGGACGGGCGCTGGCGGCAGGTCATTTTCGACCTTCCTGCCCGCAAGAAAGCGTTGAGGGCACGACTTCTTCGATGGTTGCGTGCGAATCGTTTTGGGTATCTTCAGGATAGCGTTTGGATCACCCCGGACCCTCTTGACCTCTCTCACTCCGCATTCCGAGACCTTGGAATGATGGCGGACATGGCGGTGTTTATGGATTCGCGGGTGACCGCCGTTTCCTCGAACGCCTCTGTCGTCGCGGCCGCATGGAACTTCAAGGAGATTGAAAAGGCCTATGCTCGCCATGCGAAGTTTCTCGACAAAGCGAGCATCGAGGTTGGCACCCCCAAGTCTCCCGAGGCCCTTGCCCAGGTGTTGAGCGAGGAGGACCGTCTGTGGTGGGCGGCTCTCGACACCGACCCGCTCCTTCCGAAGACGCTGTGTCTCGATGCCTATCCGGGTGTTTCCGCACTCAATGCGCGCAAGAAATTCTTCCGGTCGTTGCGGAAGAGGGCTTAGTGTGTCGCTCTCCGGTGAGAGGGTTCCGTGGGCCGCGGACCCAAAGAGAATATGGCAACCCCGGGCGATTACAGCCGTCCGTTCTCCCAGATTGAATCGTACATCGCCACAATGTTGGCGGTGGGGGTGACGGGCTGGAGGTTGTGGCAGGGGGCGCAGACCCAGCGGGCGCCCGAGAAGATGCGCAGGTTGTCGAGGACCTCCCGCTTCACGTCCTCGACGGTCCCGAAGGGGAGGGTGAACTGGTTGTCCATGGCCCCGTGGAAGATGAGGTGCTCGCCGAAGTCGCGGACGAGGCCCTCGCGCTCCATGCCGGGGCAACGCCACTGGATGGGGTTGAGCAGTTCGATGCCGGTCACCGAGATGAGATCGGGGATCACCTCCCGCACCGCGCCGTCGGTGTGATAGAAGATGTGGATGCCGTGGTGGCGGGCGAGGTCGGCCATGCGCTTCTGGTTGGGGAGGAGGAAGCGGCGGATCTGGGGCAGGCCAATGAGGAGGCTCGCCTGGCTTCCGAGGTCTTCGGCCACGTAGGTGAAGTCCACCTTGCCCTTCGCCAGTTCGAACATCCGTTCGAGGTGACGATAGTGAAAGTCGAAGATGCGCTCGATGATCGCGTCGACGATCTCGGGTTCCTCGACGAGGTCGGCCATGGATTGCTCCAGTCCCCGCATCGCGCAGTAGAGGAGGAAGGGCTCGAAGGTGCCGCAACGCACGGGGTAGCGCCCCGTGAGGCGTTCCACCTGCTTCCCAAAGTGGCTCCAGTCATAGGCGTACGGGTCGGGCCATGGAAAAGCCTCGATCTCGGCCACGCTCGTGGCAGCGGCAAGGGGGTGGGTGTCGACCTCACGGTATTCGCCCGTGCCATACTTCACGATGCGGTAGCGGGAACCCCAGATGTCCTGAAGGGGATTCCGTGGCATCGCTGAGGAGAGGCGGACCGCCCCAAGTACATCGGGAAGATCGATGTGCAGCTTAATGCACAGGACGCGCAGGTTCTCGCAGCGCAGTTCCTTGAGGAGACGATCGGTGACCTCCGGAGTGGCCCAGTAGTCCGTGGGGACGTGGTCGGGCTTCTCACGATGAAAGAGCGCGAGCCAGCGTTCACGGGGGGTCATGCTCATGGCGCGGGGAACCTGCCACCCAAAGTCGTCCGGCGCAAGCGGGACAGCGGGTGTCCGCTTAGCGCCCCGAGCACGCGTAGGCGCGGGGCAGGGGGCACCGACGGTGGCATTCCTCGATCACGGCGACCTGCTGGCGCACCTGCGAGGGAGGGGCCTCGAGAGGTGAACCCTTTGTCAGCGCGGCGTGGAGCCTGGCCAAGGATTCCGACACGGAGGGGGGCGTGGGATGAGGATGAATGGAAAACGTAAAATCGCCGATGAAAAATCGGCAATGAGAAATGCGAACGGTTCAGCGGTTGCCAAAGTTTCCCATGAACCTCCCAACCGTGAACCGTTGAACCGTGAACCAACCTTAACCCAAGTTCCGCATCACCCGCCACGCTTGATCGACTTGAGCGCCTGGGATTCGGGGCGGACCTTGTAGTAATCGTCGAGCGGGTAACAGCCCGAGATGAGGCCGTTGCGCGGGGCGGTGGTGCAGTCGCTGAAGGTCCGGCAAATGAGGCGAGGGGCGAGCGCGCCCTTCTCGAGGAGGTCGAGTGGCATCTCAGGGTAGGAGAGGACCATGCGGCCGATGCCGACGAGGTCCACCTTGCCCGCTCGGACAAGGGCTTGCGCGACATGGGGAAGGTACTCCTGCAGGTAAGAGTAGCCGGTTCCGACCATGACCATGTCGGGCACCTGACGCTTGAGTTCGGCCACGGCGTTCACCTGGCGGGCGACGCCGACGAGCGGATCCTCGGGGGGTTGGTAGCCGTCGGAGGGGGGGTAGGCGGCGGGGCGCTGGATGTGGGGGTTGTAGTAAGGGCTGCCGGCCGAGAGGTTCACGAAGCGCACGCCGAGCGAAAGCAGGAACCGCAGGAACTTCACGGGCTCCGCGAGGTCGAGTTCCACGGGATGGTCTTCCCTCACGCCAAAGCCGTAGCGGTAGGGGAGGCAGCCGGAGAAATCCTCGGGAATGCCGGGGCCGGGCTTGCCCGGGGTGCTCTTCGCGGGATCGGGGCGGAACGGGACGACATCGAAGGCACTGAGGCGGACCCCGATGAGCAGGCGAGGGCACTCGGCGCGAACCGCCTCGATAATTTCCCGGGTCAGTCGGGTGCGGTTCTCGAACGGGCCTCCATACGGGCCGGGGCGGGTGTGGGCACCGAGAAATTCATGGAGGAGGTAGCCGTGGCAGTGCTTGATGTCCACGAAGTCCGCGCCCGCGGCGGCGGCCACCTTCGCGGCCTGGACGTAGCAGGGGATGAGGCGGCGGACCTCGTCGTCCGTGAGCACGGCGGCATCGCTCGTGACATTGAATCGGCGGTCGAGGATCGGGTGGCGGTAGGCGATGCGGGGTTCGAGTTTCTTCTTGTCGCGGGGACGGCAGAAGCGGCCGGAGTGGGTGAGTTGAAAGCCGATGAGGAGACCCTTGTCGGAACCGCAGCGCTCGCGGTGGGCCTTGACGAGGGTTTCGCGGAGCGCGGAAAGGGAGGGCTGATGGGCGGGGTCAATGATGAGCTGGTTGGGGTTTGCGCGGCCGTCCTCGCGAACGGCCATCGCCTCGCCGCCCCAGATCAGTTTGGCGCCACTCTGTCCGAAGCGCAGCCAGCGTCGAGTAGTGAGTTCCGTGGGGTGTCCATCGGCGGTGGCGTCCCATCCCTCCATGGGGTGGATGCACCAGCGATTCCCGATCTGCCGCCCGTCCACCTCGACGGGCCGGGCGAGGGGGGATGAAGGGGCCTTCTCGATGGCATCCTCACAATCGAGGTGGATGCCGAGTTTGGCGACGTGCGCGCGGAAGTCGGCGACGGTCTTGAGGCTGGGAATGCGGACGAGGGCCTGCGCGGGGTTCTGGCTCATGTCAGAATCCATCGAGTTTCTTTCGGGTGGTCTTCCCGTCCACCTTCTCGGAGGGGGAATCGCTATCGGAAGCCGCGATCATGAACTTGGTGAGGAACGCGTTCAGGCGGGCGACGACGCCCCCGTCAGTGCGACGGTACTCCCTCTCGGTATTGGAACTTTCCTCGCGGTGCCAGGTGAGCCCCGCCTCGTTGGCCTTCAGGAGAGCGGCAATCTCCTCCTCGGAGATGAAGCCCCGGTCGTCGCGCTCGAAAAGTTCCATGACGGCGCGGTTCTGGATGAAGCTCACCTCGATGACGAATCCCGCGAAGTGGTAGTTGAACTTCTGATCGATGGGTTTCTGGAACTTGAGCTTCTTGAAAGGAGGGCCGTAGCGCTTCTCGATCGCGGCCTGGGACTCGCCGATGCGGGCGTCGACCCGCCCCGCGGCGAGGGCGAAGAGGATCATGAGTAAAGCAGGGAATCGCATGGAATGACGATGCGCGCACATGCCGGGGATTCCAAGACGTTTCATAGGGTTGCGCGCTTGCGACATCGCTTTGCTGCGTCCATGATGCGGCGATGGCCGCAGGCAGAAAAACTTCCCGTTCCCGCGCCCGCTTCGATCCTGTCGAGGCGGTGGTCACGGACCTGCGCCGCGGGCGGATGGTCGTCCTTACGGACGCCCTGGACCGCGAGAACGAGGGAGACCTCGTGATGGCGGCCTCGAAGGTCACCCCCGAGGCGATCAACTTCATGGCCCGCCACGGACGCGGGCTGATCTGCGTGCCGACCACCGCGGAGAAGCTGGATGCGCTTGGGATCGCCCGGATGACGCCGGACAATCGCGAGGCGCACCGCACGGAGTTCATGGTCTCGGTGGATGCCCGCGAGGGCGTCTCCACGGGGATCAGCGCGCACGACCGCGCGCGGACGATCCGCCTGATGGCCGACCCGAAGAAACGGGCAAAGGATTTCGTCCAGCCGGGCCACGTCTTCCCCTTGCGCGCGTGCCCCGGGGGGGTGCTCCAGCGCGCCGGTCACACCGAGGCCGCGGTGGATCTCGCACGGCTGGCCGGTCTACCTCCCGTGGGGGTGATCTGTGAGATCATGAATCCGGACGGGACGATGGCGCGCCTCCCGCAACTCCAGCGTTTTCGACGCCGCCACGGGCTGAAGCTGTGCCGCATCCAGGACCTGATCGCCTTTCGCCATGCCCGGGAGCAGCACGTGGAGAAGGTCGAGGAGGCGGACCTGTCAACCCCGTGGGGTGTTTTTCGGCTTCATGTTTTTCGCTCACTGCTGGATGGGCGGCGCCATCTCGCGCTTTCGCTCGGGCGGATCGACCCCGCACGACCGGTGCTCACGCGAGTCCACGTCGAGTGTGTCGCCTCGGATGTCTTCCAGTCTTCGGCCTTCGGTTTTCCCTCGGGGGTGGGCGACAGCCTGCGTGCGATTCGCGACGAGGGGTGCGGGTTGCTCCTCTACATGCGACACGAGGGATGGGGGCCGACCATGGTGGACTCCTTTGGTCGGGTGAAGGCGCCGCATCTGCGCGAGTACGGGCTGGGAGCGCAGATCCTTGTCCATCTTGGCGTGCGCCGCATCCGCCTGCTGAGCAACCACCCGCACCGCCTCGTCGGGCTGGAGGGATTCGGCCTCGAGATCGTGGGACGGGTCCCCCTCAAGCCCGGCAGCAACCGACGCCGATGAAACCGAAACCCATCGAACTGGAGAAGATCTTTGCGGCGGTCCCCCGGGCTCGGGTAGCAAAGCTGCGCATCGGGGTGGTCGCCGCGCGCTACAACCGCGCCCTGGCTGACGCACTGCTTACGAGCACCCTGCGAACCCTCGCGGGCCTCGGTGCGAGGCGGGTGGAGATTTTTCGCGTGCCGGGCTCGTACGAGATCCCCATCCTTGCCTCGCGGCTGGCCCGCTCGGGGCGCTTCGACGCGCTGGTCGCCCTCGGCGTCGTCCTGCAGGGAGGCACCTCGCATGCCGAGCACATCGCGGCGGCCGACGCGGTGAACCTCCAGCGGATCGCCATCGAGACCGGCGTGCCGGTGATCCACCAGATATTGACCCCCCGGACCGAGCGCGACGCACGGGCTCGGGTTCGCCTCCGCGGGGAGGAAGCGGCCCGCGCGGCGGTCGAGATGGCCCAGGTAATGAAAAATGTAAAATGGCCAATGAAAAACCGTACAATGAAGGCATTGAGGAGGAGACTCTAGATGGCGGCTGGAGACGACATTGCCGAGCGGCTGCTCGCGTTTGGAGCCGCAAGCGTTCGCTTGGCGCGGGTGCTGCCTGCCGATCCGGTGAGTCGGCACATCGCGCTGCAACTCGTCAAGGCCGCAACCTCGAGTGGGGCCAACTACGAGGAGGCTCGCGGTGCGGAGTCGCGCCCCGATTTTATCCACAAGCTGGGGGTGGCACTGAAGGAAATGAAGGAATCCCGATACTGGTTGCGCATCATTCAGCGTGCCTTCACTCCGTCGCCCCAAGGGATCGAGCCGCTTCTTCAGGAGTCGGGAGAACTGGGCGCGATCCTTGGGCGCAGCGTGATCACCACGAAACAGAAGGGCCGTGTTCCGATGAGGCGTTGAGCGTCATTGAGCATTTTTCATTGGCCGTTTTACATTTTTCATTACTCATGAACCTTCGTCGCCAGGCCCGCGAGATTGCCATCCAGTTCCTCTACCTGAAGGACATGGGAGGGGCGGGGGACCTTCCTTTGGAGCAGGAGATTGCCGCCGTGCCGAACGCGGCAGATCATCTCGAGCGCGCGCGGCCCTTTGCCGTGGAACTGGTGCGCGGCGTGCTTGAGCGGCAAAAGGAGCTCGACGAGAAGATTGGTCACTACGCCCAGAACTGGAACCTCCCGCGTATTGCCGCGGTGGACCGTGCGATTCTCCGTCTCGCGATCTACGAGTTGCTCTTTCGTGAGGACATTCCGCCGGTGGTCTCCATCAACGAGGCGATCGACCTGGCGAAGAACTATTCAACCGAGGACTCGGGCCGCTTCGTGAACGGCATCCTTGATCGCGTAAAACTCGAGCTGAAGCGCCCGTTGCGGACGGCCGCCCCGCCTCCTCCCGCGTGAAGGCTGACCTGCACCTGCATACCTGGTGTTCCGATGGGACCGAATCCCCGTCGGAGATGGTTGGGCGCGCCGCCCGCCTCGGATTCGGGGTTGTGGGAATTACCGATCACGACACGATCGCGGGGGTGGCCGAGGCGATGGAGGCGGGCAATCGCCTTGGGGTCATCGTGGTTCCCGGCGCGGAGGTGACCTCCCGTCTCGGGGAGGTTGAGCTCCATATGCTGGTTTACTTCAATCCCGCTTGCGGTCCGGGAGCAGGGTGGAGGCATCCCGAGGTTGTCGCCGAACTCATGCGCTACGGGGCCTACCGCGTCGAGCGCGTCCACCGCATCGCTCGTCGCTTGAACGAGCTTGGGGTGCCCGTGAAAGCCGAGGAAATTCTCCGCCTCGCCGCGAGGCCGGGAGACGAGTCCGGCGACCCCGCCGCGGTGGGCCGTCCCCATGTGGCGCGTGCCCTCGTGGCGGCCGGGGCGGCCTCCTCGATCGACGATGCGTTTTACCGTTACCTGCGCCGCGGGGCGTCGGCCTTTGTGGACAAGGAGCGTGCGGAAGTCTCCGAGGTCATCGCCCTTGCGCACCGCGCTGGTGGCCTCGCGGTGCTCGCCCACCCCGGTCTTGCGCGGAACGAGAATCTTCCCGAAGACATGCGCCGCGCGGGGGTGGATGGGATCGAGGCCCTCCACTCGCGCCACTCCCCCGTGGCGCGGCAACGCTACCTCCGCTTCGCGAAAGAGCACGGGTTGCTGGCCACGGGGGGATCCGATTGCCATGGAAATCTCAAGGGTGAGCCGCTCCTGGGCGCCATCGAGTTCTCAGGGGAGGCCCTCGATCTTTTTCTGGGGCGGGTGCGGGCCCTGCCGTCCTGACCCTCCTCGCATCCCATGGGCCTTCTCGATCGCTTCACGCATGGTCTTGCGAAAACGCGGGCCGCGATCACCGCCGCTTTCGTATCGCCCCGTTGGGAGGCTTCGGAAATGGAGCGCGCCCTCATCGCTGCCGACTTCGGTCCTCGCCTCGCCTCGGAGTTGGTCGGGATGGTGCGCAAGGATCTTGAGCTCCACCCACTGGCCACGCGCGACGAAGCCTTCGCCGCAGCGCGTGTCCGGATCGCCTCCCTCCTGTGCGGGGACCCAGCGCAGCCCGCGCCCTCCGGACCCGTCGTCTGGCTCATGGTGGGGGTGAACGGCGCGGGGAAGACGACGACCCTGGCCAAACTCGCGGCGCGTCTTCGTGCCGAGGGGGGAACGGTGCTCCTCGCAGCGGGGGATACCTTTCGCGCCGCCGCCGTGGAACAACTGAAGGTCTGGGGCGGGAGGCTTGGCATGGAGGTCATCGCCGGCGCGCCCAATGCGGACCCGGCCTCGGTGGCGCACGATGCCGTCCAGCGCGCCCTCGCGGGTGGCTTCCATCACCTGCTCGTGGACACGGCGGGGCGGCAGCACACGAGGCACAACCTGATGCAGGAACTCCTCAAGGTCCGGCGCGTCATCGGAAAGGTGCTTCCCGGCGCCCCGCACGAGACGCTGCTGGTGATGGATGCGCCGACGGGGATGAACGGGATCGCCCAGGCGCGGGAGTTTCATGCCGCGATCGGACTCACGGGCGTGGTGGTGACCAAGCTCGACGGGAGTGCGAAGGGCGGTGTGGTGGCGGCAGTTCGCAAAGAGACCGGTCTGCCGATCCGTTTTGTCGGGATGGGCGAGGCGCTGGAGGACCTGGAGGCGTTCGACGCGGACGACTACGCGGCGGCCCTGTTGCCCGGGCAACTGTGATCCTCGCGTTTAGTCGTCGATTGCGGTCGCGTTCTTTTCGCTTCGTGATGAAAAGGCAAGAACCTGCTCCCATTTCAGGTAGAGAATAGGGAGCAGGATCAGGGTCAGGAAGGTCGAGGAGAGGATTCCGCCGATCACCACGGTGGCCAGGGGCCGTTGCACCTCGGCGCCTGCTCCTGTGGCGATCGCCATTGGGACGAAGCCGAGGCTGGCGACCAGAGCGGTCATCAGGACGGGACGCAGGCGGATGAGTGTCCCTTCCCGGATGGCTTCGCCCACCGTTCGACCCTGTTCGCGGAGCTGGTTGAAGCAGGTGATCAGGACCAGTCCGTTCAACACGGCCACGCCGCTCAGGGCGATGAAGCCTACCGCGGCGGAAATACTGAAAGGCAAGCCGCGCAGGGCCATCGAGAAAATGCCGCCGGTGACCGCCAAGGGAATGCCGGTAAGGACGAGCAGGGCCTGCCGCGCGCTGCCGAGGGCGCCGAGAATCAGGATGTAGATCATGGCCAGGGCGACCGGCACCACCAGCATGAGCCGATGGCGTGCCTCCCGCAGGTTCTGGTATTGCCCGCCCCATTCGACGAAATACCCCTGAGGCATCGAAACTTCCGCGCGAAGACGGGCCTCCGCTTCGCGAACGAAACTTTCGACGTCCCGCCCGCGAAGGTTCACGAGGATCACCGCCATCCGCTGGCCGGCCTCATGCCCGATCGCCACCGGGCGGTCCTGCGCCGTCAGGCGGGCGACCTGCCCGAGGGCGATGATCCCTCCGTGATGGGTCCGTACCGGCAGTTGGCCATAGGCTTCAAGGTCATCCCGTCGGTCGTCCGAAAGGCGCACCACGATGTCGGTCCGTCGGTTGTTTTCCACCGCAAAACCCGCCGTCCGGCCCGCCATGGCGGTTCCGACCAGGTCGTGAATTTCCGCGGCATGCACGCCGTAGCGCGCCGCGGCCTCTTGGTCCGGAACGATGTCCAGCATCGGCGTCCGCCCGATGGCGTCGTGCTCGACGTCTGCCGCGCCACGAATTTTCGCCACCACGTCACGGACCTTGAGGGCGAGACGTTCGAGTTCGTCGTGCTCCAATCCGAAGATCTTCACGGCGAGATCGGCGCGCGAACCTTCGAGAAGCTCATCGAATCGCATTTTTACCGGCTGGGAAAGCAGCACGGTCTGTGACGGGATCCTTTCGGAGAGCAGGGACTTGATGGCATTTGCCAGCTCGTCCTTGCGACGAGGTTGCCGGCTGCGGTCCGTCCACTCGGACGGGGACTTTAGCATGAAATAGGTGTCCGCGTTGTTTACTCCCGTCAGGCAGGTGGCCACGTCGGTCGTGCCGACCAGCGAGAAGACGGCCTTGATTTCCGGGATCTCTTTCAGCAGCAGCCGCTCGCTCTCCTGTTGCTTTGCCAGGGAAGCGCCCAGCCCGACGCTCGGGGCGCGCATGAGCATGCCGGCGAAGGATCCTTCATTCAGTTGGGGAATGAACTCCGCGCCAAGTCGGGAATAGACAAAGAGCCCCGCCCCGAAGAGGGCAAGCGAGGTCGCGGCGACCGTCCGGGCGTGGCGAAGACTCCATTCGAGCAACCGCCGATACCGGGCCTGGATCCGCGCGAAGATTGCGTCCTGCCGTCCGTGCGACTCGCCATCCAGGAAAAGGGAGCAGAGCACCGGGATGAGGGTCAGGGTGAGAACCAGCGCCCCGCTGAGCGCGAAGATCACGGTCAGCGCCATCGGGCGAAACATTTTTCCCTCGGTCCCGGTCAGCGCCAGGATGGGCAGGTAGACCATGGTGATGATCACCAGGCCGAAAACCATCGGACGGCCGACCTCATGGCACGCGCCCAGAACGATTCGCGTGCGCTCCGTCCTGGAGAGCGGTCGTCCCAGGACCGCCCGTTGCTCGGCCAGGCGTCGCGCCACGCACTCCGTGATCACTACCGCGCCGTCCACGATGAGACCGAAATCGATGGCGCCGAGACTCATCAGGTTGCCGGACACGCCCCACTTCACCATCCCCGTGAACGCAAACAGCATCGAGAGGGGAATGGCGGAAGCGACGATCAGCGCGGCCCGCCAGTTTCCCAGCATCCCGAACAGGACCACCATGACCAGGATGCCTCCCTCGAACAGGTTGGCGCCCACCGTCGAGATCGTGCTGTCCACGAGGTCGCTGCGGTTGTACTCCGTGGTAAGAATGACGCCCGGTGGTAGTTTGGTGCGAATCTCGTTGATCTTCGCATGGACGGCACGGGCCACCGTCCGGCTGTTTTCGCCGGCCAGCATCAGGGCCGAGCCGATCACCACCTCTCGTCCATTGCGCGATGCGGCGTTGCTCCGCAAGCCCGCCCCGGCCTTGACCTCTGCCACGTCCCCAACCAATAGCGGACGCCCGTCCGCGCGGAATTTCAACGGGATCGCCGCAATCTGTTTCGGAGTGCTCAGCCGGCCCAGGGAACGGATGATCACCTGCTGTCCCTCCCGTTCCACAACATTTCCGGGGGCGTTTTCGGTATTTTCTTCGATCACCTCTGCCAGTTCCTTGAAGGTCATCCCGGTCATTCGCAGTTTTTCCGGGTCGGCCAGCACCTGGATCTGGCGTTCATAGCCGCCGCAACTGTTGACCTCCGTGACCCCCGTCACGGTTCGAAGCTGCGGCTTGATCTGGTAGTCTTGAATTCTTCGCAATTCGAGCAGTCGGGCGACGGGATCAGCCGGTGGGTTCGGCGCATCCGGGGCGTAGTCCAGCGAGTAGTAGTAGATCTCGCCGAGGCCCGTGATGATCGGAGCCAGCGCCGGCGACACGCCTTGCGGCAACCGCTCCCGGGCCGCGATCAGCCGTTCGGCGACCAACTGGCGCGCGCGAAAGATGTCGGTTCTCTCGCGGAAGGTGAGCGTGATCTGCGACAGTCCCACCCGGGAGCCGGAACGTGTCTCCATCAATCCCGGGATCCCGCCCATCTCCAGTTCGATGGGCAGGGTGACCAAGTGTTCAACTTCCTCCGGCGCCAGGCCTTCCGCCCGCGTGTTGATCTGGACCTGGACGTTGGTGATGTCCGGCACCGCATCGATCGGCAGCCTCAGGAACGACCACGTTCCCACCACGACCAGCACCGCGGTGGCGGTGAGCACCAGCACGCGCCGCCCCAGGACCATCTCGAGAATGCGATTGATCATGCGAAGGAAACCTCCCTTCGGCTCAGTGCGGAAACGGAGTTCGTCATGGGTCCAGCAGGATCAGAGAGTCAGCGAGCGCAGTCGCAGTCGCAGGCGTACTCGGGTTTCTTGCATCCCCTGCACGGCCCCATGACCGGGTCGAAGCGGAAGTTCTCGGGTTTTCCCCCTGCCTTGACGGTGAGAATGGCTCTGGCCCCATCGAGGAAGGCAACCGGTGTTGCCGAGGCAAATGCCTCCGTGCCCTTTCCAAGGTCGATCTTCGTCTTTGCCCCGTCTTTTCCCTGAAGGATCAGGGAAACCGTCTGGTCCGCCGGCGCCACTGGTTTAAGTTTCAGGTCGTACAGATACACCTCCACGGTCTGGTCCGCCTTGACGAGGAATTCGACCCGCACTGTTGCGCCATCCATCAGGCGACCGCCATGCGGTGCCTTGTCTTTTGGGGTCGCGGGCTGGTCCGCTGCGGCCAATACCAGAGGGGCGGCTAACAGGGCTGCGCAGAGGATAAGTTTTAGGTTCGAGGGAATGTTCATGTTGTTTCTATGGTTGGGGTGATCAGGTTTGAGGAAATTATTGGCAACCGCAGCCGCCGCCGCCCTGGGTGGCTCGTAACTCGATGAGCCACAAATCCGAGGCGCCGCGTGAAACCACCACATCGCCTGGCAGCAGGCCATCGCGGACTTCCACCCATTGCGCGTCAGTGGCTCCGATTTTCACCGCGGTTCGCAGGAGGTGCTGGCTGTTCTGGACGTAGACGCAGGGTCCTCCCACCAAACGCAACAGCGCCGCACGGGGCACGACAATGCCTCCCTCGCTGCCGTGGCGGGTAAATTCGACCGTGAGAAATGAGCCGACGGCCAGCCGTTTCTGCGCATCCGGAATGGCCAGCAGCACTTCCGCCGTTCCCACGTTCAGACGATGAATTCGTGCCGCCTGGGAAGCGGCAGATGGTGCGTGGGTGCGAACGGTGATCGCCTGGCCGGATTTCAAACCTTGAGCTATCTCTCCCACGGCGGATGCCGACGCATACGCAAATCCTGTGCGATACGCGCCGTCACGGGAACCTGGTTCATCGGCGCCGCGGTAAACTTGCGCGGTTGCGGTGAAAGTCGTGGCGATATTTCGTTCTTCGGCCTCGGTCATCTCGACGCCCAACGAATCCTTCAGCGCCTTCGAAAGCAGGAGTCCCTTGCCCGGCTGATAAATCTCCACAGTTCCTGACGACCCGCCACTTTTTGGCGCGGTCGGCCGTCCGCAGGATGCCAGCAGCAAACCCATGCCCAGCGCGATCAGCGGTCGCCCAATTCTCATGGCTGGCCTCCCATGAGTTTTGCCGGCGGCAAAAGTGACGGGTCTGCCGTCAGGAGTTGGATGTTCAAGCGGTGTTCATGGGCATCCCGTATCGAGCCCAGCAAGCCTGCCGTTGCCTCCAGATATTGATCCTGCATCTCGAGGTAGGTGGGCATTTCCACCGCCCCCAGTCGGTACTGACGGTCCGCCAACTCTGCGCTTTCGCGGAGTCGATCCAGCATTTTCATCGGCGTCTTTCGCAGTTGCTCCGATGCCATCTGCCATGCGCTCAGTTCCTCCGCCAGGCGTTGCTGGACGGTGCGGACCGTATTTGCGCGTTCCGCCTGCGCGTGCGCCAGGCTTGCGCGTGCGATTTCGGTTCGCCCCCGTCCCGAATCCCAAAACGGCAGGGGCAGCGACACGCCAACGCCCAACACACGCTCGCGGTCGACGGCCCGTTCCTCGCTGTAAAAGGGGCTGATCGTGAAATCCGGCGCCGCCTCAAGCCGTGCGCGGGAAAGATTCTGGCGGGCCTTGCCGATCGCCTCGTCTCCCGCACGGAGCGACAGGTTGTCCACGTTCGCCTGCTGCCAGAGCGCTTCCCAGCCGGCGTTGGTTTCGGGCGGCTGCAAAACCATGGCCACATCGGGGGGGTCGCTCGGTCGCCATCCTCGCAGGATATTGAGCGCGATACGTGCCTGGTCGCGCGTCTCCTCGGCTTCCCGTGCGCGGTTCAGGATGTTCACCAGGCTCGCCTCCACGACGCGCTGGTCCAAGAGGAGTTGCACTCCCGCCGGCGTGCGTTTTCCCAACATTTGTACCAGCGTCTCGCTTCGATCCGCCACCTCGCGCGCGGCACGCGCTTCCTGTTCGAAGGTAAGCCAGCGGACCGCCAACCGGCGTGCCTCGGCCGCGATTTCGAGACGCAACTGGTCCAGGGCCAGTCCGGCCAAACGCACATCGTGGTCGGCCATCGCCTTTCGGAGGCCGGCCTTGCCCGGAAACTCGAAGGTCTGGCTGAGGCTGTACAGTTGGGCGCCACCCTTTCCAGCAAGCTCACCCGTCGCCCGATCGGCGACCCGCTTTTCGCCCTGTTGCACCGTGACCTCCGGGTTCTTCCACTGGCCGGCCGCCCGCCGTTCGCCGCGTGCCGCCGACACCTCGGCTTCGGCCGCCAGCAGGACTGGGTTATTGGCCAGCACCTGGGACACCAAGCTGTCCACGGAGTTGCTTTGGGCCAACCCGGTCCAGGCACCGCTTAAAATCATGATGGTCGTGCGGATGAATGTACTTTTCACACCTATTTCCAGAGATGGACGGCGAAAAGAGCCGTCCGGTTGCAGTTCGGATGATCTCGCCCGGAGAGGCGAGGGGAGTCGGGAAATCCCGACGATCAACCAACGCCACTAGACGCGTGGCGGCTGGAACGGCACATCAACGAAAGACGAGGTAGGCGGAAAATCCGAAACGGGCAGAATGAACCGGGCAATCAGGATTTGCTCTGCGGCAGGCTGGTCCTGCGCGATAAAACTCACGTGGCAAACCACGCACGAAGTGCAGCTTTCTTCGGCGGAACAGTCATCGCCAGGCCGCGCACGGTCCGCCCCATAGCAGGCACAAGACAAGCTTGCGACCAGCAGCACGGCGAAAAAAATTTGACGGATCATACTCAAGGCGTGGCGATGTATATTTCACAGGGTGTTGAGTGTCAACTCCCTGAACGCGGGGTTATTTTTGAATGCACCCTCGCGGCCTACAGCGTGGGCTCGGGGATTTGGACCGGGGGGAGGGAGTTGTCGATCGGTTTGAGCTGTGGGAAGAGGATCACGTCGCGGATGCTCTCGGCGCCCGTGAGCATCATGATGAGGCGATCGATGCCGATGCCCATGCCGCCGGCGGGGGGCATGCCGTGTTCGAGGGCGATGAGGAAGTCCTCGTCGAGGTCCTGGGTCTCGTGGCCGATCTGGGCGAGGAGGCGTTCGCGCTGTTCGACGGGGTCGTTCTGCTCGCTGTAGCCGGGGGCAATCTCCACGCCGTTGATGCAGAGCTCGAACACGTCGACCGTCGAGGGATCGTCCTTGCTGGTTTTGGCGAGCGGGACAAGTTCCTTGGGGAGGTGGGTGACAAAAATAGGTTGGATGAGGCCGGGCTGGATGATTTTCTCGAAGATTTGGTTGGCGACTTCGAAGTCCTCGAGGCCCTCGACCTCGCGGAGGCCGACCTGGAGGGCCTTCTCTTTCTTTTTCTCGATGGGCCAGTCGAGGAATCCGGGGGCAACGGCGTGGTCGAGGAGCTCGCGGTAGGTCTTGCGCTCCCAGGGGGGCTCAAGGTGGATGATCTTTTCAGGGGCGCCGGGGGAGGCGCGGTGGACGATGTCGAGCGTGCCGAGGACCTCGCGGGCGACGGAGGGGATGAGATTCTCGGCGAGGGCCATCATCCCCTCGAAGTCGCCCCATGCCTGGTAGACCTCGAGCATGGTGAACTCGGGGTTGTGGCGGCGGGAGATCCCCTCATTGCGGAAATTGCGATTGATCTCGTAGACGCGCTCGAAGCCCCCGACCAGGAGGCGCTTGAGGAAAAGCTCGGGGGCGATGCGTAGGTAGAGATCGCATCCGAGGGCATCGTGGTGGGTGACGAACGGTTTTGCGGCCGCGCCGCCGGCCACGGTCTGCATCATCGGGGTCTCCACCTCGAGGAAGCTTCGCTCGTCGAGGAAGCGGCGGATGGCGCGGACGATGTGGCTGCGGTGGTGGAAAAGGGTGCGGACCTCGGGGTTCGAGATGAGGTCGAGGTAACGCTGGCGGTAGCGGGCCTCGATGTCCTGCAACCCATGCCATTTTTCGGGCGGGGGACGGAGGGCCTTGGCGAGGAGAGTGAAGGTAGCGACCTTGACGGTGAGCTCGCCCGTGCGCGTAGTGAAGAGATCGCCCTCGACGCCGAGGATGTCCCCGAGGTCAAGGTGGGCGAATCGCGCGAAGGCCTCGTCGCCGAGCACGTTTTTCTGGGCGTAGACCTGGATGCGGTCGGTCTCATCGCGGAGGTCGGCGAAGATGCTTTTACCCATGTCGCGGCGGGTCATCAGGCGCCCGGCGAGGCGAACGCGGCGACCTTCCTGGGGGGAGGTACGAGCGGCGGCGACGCTCGAGTCGGGGCTGAAGCTTGCGCGGAAGGGATCCGCCCCTGCGGCGCGGAGGGCGTCAAGTTTCTGGCGCCGCTGGGCGATCAGTTCGCTGCCGGAGTCCATGGGGTAAGACAGTGAGCGGTAAGCAGTAAGCGGTGAGCAGGGGTAGGGAAGAGGGGGAGGTGATGTAAAACGGGCAACGCCGACCATATCGGGGCGGCCGACCGCGGCCAATGCAAAATGAGCAATGGGCGGAGGAAGAGAACGGAGAGCAGAGGGCAGAATTCAGAATTCTGAAGCCAGAAGCAAGCGCCCTGTCCAGAAGGGGTGAGGCCTAGAGCGACCGCATACCCTGCGACGGCTCACCGCTCACTGCTCACCGCTCGCTGTCGGGGCCTACGCCTTGGTGGCGAGGGCGGCCTTGGCCTGCTCGACGATCGTCTCGAAGGCCTTGGGCTCGGTCACGGCGAGGTGGGCGAGGGCCTTTCGGTCGAGGGAGATCTTGGCCTTGTGCAGCCCTTCGATGAAGCGGCTGTAGGTGATGCCGAGGGCCCGAGTGGCGATGTTGATTCGGGTGGTCCAGAGGGAGCGGAAGTTCCGCTTCTTGGTTTTACGGTCGCGGTAGGACCAGTAGCGGGCCTTGTCCTGGGCCTGGGCGGCGTACCGGTAGAGTTTACTGCGGCGGCCCCGGTAGCCCCGGGAGGCGCGGACGGTGCGTTTACGGCGCTCGCGGCTGGCGGGCGCGTTGGTTGCGCGTGGCATGGTGTCTTTTTCTTTCCTTGAGGCGTTTCGACCGGAAGGACGAAATCTTTAAGAACCTCTTTGGTTGGCGTTGCGGGGATCAGGCCCCGAACGGCAGGTTACGGGTGACGCGTTTCGTATCGGTGTGACTCACCTCGATGGCGCGGCGGTGGGAGCGGCACTTTTTGGATTTTTTGGAGCCGGCAAGGTGGCGGCGGCCGGCGCGGTGGCGCATGACCTTACCGCGTGACGAAATCTTGAAGCGCTTGCGAACGGCCTTGTTGGTTTTCTGCATGGTCGGAATTCTGGTGAGCCGCGCAGTGTGCCCGAAATCCGGGGGAATGCAACTCCAAGATGAACGGGGTGAAATTTCATTCTTGCAGCCGCAGGCTTCAGCCTGGGGCTACCGCCGTGAGATTGGAGACAGAGCTCAGCCCGCTCCGGGCTTGATCTCGATGTTGATCGAGGTGCCGAAGGGCTGAGGGGCGGAGATGGAACGGGGGGGAGGCGGGGAGGAGGAGGCTGCGGCGCCGGCGGGTGCCGCGCTGCCGTCGCCGGGCAGGGGATCGCCCGGCTTGTGCTTGGCCTTGCCCGGGATGAGGAGGACGTGGAGATTCTTCCCGAGGAGGCGGGGCGGGGCGTCGCAGTGCGCGAAGGCGGAGACATCGTTGAGCACGCGCTTGATGAGCTGGGTGCCGAACTCCTGATAGGCCATCTCGCGGCCGCGGAAGTAGAGGGAGACCTTCACGCGCATGCCCTTCTGGAGGAACTCCGTGGCGTGCTTCAGCTTGTTGGAATAGTCGTGCTCCCCGATGTTCACGTGGAACTTGAGTTCCTTGATCTTCGAGGCCACGGACTGCTTGCCATCGCCCTTGTGCTTTTTCGCCTGTTCGTAGCGGAACTTTCCAAAATCCACGATGCGGCAAACGGGGGGATTGGCCTCGGCGGAGACCTCGACGAGGTCCTTGCCCTGGTCCATGGCAAGCTTGAGGGCCTGCGAAATGGGGAGCACGCCGAGTTGCTTGCCGTCTGAGGAGACGACGCGCACCTCGTTGACGCGGATACGGTGGTTGACGCGGAACTGGAACTGTTGGGGTTTCATGCGGGGATTCATACAGGCAGCAGGGTCAGACGACGACGCGGGTTGTCGCGTCGTATGGAGTGCGCGGATTTTCCCCGTGGCGGTTCATTCAACGCGACACGGGGACAGGGGACGGAGGCATGAACGGGAACACAGGCGTTCATTCACTGCCGCGACGGAATCTCGAAGTCGGACCGGGTCACAAGGGCTTCAGGACTCAACGCGCGTTCGGCGTGCCTGCCCCCGAGACGACCGGCGACCGGCCGGATCTCGATGACGCAATAAGGAGGGAACTGGTACAGTTGGGCATGCCGAATCTTCAGGGGGAACACTATCGCGGTTTCGCCTTGTTGTCACGCCCAATTATTACCCATTTCGCCCCTCACGCACGGCGCTCGCGGAAGGCTGCGAGGAGGTCGGCGATGACCTCGGCGCGGGGCTTTGCGCCCAGGTTGCCCTTGCCGTGGACGCGGACGGAGACGTTTCCTGCTTCCAAGTCCCGCCCGCCGATGACGAGCATGGTGTGGACTCGGGCCTTCTCGGCGTCCTGGATCTTGCCGTTGATCATGTTGGTCGAGAAATCGCCCTCCGCGCGGACCATGGAGGCGCGGAGTTCGTCCACGATCCCGCGGGCGTAGCGGACGAGGGGTTCCTCGGCGCCGAGGGTGAGCACGCGGACCTGTTCGGGGGCGAGCCAGAGGGGGAAGTTCCCCGCGTAATGCTCGATGAGGAAGCCGATGAAGCGTTCGTGGGTGCCGAGCGGGGCGCGATGGATGCAGAGCGGGGTCTTGTCCGAGTTGTCCTTGTCGCGGTAGGTGAGGCCAAATCGCTTCGGGACGGCGAAGTCCACCTGGTTGGTGGCAAGGGTGAACTCGCGCCCGATCGCGCTCCAGACCTGCACGTCGATCTTCGGGCCGTAGAAGGCGGCCTCGTTGGGAACCTCGACGTAGTCGATGCCGGACTCGACGAGGACGCGGCGAACCATGTCCTCCGTCTGCTTCCAGAGTTCCGGCTCGTCCACGTACTTCTTGCCCAGTCCCTCGGGGGCGCTGGTGCTGAAGCGCATCCGGTACTTCATGAAGCCGAAGATCTTGAAGTACTTGAGGTACATCTCGTTCACCGCGTTGAACTCGGCGGCGAACTGCTCGGGGGTGCAGTAGATGTGCGCGTCGTTCATGTTGAGCGAGCGGACGCGCATGAGGCCGAAAAGCTCCCCCGACTGCTCGTAGCGGTAGCAGCAGCCGTACTCCGCGAGCCGCAGGGGGAGGTCGCGGTAGCTCCGCGGCTCCGCCGCGAAGACGCGGTGGTGGTGCGGGCAGTTCATCGCCTTGAGATAGTATCGTTCCGTCGGGATGACGGAAGTGGCACCCGAGGGCACGTGCGGTTCCCGCTCGGATTCTTCTTTCAACTCCATCGGCGGGAACATGCTCTCGGCGTAGTAGGGGAGGTGGCCGGAGGTTTTGTACATCTTCTCGCGGGCAATGTGCGGGGTTTTGACCCGGACGTAGCCGGCGGCAAATTCTGTCTCCTTGGCAAGGTTCTCAAGCTCCTCGAGGATCGCGGTGCCCTTGGGGAGCCAGAGCGGGAGGCCGGGCCCGGTGTAGTCGGGGTCCATCGCGAAGAGGCCCATCTCGGCACCGATCTTGCGGTGGTCGCGCTTCTTCGCCTCATCGAGCATGGTGAACCACGCTTCCATCTCGGTCTTGTTTGGGAACGCGGCGCCGTAGATGCGCTGGAGCTGGGGATTTTTCTCGTCGCCCTTGTAGTAGGCGCTGGCGACGGCGGTGAGCTTAAAGGCCTTCACGTTGCCGGTGCGCATTACGTGGGGCCCAGCGCAGAGATCGAGGAAGTCGCCGTTCTTGTAGAGGGTGATGGTTTCGCCCTCGGGAATGCCCTGGAGGATATCGAGCTTGTAGCGACTGGGGACGGGGCGGTCCCCGAGTGCGGCGAGGCGGCCCTTCTCAGCGAGGGCGAGCGCTTCCGCGCGGCTGACGACGATCCGCTCGAAGGGCTGGTTGGCCTTCACCACAACCTTCATTTCGGCCTCGATCTTTTCGAAGTCGGCGGGGCTGATGCGATGATCGAGCCCGACGTCGTAGTAGAAACCGTTCTCCACGGGGGGACCTGCGGCGAACTGCGCATCCGGCCAGAGCTTCGCGATGGCGGAGGCCAGCACGTGGGCGCCGGAGTGGCGCAGGCGCTCCAGGTCCGTCATCCTTGGCGCGTTGGAGGCGGCGGGGGTGGGGATGGGGGAAGTCGGGTTGGATTCCATGAAGGCATCCATCTTCCACGGGGCGGGGGGGCGGTCAAGCGGAGAGCGGAGGATGGTACGGTTCAGATTTGGCGCGACATCTGTTTCTTCGGGGAGCACACGCGGCTCGCGTGTCCTGGCCGCCGGCCCGGCGGCCAGATCCCGAGGGAGAAATTGGCGGGCCGCCGATTTTAACATGCGAGCCGCATGTGCTCCCCAGAACATTCTCAAGAGCAACGGTGATCGACGGAATGGTATGGACGGTTGCGTTTTGGAGGAACCGTTTACGCGAGGATTTTTTTAGGTGGGTTGATCTCGGGGCGCCCGGGAGCCAGAATGCCCAGGAGCCGAGCTGCCCCATGATCACCCGACGACTCAGCCCGAAACAGTTGGAGGTCTTCCGCGAACTGATCCGCGGCAAGCGTGTTCTCGACGTGGGGGATGCGAGCAGCCCGTTTCTCGCCTCGGAGTTTGCGCGCTATGCGGAGCAATGGGTTGTGGTGGGGCGCCCGCCGCCCGAACTGCGCGCCCCACTTCCCGCGTGCGTGATCGTGCGCACCCATCCCTACGGTGCGGCGGGGCCCTCCCATCTCGGCGCGGAGGATTTTGACGTCCTGCTCTTCCCGTTCCCCGCGCTCAAGGGGACGCAGGAGGCGGCATGCCTCGAGGATGCGGGGCTCGACCAGGTCGTGGTGGTTTTTGGGCTTCCGGACCCGGACACCTCCTACGGGAGCCTTCGGTTCTGGAAGCTTGCCGAGGCGTTTGAACGTTGCCGCGACGACTCGGACGCATGGAGCCGGATGCTGGTGATGCGCCATCCGTCTCCCAAGGGCGACGACGAGGAAGGCGACGAATCCGACCCGATGGACGGAGTGGGAGGTCGGAAGTACCCGAAGAAAGGGGAGCGGTATCGGCTGATTCCGAGTTTCCGTTGGCCGGGAAAGAAGTCGGGGGGGCGCCCGCCGATCGTGGAGATCACGCGCGACTGGACGCGTGGGGCGGGGCCGGCCAAGGCGATCGGGCTCGGCGAGGTCTGGCAGATCCGACGCTGCGACCTCGGGCCATCAATTTGAGGGGGTCACGATTCATGCGCAAGGTTTGCCCGCGGACTGCCGAGGCGTGCGGTCATGACCGCGATGCTGGATAACGGAGAAGATGATCGTAATCGCCGTGAGAACCAATCCACACCCACTCAACGCCGTCCCCAACTCGATGACCGATGGCTCGGTAGTGGATTCCCACCCGAATCGAAAATCGATTTCCTCCACCTTGGAGCTTTTTGAAATTCAGGGAGGGATGCGTAGGGTCGCTTTTCCAAAAAGAATATGCTCTCACGGCCGTACGCTGCGCATCGCGCGGGAGTTGGTGATAACACTCCCAAAAACGCGCGGTGGCCCTGGACTTCATTCCTTGGATGGCCAATCACGCAGACGGTCGGTCTGGCGTTCCTTCTCCGCCTCTTCAAAAAGCAAGTCCAGTTTGCCCGCCCCGGCATCTTCCTCAATCTGCTTGTCCCACAACTGAGCCCGATATTCCGCCAGCCAATCCGCGACGCGGTGCATGTCCTGCGGGGAAAGATGCTCGATTTCGGTTTCGATCTGTTCAACCGTACTCATGGCAGGATCCTACCTCGATCAACCCGTTTTTTCAAGTGGAATGAGGGGATGGGTGCGCCGCCAATTCTCTGGTAAATTGTCAATACCGGGCCGTCACGGGGGGGGATAAAAATGTGGGCTTCTGGTTCCGGGATGTTTTCCCAGAGGGTGTCCACGCAGGGCAGTTCGATCCGTCGGTATTGCGACCATGGCACCTGTTTGTGCAGGTAATGAGAGACGCGCAGGTAGTCATCAATGGCCGCGCGCGATCGTGGTAGCGGTCGAAACCCGGGTCGGATCATGATCCATTCGGGCATTGGCCAGTCGTCCAGGCGCTGGCCGGAAAGTCCTCCTCGCACCTCCAGATTGGTATAGAACCTGAACGGGAGATCGCCATAGGTGATGAACAGGCGGTCACCCGGTCGGCCCGCCACTTTAAGAAATCGGACGATCGTTTCAATCGGGCCCTGATAGGGGTGGGTGATTTCCCAGTAATAATTAAAGAGCGGGTAGCGAACTTTGCGTTCCAACGTGGAGAGGGACCCAATGCAATAGGGTGACCACGCCGAAAAAAGGTCCGTCAGGAGAGTGAGTGAAATAACGACCACTCCCACCATGCGGGATTTGCGCAGGATAAAACCGAGAACGAGGGCCTGAAGGAGAATGATCGCGGGAAGCATGCCGAGCAGATAGCGAAAATGAAGAAAGCTCGGGGCGGAAATCATCGCGACATAGGTCAAGATCATGACCAGGAGAAAGAGCGCGAGGCGCGTTTCGGAGGGGTGCAGGAAACGAGCGTTGCGACGGGTGAACATCAGGACAAGAAATGCGGCAAGGAGTGGGGACGGCAGGAGGTACATGTCCACCTTGATGAGACATGAGAGCATGCGGAGGAAAAGCGCGCTCGGGGTGCTGCTCGACATGGCTGACGTTCCCTTGTCCATCAGGCCGTATTGGAAAACCCAGAAAATATTGAGGATCAATGTCGCGGCGAGGACGACCGCCAGGTGAACCAGAGCCCTTTTCCCGGGGCGTATGACCAGGGTTGCCGCGACGAGACCGGCAACCCCGGCAAGAAAGTGCAGGTAGTTGGCGTGGAAGAGCAGGGTCAGCGCCACCACAAGACCGGGGATTGCTCGACGCTCACCTCGATGCAGGGAGTCGAGGAAGTAGAGGGTCCATATCGAGGCAAACAGGACGGTTGAGTAGTAGCGACACTGTCGGGCATGGACAAGAAATGGGATGCACGCGAGCAAGCCAAGGACGGCAAGGACCACCATCGTACGATCGCGAAAGACGCGTCGCGCGAGCAGGAAGAGCGACGGGACACAGAAAATACCGAGAAGGGCGAACGGGAACCGTGCGGTCCATGTGCTGATGCCAAGGGTTTTGAATGAAGCGGCGGCGATGTAGATCGGCAGCCATGGTGTCTGTTTCCAAAGATTATCAGGTCCGTAGTCAACCCCGCTTTCCTGAGAAATGATGTTTCGACCATCGTATGCGAAGGGAAGGCCGTATCGCAGCACGTTGCGCGCGAGCAGGGCCGTTTCGGCTTCGTCATCCCACAGGTAGCGGTCGCCAAGGCCCGGCAAGATCATCGCGGCGGAAAGCGCGGCCAGGGCCAATGCGGCGAAGATGGGGGATTTGATCAATCCCATGCGATTGGGTGCCAGGCCCCGAGTGTGGCGCAGACGGCGCGGACGCGCGCGACCTCGTGGGTGCGGAGAAGGCTGGTCTTGCCGAGGAGCGCGAGCGTGGCGAAGAAAGGCTCCGCGCTACGGACCTCCTCCTCGAAATATTCGAATGCGTGGGGAAGCGCGTGGCAGATCGGCCAGCCGAGTTCGCGGAGTCGGAAGGTGTTGAGGAAGGTCCTCATCTGGTGGCGGATGCGCGTCCCCCCATCCTGGAGATTGCGATAATAGAAGCCGAGGCCGGGGTCGAGGAAGATGCGTTTCACACCGAGGGTGGTCGCCTCCTCCACCTTGCGCGCGAAGTACTCCCGCAGGCGCGGGATGGGGTCGTCGTCGAGCGTGAAGTCCCCGACGGCCCGCACGTGCTCACCCTCGACGTAGCAGAGGATCACGGCGGCGTCCCGCTCGGCGACGAGGCGGAAGAAGTCCGCGGTCTTTGCGGTGCCCGTGAGGTTGAGCACCTTCGCGCCGGCGTCCAGGCAGGCCTTCGCGACGGGGAGGCTGTAGGTCTCCGCGGAGACGAGAATCCCCTCGGCGGAAAGGCCGCGAATCACGGGGAGGAGGCGGCTCGTTTGGAGGGGGTCGTCGGCGCGGGCCGCGCTGAGCACGCTCGACTCGGCCCCGACGTCCACGAGGGCCGCGCCCTCGACAACGAGCCGGCGGCCTCGTCGGAGGGCCGCCTCGGGGGTGAGGCACACGCTCTCGCGGTACCAGGAGTCGGGGGAGAGATTGACGACGCCCATGAGGCTTGGGCCGGCGTTCCAATCGAAGGGGCGGCCGCCGAGGTCGAAGTTTTGAACGGTCGCGCGGAGCGCGTCGGCGTTCGCGAGGGCGAGGTCGCGCAACGATTCGAGCGTCAGCATGGGGGAAAAGATGCTCTTCCCGACGGTTCGGCGCAAGCCAAGGGATGGGCGGTTTTTGGAAAGCGGGGGCGGGTCTCCGCTCCGGCCGACACGGCTCCGTCCGCGCCGTCTTGCATTTTGACGTGGATTGACCGCGATCAGTTCCTGGGGGATCCCCGCACGGTCTGCTTCACGATTTTTGGCCGAGCTGGATGCAGGGGGGAATCCTGTTTCTCAGCGGGGAGAGAGGTGGAGGCGTGCAACAGGTCTTTTTGGGCGCGCCGCATCAGGTCGGGGGAGTTTGTGACCCCCAGCTTTTCCATAAGACGGGCCTTGTAGGTGCCCACCGTCTTGATGCTGAGATTCATGCGCTGGGCGATTTCCTTGTTGGCGTGGCCCTCCCCCAACATCTCGAAGACCTGCAACTCACGGTCGCTGAGGTCGTCGAGTTCCTGGGTTACGGGCGCACCGGGCTTCCGCCCGATCAATCGCGTGGTGATCGCTTCGCTGAAGGCGTAGTGGCCATCGAGTACCCTTCGGATCCCATCCAGCACCTTCTCCATGGGCTCGGTCTTGCTGATATAGCCGCGTGCGCCAGCCTGCAGCAGGCGTGGGGCGTAGACCTCCTCGCTGAAAACCGAGAGGACAAGGGTGGGCGGCAGGAGGTTCGCGGCACTGAGTTGTTCGATCAGCGACCACCCGTTGCCGTCCTTGAGGTTCAGGTCCAACAACAGTACATCTGGCCGCATCTCCCGCGTCAACCGCAGCGCCTCCTTCCAAGACTCCGTCCGTCCGCAGACTTGGAGGTCTGCCGTGCCGTCGATGAGTGCCGCCAGGCCCGCCTGGGTAGCAGGATGGTCTTCAATGATCAGGACGCGACGGCGTGGTGTGGGGGGATTGAGATTTTTCATGGGGAACAACCCGGGTTGTGGAGTTCGGAGGTTCGCCGTTCAGGGGGTGGTTTCATCTCGCACGTTTTCTGCTTCTGATTCCTCAGCCATTCATGCTCTCCCAACCGCTGAATTATTGAACCTGAAAAGCGGGTTAGCCCAAACTCGTTGGCACTGAGTCTACCGGGTTTCCTTCCAGGATCAAGAGTGCCTGCACCCCGCCGCCTTCCCGGTTTCGAACCGTCAATCGGGCGCCCAACAACCGTGCCCGCATCTGCATCTGGCGAAAGCCCAATCCCTCCTTTAGGAGGTGGATTTCCGGGAGCGGATCTCCATCGTTCGAGATGGATAATGTCACCTTCCCATCCTTGTGGACGACGTCGATCCAGAAGTGGGATGCCTGACCGTGCCGCGCGCCATTGACCACGGCTTCGCGGACAATACGGAGGATGTGGCCGGCGGCGTCGGCCTCGTGAATCCTGAGGTCCGTGCCGTAGTTCACTTCCACCTCGATGCCGAACGATGCCGTGGCGTGTTGGGCGAACTCGTGCAGGCTGGTTTCCAGCGAGATGAACCCGAGGTCGGCGAGAGCCAGGTCGTGGGCAAAGCCGCGGGCGGAGTGCAACGCGTGGGTCGCCTCCCCTGCCAGTCGCTCCAGTCTCGGGCGGGCAATATCCGTCTCCGGGACTGCCTTCTTAATGCCCTCGATCTCTCGCACGAGACCCGCGAGATCCTGGCAAAGGTGGTCGTGGAGATCGCGCCCGATCCGCCGCTGCTCGTCCTCCACGGCGCGCACGGCACCAGCCGTGGCCTCCCTCAGATCCTGGTCACGGGTTTGGAGGAGTTCGTCCAGGCGGTCATTGGCTCGTCGCAGTTCGGTTGCCTCTCGCGCGAGGCGGGTGCGGAGACGGTGCAGCTCCAGGTGGGTCTGGACGCGCGCGAGCAACTCCTCGCACTCGATCGGCTTGGAGATGAAGTCCACGGCGCCGAGCCTCATGCCTTCCGCTCGCTGGTCCGTGTCGGAGAATCCGCTGAGGAAGATCACCGGGATCTCATGGCTTTCCTCCCGCGCCTGGAGCTGGCGGAAAACCTCGAACCCGTCCATGCCCATCATGCGGATATCCAACAGGATCAGATCCGGACGGTCGGCCACCACCGACACCAGCGCACGCGCGCCGCTTTCCGCGAGGCGCACCTGATACCCCTCCTCCTCCAGGATGGTTTTCAGCAGTTTGAGGGACTCGGGGCTGTCGTCCACCACCAGGATTGTACCCTGCTTCGCGCTCATGGCTCCCCATGCCACTATCAGGATTTCACCCGAACTGCGAGCCTGAAACATGGCAGCTCCGTCGGAATTTTCACTCGTCCCGCCTGCGCGGCGTGCCCGTTTGGCTGTGGCATTGGGAGGGGTGCCTCCCGCGAACTCCCGCCTGCCTGCCGCGCCGAGCTTGGCGCAGACAGGAGGGCACGACAGAGCGTGCCCCTCCCTTGGTAAAATGAATTGGAGGGGCACGCTCCGTCGTGCCCATGCGAAGCTAAGTATTTACAAAACCCGAAAAAACTGCCACGCCCCCTTCCCTCCCTCAAAACTCCCCGCTTTCCGCTTTCCGCTTCCCGGGCTATTCTCCCCCCCCATGCGCCTGATTGCCTGCCCCTCAGCGGAGTTCGATCGCCTTGCGTTGGCCTCGCGGCTGCCGGTGCCGGAGGTGTCGCGCGTCGTGGCACGGATCCTTGCCGATGTGCGCCGCCGGGGTGACCGTGCGCTCGTGGACCTCACGCGTCGCCTCGATGGCGTCCGCCTCGCCCCACATTCCCTGCGCGTGAGCGAACGCGAACTGCGTGTCGCGCGCGTGGATGCGGACCTGGATCGGGCCGCGCGGCGCACGCTCCGTTCAGTGACCGCCTTCGCCCGTGCCTCGATGCCGCGCGATGGGCGCATCCGCAACCGCCATGGGGCCGTGGTGGGCGAGAAGTTTGACCCGCTCGAGAGGGTGGGGGTTTATATCCCGGGTGGGCAGGTCCCTCTCGTGAGCACGGTCTTCATGACGGCCGCCATCGCGCGTGCCGCGGGCGTGGCGGAAATCGTTGCCTGCACCCCGCCGCCGGTATCGCCCGAGATCCTGTGGGCGCTCAACCTCTGCGGGGTGCGCGAGGTATTCCGCGTCGGCGGGGCGCAGGCGATTGCCGCGATGGCCTTCGGAACGCGCGCGATTCGCCCGGTGGATAAGATTTTTGGTCCCGGCAATGCGTACGTCACCGAGGCGAAGAGACAGGTCTTCGGGATCGTGGGAGTGGATCTTCTCGCCGGGCCGAGCGAGCTCATGGTCCTTGCGGATGCGACGGCGAACTCCGCGTGGGCGGCGGCGGACCTGCTCGCCCAGGCTGAGCACGGCACGGGGAGGGAGCGGGTTTTTTGTGTGGGGAGTTCGGTGGCGGTGCTGCGGGCGATTCACGGGGCCGTCGAGAAGGGCGCGCGCGCATGGCCCGCGAACCGCGGCCTGCGCTCGGTGCTCGCCCGCAACACCTCGTGGATCCTCGCGAGGACGCCGTCGGCGATGGCCCTCGCGGCCAACCGCATTGCCCCCGAGCACCTGCAGGTGATGACGCGCGGGGCGGAGACGCTCCTGCGTCGCATACGGACCGCGGGCGGGGCCTTTCTCGGGAACTGGACCCCGACGGTGCTCGGGGATTTCGTGGCAGGGCCGAGCCACACGCTGCCGACGGGCGGCGCGGGAAGGAGCTTTTCGGGACTGCGCACGTCCGATTTTATGCGTCGCACCAGCGTGGTGCGGTACGGCCGTCGCGGGGTCGCCCTCGCGGCCGCGGACGTCCGCGCGTTTGCCCGTGCGGAGCGGCTGCCGGCCCATGGCGCCTCCCTCGAACTCAGACTCCGATGAAAAAAAATATCTTCCGATCCTCTTGCAGAACTCCCATGGATCGCCGAGGGCACGACGAAGCGTGCCCCTCCCGTGGCAGATGGGATTGGAGGGGCGCGCTTTGTCGCGCCCGTGCGAAGCTGAGACCGATCTTCACCGCCAGACCGTTCTTGTGGGAGTTTCGCAAGGGCCTCCTTTTCCTCATCGTCCTTGGCCTTGCGGTCGCCGCAAGGGCTGACCTCACGCTCGTGCAGGAGATTGAGGACTTCACCGGGGGAGCGAACGGCACGAAGGAGCAGGTGACCCTTTACGTGAGCGGGGCGCGCCTGCGGCTCGACAAGGGGCAGACCCTCACGAGCATTATCCTCGGCGACAAGAAGATCACCTACTCGATCCTCCACGAGTCGCGGCAGTACGTGCAGATGCCGCACGATCTCTTCAAGGGCATGGGGCAGGCGCTCGGTGCGGCGGCGGGGGCCGCGGCCCAGGCGAGCGAGAGTCTCCGCGTCGAACCCACCAACAAGCAGGAGACCATCAGCGGTCATCCGTGCCGCCTCGTGCGGGTCCGGGACGCGAGCGGTGCGCTCACCGAGCTTTGGGTGACCCGCGACGCCTCGGAGCTCGACGGCCTGCTCGGCGAGTTCAAGAGCCTTATGGACTTCGGTCTGCCCGCGGCGGGCGCCGTGCTCGACAAGCATCCGGAGTTGAAGGGGATCCCGATGCGCGTCACCGAGTACGAAGGGGTGTCCGTGGCGCGCCGCTCGACGGTGAAGAACTTCGATCGCACGAAGGTCTCCCCATCCGTGTTCGAGATTCCCGCCGGCTACGAGGAAATCAAGTTGCCGGCCCTGCCGGTGCCGGGCATGTCCCGGGGCGCAGGTCCGCCGTGACCTGGCCCTTCGGAGGATGGGAGACGGCGCTCGTGGCCGTGGTGACCGCGCAGACCCTGGTGATCGCCTACGCGCGGCATCCGGAGTGGAAGGCGCTCGTCTACGGCCTTCCCTTCCCCTTCACGTTTGCGACCCTCGCCCTCGGGCGCCGCGTGGAGGCCTCGCACGTGTTCGGGCTCGTCCTTCTGCTGGTCTACATCCACGTGGTGCGGCTCCTCCACCGCAGGGCGGGTTGGCCGATCGCCCTTTCCATTACCGTTGGGCTCGCCGTTTACGCGGGGGCCGGCGCGGTGCTGGGACCTCGCCTGCCAACGGGGGACGGTGCCTTCGCGGCGGCGGCCGCCGCGGCCCTTCTCGCCGGCAGCATGGGCGTATGGCTCCTCCCGAACCGTCCCGAGCCCGGACACCGCACGACCCTCCCTGTCTGGCTGAAGCTCCCCATGATCGTGACGGTGGTGACCGTTCTGGTTCTCGCCAAGCAGGAGTTGCGCGGCACGATGACGACCTTCCCGATGGTGGGCATCCTTGCCGCCTACGAGGCGCGCCACAGCCTCGCGACCCTTTGTCGCCAGACTGCGAAGTTCGTCCTCATGGCGGTCGTGATGATGGCCGTGTGCCGCTATACGGAGCCCTCGGTCGGGCTCGGCCTCTCGCTGGG
>CAZZBZ010000041.1:0-2063 GCA_964653025.1 uncultured Verrucomicrobiota bacterium
CCCGATGCATTGCCCCTGGCGTGCGCGGCGCACCGCCTCGCGCAGCGCCCCGTGGTCGGCCTGGTACTGCCGCACGAAAATCGTCCCGACATTTCGGAAATAGAACGCCGACAGGGGGTGTCGGAAGAGGACGTCGGAGGCCATCCAGTCGATCCGGCGCGGGGAAGCCATGCCGAGAAGGTGTGGATCGAAGTGGCTGATGTGGTTGGAGACCAGGATGAAGCCCCCCTTGCGCGGCACCCGCTCGCGGCCCGCGATGCGGATCCGTGCCAGGAGAGGCATCACGACGCGTGCGGTCCAGATGCTGGGGTAGTAAAGCATGAGAAGGATTTAGGTTGGAAGGTTCAGCGGTTCACGGTTCACGGTTATTTATTCCACGTGTGTTGCGTATTTCGTGAGGGAGTTGATGAATCCACGAACGGCAGCACAAGTGCTCGATCCGCCTCAAACGGACAAGCCTTCATGCTTTTCCAACCGTTGAACCGCTGAACCGTGAACCTGAGTAGTTACCACAGGAACCTACTCGCCGTAGAGCAGGAACGGGTTTCGGGCCACGGCGAAGGAGGCGCACGCCGAGCGCCACGCCGCGAACATCGGTTCAAAATCGGCACTGGAAGCGAGCGCCTTGCGCGGCGCATCGCTCCCGCAGGCCTTGTCGAACATCGAGGTCTCGCTGCCCGAGGCCTTGTGAACGAGGGAGGATCCTCCAAGGGTATCGAGGAGGCGGAAGTTCACCTCCACGAGGGTCCCCGCCTCGCGCGGATCAATCACGAGGCGTACCCCTCCGCAGGGCGTATCCTTGAAGCTCGCGTAAAAGGGTTTGAAGCGCACGGGAAGAAACCGGAGACCCTTCGGGCACGGGGAACCCAGCATGGCGAGCCTCTCTCCCGCAGCCGCAGCCTTGTAATATTTTCTCGCACTGCCCCAGAAGCTGTTGAGCGCCTCGGCAAGCGCCTCGGATTTGACGTCCGGCGCGCCCACCAACTCGAAGGGAAGCGTGTAGCCGACGCCGTTTGAAAGCGGGGCGATCTCGCCGAGAATTCCGGTCGCCGCGTAGGCCGCGCAGCTCTCCGCCTTCGGGATATGGGGGGAGGTGGGCACCCAGCGTAGCCCCGTCTCCTCCCATGTCATCCCCCGCTTCCATCCCTTCATCTTCACCACGCGCAGCTTCGTGTACGAGGATGCGTGACGGTCCCGTACGAGTTGGGCGAGCTCGCCCATGGTCATTCCGTGGAGGTAGGGAACGTCGATCTGCGAGATGAACGACTCGAAGCCCTTCTCCACATTCGGCGGACCCTCAATCCGCTGCCCGCCGAGCGGGTTCGGGCGGTCGAGCACCACGAACTCGATCCCTGCCTCCGCGCAGGCTTCGAGGCACTTCCGCATCGAGCTGATGTAGGTGTAGCTCCGCGAGCCGATGTCCTGGAGGTCGAAGACCAGGGCGTCGAGGCCCTTGAGCATCTCGGGCGTCGGCTTCCGCGTGTTTCCGTAGAGGGAATGGATCTTCAGGCCGGTCTGCGGGTCGGTCCGGTCCGCCACCTTCACGCCGGCATATTCGTCCCCGTAGACCCCGTGCTCGGGCCCGAAGAGAGCCACCAGCTTGCACCGGTTCGATGCGCGGAGAACTTCCACCGTCGGACGGAGCGCTCCATCTACGCTCGCGGGATTTGCCACAAGCCCCACCTTCTTTCCGTCCAGCGCCGCGAAGCCCTCCTCCTGCAGGACGTCCACGCCGAGCTTCACGGGCTCGGCCCGAGCCGTCGCCAGCCCAAGAAAAACGACGGTCGCAATGACTGGAAACCTGCCCGTCCACCACGGTTCATTGGCATGCTTCGCTTGGGGGATGGAGGGACGGCGTGTCGCCGTCCGTCCGCCTGCACATACGCTTCCACGGCGAAGCGGTTGGCCCGCCCACGGCCGCCGACACGACGGCTCTCCAAGCCGCGAAAACACGCTTTTCATTTCGCCATTGGCCGCTTCGGTGCGAGATCGAGCGCCTCCAGCAGTTCCATGTCCTCGTTCGGCCCCGGGTTATTCGCGGTGAGGAGCTTCTCGCCGTAGAA
>CAZZBZ010000041.1:2163-15151 GCA_964653025.1 uncultured Verrucomicrobiota bacterium
AGGCGGTCCTCCTCGGACTCGCCCAGGCCGAGGATTCCCCCGCAGCAGAGGGAGATCCCCGCCTCCTGCACCCGACGGATCGTGTCGAGACGGTCCTGGAAGGAGTGGGTGGTCACGATCTTCCCGTAGTGCTCCGGGCTCGTGTCGAGGTTGTGGTTGTACGAGGTCAGGCCCGCCTCCTTGAGCGCGCGGGCCGCGCCGTCGGTGAGGTGGCCAAGTGTGACGCAGGTCTCCATCCCGAGTTTGCCGACCTCGCGCACGGTCTCGATCACCTGCTGGAACCGGGAATCGTCCTCGCGGACGCCCTTCCATGCCGCGCCCATACAGAAGCGCTGGGCGCCGAGATCCTTCGCGCGGCGGGCGACCTCCACGATCTCCCTCACCGGCATGAGGGGGGTGGGTTTCACGGAAGTCTCGTGGTGCGCGCTCTGGGCGCAGTAACCGCAGTCCTCGCTGCAGCCGCCCGTCTTGATGCTCAGGAGGCTGCAAAGCTGGACCGGCTGACCCGCCCAATGCCGCTCATATACCTCGCGCGCTCGTTGCAGGAGGCGGAAGAGGGGTTGGCGATAGACGCGTCGGAGTTCGTCGAGGCTGGGTCGGTTCATGGGCGGGCGATCCCCTTCCTACACCGCGGCCCGAACCGGCGCAACGCCGGCGCCCCAACATTTCCCTTTACGTTTTTCCCGCGCACTCCATCCGAGGAGTGATGTGGCTCAGACCTCGCCCCTACGGTTTCTCGGAGGGGTTTTCCCTGCGGATCGGGATGGGCTGGGCGGCGGATTCCTGGACGAAGACCTCGATCTTGTTGGTGACGAAGGAGGTGGCGTGCTCGGCTTCCATGACGAGGCTGTCCTTCGGGCAGATCTCGACGCACTCCCCGCAAACGATGCACTTGAGGCGGTCGATCTCCCATGACTTGTCCTTGCGCGTGACCACGATCGCCCGTGTCGGGCACTTCTTCCCGCAGACGCCGCAGAAGACGCAGCTCTCGATTTGCTTCATCACCACCTGGCCGCGTGCGCCCTTCGGGGGCGTCCGCTTTTCCATCGGATAGAGGCGCGTCGAGGGCTTCTTCGCCGCGCTCTTCGTCAACAGCTTGGAGATCGTGAGGTGGGGCATGGCGGGGAAGTGAGCGGTAAGCAGGAAGCAGTGAGCGGGAGGAAAAGGGGTGAGGGAGACTATAGGCTGAAGGCTGTAGGGGAGAGAAACGGGTGAAGAAATGGTCGACAGTGAAGGCCGTGATTTGTAGGGGCTGGATTAGGTTAATCAGCAATCGGCAATCAGAAATCTCCAATTCCTCATCGCTCCGCACACGAGATGCAGGGGTCGATGGTGAGGACGATCACGGGGACGTCGGGGAGAGTACAGCCCTGGAGGATCTTCAGGAGCGGTGGGAGGTTTGCGAAGGTGGGGGTCCTGACGCGGAAGCGTTCGAGGTTCTTCGTCCCGTTTCCCTTCACATAATAGACGACCTCGCCGCGGGGTTGCTCGAGGCGGGCGAAGTATTCGCCCTGCGGGTTACCGGGGACCTTCACCTCGACGGGGCCGTCGGGGATCTTCGCTGCGGCCTGGCGGATGAGGTCGAAGGACTGGTAGATCTCGCGGACGCGGACGCGGGCTCGGGCCTGGCAATCGCCGGCCTCCTCGCTGACCGGCTCCCACTGGAGTTCCCCGTAGGCGGCGTAGTTGAGGCGGCGGGCGTCCCACGGAATGCCGCTGCCGCGCAGGGTGGGGCCGACCGCGCCGAGCTGGTGGGCGTCTGCCTTTGAGAGGACGCCGATGCCGGTCATGCGGCGCTTCACGGAGCTGTCGTGGTCAAAGATGGCTGTGATTTCGCGGCACCCGGTCTCGAGTTCCTTGAGCTCGACGAGGAGGCGACCGAGCGTGTCCGCGTCGATGTCGCGGCGCGTGCCGCCGACCTTGCAGGAGCCGAAGATCACGCGGCCGCCGGTGGTTTCCTCGATGAGGTCGAGGAGTTTCTCGCGGACGCGCCACGAGTGCATGAAGAGGCTCTCGAAGCCGAAGGAGTCGGCGGTGAGCCCGAGCCAGAGGAGGTGGCTGTGGATGCGGGACATCTCGCTCCAGATCACGCGGAGGTATTCGGCGCGCTTCGGGATCTCGAGCTTGAGGACCGCCTCGATGGCCTGGCAGTAGCCCATCGAGTGGATGAAGCTGCAGATGCCACAGATCCGCTCGGCGACGTAGGCCATCTCCTGGAAGTCCTTTTTCTCGGCCATCTTCTCGAGGCCGCGGTGGACGAAGCCGATCGCGGGAATCGCCTCGACGACCTTCTCGTCCTCCATGACGAGGTCGAGATGAATCGGTTCGGGGAGAACCGGGTGTTGCGGGCCGAAGGGAATGATCGTGCGCTTACCCATGGGAATCAGGGGAGGGGAGAAAGGAGGAAGAGGGGACAGGGAGAAAAGGGGATGAGGGGAAGAGGAGACAAGGGGAGCGCGGGGCGAGCCTTCACGGTTTGGCGGGCGGGGTGATTGCAGGTTCGGATTCGGCGCCTGGCGATGCGGGGGAGGCGACCGAGACCCCCATGGGAACCCCGCAGGCGGGGACGGAGGTCGGGTCGTTGAGGAAGGGGTTCTTTTTCGCGAGGCGGTAAAAGTTGCCGTTGAAGTTGAGTTTTAGGCCGGTGAGCTTGAGGCCGAAGAGGTCCTGCATCTCGTTCTCGTAGGAGAACGCCCCGAAGTAGCTCTCCGTGATGCTGGGGAGGGTCGGGTCCGCCTTCGGCACGGCGACGCGCAGGCTGAGGAAGCGGTAGGCCTTGTCGAAACTGTAGGTGACCTCGTACTGCTCGCGGAAGGAGCAGCAGACCTGGACGAGGCGCCAGCCCTCCTTCGCGAGGGTGGTGGCCCGGGCCGGCAGGGACGCGCGGTCGAGAATTTCCAGGGGTTGTTCCTCAATCATCATGGGGCAGGGTCCTTCTTGGGTGAGGGGGAGGAAGACGCGGAGGGAGTACGGCCCGCCTTCATGTCGGCGTTCTTCTTTTCGAGGATGGCGAGGGATTGGACAACGCCGTCGATGATCGCCTCGGGGCGAACGGCGCAGCCGGGGACGTAGACGTCCACGGGGATCACCTTGTCGATGCCGCCGAGGACGTTGTAGCAGTCCTGGAAGACGCCGCCGCTGAGGGCGCAGGCGCCGGCGGCGACAACAACCTTGGGGTCGGGCATCTGGTCGTAGAGGTTGCGGACAACCTCCTTGTTCTGCTCGTTGACGGAGCCGGTGATGAGGAGGATGTCGGCGTGCTTGGGGTTGCCGGTGTTGACGACACCGAAGCGCTCGACGTCGTAGATGGGGGTGAGGCAGGCGAGCACCTCGATGTCGCAGCCATTGCAGCTCGAGGCATCGTAGTGGAGAAGCCAGGGAGATTTTTTAAAGAAGGCCAAGGGGGATCCTTTCGGTCAGCGAAGAAAATATTTGATCGCGACGAGGTTGGTCACGCCGAGGAGGGCCGCGGCGATCCAGGAGGAGCGGACGGTGACCTTCCAGGTGAGGCGGGCGTAGGCGTTGTCCACGAAGACCTCGAAGAGGTAGGTGGCGAGGGCGGCGGCAATGCCGAGGGCGGGGTTGAAGGCGAAGAAGAGCCAGACGAAGCCGAGGAGGAGGATGTTCTCGTACCAGTGGGCAATCTCGAAGAGGGCGAGGCCGCGACCCGAGTACTCGGTGGTGATCCCGCGGACGAGTTCCTGGTGGGCGTGATGGGAGGCGGAGAGATCGAAGGGCGACTTCCGCAGCTTGATGGTGAGGACGAAAAGGAAGCCGAGAAAGACGCCGGGGAGGTAGACGATCAGTGGCACCTCGGAGGAGGCGATCGCGCCGACGTGGAAGCTGTGGCTGACGAGGTACATCCCGACGGCGGCAAGGAGGAGCATTGGCTCGTAGGCCATCATCTGGAGGAGTTCGCGCTCGGCCCCGATGTGGCTGTAGGGCGAGTTTGCGGAATAGGCCCCGAGGGCGAGCATGACGCCCGCGACGGTCAGGGCAAAGATCACGAGGAGCAGGTCGCCGCCCGCGAAGAAGAGTCCGCCGCTGACAAGGATGAAGGCGAAGAAGGCCACCATGTAGAAGTTCTGGAACTGGTTCACCACGCCGCCCCGCTTATCCCAGAGCTTGAGAACGTCGTAAAAGGGCTGGAGGAGAGGCGGGCCGACGCGGCCCTGGAGGCGGGCGGTGAGGATGCGGTCCACGCCGGTGAGGAGGCCGCCGAGAAAGGGGGCGGCGACGAGGTAGAAGAGGGCGCCAAGGAGGTGCGTTCTCATGCGAAGGCCAGGGTTAGCATGGCGGCGATGAGGAGGATCGCGAGGCCCGTGCCCGCGCGGGTGATCTTTGCCTCGTTGAAAAAGTCGGCGAGGTAGTAGTTGCGCAGGTTCACGCCGTGGGTGGCTCCGAGGGCGCCGCGGAAGGAATCTCCGCTACCCACGTTGGCGCCGCCGAGGTAGATGGGCGCGGTGCGGGGCTTGCGCGGGCGGAAGAGGAAGGCGATGGGGAGGACGACGAGCATCCCGAGCATCACGGACATCACGAGGATGTTGTTGCGATTGAGGAGGGCGAGGCTCTGCCCGTAGACGCCCTGCACCCACGGATCCACGAACCAGAGGGCCGCGAGCGGAAAGAGGTTGCAGGCGCCGACCGTGAGAAGGGCGAGTGCGCCGAGCACGAAGCCTTCGTCCCCGCGGACGTCACCGCTTTTATGAGCGCCGGAGGGGACGCTCACGATCTTACCGAGCCACTTGGCCCAGAAGAAGAGGGTCGGCCCGCTCCCGAATGCGAGGAGAATGGCGAGGAAAAGGTTGCTGTCGGCAAGGGCCTTGAGACAGGCCCACTTGGAGATCAGCATACCGAACGGGGCGAGGAACATCCCGAGGATGCCGGCCGCCATCGCGAGGGCGAGGCGCGGGTGGGTGACGATGAGCCCCCCCATGTCCTCGATGTCGCGGCTGCCGACCTGGTGTTCAATCGTCCCGACGCCGAGGAAGAGGAGGGCCTTGGCGAGCGCGTGGAAGATGATGAGGAGAACGGCGGCCCAGAGGGTTTCCGGGGTGCCGACGCCCGCGCAGGCAACGATCAACCCGAGGTTGGAGATCGTGGACCAGGCGAGCACGCGCTTTGCGTTGCTCTGGGTCACGGCGAGGATCGCCGCCGCGAGGAAGGTAACGCCGCCGACGAGGGCGAGGCAGAAGCCTGCGCGCGAACCCTGGAAGACGGGGGCGAGCTTGACGATGACAAAGACGCCGGCCTTGACCATCGTGCTCGAATGGAGGAGAGCGGAGACGGGGGTGGGGGCGACCATCGCGCCGAGGAGCCAGGAGGAGAAGGGGAGCTGGGCGGACTTCGTGAGGCCGGCAAAGGCGATCAGCGCGGCGGGGAGGACCGCAGCGCCGCGCGCGGCGACATTGAGGAACTCGATCGTGGGGGCGGAGGTGGCGGTGCCCGCGGCGACAATCGCGAGGGCAAAGCCAAGTCCGCCGAGGGCGTTCATCCCGAGGGCGCGGAAGGCGTTGCGGGTGGCTTCCTCCGTGCCGGTATAGCCGATCATCAGGAAGGAGCAGAGCGTGGTGATCTCCCAGAAGAAGTAGAGCCAGAGGAGGTTGTTGGAGAAGACGACCCCGAACATCGCCGAAAAGAACAGGAAGATGAGGAAGAAGAAGCTACGGCGATGGTCCTTTTGTTCGGGGTGGTGCGCGTGGTGGTCCGCCATGTAGCTCGGGGAGTAGACGGCGATGAGGCCGCCGACAACCCCGATGATGAGCGCCATGATGACGGAGAGATGATCTACGTAGAGAGGCGCGGCGACGCGGGGAAGACGGCCCCCGAGCTCGGCCCAAGCCAGCAGGAGCGCCTGCGCGGCAACGACCACGGGGATCCAGACCTCGCGGCGGCGGATCGCACGGCAACGGAAGAGAAGGAAGAGGGCGACGACCATCTCCCCCGCGAAGATGATCATCTCGACAAGGTGCGATTCGAGGGCGAAGGAGACCGTCGGGGAGCGAAGGGGTGCCAGGGCGAGCGCCACGGCGGCGGCGGCGGTGACCGCGGCCCCCGCGCCGACCACGAGGCGACGGAGACCCGCCCCGCGCACCACAGCCAGAAGGAGGGCGGGGGCGAGGGGAAAGAGGATGAGGAAGTAAACGAGGTATTCGAGGTTCAAGGTCGCTCCGGCAGACGCGCCGGAGTCCATGGGGTTTCCGCGCGGCTGCTAATACCTAACAGCAGGGACCTTAACAGGGCAAGCGAAAAGTATAAGTTTTTAAAAAACCGCAGGGTCGTCGAGGTCGATCGAGGTGAGGCTGAGTTCCCGTCCCGCGAGGAGATCGCCCCCGGCCACGTGGCAAGAGGGACACTCGAACCAGTTCTCCTTCACGGGGAACTCGGCGCGGCAGCGGGTGCAGCGGGCGACGGCCTCCACGCGCTCGATGAGGAGTCGCGAGCCGGCGAGGGGAGTGTCCTGGACCGCCGCGTCCCAGCAGAACTCCATGGTGGAGGGTTCCACCTGGCGGAGTTCGCCGACGCGGATCCTCACCGTGCGGACGCGGGCGCCGGGGCGGGGCTTCAGCTCGGTCTCGACGGCCTCGATCAGTGCCTCGACAAGGGAGAACTCATGCATGGGAAGCTCGATTAAGCCACGGATTGCCACGGATGGAAACGGAAGAGGGAGGCCGAGTGCCAAGTCCGCAGGGTTTGTCGTAGCCTGAATCTGTGTTTCATCTGTGGCTTCTCCGCTTTCTGTTCTTCCATGGTTGAAAACCGGGGGCATTTTGGGGGAACATCCGAGAATGCCGATGAGCCACAGTCGGGCCGCGACGCAGGAGTTTCGACGGAAGATCGTCCTTGTCTGCGCCGTCCTCTCCGCCATCTACATGGTCGGCATCTTCGGCTACGAGCTGATCGAGGGCTGGGATTTTCTCGACTCGGCCTACATGACCGTGATCACCCTGGCCACAATCGGCTATGGGGAGACCCACCCGCTTAGCGAAGAGGGGAGGGTCTTCACTATCCTCTTGATTCTGGGCGGTATGGGCGCGGTATCTTGGGGGTTGGTCACCCTCACCACGCTCATCGCCGAGGGGGACTTCGCGCGCGCACTGCGCCACAAGAGAATGGAAACCACGATTTCAAAACTGCAGGGACACTACATCGTCTGTGGCGCCGGCAAGACCGGATGCCACATTATCCACGAACTGCTCCACGCGGGATGCAACGTGGTGGCGGTAGACCGCGACCCCATGGGCCTCTCCCAGTTCCAGCCCAGCGCGGGCGTCTTCGCGGATTCGATCCGCCGAATGGACCGGGGAAAGATCTTCGCCCTGGAAGGGGACGCCTCCACGGACGAGGTGCTCCACGAGGCCGGGATCCAGAAGGCGTCCGGCATCTTCTGCGCAGTCACGGACGACAAGGAAAACCTTTTCGTGGTCCTCACGGCGCGCGGCCTGAACCCGCGCATCCGCATCGTGAGCAAGTGCGAGCAGGAGGAATCGCATGATAAGTTTCGCCGCGCGGGCGCCGACGCGATCGTCTCCTCCAACCAGATCGGGGGGATGCGCATGGCCTCGGAGATGATCCGACCGACCGTGGTCAGCTTCCTCGACGCGATGCTGCACGACCAGCAGGGCTTTCGCTTCGAGGAGGTGGTGGTGGGCGAGGGTTCGCCCGCGACCGGTCGCACGCTGGGCGAGAGCCCGATCGGGCGAAGCCCTCTGGTGCGCGTGATCGCCATGTCCGAGGGGAAAAACCCCTACCGCTACAACCCTCCCGCCGAGGTCCGCCTCGCCGTCGGCAGCCGCCTCGTGCTTCTAGGAAAGACCGCCGACGTGGACGCCCTGCGCCGCGAGGTGAACGGGGGGTAGGGCAACGGTCCGCGTGAGGTCGGAAACCGGAAGTCTCACCACAGAGGACACAGAGAGCACAGAGGGAATGATGGAGAAGGATCCCTTCACCGGACGGGTGATTGGTTGTGCCATCGAAGTGCATCGAGCTCTTGGGCCGGGATTGCTGGAGTCCACCTACCAGCAGTGCCTGGCGCATGAACTGCATTTGAACGGCATCCCCTTCACGTTGGAACATCCGATGCCGGTTGAGTACAAGGGGGTACGGTTGGACTGCGGTTACCGTATTGACGTGCTGGTGGACCGCCGGTTGATTCTCGAACTGAAGGCTGTGGAAGGGGTCAGTGGAATCCACAAGGCACAACTGTTGACGTACATGAAACTGTCCGGGATCAACACCGGGCTGCTGATCAACTTCAACGTTCAGAGACTCACCGATGGGATCGAGCGATTCAGGCTCTGACCCTCTGTGTCCTCTGTGCTCTCTGTGGTGAAAAAATCAGATTGCGAAGCTACTCCTCAGACCCATCTCCACGACTTCGCAAGGCGGACCATCATCTCGTAGAAGTTCACGGTGGGGCAGTCCACGGCCTCGCCCCGCAGGGTGCATATCAAACGTTCGCGGCGGGTCATGGGATGGGAGTCTGCGGCGATCCGCGCCCCCGGCGCAAGCGCGCTACCCAGGGAAACTCCGGCCTCTTTCGCAAGACGTTCCTTGGAGCCGTCCCACCAAGCTTCCTACCTAGGAAGTATTCTACCGTGTTAGTTTCCCGTTGAGGCGAGGACCTCATTACGGACCGAATTTTTGCAAGATTCACCTTCGGTTGCGTTGTCCGCAGGCCATTATTCCAGGCCGATTGCGGTGCGGAGGCGGATGTCGGCGGACGAGGCGCCGACGTGGACCTCGTAGCGCCCCGGTCGGAGCACCCAGCCGTCCCTCTCCTCGCTCCATGAAGCCAGGTCCGCGACCTTGATTGGGAGGTTTACCTCCCTCGCCTGCCCCGCCGGGATCGGGATGCGCTGGAACCCACGGAGTTGGCGGAGGGGGACCGGGAAGTCGGCGCCGGGCGCGCTCACGTAGCACTGGACCACCTCGTCGCCATCCCGGGCACCGACGTTCTTCACCTCCAGGCGCACGCGGAGCAGGTCGTTCGAACCGGCCTTCTCGCGGTCCACGCGAAGCTTGCCGTACTCGAAGCGGGTGTAGCTCAAGCCGTGCCCGAACGGGTAGAGCGGAGGCGTCTTCAAGTACATGTAGGTGTGCCCGCGGCTGATCTCGCAGTCGGTCAGGGACAGCAACTGGTTCGTCGAGGCGTAAAAGGTGATCGGCAGGCGCCCGGCGGGGTTGGCGTCCCCGAACAGCACGTCGGCGATCGCGTGGCCCCCCTGCTCGCCCGGGTACCAGGCCTCGACGATCGCGGGGACGTTTTTCTGGAGCCAGTTGATGGCGAGGCAACCGCCGTTAATCAGCACCACTACCGTCGCCGGATTCACCGCCACCACCTTCTCCACGAACTCCTGGTGGTCCCGGGGAAGGTCGAGGTCGAGGCGATCCTTGCCCTCGGCTTCGTTCTTGGTGCTCAACCCCACCACCACGATCGCCACGTCGGAACGCGCAGCCATCTTCAATGCCGCGTCGACGCTGGCCTTTTGGCTGGCATCGAGGGATGGGGAGGTGGGCTTTCCCGCGCGACGGGCGTCGAGGTCAAACCACGGGGCGGTCCGAACGACGATGTGGTTGCCCGCGCGATTGCGAATTCCGGCAAGGACGGTCACCGGCGGTTCTGCGGAAGGGTTGGGAGAGACGGTGCCAAACTGGAGTTGGTCGGCGTAGAACCCCAATACGGCGATTGAGTCGAGCTTCTGTCGGTTCAACGGCAGGATCGGGGTCGGGTCGGTGCGATGAGCCGGCGGTTCGTTTTTGAGAAGGACGAGCGAGGCGCGGCTCACCTCCTCCGCAAGCGCGACGTGATTGGAGCAGCCCACGGCGGACTCGGGGATCTGCGCCCATGGCTGACGATCGGGGGGATCAAACATCCCGAGCCGAAAACGGAGGGATAGGCCTCGGGCTACGGACTGGTCCAATTGTGACTCGGTGAGGAGGCCCTGCTTCACGGCGTTGAGAGCGTTGGTAAAGATGCTGCCCTTGCTGAGGCCAAGGATGTCGTTGCCCGCGGCGATGGATCGGGCCACTCCCTCCTCGAGGGTCTCCACCGCCTTGTAGTGCTCCTTGAGATTGATCACCGCATTCACGTCGGAAACCGCGGGCCCGGTGAAGCCCCATTCCTGTCGCAGCACTTTGGTGAGCAGGAATGGGTTGGCCACGCAGGGGGTCCCGTTGAGCGCGGTGAAGGCGGTCATCACCGAGGAGGCCCCGCCCGGCGCGAGGGTGGCCTCGTAGGGTTTGAGGTAGTACTCGCGGAGCGTCCGCGCCGAGACGACAAGGTTGGTGGCGCGTCGGTCGGTCTCCTGCCCATAGACGGCAAAGTGCTTCACCGTGGCCGCAACCTTGAGGTGATTCGGGTCATCCCCTTGCACGCCACGGATCCAGGCGCCCGCGCACTGGCTCACGAGGTGGGGATCCTCGCCGTAGGTCTCTTGGGTCCGCCCCCAGCGCGGGTCGCGGACGAGATCCACCACGGGAGCCCAGCAGATTATGCCGTAGTAGCGGCGCGTCGGATCCGGCCGGTATTTGGCGCGCGCCTCGTCGCCGATGGCGCTTCCCACGCGCTGAATGAGCCCCGGGTTCCAGGTCGCGGCCATCGCGATGCAGTGGGGAAACACGGTGGCGCGCTCTGCGTGGTAGAGCCCGTGCATCCCCTCGTTGCGAAACGAGCAGCCGGTGATCCCGAGCCGAGGAATGTTGGGCGGCTCCGTGTTCAGGTGGGCCACCTTCTCCTCCAAGGTGAGCCGTCGGAGGAGATCCTCCACGCGCTCGGAAACCGGGCGATCGGGGTCCTTGAAAATCAGGGGGCCCGGCGGGTTGGGAATCTCCGCGAGATTCGTGTTTACCATCGTCGGCGCGTTGATGATCGAAGGCCCGGCGGCATGAGCCATGGCGATTCCGCCGAGAAGAAGGCCCGCGACAAGGTATCGGGGGAGGTCAAAGTTCACAAAGCGTTCCATGGGCGGGCTCAATGTCCCCATCATGCCACTCTCTCGCCTCCAACGGAAGCCGCAGCGATCGATCGTGGATTTCTACCGATCTCAAAACACCGACGGCCGACACGGCGGCCCTCCATTTTGATAGAATTTCCGGGTCCATGACACTAGCGTTCCTCGATGCCCTCGATTCCCACCACCGGCCTGCACCACATTGCCTTCCGCGCGAAAGACTTCGACGCTTCCGTCCGTTTCTACAAGGAGGGTCTCGGGCTCACCGAGAAGATTTCCTGGGGAGAAGGAGACAAGCGCGCGATCATGCTCGATACCGGCAACGGCAACTATATTGAGATCTTCGCCGGAGGGAGCGCCGAGCCGAAGCCCGATGGTGTCCTCCTCCACTTCGCCCTGCGCGCCGCCAACTGCGACGCCGCCCTCCGCCGTGCGGTGGCTGCCGGGGCGGTGGTCACCGTTCCGGCCAAGGATGTCGCCATCCAGAGCCGCCCCACCGGGCCGACCCCCGTGCGCATCGCCTTCTGCAAGGGTCCCGATGGTGAGATCATCGAGTTCTTCCAGAACGAGCGGACCTGACGGGATTCCTTTTGATCGCATTCAGGTTTCACGGTTCAGGGTACGTCTCCTTCTCCACGCGTGTTTTCGTTTGAAGTTGGAATCTGGAAGTTGGGAGGAGAAATCAAAAACCTTACACTACGAAGTGCAGACCCAATGAATCCTGAACTTCGGTCTTCAAACTTCCAGCTTCCAGCTTCTCACTCCTCATTTTCCCCTTCCCCCTCATGAAAAAACACACCGTCCTCGTTGTCGGAATGGGTAAGCGTGGCATGCACCATGCCAGCGCTTTCCATGCGAACCCCCAGTTTCAGGTCGTTGGCCTGTGCGACATTGACAAGGCCCGCGCCGAGGCCGCCGCCACCAAGGTGGGCAGTCCGCAGGTCGGTACGGATGCCGCCGCCCTCGCGAAGGCGGTGAAGCCCGACGTCTTCTGCTTCTGCACGCTCCCCAACCTCCGTGAGCCGCTCATCAAGGTGGCCATCGAGAGCGGTGCGAAGCTCATCGCCTTCGAGAAGCCCGTCGCCCTCACGAGCGCCGAGGCGATGCGCGTGCGCGATCTCCTCGCGAAGTCGAAGGCGAAGGCGGTCGTCAGCCACCAGCACCGTTACGGCTCCCACTACCAGGCCGTGGCGAAGATCATCGCCTCCGGAGAACTCGGGCGCGTTCACACCGTCTACGGCACCGCCACGGGCTGGACCGGCCACATGCTCAGCCACCTCGTGGACTACATGCGTGGGTACAACGGCGGTGCGGCCGCCTCGTGGGTCGTCGCCCAGGCCGCCGGGCGGGGCAAGCTCGCCGACATCCACACCTCGCCCGATTACCTCGCGGGGGTCATTCATTTTGCCAATGGCGTCCACGGTATCGTCGAATGCGGTGCCGGCGCGCCGGACGTGCCCGAGGTTCCCTACTGGTGGCGCAAGTGTCGCATCGGCGCGCAGGGGACCGACGGCTTTGCCGAGGTGCTTACCGGTGGCGGCTGGCGCGCGGTGACGAAGAAGGGCGCATCACAGGGTGAGGGCGGGATGAACTACGACCTCGATATGCCCCCCTACATTCAGGATATGGCCGACTGGCTCGACGGCAAGAAGGTTCATCCGTGCGCCTTCGAGAGCGCCTACGCGGGCTTCGAGATCACCGCCGCGCTCCTCCGCTCCGCGACCGAGGGCGGACAGGTGGCCCTGCCGCTTACCGAGGGGAAGGACGAGATGGCCGCGCTCAAGGCGAAGGTTCCCGATCGCAAGGTCCTCTTCTCCCTTCCCGAGAACGCCAAGGAGTACGGCGGATAGGAACTGCCAACTTTCGATTGCCGATTTCTGACAGGCGGAGCGTGCCCCTTCCGCGGCAGGCAGGGCTTGTGGAGGGGCACGCTTCGTCGTGCCCATGCGAAGCTGGATCATCGTCTCCCTTTGGGGTTTGGCGATTGAGACGGCTCAGGCGCTGAGGACGAAGATGGCCATGTCGGCGAGGCGGTT
>CAZZBZ010000041.1:15251-29863 GCA_964653025.1 uncultured Verrucomicrobiota bacterium
CCGAAAGCCTTCAGACCCTGGTTCACATCGGCCTGGACCACGTCGAGCCCGCGCCGCGCGCAGGTGACAAGGTCGGTCTCGTTGACCTCGATGCCCATGAGCGGGGAGTGGCCCCGGCGCTTGAGGCGCCAGAGCAGGCCACCGCGGCCGCAGCCGACGTCGAGAACCCCCGCGCCGCGCGGGATGAGGTCCACGATGCGGTCGTAATCGATGCGGTGGCGGTGGAACATGCTCGTCTCCCGCACCGGGTAGACCTCGTCATCGCCCTTCGCGGGAGCGTCCTCTTCTTCTCCGCCGAGGCGCGCGAGGAAGGAGCAAATCATCTCGCCATAGGTGGCGACATCGTCCTCGAGCAGGAAGGCGTCGTGCCCGCAGGCGCTTTGCACATTGCAGTAGGAGACGGGGCGGCGAAGGGCGAGGAGGGCGTTCACGATCTCGCGCGACTGCTCCGGCGGGAAGAGCCAGTCGCTCGTGAAGCTGAGGACGAGCCACTGGCAGCGGCTGCGCGCGAGGCGGGAGCGAAGCCGCGCGGGCGTGGCGCCGAGGTTGAAGCGGTCCATCGCCATCGTGAGCGTGTTGTAGCTGTTGGCGTCAAAGCGCTCGACGAACTTATCCCCCTGGTAGGCGAGGTAGGAGCCGACGGAAAACTTTTTCTCGAACTCGGTGGCCACCTCACGGGGGCGGAGGGCGCTGCCACCAAACTTCCGCTGCATCGCCTGCGGCGAGAGGTAGGTGATGTGGCCGAGCATGCGAGCAAGGGCGAGGCCGACGCCGGGCCCCGAGTTTTCGTCGTAGTACCGTCCTTCGTGGAAGTGCGGATCGCGCAGGATCGCGTTGCGGCCGACGACGTCGAAGGCGAGGGCCTGCATCGTGAGGCGGGGCGAGGTGGCCACCGCGAGCGCACCGCGCACGCGGGTGGGGTGGCGGGTGGCCCACTCGAGGACCTGGTGGCCGCCCATCGAGCCGCCGATCACGCCGCGAAGGACCTTCACCTTGAGACGGTCCACGAGGCGCTTCTGAACCTCGACGATGTCGGCCACGGTGATTGCGGGGAAATCAGCCCCGTAGCGATGGCCGCTTTCCGGGTTGATGCAGTTGGGCCCGGTGGTCCCGCGACAGCCGCCAAGGACGTTCGGGCAGATCACGAAGTAGCGACGGGTGTCGATGGACTTGCCGGGCCCGACCACGGCGTCCCACCAGCCGGGGGCGTCGGAGGCGTTGTGCTTCGCGACGTGGGAATCTCCGCTGAGCGCGTGGCAGACGAGGATGGCGTTGTCGCGGGCGCGGTTGAGCTTTCCGTAGGTTTCGTAGACAACGGTAACTTCCGTCAGGTGGCCGCCGAGCTCGAGTTGGAGTTTCCCGAAGGTGGCCTCGCGCGCGTGGCGGAGCGGCCGCGTGCTGCGGGCGCTGTCGCTGCTCTCAAAGGCGGGGCGCGGCGCGGCCTTCATGGGCGATTATTTCTGCGAGGCATGGAGGGCCTGGTCGAGGTCAGCTTGGAGGTCGGCGAGGTCCTCGAGGCCGATGGAGAGGCGGAGGTAGTCGGCGGTGACGCCGGTCGCCTCCTGCTGGGAGGGGGTGAGTTGCTGGTGGGTGGTCGAGGCGGGGTGGATGACGAGGCTCTTGGCGTCCCCGATGTTGGCGAGGTGAGAGAGAAGCTTGACCGAGTCGATGAACTTCCTGCCCGCCGGGAGACCGCCCTTGATCCCGAAGCCGACGATGCCACCGAAGCCCTTCTTGAGATACTTCGCGGCATTCTTGTGGTCGGGGTTGTCCTCGAGCCCGGGGTAGACGACCCAGTTGACGAGCGGGTGCTTCTTCAGCCAGCGGGCGACGCCGAGGGCGTTCTCGGAGTGGCGCTGCTGGCGGAGCGGGAGCGTTTCGAGTCCCTGCAGGAAGAGGAAGGAGTTGAAGGGGCTGAGCGCTGCGCCGATGTCGCGCAGGAGGGTGACGCGGACCTTGACGATGAAGGCGATATTTCCCGCACCGGGGACGTTTCCGAGGGCGTCCCAGTAGACCATTCCGTGGTAGCTCGGGTCGGGCTCGGTGAACTCGGGGAACTTCCCGTTGTTCCACTTGAACCTCCCCGAATCCACGATGACCCCGCCGAGGGAGGTACCGTGCCCGCCGATGTACTTGGTGGCGGAGCTGGCGATGAGGTCGGCGCCGTGATCAAAGGGGCGGACGAGGCCGATCCCGACCGTATTGTCCACGACGAGGGGGATGCCGGCCTCGTGGGCGATCTTCGCAAGGGCGTCGAAGTCGGGGACATCGAGCTTGGGGTTGCCGATGGTCTCCGCGTAGATCGCGCGGGTTTTCGGGGTGATCGCGCGGCGAAAGGCCTCGGGGTCGCGCGAGTCCACGAACTTCACGGTGCGCCCGATTTTTGGGAAGGTGTGGTTGAAGAGCTGGTAGGTGCCGCCGTAGAGGTTGTTCGCGGAGACGATCTCGTCGCCGAGCCGGGTGATGGCGAGGAGGGCGTAGGTGATCGCGGACTGGCCGGAGGCGACCCCGAGCGCACCGGTGCCGCCTTCGAGCGCGGCGACCCGCTGCTCGAAGACGTCGGTCGTGGGGTTCATCAGCCGTGTATAGATGTTCCCGAACTCCTTGAGGGCGAAGAGGTTCGCCGCGTGCTCGCTGCTCTTGAAGACGTAGGAGGTGGTCTGGTAGATCGGCACGGCGCGCGAGCCGGTCGTGGGATCGGGTTTCTGGCCCGCGTGGAGGGCGAGGGTATCGAAGTGGAGTTTGCGTTCGTCGGGCATAAGGGCGGCAGCTTAAGGGCGGGCGGGAAACTTTTCAATGCGGCCCACTATTCTGAGCGGAAGAAGATCCACCAGGTGGCGGCGAAAAGGGGAAGCAGGAAGGGGAGGCTGTAGCGGAGGATGTAACCGAGGAAGCCGGGCATGCGGACGCCCCACTGGAGGGCGATGCTGCGGACCATGAAGTTGGGACCGTTGCCGATGTAGGTGGCCGAGCCGAAGAAGACGGCGGCGATGCTGATCTCGGCAATATACTTCGGGTGGTTCTTGAGCATGTGGCAGACCTGGATGATGCCGAGGGGCACCTCGCCGTTTCCGAGGGCCTCGGGATGCCATTGCTGGATGCCTCGGAAGGTTCTCAGGATCTCGACGGCGTGGGCCGAGTCGGGGCCGGTGAGCGCGAAGGCTCCGCCCGAAGCGAGGTGGCGGACGCCGTCCACGATGCTCGGGGTGACGAAGAGGCCGAACTGGGCGCTGAGAAAGTTGAGGTAGGTTGGGGCGTTGTCGAGGACGGCGGAGAGGAGGCCGCACGACCAGTAGAACTGGGTGGTTGAGTGGAGGCCGAGCTGGCCGGCGTTCTGCTCGAGCCAGAGAAGGGCGGGGAACATCGTGGCGAAGATCCCGGCGAAGAGGATGGCCACCTCGCGGATCGGCTCCCATGAGAACTGGTTGGCCTTGTGGATGCGGCGGGGGGTGGTGAACCACGAGCCGACGGCGGCGGCGACCATGAGCGCCTCGCGGAGAAGCGGCGGGCGTGAGACGAAGAGGGCGACAAGGATCGCGGCGAGCCAGCCAAGGTTGCGCGCTCCCTCGAAGCGCCATTTCTCATTGGCAGTCTCCTTGATACGGACCTCGCGCGGGGCGCGGAGGAAGTTGAGGCGGTCCACGAAGTAGAAGATGAGGAGCAGCCAGCCCATGCCGAAAGCCCACTTCCAGAAAAGGGCGCGGACGGTCCAGAAGAAGGGGATGCCCTTGAGGTAGCCGAGGTACAGGGGCGGGTCGCCGATCGGGGTAAGCGAGCCGCCGACGTTGCTCACGATGAAGATGAAGAAGACCACGTGGTGCGCGGTGAGTCGGTACTTGTTCACACGCAGGAAGGGGCGGATGAGGACCATCGAGGCGCCCGTGGTGCCGATGAGGTTGGCGAGGATGCCGCCGAGCGCGAGGATCAGGACATTCGCCGCGGGGGTGGCCTCGCCCTTCACGGTGATATGAATCCCGCTGGACACGACGAACAGGGAGCCGATGAGGCAGATGAAGCTCAGATACTCATGGGCCGTGTTGAGGGGGTGGTGCCATTCGCGCGCGACGGCGAGATACCAGAGGAGGGAGAGCGCGCCGAGGCTCCAGGCGACCTTCGGGTAGTGCCGCTCCCACCAGGCGTGAGCGAAGAGCGGAGCGAGAGCGATCGCCCCGAGGAGCGCCGCGAAAGGGAGGATCATCCAAGCGGTGACGGGGCCGGGGGGCATGACGGGGAGCACTGTGGTTCAGACCGCGCGTTCTGGCAAGCCGGGAGGGAGAGGTCCAAATCCGCACACGCCCGGGATTTTTAGATCCGTCCCGGAAGGTTGACAACCCGGAGAACGACGGGCAGACTTCGCGCTTCTTTCGCGTAGAAAACTTCAACCCCACCTCTCCATGAGAATCCCTCGCATCGTCCAAACGTCCCTCCGCACCCTTGGCGCCTTCGCGCTGTTTGCCTCCTCGACTCTATCGACCTTTGCCAGCGAGGCGGCCCTGTCCCTGCCCTCGATGGAGTTGCGCCACCCGATCTCGTTCAACGTTCTCGGCGCCCACCTCAGCGGCCACCAGATTCTCGGGGTCGGCATGCTCATCTGCCTTCTCGGCCTGGTTTTCGGCTATGCCCAGTACAAGCACCTCAGGGGCCTCCCCGCCCACAAGAGCATGCTCGACGTCTCCGAGATGATCTACGGCACCTGTCGCACCTACCTTCTCCAGCAGGCCAAGCTCCTTCTCGCCCTCCTCGTCCTCATCGGCATCGTGATGGCCTTCTACTTCGGCAAACTTTCCCAGCCCGCCTGTAGTGCCGGCGAGGTCGCGCTGATCCTGATGTGGTCGCTGATCGGTATGGCCGGCTCCTTCGCGGTCGCATGGTTCGGCATCCGCATCAACAACATCGCCAACAGCCGCATGGCTTTCGCCGCCCTCAAGGGCGACCCGATGCCCCTCCACGAGATCCCGACCCGTTCGGGCATGAGCATCGGCGTCTGCCTCGTCAGCATCGAGCTGATCATGATGATCACCGTGCTGATGTTTGTTCCGCCCGCCCTCGCCGGCTTCTGCTTCGTCGGCTTCGCGATCGGCGAGTCCCTCGGGGCGGCCGTCCTCCGCGTCTGCGGCGGCATCTTTACCAAGATTGCCGACGTCGGCAGCGACATGATGAAGATCGTCTTCAAGATCAAGGAAGACGACGCGCGCAACCCCGGTGTGATCGCCGACTGTGCGGGCGACAACGCGGGTGACTCCGTCGGGCCCACCGCCGACGGTTTCGAGACCTACGGCGTCACCGGCGTGGCGCTCATCAGCTTCATTCTTCTTGCCGTGGCGCCCATCAGTGCCGTGAACGCGTGGAAGCTCATCGTCTGGATCTTTACGATGCGCATCGCGATGGTCGTCATCTCGGTCCTCGCATGGAAGCTCAACACCTTCCTCGTTCCCTCCATGGCGGGAGCGAAGTCCGGGAAGAAGTTTAACTTCGAGCACCCGCTCACCTCGCTCGTCTGGGTGACCTCCCTCCTCTGCATCGCCGCCACGTTTGTGCTGAGCTACACGATGCTTCGCGCCGACTTTGGCAACCTCTGGTGGAGGCTCTCGGTCATCATCTCCTGCGGCACCATCGCCGGCGCGGTCATCCCCGAGCTGACCCGCATCTTTACGAGCATGCACAGCGCCCACTGCCAGGAGGTCGTCAACGCGACCAAGGAAGGCGGCACCGGCCTCACGGTCCTCTCCGGCATCGTGGCGGGTAACTTCTCCGCCTTCTGGAAGGGCATGACGATCCTCGGCCTGATGCTCATCGCCTTCCTTGCCGGGCGCACCATCTCTCCGGAGATCATGATCTATCCCGCGGTCTTCGCCTTCGGCCTCGTGGCCTTCGGGATGCTCGGGATGGGGCCCGTGACGATCGCCGTGGACAGCTACGGTCCTGTGACGGACAACGCCCAGTCGGTGTTTGAGCTTTCGACGATCGAGCAGATTCCCAACGCCTCCCGCGATATCGAGAAGGAGTTCGGCTTCAAGCCTGACTTCGCGAGGGGTAAGGATTACCTCGAGGAGAACGATGGCTGCGGCAATACCTTCAAGGCCACCGCCAAGCCGATGCTCATCGGGACCGCCGTGGTCGGCGCGACCACGATGATCTTCTCGCTCGTGCTGCTCCTGAAGAAGGAACTCGGCTGGACCAGCCTCGAGCCCCTCAGCATTGTGGATCCCTGGGTCATCCTCGGCATGCTCGCTGGCGGCTCGGTGATCTACTGGTTCTGCGGCGCCTCGATGCAGGCGGTGACCACCGGTGCCTATCGCGCGGTGGACTACATCAAGAAGCACATCAAGCTCGACGGGGCGACCAAGGCCTCCGCCAGCGACAGCAACGAGGTCGTGCGCATCTGCACGAAGTACGCCCAGGCGGGGATGATCAACATCTTTGTCGTGGTCTTCGCCATGGCGCTCGCCATCGCGTTCATCAACCCGCAGATGTTCTGCGCCTACCTGATCTCGATCGCGCTGTTCGGGCTTTTTGCGGCGATCTACATGGCCAACGCCGGCGGCTGCTGGGACAACGCCAAAAAGGTGGTCGAGGTCGAACTCAAGCAAAAGGGCACTCCCCTCCACGACTCGACGGTTGTGGGCGACCTCGTGGGCGATCCCTTCAAGGACACCTCCTCGGTGGCCCTGAACCCGATCATCAAGTTCACAACCCTCTTCGGCATCCTCGCCGCGGAGATCGCGATCTCGCCCGGTTTCGCCCCCTACAAGCACTACCTTGCCGCGGTTTTCCTCGTCATCGGCCTCACCTTCGTCCTGCGCTCCTTCTACGGGATGCGCATCACGAGCAGCGCGAAGTAACAAACCATCCAACTCTCAAGAAAGGACTCTCTCATGAATAAGATCCTCCTCATCGTGATTGCGATTCTGCTGCCCCGCTGGCGGTGTACCTGAAGACCAAGTCAGCCAAAGACACGATCATCAACGTGATCCTGTGTTTCGTCTTCTGGGTGCCTGCCATCCTCCACGCGCTCTGGGTGGTCCTGAAATAGGCCAGCGGCGTTCCCCAGTGCGTTTTCTTTCGCCCTGAGGGATTCATGGGTGCCAGGCTCCGGAACGGGGAGAGGGCGTCTCCCGCGTGGCCGGTGAAAGGACCGCTTCGCCAGGCCCTGGCCTTCGCGGCGATTTTCTCGGTCGTGTTCATGGCGGCCGCACTCGGCGGCCTCGCCACGGCGAGCTCGGTGGGGGCCTGGTACGCGGGCCTCGCGAAGCCTTCCTGGACGCCGCCTCCGTGGCTCTTCGGGCCGGCGTGGATGTTCCTTTATACGACGATGGCGCTGGCGGCCTGGCTCGTGTGGCGGCGTCCCGGTCGGGGATGGGCTCTCCGATGGTTTGCGGTGCAACTTGCCCTGAACGCGGCGTGGTCGCCGGTGTTCTTCGGACTGAGGCAACCCGGCTGGGGCTTTGGGGTGATCGTCCTTCTCTGGCTCGCGATCGGGGGGACGCTTGTCGCCTTCTGGCGGGTGACACGGGTCGCTGGCTCGCTATTCATCCCGTACTGGCTGTGGGTGACCTTCGCCATGGCGCTGAACTTCACGGTTTGGCAGCTCAACCGGTAGACGCGCGACACTTGTCGGAACGAAGGGGGCAGATCAGGGTCTGCGGGCGATGACCTCCCGCGATCCCCATCCGTCCCGCGACTACGCCGCGCTCGCGGTGCGCTGGAGGCGGCTCATGCGAGTGGTCCGCCTGTCCCTCGTCGAGGTGGCCCGCGTGTCGGGTTACCCGGTCTACGGGCTGCGTACGGTCCCGTAGGAAAGTTACGGCGCGACCTGCCGATCGGTAGAACTGAGGAGGGGCTTTCGGAGGGAGGCGTCCCGCCGACGTCAGGGGGCGGAGAGGTTCGCGGTCGTGGGGTCGAGGCGGAAACGGGGGGTGTTCGCCGCGCCGGGGGCGACGGTGAAGGCGGCGCGAGCCTTCTGGCCGGAGGGGAGCATGAGGAGGATCTCGTATTCCCCGTGGAAGGCGCGGAACGCGAGGGTGCCCTCGGGGGAGAGCCTGCCATCGAGTCGCGTCAGGAACTCCCGCTGGGTGAGGTCTTGGAGGGCGAAGAAGTTGGGTTTGGGCTGGTACTTCTCGTCGAGGAGGCCCGAGCCCTTTTGCCAGACCTCCGGGCCGATGCCCCAGAGATTGACCGAGTCCACGGCGGGGTGGCTGAAGAGGACGGTGAAGAACCAGCGGTAGAACTCGGCCTGGAGAGCGGGGGTCCATGTGCCGCGTCGCGACGGTCCGAGGATAGGAGAAGGAATGGGCAGGGAGAACTCGGTGACATGGATTCTGACGCCCTCCTTCTGGAACGCGTCGAGGATCTCGTACATCTCGCGGGGATCGGGCCAGACCCCGAAGGGGCGGTGGCCGTGGAAACCGAAGAAGTCCACCTGGATGCCTTTTGACTTCAGCCAACGGACCTCGTCGAGGCCGCGGTGGAGGAACTTCTCGCGGCGGGGCGAGGATTCGCCGGACCAGAAGTTGGCACAGTCGCTGATGCCGAGCGAGGCCTTGGGCATGAGGCGTCGAAGCTCCTCGAAGACGGCGGGGGAATGCTCGATCAGGTGTTTTTCGTTGACGACCTGCCACGAGCGGATGCGGTCCCCGTAGCGCTGGGCGAGTTCGCGCGCGTGGTTGAGGAAGAGCGCGGCCTTCTCCTCGGGCTTCTTCTGCTTGAGCCATGGGGGCGCATAGCCGCTCACGAAGTGGTACTCCATCGAGATGCCGTGGCTCGCGCACCACTCGACGTACCGGTCGAGGTCCTCGAACCAGCGGACGCCCTCCGTGCCCTCGAGGTGCATCCACTTTCCACTGAAAGGGATCAGGGAATGGTTGAAGACCTTCGGAAACGCCTCAAGCTCGGCCTCCGTGACGGCCGGGGGCTTGAAGTCGCCCCACGCCTTTGGGGTGGAGGGGACGATGAAGAACCCGAGGGAGCATCCGAACCCGAACGCCTGCTTCACCTGGCGGACTTCGACGGCCAGGTCCCTGATCGGCTGCCCGTCGAGGCCGACGACGTGGAGAGTCACGTCGCTCTTCCGATGCTTCTCAATATTGGGAAGGATGGTCTCGCTGAAAAACTGCTGTTCGGCCTGCCAAACCTCGCGGTTGTAAACCTCGGGGGGAGGCTCGGGATCGACCGGTCCCATTTCCTCGAGCGCGGAAAGCGGGTTTTCCATCGGAGCCTCGGGGGTCGCCGGGGGAGCGGGCGCCGGGGGCGACGGGCGCGCCTTCGGGAGGTAGATCGCCCAGCGAGCGTTGGCGTGGACGCGGACCAGGCCGCGCGCCGGGTCCGAGGGCAACACGAGGTGAGTCGCGCCATGCCGGGCCGCAAGTTCGACGAGAGCGCGGTCGTCGAGCTGGTCGAGGGGCGTGCCGGGGTTGGCGAGCCGGCGGTCGGGGCCGCCGGCGATTCCAGGCTGGAGATCCCGCATCCGGTCCCACCACGCATGGGCGAAGCCAGCGTTGAAGAACATCTGGGTGCCATCGCGCCATTCGGCGACCACCGAGCGGTGCGAGTGGATGCGGAAACTCCCTGGGCGGATCGGGGTGAGGAGGAGCGCGTCCACGGGGGTGTGCTCGCGAGCCCAGATCTGGGCCTCGACCCACGGGTTCTCCGGGTCGAGGTTCGTCGCGAGCGGCCAGGCCGCGACCACGAGGAGTAACGCAGCGAGGATCCCCGCCACCGCGCCCGCGATCCTCGCCGCCGTCGAGACGTGGAGGCGGTCGAGGAGTAGCATGAGCGCCGCGCCGGCGAACGCGGGCCAGAAGAGCGACGGCAGCGCGGGTCGGAGATGGCGCAAGCCGTCGAGGAGTGTCGCCGGCCCGGCGGCAAGCGGGAAGTGGATTTCGCGCGAGGCGACGAGGGCGAAGAGCATCGCCGCGCCGGCGAGGGTTGCCCGGGGGGCCGAAAGGCGGCCCCGCGCGAGGGCGACGAGCGCCGCGAGGAGGAGGGACGTGGGAAGCAGCGGCAGAAACGCCGGCACGGCGAGGACGAGGAAGACGAACGCGGCCGACGCAGACTCGACCCACGCCATCGCCCCGCGGGGCGCGGGAGCGAAGGGTGCGCGCCAGGCGTCGGCAATCCCTCCGGCGACGAGGACGAGGAGGAGGACCGTGAGGAGGCCCGAGCTGCGAAAGGCTTGCGCCCGGATCAGCGTCGCGAGCGGGAAGACCTCCGTGCCGAGCGCCCCGAGGAGCAGGAGGAAGAGCGCCGCGAGCCCGACCGCGGCAACCTTGCGACGCGATGTTTCCGTTCCATGCAGGCCCGCGGCGAGCACGCCGAGCCCCCCGAGCAGTACGAAACGGGGGAGGTCGGGGGCGCCCACCTGCCACCACGACGAGGGGAAGATGTGTTCCGAGGACCGGAGGCAGGTGAGTTCCAGCCACTCGGGGCCGAAGGCCTGCCTTCTCGCGAGCATTGGCAGGAGGGTGGGTGCCGATGAGAGCAGGAACGCGCCGGCGGCGGTGAGGAGGCGCCTCCATCCGGTGCGGCGTGTTTCCGCGAGCGCTATCGCAGCGAGGAAGGCGGCCAGCCACGCGGCGGTGAGTGCGTGGACGTTCCAGAGGAACCCGGCAAGGAGGGCAGCCGCCAGGAGGCGTCCGCGCCATGCGAGGGCGAGGGCTGCGAGGGCGACCGGCAGCGCCGCCCAGGTGTGCGTAAAACCCAGGGAGGAAAGGGTCTCCCCGGCCAGCGCAGCATGATTCCCGGTCGCGAGGAGCCCGAGCGCGATCCATGCCGTGGCCTCGTCGCCGGATACCGCCCGAGCAAGCCAGAAGAGGGAAACGAAGAAGGCGAAGGTCGAGAGCAGGTGCAGCCCGAAGTAGAGGTGGGGCAATGGGACCAAAGGTAGCGCGAGCGCGAGCGCGCGAAAGAAAAGGCTTGGGTAGTCCGCGGTCGTGGCGTTGAGCATCAGGTCCTTCGGGAAGAGCCCCGGATCCGCCCAGCGAAGGAGCATTGGAACCTGGATGGACTGGTTGCCGACGCCGAACTGGTAACCCGTCCAAAAGATTCGGACGAGGGCGAGGAAGAGGCAGGCTACCATCCCGCACCAGGGGAAGGCCGTCTCTCCCCCAAACGGGTCCTTTTCCGTGGACGTCATCGGGACAGAAGGAGGGAGAAGATCGCGGGGACGCGCCGCAAAAATCGAGGGGAATTGCATCGAGCGAGCATCTCTCCTAACATGGATACCGTTCCCATGCGACCCTCCCCGCGTTTTTTGCCCGCCACGATCCTGGCCACCTCGGTCGGCCTCGGGGTCCTCTATGCCGCCGGACCTGCGCTCGCGCGCGTCTTCTCGGCGGGAGCGTGGGAGAGTGCATCCGCTTCATCGAAGGACGATGCGGCGACCGTGTTCGCGCGCGCCGAGGAGTTGAGGAAGAATCTCCGTTACCGCGAGGCGGCGACCGCCTACGCGAAAGTGATCGAGCGGGAACCGTATCGACGGGAGGCGCGTTTCCAGCACGCGTGGTGTCTCGCTGCGGCCGGGGAGAGGGATGCGTTCTACGGCGTGATGCAGGACCTCGTGATCAGCGAGGCCAAGCTTTCCGTGGACCTTCTCGACTCGACGGTTGCGAAGGCGTGGCTTTCGGAGCCGCGGTTTGCCGCGCTGGTACGGGAGGCGCACGCCCAGGCGATGGATTGAACCGCGCGTGGGCCTTCGCGACGAGCTCCGCCGCCCCCCTTCATGATCCACGCCTGGGGCTATGTCGCGGAACCGTGGAACTGCAGGTCGTGGAGGCGGCGGTAGAGGTTGTCCTTCGCGAGGAGCTCGGTGTGGGTTCCCTGCTCGATGATGCGGCCGTGTTCAAGGACGACGATGAGGTCGGCGCGCTGGACTGTTGAGAGGCGGTGGGCGATGACGACCACGGTGCGGCCGTGGATCAGGTCGTCGAGCGCCTGCTGGACGAGTCGCTCGGACTCGGTGTCGAGGGCGGAGGTCGCCTCGTCGAGGAGGAGGATTGCGGGGTTTTTGAGAATGGCGCGCGCGATGGCAAGGCGCTGCTTCTGTCCCCCGGAGAGCTTGACCCCCTTTTCGCCGACGATGGTGTCGTAACCGTTCGGTTGCTGGAGGACAAAATCGTGAGCGTAGGCACGGCGCGCGGCTTCGAACACTTCAGCCTCGGTGGCCTCCATGCGTCCGTAGAGGATATTATTTCGGATCGTGTCGTTGAAAAGGATCGTGTCCTGGCTGACGAGGGCGATCTGGCGTCGGAGGGAGAGGAGCGTGGCCTCGCGGAGGTCATTCCCGTCCACAAGCACGGCGCCCCGGGTCGGGTCGTAGAAGCGGGGGAGGAGGTTGAGGAGGGTGGTCTTTCCGGCGCCGCTCGGGCCGACGAGGGCCACGGCCTTTCCGTGCGGGATGTGGAGGGAGATATTCTGGAGCACCCACCGGTCGTCGTAGCGGAATGAGACGTCGCGGAGTTCGATGGCATCGCGGATCGGGGGGAGTTCGCGCGTGCCGGGGGCGTCGGCGATCGAGGGGACAGTGTCGAGGATGGAAAGGACACGATCCGTCGACGCGAGACTCTTCTGGATCGTCGTATGGAGCTTGCTGAGGTTCTTAATCGGGTCGTAGAGGAAGAAGATTCCCAGGAGGAGCTCCCAGAAGTCGCCGGAACGCATCCCGCGCTGGAAGGCATAGAGGAGGGCGGCCGTGGCACCGAGGGAGGCGACGATCTCGATGAGCGGACTGAGGATGTTCACCGAGCGGACGATCCGCATCTGGAGGGCAAACTGATGGTAGGAGGTCTCCCAGAACTTCTTTCCCTCGTAGGGCTCCATATGGAAGGCCTTCACGACGCGGGCGCCGGTGATGTTCTCGTGAAGGCGGGAGACAATCTCGCCCTGGCTCTCCTGGAGGAGTCGGCTCGACTTGCGAACCTTTCGACCGTAGATCGCGATCGGGAGGATGCAGAGCGGGGCGAGGACCACGGCGGCGAGCGAGAACTTCCAGTCCTTATAAAGCATGGCGGTCGTCACGGCGATGAGGGTGACCGGATGCCGCACGGCGTCATTGACCACCGTGGTGATCGCCGACTGGGCCTGCTGGCAATCGTTCGTGATGCGCGAGATGAGGTCGCCGACGTTTGCCTTGTTATAGAAGTCGAGAGAGAGGCGCTGGAGATGTTCAAAGACCTTCTGGCGAATGTCGGTGATGATGCGGTTGGCAACCCAGCTGGTGAGGTAGGTATTGAGGTAACTCGTGATCGCACGGGCGACCATGATGAGCGGGACGAGTCCGATGATCATCACGGCCTTGGAGAGAGAGGCGTGATGCTCACCGAAGACGTAGTCCCAAACCTTCGGCACCCCTTTCATGAGGGCGAGGCTGGAGAGTCCATTGAGGACCCCGAAGAATTGGCCCGAGAGAAAACGAGGCAGGTAGGGTTTGAGAAAACCGAGGAGCCGCAGCCAGTTGCGGAAGCGGGAGGGCGCGCTGGAGTCGATGGCCGACATCGTTCCCACCATGCTAGCAGGCGGCAAGGGGCGCGGCAACGCCGGGCTCGGATTCTCGGAACAGCCTGCTAACGTGGCGCCATGACGCTTTTTGAACGAATCATCGCACGGGAGATCCCCTCGCAGATCGTGCACGAGACGGAGGATTTCATCGCCATCCGCGACATTCACCCACAGGCGCCGATCCACGTCCTCGTGATCCCGAAGAAGACGGTCGTCCGCCTCGGCGAGGCGACGGAAGCCGACGTGGCCCTGCTCGGGAAGTTGATGTTTGGCGCGGCGGAGGTGGCGCGGAAACTCGGGATCGAGGAGGGCGGCTACCGCGTGGTGATCAACCACGGCGAGGACGGCGGCGAGACCGTTCCCCACCTGCACATCCACCTTCTCGGCGGTCGTCCGATGAACTGGCCGCCGGGGTGAGAAGAATGGTCGAAAGTAGACCCCCGGGAGGGATGTCGGGGAACCAGCATATAAACTCTGCTGCGTCTTTGCCCTGTTGGTGAGCCGTCGGGTTGGCGGCTGGCGGCGCGTGTTGGAATCGCTCAGTTGCTGCTGATGACGTGCCCATCCACGTAGAGTACGTTTTTCAGATAGCCCTGATAGAGGTGGACCGGGTCGTAGTCCCACATGAGGATCGCCTTATCCTGCGGTCGTGCCTTGACGAAGAAAGTGGGGGCATCCACGAAGTCGTTGTTGTACGGAAACTGCCAACTGTAGCTCTGGCCGTTCTCCTGCCAGCGGGGGACATTCGGGTTGGTGAGGCTGGCAGTGGGAGTGCGATCGCAAGGGCAGCGAAAGATCGCCACGTTGCCCTGCACGTAGGAGAGCAGATTGCTGACGAGACTCGGAAGGGGAGCCGCGGGATTCACCGGGTTGGTGGGCAGCGGTTCGACCAAGGGCAGTTTTTGGGAGTTGTCGCCCGCGTAGAGTTGGACCGCCTGGCCAAGTTGGCGGAGGTTGTTGACGCAATCGATGGATCGGGCGCGCTCCCGAACCTGTTTCAGGGCGGGGGTGAGCAGGCTGGCGAGCATCGCAATGATCGAGATGACCACGAGCAGCTCGACGAGGGTGAAAGCACGACCAAGGATGAACGATGAACGATCAACGATGAACCGAAGGGATCT
>CAZZBZ010000042.1:0-16076 GCA_964653025.1 uncultured Verrucomicrobiota bacterium
GTTGACACGGCGCCATGAGCGAACCATGCCCTCCCCATGCCGTCCGAAGTGGTCGTAGTGTCTAGGGGTCCCAGCAGGCAGACGAAGCGGAAGCGGCAACTTTCGGGCCAGCGGAAGTTTGGGTTTGTGTGGGTGAGATTCGGACGGTATTGTTCCGCGCAAGGCGTTGATTTCGGCGGACGGTTCTTCCACGGGGAACTTCCGGTTCCGGAACAGGTTCCTTTTCTGACCATTTTGCAATTTATCGAAGATCATGCGGATGTCCTTGTCGTCGGAGGAGGGACGGCCGGACCGATTGCCGCCATCCAGGCGGCTCGCGTCGGGGCGCGCACGCTGCTGGTGGAACAGATGGGCCAGCTTGGTGGAACGATGACCGCCGGTGGGGTCTGTGCGCCGGCGTATTTCTGGTCGTCCAAAGGGCAAGTCATTGGAGGCATCGGCTGGGAACTGGTCGCCAATGCCGTGAAGCTTGACGGCGGCACGTTCCCGGACTTTCTCAATCCCCCGCCCCATCGCGAGAGCTATCACGTGCGGATCAACCCGCATCTTTACGCCGCCCTGGCCGAAGAAGCCTGCCTTCAGGCGGGGGTTTGCCTGCACTACCATGAGTTGCCCTCGGCGGCGCTTTGGGATGAGGCGACCCGGCGTTGGGTGGTCACTTTTGTGGGCAAGAACCAGAGTCGTGTCGTTCGGGCCCGCGAACTGATTGATTGCACCGGCGGTGCGGATCTTGTGGGAATGCTTGGATTTGCCCGCGTGCGCGGCGAGACGGATGGACGCGACCTCCGTCAGCCGGGGACTTTGATATTTTCCCTGGTCGGGTACGATGCGGCCTCGCTGGATGAGCACGCGGTGCAACGGCGCTACGATCAGGCCTTGGCGGAGGGCGTTCTCCAGCCCGGCGACTTTCTGCATACCACCCGACCCTTCCTCTCTTTCCTGCGGAACCGCGGCTTCAACTGCCAGCACATTTTTTGCGCGGATGACTCGACCAGCGAGGGGCAGACCGATGCCAACTTGCGGGGAAGGGCCTCCCTGCTGCGTCTCATCCGATTCATCCAAACACTGCCCGGCTGCGAGGGGGTCCGACTTCAATCGGCCTGTGCGGACGCCGCCATCCGCGAGACCTATCGCATTGTTGGCGAGACGACCATCACCTGCGAAGACTATCTGGGTGCGCGGGTTTTTCCCGATGCCATCGGGTATACGCTTTACTACATCGATGTCCATTCCGAGAGCGATGCCCAACGACCGCAACAGCACGGACGGCGGCCCCAAGGGGGCGTTCCGACCCTTCCGCTCTCGGCGCTGATCCCCAGGGGCAGCCGCCACCTACTGGTTGCGGGGCGCTCGATCAGTTCCGATCGATTGGCCTACAGCGCGTTGCGCGTGCAGGCCTCCTGCATGGCCATGGGTCAGGGCGCGGGAGCGGCGGCCGCCCTAGCCGTCCAAAGCGACCTCGCTTCCCGTGATGTGCCGATGGTCCGGCTCCGCGCCCTGCTGGAGAAGCACGGGGCGATTCTTCCCTGACGGTTCACGCCTTGAGGGCGTCCACTTAGAGGCTTTCGGAGGCGCGGGAGGGTTGGTCGAGGAGGAGGCGGGAAGCCACGGAGACCCCGAAGCGCTGGCAACGTGATCTCAATCCGAAACTATCGGGAGGAGAGAGGGGCGTTCCTTGACTTTTTTTTACGCAACTTGCAACTTCAGTTTAGGGTTGCCGAGTTTTTCGGGAACCCGATCATCGTGCCCAACGAAATCCAGGCTTCCCGCATCTTCTGGGGGGATGCGCACCACAACAGCTATACGGATCCCGAACAAGTTCCGCCGATTTCGGAGGTCCTTGCGCTTGCGGCGATGCACCTCGATTTCTACACGGGCGCCTACTACACGCCCGTGATGAGCCGCATCCCGATGAGGAAGGAGCGTGCAGGCGTGGTCGCTGCCGTGGAGAAGGGACACCCCGTCGAGATGGCGGCATGGGAAAAGCATCCATGGAAGGGGATCTGCGACGAGCGAACCAAGGAGCCGGACGTGCTCGCACGCGAATGGGCGGAGTTCCAGCGGGCGATCGTGGGTGCCCATGTCCCCGGGCGTTTCGTGGCCTTTCCCGGCTACGAATGGCAGGGGGATGGTACATGGGGGGATCACAACGTCATCCACCTCCGCGACGGAGGTCCGATCCACGCGGTGGACACCCTTCCCGAACTCTACTCGCAGCTGCGCTCCATGGAGGCCCTCGCGATCCCGCACCATATTGGCTATCATGCGGGAATCCGGGCGCCCCGGTGGGCGCACTGCGATGAGACCCTGACGCCGTTTGCCGAGATCTTCTCGATCCACGGCTGCTCGGAATCCGACGAGGAATGGATCGGTCTCCGTCAAAACTCGTGCATGGGTCCCGGCGTCGCAGGAGGGACCTGGCAGGAGGCGCTCGACCGTGGGTTGCACGTCGGCGCGATTTGCTCCACCGACAACTGGTCGAACATGCCCGGATGCTGGGGGCAGGGGCTGATGGCGTGTGTGGCGCCGGAGCTGACCCGTGAGGCGTTGTGGAACGCCTTTCGAAACCGTTGTGTCTACGGGGTGACGGGAGATCGCATCGAACTGGACTTCACCTGCAACGGGGGGGCCATGGGCCGTATCCTCCCGATGGCCCGGGAACGCCAACTCCGCGTGCGGGTGCGGGGGCAGGACGAGATTGATCGCATCGAGATCCTTCGGAACGGGAGGGTAATCGCCACGCACTGTCACCAGGGGACCTGGCGGCTACCACCCGAGGAGAGCCCGACCCGCTTCAAGTTCCGTATCGAAGCGGGTTGGGGTCCGCGACTGGGGGACCTGCCATTTCTCGCGCGCGACTGGGTGGGGGAGGCCTCGCTGTCCTCCGGACGGTTTGTGGGCTGGTCTCCCTGTTGGATTGCCCGCGGGCAGGAGGTCCCGAGGCTCGACGGGGCGAGGGCGACATTTCGGATGCGCAGCCACCAGAACTGGGTCCAGGCGAGGTTCCAGGGAGGAACGATCCTCGAGATCGAGGCCCCGCCCTCCGCGGAACTTGTCCTCAAGCTGAACGGGACCACGGTCAGGGAGAAGGTGGGAGTCCTCGCCGAACGGAGCCGGGTCTGCTGGTATCGGGACGAGGCGGTGAACCTCGTTCGGGAAATGACGGGCCTGGAGGCGGGAACTCTCCCACGCATGGACCCGATCATCTACCACTACGCCTTTAAGGCGAAACTGCACCGAATGATTCCTGAGTCGGGTTTCACGGCGAGTTTTTCGATCGCGGACGATGAGCCGGTGGCGGGGAGGCTGAACTACCGGGTGCGCGTCGAGCAGCGGAATGGGCAGCGGGCGTGGTCCAGTCCGATCTGGCTCGAGGGGGCGTAGGCATTTTCCTGAGTTCGCCGTTCGCAGGAATGTTCATGACGTTATGAAAAAACTTGCGTCAGCGTGTGGGGGACGGAACACTTTATCCAACCCTCTTCCCCAACCTTTTTCATTTCCGCCGATGATTCACACCCCTTCCGTCCGCCTTGCCATCATTGCCCTCACCGTATTGGGGCTCCTTGCGACCGCTCCATCCCCGGTCGCGGCGCTGACGCTTGTGGAGAACGGTGTTTCTCTCGCGGGGATTGTCATCGCGACCGATGCTCCGCAGGAGGTGCAGGATGCCGCCGCCGAGCTTTCACGCGTCCTCGAGAAGATGAGCGGGGCGAAGCTGGCTGTGTTGACGGTTCCCGCCGGCGGAGCGGCGCCTGCGGGGCCCCGCATCGCCCTCGGCGCACCCGCGCGGCAGATGGGGCTCAAGTTGGAGAAGACCTCGCGTGCAAAGGATGGGTATCGCTTCAAGGTGCAGGGGAACGCGGTCCTCATCGACGGCGAGTCCCCCTCGGGGGTCTACACGGGGGCCATGCGCTTCCTCGAGAGCCTTGGCTGCGGGTGGTACACGCCCGGCGACGTGGGCGAGGTCATCCCCCGCAAGGTCACGGTCACGGTGCCCGATGCCACGGATGTCGCCGAGGTGAGCAACTCGATCAACCGTCGATTCTGGTACGGGGGCGGGAGCAAGGGTCGCACGCCGAAGACCGACGCATGGTTGAGAAGGATGAACGGTGCAAACTTCGAGTCGGGAAGCTGGAACCACGCGTACTCGAACCTGATCCCGAAGGAGGTCTTGAAGGAGCACCCCGAGTACGGGAGTTTCGTCCGCGGGCAGCGGACGACGAAACAGCTTTGCACCACGAGCCCGGATGTGGTTCGCCTCGCGGCGGAGACCTTGGTCAGGAACATGGCGGCGAAGGGGGCGCTGGTTTTTGCTGCCGGCCCGAACGATGGGGGTGGGCTGTGCGAGTGCCCGGAGTGCGTGAAGCTCGATACGCCGGGCTACATCGAGCCCTCGAGCGGGAAGGCGGCGACCACCGATCGCGTCTTTGGCTTTGCCTCGGCCGTTGCCGAACTCACGGCGAAACAGTTTCCGGATCGCGACCTGGGCATCCTCGTTTACAGCGAGTACTCGCGCCCCCCGCAGAAGCTCACGCGGATGAGCCCCAACATCTTCCCGATGATCGCGCCGATCCGTCGCTGCCGGATCCACGGTCCCGGAAACCCGATCTGCGAAATGAGCCAACTGTTGCAGGAGGAGATCCGCGGGTGGGCGAAGCTGGGCCCGAAGCTCGGGTTCTACATGTACAACTACAACCTCGCTGACTCCCTGCTGCCCTTCAGCAAGGTGGACTTCTACAAGCGCACGCTGGCCGAGGTGAATGCCGCGAACATCGACCAGCTTGCCTGGATCTTCGAGACGATCGACACCTGGTCGGCCCACGCGCCGACATTCTGGCTGAGCGCGCGCATTTCCTGGACCACCCACCTCGACGTGGACGCCGAGATGGAGCGTTTTTACACCGGGTTCTACGGGGCCGCGGCCGAGCCGATGAGGGCCTACTGGAAGCGGCTCGACGAAACCTATGCGACCACGCCGGCTCACGCGGGGAGCAGCTATGGGATGCACAAGGTCTGGACGCCGCAGATGCTCGCGGCTTCGCGGGTCGACCTCGATCGTGCCGCCAAGCTGGCTGCCGACGATCGCGAGCGGCAGGCGGTGGCGATGGCGGACGCGGGTCTCCGAAGCGCCGAGATCTATATGAAAATCTGGAATGCCCTTGCGAAGTGCGACTTCGCCACCGCGGTGGACTTCCAGAAGTCGCTCGAGGAGCACTGCAAGAAGATGGATGGGATGCCCGAGCCGTACTGGGCGCACCTGCGCTACGCCTTCACCCAGTACTACATGAGCTTTGTCGGCAAGGTGGTGGATGCCGGTCAGAAAATTCTCACCGGTGGTGGAAGGATTCTCGTAAATCTCCCGGACGCGTGGAAGTTTTCCACCGATGAGAAGCTTGCGGGGGTTGCCAACGGATGGGAAAAACCAGGTTTCAATGACGCGGGATGGAAGACGATGGGGACGATGTCCACCTGCTGGGCCGACGAGGGGATGACGTGGTACCAGGGGGACGCCTGGTACCGAACGACCTTCGAGATTCCCGCCTCCTCGAAGGGGTCGGAACTCCATTTGTGGTTTGGCGGGTTCGACGAGAACGTGGAGGTCTGGCTCAATGGGCAGCCTCTCGGGGAAAAGAAAGGCTTCATCAAGCCGCAGGCTTTTGAGAACATTGGCCAGTACCTCAAGTTCGGGGAGAAGAACGTCCTCTCGGTACGGGTTTCCTCGGGCTCGATCGCAGAAATCGGCACCGGGGGGATCATGATGCCGGTGATGATCTACCAGGGGAAGGGGCAGGGCGGGGGTGCCGACGGCAAGAAGCCGGCGTACGAAATGTGATGCGGGAAGAAGCTGGAAGATAAGGACTGAAGAAGGCTCGCATTCTTGAAATGACCACGAAGGGAAAAAATACACGGATGGAGAGCGATCTGCTCGGGGAGGTCGCCGTCCCCGCACGAGCCCTTTACGGGGCGCAGACCCGCCGCGCGGCGCTCAACTTTCCCGTGCATGGGCAGAAGACCGTGGGGGAGTATCCCGAGATGGTCCGAGCCCTCATGGAAATCAAGGAGGCGGCCGCGGTCGTGAATCGTCGACGGGGGTTCCTGCCGTCACGGATCGCCCTTGCGCTGGTCGCCTCGGCGCGGACCGTGAAGGGCGGAGGATTTGGCGGCGAGTTTCCGGTTCACTTTCTCCACGGGGGCGGAGGAACGAGCGCGAACATGAACGCGAACGAGGTCCTCGCGAACCTTGCCGAGGAGCGCCTTGGCGGGCGGCGGGGACAGTACCGGAAGGTGCACCCGAACGACCACGCGAACCTCCACCAGTCAACGAATGACGTTTACCCGACCGCCTGCCACCTCGCCGTCCTGCGCGCATGGCCGCGACTCGAGGAGGAGATCAAATCGCTCGCCGCGACGCTGGGGACGCGACGCCGGGAGTTGCGGGGGCGGCGGCGCCTTGCGAGGACGTGCCTCCAGGATGCGGTGGAAGTGACCTGGGGCGACCTTCTCGGGGGCTACGAGGCTTTCGTGCGCCGCGCGGGGCGACGGCTCGCGGGGGCCGTGGACCAACTTTATGCGGTCAATCTTGGGGGCACCATCGTCGGGCGGGCGGGGGACGCGCCCGCGGCGTACCGTCGCGATATTCTTCCCGCATTGCGAAAGGTGACGGGGCTGCCGCGGCTGAGGAGGGCGGCGGACCTTTTCGATGCGGCGCAGAACGCGGACGACCTTGCCGCGGTGGGAGCCCAGCTCGGGCTCCTTGCCCGGGGGCTCGTCAAGATTGCGCAGGATTTTCGCCTACTCTCCTCGGGCCCCGAGGGGGGGCTCGGTGAGATCCGCCTGCCGGCGGTCCAGCCCGGCTCCTCGATCATGCCGGGGAAGGTCAACCCGGTGATCCCCGAGTTTCTGATCCAGGCGTGCTTCCAGGCGATGGGGGCGCAGGCGGTGTGCGAGGCCGCGCTGGCCCACGGGGAACTCGACCTGAACGTCTGGGAGAGCGCCCTGGTCTTCAATCTCCTCGATGCGATGGACGTGATGGCGGCCGCGGTCGGGGCGTTCGGGGAGAAATGCGTGGCGGGGTTTACTGTGGACGAGGCCGCGAACGCCGCGCATGGCCGCTCGATCATCCCGCTTCTCACGCGGGCGATGCGCCGCCACGGTTATGCGAAGGTGAGCGCGGTCTGCAAAAAGGCGAACGGGAATCCCGGGAAGATCCGCCGGTTGCTGGAAAAACAGGGGATGGTCCGCTGACACATCCTTCCGTGACGGACCCACGGATGATGGAAGTCGCGTCATGCCGGAAGCCTGCCCGCGGCATGCGCCCCGTGCGTCGCGGTTTCACCCTCGTCGAGCTTTTGGTCGTCATCGCGATCATCGCGATCCTTGCCACGTTGCTTGTTCCGTCGCTGGCCCGCGCGCGTGAGCGCTCGAAGGTGGTTCGCTGCGCCAGCAACCTGCGCCAGATTTTTTCCGCCTTCACGATGTACCTTCAGGACACCGATGACGTGGTCTTCTGGAAGGGCGCCGACATGGAGACCGAGGGGATGGATTGGTACGTTTACGGGGGGCGCGAGACGGGAAATCCGAACACGGGACAAGGGGGGCTGTTCAACAGGATTGTGCCACGCCCGCTGAATAAGTACGTGGGGAACCAGATCGAGGTCTTCCATTGCCCCGCCGACACGAAGCCGCTGGTTTGGTATGGTGCCGCCACGGCGATGACGCACTTCGCCTGGGTGGGCAACAGCTACAACTACAACGCCACCGGCAACCTATTCGATGGCACGCCCGGCGGGTTGAATGCCATTCGATTCTCCTCGGTGCACACCCCTGCGAAAACCGTGCTCTTCCTTGACGCGAGCATGGTCAAGGTTCCCGATGCGTGGCACCGTGGCGGGAAGGGAAACGTCTGCTTCGCCGACGGCCATGTCGTCTTCATGGCCCCGCCCTCCACGCCCGACGGGGTGGACTGGACCTGGGCCCCGTGAAGAAGTCGACCATGTCTTGGTAGCCCGTGCTGCCCCGAGCACGGGACCCGTCGAAGGGAGACCCGCCGTTGGGCTTGCCACGCGCCACGCGTGGACACGTCGGGCTACCGGGGAGAGAGGGAAATGTCTGATCCCGGCGGAACTGCGATTGCTCACACCAGCCAGCGGTGCATGCCGACGAGGCGGGTGAGGAAGCTGAAGAGGAGGTGCTCGGTGGCCTGGACATCGCGGATAAAGACGCGCTCGGGCATCGCGTGGCAAGGGTGGATCGCGGGCTCGATCGCGAGGCTGGGGACGTGCCCTTTGCCGTCCGCGTTGAACTCGCGTCCGTAGATGAGATAGTCGTTTCCGTTGTTGCGGCGGCGGATGGCGGGGTGGAGTTCCTCGAGGATGCGGACCGCCAGTTCCGTGCGCTCGACGAGCTCGGGAGTGGGCTTGATCCCGTTGAGGCGCCAGTGCTCGGAGTAGACGGCGACCCCGCTCTCTCCGCGAAAGAGCGGCGTGGGGTCGAGGGTGAGCATGACCTTCGGGACCACTTTGCGTGTCTTGAGCCAGGCGGAAAGGCGCTCGGCTCCGATGCCGTAGTGGAGGCCCTTGCCGCCGTTGCGGAGGAGGTGGGGCGTGTTTTTGATCCCATGGCCCTCCTCCATTTCGGAGAGCAGGATGTAGAGTGCAATTTCGGACTGTTTACAGAGGCGTTCGAGGAGGCGGAGGCAGAGTCCCACGCCGACCGTGTCGTCGAGTTGGCCGATGAGTTCGTCGTCGGTCTGGCGGAAGGGGAGCTTCTCGGTCGAGTCGTGATCGAGGTGGTTGATCTTGTCGAGGTGGGCGGAGAGGACGACCGTGACGGCGCCGGGTGCGGCGTTGGTCCAGATCGCGAGGTTGTTTCCGTGGACGGCCTCGTGATGGACCCCGGGAAGATTCTTGATGAAGTCGAGCACCACGGGGTGCAGGCGCTCCTCGTGGGAGCTGAACGAGGGGACCTCGGCGCAACGTCGGATGATGTCGAGAACGCTCATGGTTTTTGCACTAGTTCAGGCCCAGTTCCTTCTTGCGCTGTTGCGTGTAGGTCTCGGCCAGTCCCATGAGTCGCCGTGCTTCCTCGCGGTTGTCCAACACCGGCGAGATCAGGAAAAGATGCTGTGGATCTCCGTTCAAGATTGCCGTGCGCATGTCTTCTTCATCCAAAAAGAGATACCATGTCTTTTTTCCAGCCTGCTGGAGTTTTCGGAACATGTCGAGTTCGGCTGAAACAGGGAGAGCATCCATTGTTCCTGACGCTCGTGGCGGACTGAACTGTCCGCCAGATATTTCCGGCGTTTCGAGCACGATCTTCTGGTAGCGCATCATGGTGTTATGGAGGTGGAACACCGTCCGATCCATGGATCGGGCGAAAGCCCGATCGTGCGGCAGAAAATGCTCGCAATACTGCTCCACGCTGAGATTGTCCGCAAAATCTTCCTGAATGACCTCGATGCGGCCGGGGTGCCACATACCCAGCCAAATGCAACTGCCGGCCTGGACACGCGCCAGGATTGCATGAGCTTCATCCCATGCCTCCTTCCACGCGATCCCCACCTGAGCCGCCGCCCACTGGATCTTGTCCGGCTGGTCATGCAGGTCAAAGGCCAGTTCGGTCCCGCCACGCAGTGAACACAGGGCGTCGCTGATGCCGTGAAAATCCGGCATTCGGATCACGAACTTGTCTGCATGACGGCAGAGGAGGTCGAGTTGTCTCATGCTGAGGTCGTACCATCGGCTTTGTCGATCCACGCCGATCCGTTCCACGGTTGACCAGTCCCGGATGCACGGCTCGCTGTGGACGACTCCGTTCTCCATGGGTTTCAGTCGTCCGCCCAGCAGGATACCGAGGTAGGCGCCCGTGATCGAAATCCATGTGGATGGGATCGCCTCAGCGAGATATTCGAATCGCATGACCTCGTGAAGGCGTCGCTTCAGGAAGAAATCCAGATCGGTATGGTAGGCTTCGAGGTTCGCCGGTGGATTCGGGGCAGGGTAATCGCGGCAGTCACGCTGCACACGCAGCGACATCAGCACCCGATCTCGCGGGATTTCGTTGTTCCAGAACGCGGTCCAACGCGCGGCGGCAGCGGGCCAATCCGGCTTGGCCTCCAGAGGTCCGATCCTGGCGTGAGGCATGGGACTATTCCAACAGGAGCACGTCCGCCTCCTGAAGCTCGGGCAGGGTCACCCGAAGCAGATCCTCCTGCTGCTGGAACACCAGTTCCTTTCCGAGCATTGCGGAGCGCACCTTTTTGACGGGGCCCGCGCCGCGTACCGTGACCTGCAGATCCTTCTGCTCCACGAGCACCGGGAGCGAGGTCTTCCGAACCCCGGGGCCGACCTTCTTGCTCATGATGGCGCCGATCCGGTAGGTCCAGTTCATCAGGGTCACGCTCCGCGCGCCACTGGAGGGATTTTTCAGGAGCACTCCCTCGACCGTGGGGACCGAGGGATCCACGACGGGTTGGACCTTCTCCAGGGCGGGGGCGGTGATCAGCTTCCGCAGGCCTGCGTCAAACTGCTTGCTCATGTCGTACTCGTCGTTTCGGACGCCCGCGCTGTACTCCAGGCCGGGGAAGAAACCGACCACGAAGACCTGGCCCTTGCCGTAGGCGCGGCGGGTGGCTGCGGCCGAACCATCGGCGTAGCGGGCGAGCACCTCCGTGCCGCTGGTCGGCTTGAGGATTTCCCGTCCGACCTTCGGGGTGAAGGCCAGGTCAAACGGCTTCTGGCCCTTGACCGCGGCGCCCGCCGGCACCTCAGCGAGACGTCCTTGTTTCCGGTCCTTGGGTTCAAAGGTATCCAGCGGGCCGGAACCGTAGCACTTCACCTCGAGGTACATTTCGGGTGGGGTGCGCGATTCAAGCCCCAGCATGGGCAGCAGGGTGTCGAGGGATAAGTTGGCCTCATCCCGCGCGAGGCTCCAGCCGCTGGTGTAGAGAGTTCCGCCCTCCTCGACCCATTTCGCCAGCTTTGCTGCGGCCGTTTTTCGAAGGTTCGGGCCGCTGACGTACAGCACCTGGTAGACCGAGAGATCCCGGTTCTCCAGCATTCCCTCATCCAACGGGTCCACGGGGAGATGCTCGTGGGCCAGGGCGCTGTAGATCCACTTGGCATTCTCGTACGAGGCGCTCCATGCGGGATCCTTTTTGGTGAGGCCCAGCCAGATCTCGCTGGTGTTGGGCTTGACGATACCGATGCGCGCCGGCTGGGCCCACTTGGCGCCGTAGAGGGCGTCCTCCGCCTTCGCGATGAGATGAGCGGCCTTGCTCGTCAGTTCCAGACGGGGCAGGGACGAGGAGAAGCAATCGCCCTTCGAATAGTCGGGACCGTACGTGTACCAGAAGAGCATGGTCGCTCCCCGGCTGATCGCGGTGAGGGCGCGCTGGATGACGGCGCCGCGGTGCGGTTTGACGTAAACGCCAAAGGCGAGCTTCTGCTCCGCGGACACCACCCGGCCCACGTCGCAGAGGTAGCTGTCCCAGGGATGCACCCGGGAATCGCGGTTGGAGGTTTCGTACACGAAGCCGTTGTCGGAGGAGCGATAGAAATCGAAGAAGTCGAGGCTGTGCCCCCCGAGGAGAAAGGTGTTGCCGCGCAGGGCGTAGGTGTACATCGAAGGCTGTGTTGCCGCCGGGGAACCGGCGGCGGCCTTTGCCTTCTCCTGGTTGGCGACCGCCACCGCCGTGCGCAGGGGCGTGAACATGGAGGCCGAGGCCTCGGCGAGGAAGCAGCGGGTGTAGTACGCGATGAGCGACATCCCCGGCTTCTGCATCCATGTCTGGTCCGAATCCTTGGGCGAGACGATGAATGGTTTCACCTCGGCCCAATCGGTTTTCCCGATGTCCGCGGGGGTGATCCCCTTGCCCTTGAGGAGTTTGACAAACTCCGCATGGCAGAGCGGGCACTGTTCCACGTGGGCCTTGCCCTGGTTGGAATGGTCGAAGACGACGCCGATCTCGTCCACGGTGAGCCCCCAGACCTCGGGAGCCGTGCTGCTGCGCATTTCGGCGAGGCCCTTCTCGATGCCGGCCTTCGTCAGTTCGGCAACCTTGGGGCTGAACGGGCACCCCGGTTCGAAGCTCTCGTCCTTGACGCGAGGCTTGGGAACCACCGGGTAACCGGGAATCTGCGCGATGTGCACGCGGTCGAAGGCGGCGCCGGAACCCTCCCGCTTCTTCGCCTGTTCGAGAAAGAAAAGAGGGGCGGCGCGCAGGCCGTTGACGCCCAGTTGGCGCAGGGTGCGTGCCTCGGCCTCGACGACGGCACGGCTGCTGTGATGGACACCGTAGTTGTTGACCACCCCGTATCCGCCGAAGTCCGTGACGAGAGAGAACTTCTTGGGAAGCTCCCCTTTGCTCCAGGGGAGCTTCTCCATGTGGGCGGCCCGCAAGGAGACGTACTCGAGGAGTCCCATGAAACCCAGGGCATAGTCGGGCTTGTCCTGATCCGCCCAGCGCTCCGGCCAGATGACGAGGTCCACGACGTTGCCGTCGGGCGCGGCCTCGGTGAATGTCCGTACGATGCGCCCCTGCTGGGAGACCTCGAACTCCAGCGCGACGCCTTTCGTGTAGTCGATGGGGATGCGGTCAACCAGGTTGTTCATTTTCAGAGGGCGCCCGACCCAGAAGGTGACGAATAGGATCCTCGGCCACGGGGCCTTTTTGAGATCCAGAAGGGCGATCGGGGCTGACCATTCGCCGACCTCAAAGGTCGGCAGAACCGGGCCCTTCGAGCGATTTGAGCCGATTCCTTCATTGGGCTGGGGCGCGGCCCCGGACGGTCTGGCCAACGCCCCCTTGATCACGTCGCCCCCCATTCCCTCGCCACCGTAGCGCCATTGGATCGAGGTCGGCTCGGCGGGGTCCATGGTGGTGACGCGCACACGGAGGGTCAGGTCGTCCGGTATGGTCCATGAAGGGGCCTCGACGGTGCCGATATCCACCTGCGCGTTGTCGGCCTGGGCGCGGGCGCGAGGGGTAAAGGCGAGAAGGGCGAGTGTCAGGATCCCCAAGGTGGCCAGACGCATCCGCGGAGTTGGTGTTTGCGTTTTTATTCCTACATGCTCTTTCCGCGAGATATGGCCCAAGGGGCGCCGAAGCTTGATAGATCCGGTGGGAGAGATCATGGCGATGGAGGTGTGGGAGGGTTGGCGTGGTTATCCGGTCTGGATTCCGGGGAGGACGGGGACGCGGGAGTGGGTGCGTTCGCTGAGCCAGAGGGCGTGGAGCAACTCGGTGGTCTTCGCGGCATCCTCGAGGGAGCAGATGACCTCGGCCTTCCCCTCGATGGCATCGAGGAAGTTCTTGGTGCGGATGAGGCCGGCGTGGGAGGTGTCCTCGAGGTCGGTGACGCGCGGGGCCTCCTGGATCTCGCCGTCGGTGCGATAGAGGGGGTGGCGCACGTAGGGCTCGTACATATCGCGGGTGAGCCACGCGCTTCCGAGGGTCCCGTGGACCTGGCAGAGCTGGTGCTGGTTGCCGCCGATCTTCGCGATCGCGGTGGCCCCGGCGAGGACGCTCACGAGAGCCCCCCCCTTCATCCAAATGATTCCCATCTGGATGTCGGCGTTCGCACCGTTTGTGGAGAAGACGGCTTCTGCGTCGCCGAAGAGGTAGCGAACGAAATCCCAGGGGTGTGTGGAGCGGGTGAGTTCGGACGAGGCGATGTAGTTTCCTGCCTTGTCGGTCAGCGATTCCGAGGGGAGATGCTGGCGCTTGCCATGGTGACCTCCGGTATCTTCGAGCGAGGCATGGGTGTGCTCGTGGCCTTCGCCGAAAACCGGGTGGCTGTAGGAGATCTCGCCCGTGAGGATCGTCCCGAGCTTGCCGCTCTGGAGGAGCGCGCGGAAGGCCTGGCTGGCGCTGTGGTAACGCATCCCGTAGGCGACCCCCGCCTTGAGCGCGGGGTGCTTGCGGACGAGGTAGCGGAAGCGACGGGCCTCCTCGAGGCTGTAGCCAGCGGGTTTCTCCATGAAGGCGTGACGCCCCGAGTCCATGACGGCGGCGGTATGCTCGAGGTGCTTGTCCCCGTAGGAGCAGACCGAGACGATGTCGAGCGGCGCCTCGGCCAGCATCTTCCGGTAGTCGGTGAACTCGAGCGCCTTCCCGCAGAACTCGGGCTGCTCCTTCTTGGTCTCTGCCATCTGGGAGGGGAGGATGTCGCAGAGGGCCGTGATTTCCACGCGGTCCTGCCAGCGCTTCCAGCCGTCGAGGTGGCTGAAGCGCGAGACGCGACCGCAGCCAAGGATTCCGACGCGATATTTTTTTTGGGAGGGATTCATGGGGGAGTGAACAGTGAGCGGGGAGAGGCTGTAAGCGACCAGCGATAAGCTGTAATTAGGGAGCGGTGTGAGGGAAGCGAAATAGAGGGAAAGCAGAAAGTTGAGTCACAACGTTGTGATATGCAAACAAAAACAAAACGGTCGATACCAACAACTGGAAGTGGAGGGCTGCCGTGTCGGCGGCCGCAGGGTGGGGGAAGGACGGCGACACGCCATCCCTCCCAATGATATTTTGAACGGGGTTTAAAAGCCTCGCATTTATGAAGTTGCAGAAAATGCCTCCGTGACCTGGCGCTTGAGAACCTTGCCCATCGCGTTGCGGGGGAGTGCCTCCACGAGTTGGAGACGCGAGGGGATCTTGTATACCGCGAGGCGGGCGCGGCACCAGTCCCGCAGAGTTGCGAGGTCGATGGACTTTCCCGTTCGAAGGTGGAGGGCGGCGGCGACACGCTCGCCCCACTCGGGGTCGGGCAGGCCGACCACCGCGCACTCGGCGATCGCGGGGTGGGCGAGGAGTTCCTGCTCGATCTCGAGTGCCGAGACCTTGTAGCCGCCGGTCTTGATGATGTCGGTAGAACTGCGCCCGAGGATGCGGACGATCCCGCGCCGCTGCGTCGCGATGTCCCCCGTCCGGAACCACCCGTCGCGGAAGCTCTTGCGGGTCTCCGTGGGACGACGCCAGTACTCGCGGAAGACCGAGGGCCCCTTCACCAGGATCTCGCCCGGTTGGCCGGGTTTCACGGGGCGGCCCTTCTCGTCGGCGAGGCGGATGCGGACGGCGGGGAGCGGGCGCCCGACGGCGCCGGGGATGCGGCGTCCGTGGAGCGGGTTGGAAAGCGCCATGCCGATCTCGGTCATCCCGTAGCGCTCGAGGAGGACATGGCCGCTGAGACGCTTCCAGGAACTGAGGACGGGGACGGGGAGCGCGGCGGAGCCGCAGACCATCAGGCGGACGTGGTGGCAGGCGCGCGTCATCGCACGGCGCTCGGCGGGGGATGCGGCCTCCCAGAACTGGGTGAGGCGGGTATACATGGTGGGCACCCCCATGAGGAGGGTGATGCGACCGGTGCGCAGACGAGCCCACATCTCCTTCGCGTCGAAGGACGGGAGCATTTCGCAGGTCGCCCCGCTCCAGAGGGCGCAGCAGAGGGCGTTCACCACGCCGTGGACGTGGTGAAGCGGGAGGGCGTGGAGGATCCGGTCGTTCTTTGTCCAGGACCATGCCTTGACGAGGGTCGAGATTTGCGCACGGAGGTTGGCGTGCGTGGTGATGACCCCTTTCGGTTTTCCGGTGGTCCCGCTCGTGTAGATCATCATCGCGCGGCGTCCGGGAGCTACGCGGGGGAGGCGGACGGGGGCGGCCGCGAGGAGGTCCTTCACGAGGGAGAAACGTCGGCGAAGTCGGTGGGCGAGGGGACGGAGGAGCGCGGCGTTCTCAGGAGTGCCGACCACGACTTCGGGGTCGGCGTCGCGGATCACGTACTCCCACTCGGGCGGGGGATGCTGGGCGCAGAGGGGAACGGCGATGCCCCCCGCCTTCCACGTTCCCCACTGGATGGCCACGTGGTCTGGTCCCGGTGGCACGAGAAAGACCACGCGGGCTTCGCGGAGGTCGCGTCTCCCGCGGAGGAGCCCGGCGGCAACCCGGTCCGAGAGGTCCGCGAGTTCGGCATAGGAGGTGGTTTCCTCGTGGGTGACGAGGGCGGGGAGGTTTCCGAACTTCGTGGCCCGGTGGAGCCAGTCGAGGGCGTGATTTTGGGAGGGCATGGGAGCGGTAAGCAGGGAGC
>CAZZBZ010000042.1:16176-29587 GCA_964653025.1 uncultured Verrucomicrobiota bacterium
GGGAGCGGTAAGCAGGGAGCAGTAAGCAGGGAGGGAGGTCAGAGGACGGAGGGGAAGAATGTAAAATGTAAAATGGGCGATGAAAAATGGGAAAGGAGGTTCAGCGGTTCAACGGTTGGGAGGGCGGGGGGTGGAGGATGGGAGAAAAGCAGAAAAACGAAAAAGCGGGAAAACGTTGAACCCGGCAGCCTAAACGGTTTCAGCGATTCATTTCAGGATGGAGACGTCCGCGGGCGGACCGCCGTCGCGGCGGCGGGCGAGGGCGGTGGCGAGTCGGCGGTCGTCCACGGCGGCCTGGCCGTATTCTCCGATGGATTCCGTTTCGTGGCCGAGGGCCTCCTGCACCCACCGAGAGCGTGGCCAGCCGGTGTCCCCGCGGAGGCGGGAGGCCCCGAGGATCACGTCGAGCGATCGAAGGGTCTTCCCGGTGCCGGTGAGCCATTCGCCGCGGTAGAAGTTCTTCCACTGGCCGCGCTCCACCCGGCGGAGTTCCGACTGGGCGGCCTCCATGTGAGTGATCGCCTCGCCAAAATGGCAGAAGGCCCCCTTCCAATCCTCCTTGCCCCATGCAAGCAGGCCGTCCATTCCGGCGACCAGTCCACGGGTGGAATGGAGGTTGAAGGCAATGAACATGCCGAACGTGTCGCGGAAGCGGGTCGCGACGGGTTCCGTGGCGCGGGCCACGAGGGCCTCCGAGCGCCTCCACAGGTCCTCCCACCGAGGGAGCGATGGTGCGGCGCGCTCGCGCATCCATCGGAAACAACCCGCGCTGTCGGGTGGGCGGCCGGTGATGAAACCGAAGGTGACGTGCTTCGAGGCGTTCGTCCCTTGCAGCGCGCAGGCGATCCCGGTGCGCAGCGGGTGGTGCATCCCCTCGTCCCCAACCTTCTCGTCGCGGAGGGGGCCGTAGGCGAAAGGGGCCTCATGGTAGAGGCGGATGATCTCCGCCGCCTCCTTCTCGACCCCGGGGAAATGGCGGTCGCAGAAGTTGCGGGAGTGTTCCTCGGGCCAATCAGGAAGCGACGTGAGTTGGGAGCGGGGGTGGCAAAGCATCTTGCCGATGAGGGCGATGTCGTACGCGTGCGGGCGGATGTTTCCCACGTTGAGCGTGAGGTAGCGGAAGCCCTTCGGGACGAGGAACGCGCCCAACTCGTCGCGGATGAGGTCGGGGGCGACAAGCGGGGTGACCTGGTTGGAGACCTGGAGATCGTGGAAATTGACGTGGTAGTAGACGCCGTTGAAGCGGTCCCGGTCGGCGGGCATGGGGGTGGCAGGGATGCGTTCCTCGCCGAGGTGCTCCATGCGGCGCATGCGCATCGCGCCGAAGCCGTTGTCGCCCCAGACGCGGATCACGTCGTCGGGGAGCGGGAGGTGGCCTCCGCGGTAGAGCGGAGCGCTTTCCCCGTAGATGTTGTGTGCAAAGTGGTGCGGACCGGGGGTGAGCTCGCGCACGAGTGCCTGCTGGCGACGGATGGCCTCGGCGATGACCGCGCCCTTCTGCTCCAGGGTGCTGTGGCGGGGATCGTCCATGTAGAAGGGGTGGTCCCCCTGCCCGCGGAAGCCGACCGCCCAGACCACCTTGCGCCCCTTCGCGGTGTGGATGGCCTCGCGGTAGAGGGACTCGAACCTCGGCCATTCCTCGGGCCATCGGGGCGCGACCTCGGGGTACGCCTCGCGGAACATCCGCGCGCCGAGGGGTTCGGCGTGGTGCTGGGTGATCCAGAGGCCCATCTCCGCCGCAAGGTCCACCTGCGGGTCGGTGGGCGCGACCCCCGTGCCCGGGATCACCATGTTGAACCCGGCGCGCAGCATGGTCTCGAAAAGGGTGTACCAGGTTGCCGGGGAGATCTGCATGTCGTCATGCCATCCCCTGAGGCAATCCTCGCCGTTGACGAACCATCCGCGGAAACGGACCGCGGGCTCCGCCTCGGTGCGCACGCCGACCTCGACGGCGATTTCCTTTCTGGGCTGCGGCGGAAGGTCGGTCCAGAAGTGGAATGGCTCCACGCCGAGGATCTCGTCGCAGAATCGGTAGATCCCGAAAACGAGGCCGAGGGCGTCGTTGCCCTCGATCAGCACGGCGGGTTCGTCCGTTACCGTGATTCGGAAGGCCTCCTCGCGTCCGAGGTTGGCGAAGACGAGGCGGATCTGGCGCGGGGCGGGTTTCTGCGCATCCGAAAGTTGCGCGCCGAAGACCGCGCGCCAGTCGCTCCGCAGGGCATCGAGCGCGTGGCGAACGGGGGAGGGCGGCAAAGAGGGCGCGAGGAGCGTGAAGGAGGCGTTGAGTTTCATGGAAGCGAGGAAAGCCCCAGGTCCTTGATCGCGATGGGGGTGCCGTCCCGGATGGAAAGGTTGGCCGCCGCGCCGATGAGGCAGGACAGGGCGCCGGCGCGCGAGGAGGCCATCTGGCCGAGGGGATCCGGGCATGGGCCGTTGAAGAGCATCTCCTGAAGTCGGCGGTCCCCACCCCCATGCGCCGAGGTGTCCACGGGAACGGAGACGGTTTCCGCGGGGCCACGGGGGCGATGGATCAGGATCTCGCGGCAGGCGGTGCCCGAGCGGGGGCCGCTGTGCCAGGTCTCGGCCTCGAGCCGCCCCTCCGTGCCGTTGAGGGCCAGCCGCCAGCCCTCGTAAATGCAGTGCGCGTTGAGGGAATAGCTCATCTGCACCCCGCCGGTGTAGCGGACGACCAGGTTCATGGTGTCCTCGATGTCGATCTCCTCGGAAAAGACGCACCGGTCGCGGAAGTAGCCGTCGAGGTGTTCCACGTCGGCGTAAAGCCCGGCGTTGTCCAGCATCTCGCCGACGGCGAGCGGCTGGCGGATGTCGAAATAAAACTCGCAGCTTTTCGCGTGGGGGCAGCCGAGGCAGCGCGTCCCGCGCTCCGCGCGTCGGGGCCCATAATACTGCAGGGAACCCATCGCAAAAACCTGGGTCGGCTCCTCGCCGAGCAGCCAGTTCACCATGTCGAAGTGGTGGGTGCTCTTGTGAACCAGCAGGCCCCCGGAGTTCTCCTTGCGGCGATGCCAGCGGCGGAAGTAGTCGGCCCCGTGCTGGCGGTCGAGCTGGTAGTTCAGGTCCACGGAGAGGATCCGTCCGATGGCCCCCTGCGCCAGCAGTTCGCGGATGCGGGCGACGTACGGGTTGAAGCGCACGTTGAACGTGACGATGACGCGGCGTCCGTGCCGCTTCTCGGCCGCGAGGATCTCGCGGCATTTCTCGGCGTCCGTGGTCATCGGTTTTTCCGTGATGGCGTCGCATCCCGCCTCGAGGGCCCGGATAATGAAGCGGTGGTGCAGGGCGTCGGGCGTGGCCACGAGGACGGCCTCCGGGCGCGTCTGGCGGATCATTTCGTCAAAATCCGTGAATGACGGGATGTCGCAGCCGAGCGTTTGGCGGTAGTGGGCCATGCGGCCGGTGTTGGGATCGCAGAGTCCCACCAGGCGGGCGACGGACGGATATTTTTGGACGAGGGGTGCGGCGAACATGCCGAGACCCCGCCCGCCGCATCCGACGAGGGCGTACCGGCGAGGCGCCGAAGTGGAAGGTGAAGAGGGGGCGAGTTTCATGGGGGAAGGCATGGGGAGGAATGTAAAATGGGTGATGAAAAATGGGAAAGGAGGCTCAGCGGTTCAGCGGTTGGGAGGCGGGGGGTGGAGGATGGAAGAAAAGCGGGAAAATGGAAAAGCGGGAAAACGGGAAAATGGAAAGGCAGAACCGAAATCTTTCATGAGGATCGTCCTTCTGCCTGTAGGGCACCCGTTCCTGGGTGCCGTCCTTCGGAGCAGACGTCAGCCAGGAAGGATTGCCCCGCATTTGAATGAGGCGATCATTGGGCGCTTTTTTTCAAGAGCCTCATGACTCGATGCGGACTAGCCCGCCGGGGGGGATCGGGAGGCGGGTGCCGTCGGCGAGGGTGAGCGAGTGTCGGGAGACCTCGCGGAGGCGGGGGTCGAGCATGGTGGCACGGACGCGGCGCTTGCGGTCCACGCGCACGTAGAGATGGTCGTGGGGGGTGCCGTTCATCACGAAGATCGTCGGGGCGGAAGGGAGCTGGATTTCTCGGGCGTCGGCCCAGGCGCTGACCCATTTCCGGGAGCGGGTGCCGCCCTGCCAGACGGCGAGGGAGTTGTCCTGCGGCTCGCGCGGGGCCTGGAAGATCGGAAGTTCGGCGCGGTAGAAGGCGAGCCAGGCGCGGATCACCGCGCGGTGGGCGGGCGAGAGGCGGGTGAGGTCGCTCCCGAAGGTCGGGACGCCCGCGGTGAGCATTCGGAGCATCGCGAGGGCGAACGCGGACGGGGGGAGGGCATAGTCGGAGACGAAGTAATCGTTGTGGACGCAGGGGGCGTAAGCCTGGTTGTAGAAGCAGCGCCGCAGGTTGGTGTTCACGTCGTAGCCGGTGTCCCCGGCGCGGAGCATCGTCCCGTTCCGGCAGAGGCGGACGTTTCCGTAGTCCTGCTTGAGTTCGAAGAGGGCGTCCGGCTTCGCGCGGAGGGCGGCTGCCCACTGGGCGGCCATCGTCGCATCCACGGCGGCTACGCCATCGGGAATGTCATGGGCGTGGAGCGTGGACTCGCAGCGGCGCGTCGGGAGACAGTTGTAGAGATCCACCTTGAGGCCATCCACGCCGTACTCGCGGAAGAGGCGGGCGGTCTCCTCCTCGACGTAGCGGCGGACCTCCGGGCAGGCGGGGCAGAGCTGGGCGAGGCCGTTCACACTGGTGAACTCCTTGCCGTCCTGCCACATCGCGTACTTCTGCATGGTCGTCCAGCGTCGGCTCGTGCGGGCGATGCAGAGCGGGGCGTGCCAGAGGATCGCCTTGAGGCCCATCGCCTGGATCTCTCGGACGGTGGCGGGGAGATCGGGGAACTTGGTGGGATCGGGCTCGTAGTCGCCGAGATTGAGCGTCATCTCGCTGTCGAGCCCGGGACCGAACCATCCGTCGTCGAGGATCACGGAGCCCATCCCGAGGTCACGGGCGATCGCGGCGTTCTCGAGGACCCGCTTCGCGGTCATGTCGTCGGAGCTGAAGGCGGTCCATGTGCACCACGCGGGAGTCCACGCGTCGGGATGCGACGGGTAGACGATCTTCTCGCGCTTTCGGATGCCCGCCGTGTAGCGGCGGAGCGCGTGGAACCAGGTTTTCTCGTGGTCCGTGACGAAGAACTCGATCCTCCACTCGGGGCGCGCGCCGGGCTCGGCGTCCCACTCGAAGGAGAGGGCCAGGAGATCGTCCCCGCCGACCATCGCCTTGCTCGAACTGATCCGGGGGAGGATGCGGCGGCAGCGGACCTCGCCCGCGGCGGAGGGGATGCCGAAGGCGAACCAGAAGCGCCCCGTCTCGTCGGCGAGGGCGAAGAAGGGATGGCCCGCGTTGGCGGGATGGACGCCGAAGGCGCCCGATCGGATGTCGAGTCCCTTGGCGGTGTTCACATAGTGGCGGCCGCAATCGGGGACGACCGTGTGGGCGTAGTTGCGGAGGGGGACGGCGACCTCGACGCGGAAAGCCTCGGGCGCGAAGGATTGGCCATCGGCGCGGCGAAGGACGAGGGAAAGATCGCGGGAGCCCGACCAGCGGGCCTTGAAGGGAGGCGTGGAGGATCCGCCGGAGGAGTCAACGCGTGCGGCGGGGAGCCACTCGTTGCCGAGGCGGAGGCTGAGGGAGAGGTGGGAGAGAGGCATGGGGAAAGGATGAAGGATGAATGAGGAATGATGAAGGGGAGTGAAGGGGAATGAAAAATGTAAAACGGCGATGAAAAATGGGGAGGATGGAAGAAAATCGGGAAATCGAGAAAATGAGAAAGCGGAAAAGGGGGGAAGCGCGGAAAAGGAGGGGCGGAAAGTTTTGGGATGGTTACGGCTTCGTCCCGGTCCCTTCGCGTGGGATCAATAGGTTTCTGGGGTGGGTGGCCACGTACGGGGGGATGCCATCCAGTCCCAAGCGGGACAGTCGATCGGTGTTGACCCACAGCCGCCAGATGCTGCCCGCCTTGTCGGGCGGGACAGGGATGACCCATTCGGTCTCGCGGGTGGCGGTCTCCTCACGGACGGTCTGGCCCGAAACCGTGGTCACTTTGAAATCGAGGGGCGCCGATTTGAGCCTCAGCAGTTGCAGGGCGAACCGCTGGGTCCCGGCGGGGACGTAGAAGTAGAAGAGGCTGGTCGGCTTGGCTCCGCGGGCTTCGTGTTTCCCCTTTACCACCGGGGCTTCCTCCCTCGGCCTCACATCGAGGGGGTAGACGTCCCTTTGGTTTTTCATGTCGGCCGCCATCACCATGGCGGGACGATTTTCGATCCTGAATCCCACCGGCTTGTCCCTGGCGCTGCTGCTGACATTCACCAGGTAAAGCCCCTCCTGCGGGGCCTTGAACTTGAAGGGGACGGAGGGGGAATCGGCGGGAATCTTATGAAGCGCGACGAACTCCCGCTCCCGTCCATCCTTTCCCAGGGACCAGATCACCAGACGTCCCAGCATCTTCTTCTTGGATGGGGAGACGGGAGTTTCCTCCGGGGCGTCGTTCCCCTCGGCGATGGCCGCGGGCCTGGTCTCTGCCGGCGTCTTGGGCTCGGGGCCCTTGACCGCCATTGGCGCGGTCTCGTGGTCGGTCGCGGACCGCGGTTTTTCCAGGGACATCACGAGCTCCTCGTTTTCCTTTGCGCGGACCAGGTAGCTGGTTTTTCCAAAGTTCCCCTCGATGCTTTCGCACGATTCCAGCGCCTTGAGGTTTTTGAAATCCCGCAGCGGCACCAGGTCCGTGGAAAAAGAGGCCCCTCCCATCTCCACCAGGCCGCCGGACGCCTTCTGGTAAAACGCCAGATCCTCCTTGCGAATCGCGTCCACCTCGGACGGGGAATACGGGATGCTGGGACGGGTCATGGAATACGCCCTCGGCTGGATGGACAGCAGGTAGGCTTCCTTCCACCGGTAGAGCAGGTGGTTCCCCTCCTCGCTGAACTTCTCGACGCGCTGCTGGGTCTCGTCCTCGCTCAGTTTCAGGCGGCGGCATTCGTCGGCGATTTTCTTGGTCTCCTCCTGCAAATGGAACCAGTGGAGATAGAGGGTCATGAGGTTGACCCGCTGCAGCACCTCGGGCGATTTTGCCATGCGGGCGGCCTCGGTCAGGTCCTGAAAGGCCAGCCCCAGGGTGCGCGGGGAGGCCGGCTGGCCGCTTTCCCAGCGTTCGTAGTAGCGCCGCATCGGGGCGGCGGACTCCCCCCAGCAGTTCTCGTAGAAGTCATTCTCGACGCTTTCCGCCGGGAGGGAGGGGTTCCACAGCAACTTGGAAGCCGCCCAGAATCGGTGCCCGCAGGAGCCCCAGTGGTGGGCCATTTCCGACTCCATGCCCTCGATGCCGCGCGCGTGCCATCGCTTGAGGGTGCGCGAGATGTCGGCAAAGTTGGGTCCCTGATAATCCGGACGGGCCCCTCCCCACTGGCCGATGCAGTAGTACTCCCGGATGATGAGGTGGCGGACAAACTTCGGCCATTCCACCATCATCTCCAGCGGGGACGAGTTCCAGGTGTAGGCGGTCGCCATGGAAACGATGACGTTCGGATTCGCCGTCCGCCCCGGGCTGGGCGCCGGGGAAACGCGTCCGTAGGCCATGAACCCCACCAGGGTGGAGGGGAACTCCCCCTGGATCGCCTCGGCCACCTGGTTGGCCAGGAGCAGGGCGCAGTCGGTATAGCTGCCGACCGCCCGGCAGCGCTCGCAGCGGCACAGGTTGCCGGTGTTGTCATTGGGGCTGACCGAGAGCAGGAGAACGTTGTCCGGGTCCCTCTCCTTGCGGCTGTGCAGCAGGGACCGGGCGCCTTCCGCGAACAACTTCACCACCTCCGGTCGCGTCGTGCAGGGCTGGAGCCCGTTCTGGCTGGCTCCCGCGGCATCCCCGTCCGGGCTCACCCACGCGAAGTATTCGGGATGTTCCTTATAAAGAGACTCTGGCACGTAGCTCGCGTAGGCGTGGCTGATCCCCGCTCGGCCGTAGGCGGAGCCCATCCGGTTTCGCCGGGACCAATCCTCAAAGAGCGCGCGCGAGGCGCCCCCTTGCGAGGCCCCGCAGTTCAACTTTCGCATCCGCATGGCGGGCCCCTCCACACGGTCCACCTGTACGGACACCGTCGCCTTCTTGGGGATGATCTCCCAATCCTTGGTCAGGAAGTACCAGCGGCATCCCAGGTCGTGCAACAGGGTGTACACCCCATGGCTGACCCCCTGGGGATCCTTTCCCAGGATCAGGAGACGGGTGGGGGTGCTGAGGAGGAGGAAACTTTCCGCCGCCGCGGGGGCGAGTCGCACCGACGGGCCTTCGTCCTTCGTCAGCTTGGCCCATTCGCTGGCCAGGCCCACGACGAGGGCGGGCTCCTTCGTGGCCTCCCCCCCCATTTCTGGGACTTTTCCGCACATCACGCCCAGCACCCGGCGCAGGTCACGCATGGCCTCCTCGGCCATTTTCCCCGAGTTCGGGAGCAGCACGAGGGGGGCCGCGGCCTGGTCGCCCTTGGCGATGACGAACTCCTCGGCCGCGCGGGCCGGGACGGACCCGAGGGAGAGGAGGATGGCGAGGAGGAAGGCAGGTAGCCCCGAAACTCTTCGCATGCGCGTCAGGTGAAGGAACCAAACCAGATTTACCCACGGAGAACACGGAGAGAAAAGAAGACGCAGAGGAGAGAGAAGAGGGCCGAATACGCGCCCCGACCAGAGTCGCATAGGCGTCAAGCTAACGTTCAGATTCTCCATGGCAAACAGAGGTTTCGCGCAAAGGTCGCAAAGTACGCAAAGGGGGAACCGAGGGCTGAATACGCGGCCCGATCCGCATCGGGCCTCTCCGTATTCAGCTTCCTTGCTTGGAGTTCCAGATCCGACTCCCGGCGAAGGCAGGCCGAATACGGCGAGCGACAACTCTGGTTGACGCGCGTATTCGGCATGTTCATCCCACTCCCCTTTGCGATCTTTGCGACCTTTGCGCGAGAAATCTTTGCTCCACGGTCCTCCCCCCTGCGCCCCCGCGGGAGAGTTCCGCTTCCCGCTCGCGCCGCGCGCTCGCGACGAATGTCGGAGTTCCTCCCTCTCCGCTCGGCATCTCGGACTGCCCTCCGTGACCTCCGTGGGCAAATCCGAATCCGACGCCTTGGCTTGACGCCCATGCGAATGAGATCGCGGAAGGGATGGCCGTCCCCAAAAACTCCCCAACCGTTGAACCGTTGAACCGATGAACCGTGAACCTTCGCCTTCGTTTTTCATTTCTTGGGGGCGACGCACTCCTTGGGAACCAGCAGATACTTCGGGTGGGTCGCGAGAAACGGCGGCACCCCGCGCAGGGTCAGGCCCGGGTTGATTCCCCGGACCGACAGGAGCCAGACCCCGTCGTCCTGCCCCTCGGGGACGCGCACGGCGAGCTCCTCCTTGGCCTCGAGCGACGCCCGCTTGCAGACCGTTCCCTTGGGGGTCAGGAGCGTCACGTCCGTCGATCGGTTTCCCAGCGCCGAGGCGGTGACCGCGAAAGATTGGGTTCCCTTGGGAACGAAAAAAAAGAAATCTCCCCAGGCCATCAGCATGGGAGGTCCCTTGGCCAGGGGAGCACAGGCGAAAACGTGGGGGGTTTTCAGAAATGCGGTGACCATGCGAAAATCAAACCGGTAGAGGCCGTCGGAGGGGGTGGAGAAGGAGGCGCTGCCGGATTTTAGCTCTGGATCGTAGGGGATCTCCAGGTCCGCGGTCGTCGCCGCCCCTCCTTCGAGCCCCGTGGACGTCGCCCCCAGGAAGAGCAACTGCCCCTTTTCCATGGCCTTGACCCGCGTGTTGTTCGGGACCAACTCCAGGATGAATTTTCCCCCGGCACGCGCGGGAAAGATCAGCGACCCGCGGCCGATGGAGACGTGGGTCTCGGGGCGCGTCTCGTCGGCGGAGAGGTCGCGGAATTCGCCGAGGGGAACGAGGTCTCCGAAGAAGGCATCCGCGACCTCGGGTGGCTTCATCTCCTCGATTTCCCGCGTGGTCGGGGGCCGCGGGCTGGGGACCAACCTCACGGAATCCAGGCGGCAGTATTCGGTGCCGTCGTTGGCCGCCCAGACCGTGATCTTGTCGCCGGGCTTGAGGCGGACGTTCTCGATCACCTCGTTCCTGAAATAACTGAAGAAGATGTTATCGAAGTCCCAGATATGGACCGTCTTCCCGTTGACCAGCAGTTTGCCCATGCTGATGCCATCATTTTCGTCCAGGTAGCGGACGGTGATTTGATAGAAGCCTTCCGACCCTTGAAAGGCGGTGGTGATCTCGCCCACGATCTGACGATCCGAGTCCTGCTTGATCTTGAGCGTCAGGCGGCTTTTCTTGGGATCGTTCGGGTCCTTCTCGAGGAGGAAGGTCTTCACCTCCCAGCCGTCGACCTTTCCGTCCCCGTCCTCATCCACGAAGGTGGAGTTGGGGATCAGGCTGCCTCCCGCCGCGCAGGAAAACGCCAGCGCCCCGAAAGCGAGAATCAGAAGGGGAAACCACCCGCTGCGGTTTCCCCTTTGCAATCTCGGATTTGCGTCTCGATCTTGTCGCATGCGCGTCAAGCTACGGGCGATATTTCTCCGTCCATTTTCTTCTCGGCCCTGCAGTTTACAGGGAAGCCACGGATGAAACACGGATGGCAGAAGCAGAATACCAGGTCCGCTACACGGACCTGGCATGCTCCATGGGCAAAACTCCGATATCTCCCGGCGGAAGACGCGCCGATTCCGTGTGGCGGAATCGGCGCTCTCCTCTATCCGTGAAAATCCGTGTTTCATCTGTGGCTTCTTCTGGCTTGTCACGCGCCACGAGTGGTTCGGTTCCGTCCATTAAGCGCGGGAACCTTGCCCGTTAGCTTGACGCGAATGCGACATTCGCCGGGACGTGCTGACGCGTGGTTCGGCGGCCGTGGGGCGGCGTTTTACGCTCCGGGTTCCAGGGGTCGCGGAACGTGGAGCATGAAACGAGATCATGGGGAGCGGAGTGGAACGGGGTCAACGCCCCCGTCTACAGAGGACCGAGGAACGCGTCGTAAGTCTCACGCACGGCGGCGGCGGAGGAAGGCGAGGAGGGCCAGGCCCGCCACGGCGGCGAGGAAGGGGGAGGGCTCGGGAATGGGAAGGGCCCCGACTAAGAGAACCCCCTCGGTCTCGAAACTTGTGAAATCCCAGACAAGGCCTTCGGCCAGCGTGGGTAGGTTGGTGACCGAGAAGCCGCCCGACCAGGAGGTGAAGTCGAAGAGGTCGAAGCGGTTGCTGAGAGCAAACGCCCAGCTCCCGATATTCGTGATCGTGAGCGTCCCCGCGCGGGCCATGGCGCCGTTGACGACGAGGCGATCGTAATCCCCCGCGTTGGTGCTGGCGATTTCCATCATCAGCACGGAACTGTCGAGCAGGGTGAGGTTACTGGAGAAGGTGAGGAGGCCGGGCGAGTTGCCGGGGGAGATCGTGCCGGCGTTGGTGACGGCCTTGCTGTCGATGAAGCCATTCCCCGAGAACTTCCCGCCGACTCCAAGGGAGAGGCTGTTGGTGCTGCGGAAGAGGCTGTTGCTCTGGAGGTCGAGCGAGGCGAAGGCGGCCCCGTTGCTGAAGGTGTAGCTGGTGAGGGCGGCGTTGGTGGCAGCGGGCAGTCGCAGGGTGTTGGCACCGAGGGAGGTGAGGTTGGTGATGTTGCCATCGACCACGGCGGCGGCGACGCTGCGGAAGGCCACGGTGCCGTTGCTCAGGATGAAGCTTTGTCTACCGTAGTTAGAGATTCCAGGATTAGCACTGAGGAACTGGAAGACGCCGCCGAGGTTGGAGATCGCACCGAAGCCACCGGCCCCCCCGTAGATTCCACCGCTGGTGAGTTCGACTACTCCGCCGTTCTGGACCACCACCAGCCCGTTTCCATATGTCGCGGAGTTTCGATTGGGCATGCCGATACTGGCGGCGTTGCTCCCCACGGCGAGACCCGCCGCGCTGACGATACTACCGGGGCCATCCACGAGCACGTAGCCATAAGCCGTGTTGGTAGCCAGGCCTACAAAAAGGTTTCTTCCGCTGGCGATTGCAACCGATCCACTATTGGTCACTAGGAGTTGGGCTCCGTTTCCATAGTTGCCAACTGCGATATCGGAACCGCCGGTGGTCTGGAGTTTTCCCCCATTGGCCACAACGACGAAGTTGGACCGACCCGGACCAGATGCGTCCAAGGCTCCGGAACCCCCTGCACCCGTGTCGATCGCGAGAATTCCTGAAGCCGTGAGGGTCCCACCTCCCAAGACCAGAACCGAATTGCCAACCCCGTTGCTGCCGCCTCCGAGGTTGATCGCGCCGGCCGAGGCGTTCGCGTTGTCCGCGATGATCCACTGGTTCGATGGAGCGTTTTTTCCGATGATGTATCCAAACGGCATGCTGAAAGCAGAGTTGTTGTTGCTGACGAGGAGAGTGTTTCCAGGACCCGAGGCTGACGAACTGCCGTCCCCGTTAAAAGTCAGGCGTCCGCCGGAGACGACCGTGATCTGGCCGTTCGTTCCCAAAAATCCCATATTTCCTGCGATGTAAACAGAGGCATTGTTACTGACTATCAAGCGCGCGGTGGCCGCTGCGTTGTTGGCCATCTTAAGATCAATGCGACCCGTATCGGTCACATTGCTCCAGATGGTTCCTGAGCCGGCCACCACGACCGTGCCGGTGGCATTCGCCGCGTTGCCGATATTCAGGGATTTGCTGCCAAAATAGGTGGTGACATTAGTCCCTCCCAGCATTTGCCAAAGCATTTCCTTGCCGGTGGTTCCCCCGATGGTGATCTGGCCATTGGTGCCCATAAATACCGTCGAGTTGTGGAGTAGGGTCAGGGTGCCGGCATTGAGAGCCACCACGTTTCTGGTATTGCTGTTCGTGGCCACCAGTTGATCCAAGATCACGGTGCCACCGTTCATGGTGAACTTGCCTGATCCCACACCGCCCACAACCATCTGTCCGGTGCCGGCGGCATTGGTGATAATGAGGTTGCCCGACAGCATGGTCACGGACCCCGTCAAACCCGCAACGGCTCCCACATTAAACGAGTCCGTGACCCACCAAGTGCTGTTGCTGATGTTGAGGAGGCGGCCCGTGGTGGTTGATGGCGACAACGAGCTGAAGTGGGCTTTGGCATTGGTGGCGTCCGCAGTGAAGCTGATCGTGATATCGCTCCCGTTGTTGTTTGTCCAAGAGGCGTCGTTCGCCGCGTCCGGGACGCCGCCAAGCCAGTTGGCGGCGTTGGTGAAGTTGCCGCTGGTGGTGTTCCAGTACGAGGTTTGTGCCGTGGCCCCTCGGGGATAGAGGAGGCTCGCGGCGAGGAGGAGCAGCGGGAGGCCCGCGGCGCGGAGAAAGTGCGGCGATGAAGGGGGAGGCTTCATGGGGGGAGGCAGGGGCGAGGGTTTCGCTC
>CAZZBZ010000043.1:0-7742 GCA_964653025.1 uncultured Verrucomicrobiota bacterium
GGTATTCAACAGGGAACGGGGCGACGCGGGAAGAGAGAAATTACATCAACCCCCGAGGTCGGACCCCATGCCTTATTTTAGGTTGTCGGAAGCCGCGGGGCCGGCTACTTGAGGCGGTGCCATGATGTACCAGACCATCCTTCTGTTTGGCGCGCCCGGCTGCGGCAAGGGAACGCAGGGCAAGATCCTTGGACAAATTCCCGGGTTCTTCTTTCTTTCCTGCGGGGATGTTTTTCGCGCGCTCGACCACCGTTCCAAGCTCGGACACGTTTTTCTCGAATACTCCAGCAAGGGAGAACTTGTCCCCGATGAGTTTACCGTGAAGCTCTGGCAAAACCACGTGGACGGCATGGTGCAGGCGAAACGGTTCGCGCCAGACTGCGATACGCTCGTGCTCGACGGCATCCCGCGGAGCGTCAGCCAGGCGAAGATCATGGCCGATCGCCTCAATGTCTCGAAGGTCTTTCACCTCGATTGCCCGAGCCGTGCCAAGCTTCTCGATCGCCTCAAGCGCCGTGCGCTCAAGGACAATCGCCTCGACGATGCGAACGAGGAAACTATTCGCCACCGCATCTCCGTGTACGAGGCGGAGACCCATCCCATTCTCAAGCTTTACAGCAAGGAAATTATCGTTCCCATCGACGGTACGCGAACCCCGCTCGAGGTCACCCGCGCGATCCTCGCCCACCTGTGAGGGGCGGCAGACTCCCCCACCCTTTCCGGATGCCTGTCATGAGCCGAAAACTTGTCATTGGCGTGGATTTTGGCACGCTCTCGGGGCGTGCCGTCGTGGTGGATGCCACCACCGGGGAGGAGCTGGGCAGCGCGGTCCACGAGTACGCGAATGCCGTAATCGACGAGAGGTTGCCCGGAAGCAAAAAGTCGCTCGATCACGATTCGGCCTACCAGGATCCACAGGACTATCTCGATGTTCTCGGAAGGGCCGTGCCCAAGGCCCTCAAGAAGGCGAAGGCCCTGCCCGAGGAGGTCGCCGGTCTCGGGATCGACTTCACCGCCTGCACGGTGCTCCCCTGCACCGCGCAAGGGAAACCCCTCTGCTTCCTGCCCGCGTTTCGCTCCAACCCACATGCCTGGGTGAAGCTCTGGAAGCATCATGCCGCCCAAGCAGAGGCCGACGAGATCAACGCTCTCGGGGCGCGCCGCGGCGAGGAGTTTGTGCGGGCCTATGGCGGGCGTTATTCGAGCGAGTGGTTTTTCTCCAAGCTGCTTGAGACGCTTCACAAGGCGCCCAAAGTCTATGCGGCCGCCGACCGATTCATCGAAGCCTGCGACTGGATCGTCTGGCAGATGACCGGTATCGAGCGTCGCTGCCAATGCACCGCCGGTTACAAGGCGATGTGGGTCTACCCCTACGGCGAGGGCTGGGCCTATCCCTCCCCCGAATTTTTCCGGGAACTCGACCCGCAGCTCGAAAACGTCGTCCAGGAGAAGCTCTCCACCGAGCTTTTCCCACTGGGCTCCCGCGCGGGAGGGCTCACCCCGTCGATGGCGAAGGCGATGGGGCTTCGCCCCGGGACCCCCGTGGCCGTCGGCAACGTGGATGCCCATGTCGCCGTCCCCGCCTGTACGGTCACCGAACCCGGGAAGCTCGTGATGATCATGGGCACCTCCATTTGCCACATGGTCCTTGGACGGGAGCGGCAGTTTCCCGAGGGAATGTGCGGCGTGGTGAAGGACGGGATCATTCCCGGCTTCTTCGGGTTCGAGGCCGGCCAGTCCGCTGTGGGTGACATCTTTAGCTGGTTTTTTGAGAACGGCGCCACGCCGTCCGTCAAGCGCGAGGCTCGTCGGCGCGGACTCGATATTCCCGATTACCTCGAAAAAGAGGCCTCGCGACTGGCTGTGGGCGAGAGCGGATTGCTCGCACTCGACTGGTGGAACGGAAACCGCTCGGTGCTGGTCAACGCGGACCTCACCGGCCTCCTGGTGGGGATGAACCTCTCCACGAAGCCCCACGAGATTTTCCGCGCCCTCATCGAGGGCACCGCCTTCGGCACCCGCACGATCATCGAAAGTTTTGTGCGCCAGGGAGTGGCGGTGGATGAAATCTATGCCTGCGGCGGGCTCTCGGTCCGCCGAAAACATCTCATGCAGATCTACGCGGACGTCACGGGACGACCGATCAAGGTGGCCGAGTCCGCCCAGGCCTGCGCCCTTGGCTCCGCGATGCACGGGGCCGTCGCCGCCGGAATCTATCCCGACATCGCTGCCGCCGCGGCGCGCATGGCGCGCGTCCGCAAGAAGGCATTCCTCCCCAACACCCGCGCCCACGCCGCCTATGGCCCGCTCTTTGCCGAGTACACCCGCCTGCACGATTACTTCGGACGGGGCGCATGCGACACGATGAAGCGGCTCAAGGCCATCAAGGCCGCGGCGTGTCGTTAGCAGGCGGTTTCGACCGCGGTCACCCGCCTCTGCTCGCATGCGCGTCAAGCTAAGGGCGATATTTCTCCGTCCATTTTCTTCTCGACCCTGCAGTTTACAGGGAAGCCACGGATGAAACACGGATGGCAGAAGCAGAATACCAGGTCCGCTACACGGACCTGGCATGCTCCATGGGCAAAACTCCGATATCTCCCCGCGGAAGACGCGCCGATTCCGTGTGGCGGAATCGGCGCTCTCCTCGATCCATGGAAATCCGTGTTTCATCTGTGGCTTCTTCTGTTCGGTTCCGCCCATCAGGCGCGGGGACCATGCCCGTTAGCTTCCCTTCTCTGATCGGATGGGGGCGCCGACCCCGCTACCGCCGTTCGAGAAACCACAATCCACCTTTTTTCCAACAGCCTGGCTTTGTCAAACGCCGTGCGAACATTGATGCAGGCCTCCATTCCCGCTAGTCTTTTTCCCATGCAAGCGGCCGCCCTCACCGCACCCGGAGCGATGTCCCTCGTCGAAAGGCCAGAGACGGGACGGCCTTCCGCCGACGAGGTTCTCCTCAAAGTGGAGGCCGTTGGGGTCTGTGGCTCGGACATCCACTACTATCGTGAGGGACGGATCGGCGGCCAGGTTGTGGAGTACCCCTTCGTCGTCGGGCACGAGTTCTCCGCAATCGTACAGGAGGTTGGGGCTTCCGTGACCCGCTTAAAAATCGGCGCCCGGGTGGCCGTGGACCCGGCGATGAGTTGCGGCGTCTGCGACCAGTGCCGGGGTGGACGGGCTCACACCTGCCGGAACCTGAAGTTTCTCGGGTGCCCGGGCCAGATGGAAGGCTGCCTCGTGGAGAGGATCGTCATGCCCGAGCGGTGCTGCTTCCCGGTGCCCCCCGCCCTCGGGGCCGCCGTGACCGCGCTGGTCGAACCGCTCTCCATCGCGATCCACGCCTCACGGCTCGCAGGAAATCTCCAGGGGGCACGGGTGTCGGTCCACGGTGCCGGGCCCATCGGGCTCTGCGTGGTGCTTGCGTGCCGAGCCGCCGGTGCCGGAGAGATCCGTGTTGTCGAGCCAATCCCCGAACGCAGGAAAGCCGCTCTGCGCCTCGGGGCGACTTCCGCACATCCGACGGGGAGCGCCGCCCCTGAAGCCGCTGTGTCTTTCGAATGCGCCGGCGAACAGGCGGCCTTCGACGAGGCCCTTTCCGCGCTGGGTCCCGGGGGTCGCATGATCATGGTCGGCATTCCTTCAGCGCCACGCTGGGGATTCGATGCCGACCTCGGCCGCCGCCGCGAGATCGCCCTGCTCAACGTCCGCCGCCAGAACGAGTGCATGGAGCCCGCGATCCACCTCGCCGAGGCTCACCGCGAGGAACTCGACTCGCTGGTCACCCATCGCTTCCCACTCGCGCGGTGTGGGAATGCCTTCGAACTCGTGGCACATCGCCGTGAGGGAGTCCTCAAGGCCTTGGTCGAACCCTGAGGATTGCATCAGCTGCGCATTTCTGGGAAAAGAAAGCCCGATGATCCAAGGCGTTGAAATCAAGGAGCTGGTGACCCACCCCGACGAGCGCGGGTTTTTCCGCGAACTCATCCGCGCAACGGACCCCTTCTTCGCCGGGGGGTTCGGCCAGTGGAGCCAGTCTTTCGTTCTTCACAACGTGGTCAAGGCCTGGCACCTGCACCGAGAACAAATCGACTGGTGGTATGTGCCGCTGGGCCTGTTGAAAGTCGCCCTCCACGACCTCCGGGATGGCTCCCCCACCCGAGGCGAAACGATGGAACTCCTCCTGGGCGATCCTCATCCGCCGCGGATTGTTCGAATTCCTCCGGGCGTCGCCCACGGTTGCAAGGTCCTCAGCGCTTCCGCGCACCTGTTCTACATGACCTCGAAGATCTACAATCCTTCGGATGAACTCCGCGTTCCCCACGACGACCCGAAGATCGGCTACGACTGGCTGAAGCGGGCGGAGATCAAGTAGGCCCCTCCGTCGGGGCAGAATCGCCCCGTCTCAGCGGGAGGCCCGTCGTAGAACTTTCAGGATGCGGCGCGAGGCGCCGAAGTTCAGCGGGGCCTTGCGCGCCGCGACCTTCGCACGGAATGCGGGGGAGCCGACAAGCCGCTCCGCGACCCGACAGATTTTCTCGGGGGAGGTCCCGACCAAAAAGTTTTTTCCGGCATCCACGAGTCGCGTCCACTCGGTCTCTTCCCGGAGGATCAGGCAGGGCGTGTTCACCACCGCAGCCTCTTCTTGGATGCCCCCGGAATCGCTCAGGATAAATCTCGCCTGCTTCATCAGGGCCACGAAGTCCAGGTTCCCGAGCGGCTCAAGGACGCGGATGCCCTCGGCAATACAAATCCCGTGGCGCTTGAGCACTCCCCTCGTGCGGGGGTGAACGGGGAAGAGGACCGGGAGCTTCTTCGAGATCCGCCCGATCGCACCCAGAAGGCGGGCGCAGCGCGCGGGGTCATCCGTATTTTCCGCACGATGGAGGGTGGCCAGGGCATAGGCCCCGGGGGCGACCTTAAAGCGGTTCAGCCTCACACTCCCGGCCAGTCGCATCGTGCGTCGGACGGCGTCGAGCCCGGTGTTGCCGACAAGATGCATCTTTCGACGGGCGATGCCCTCCGCCCGCAGGTGCCGCACCGCTTCGGCGTCAGGTGCGAAAAGCAGTTCCGAAACATGGTCCACAAGGATCCGATTCAGTTCCTCCGGCATCGCACGATTGAAGGAACGGCACCCCGCCTCCACGTGGGCGATGGGGACGTTCAGCTTCGCGGCGACAAGGGCCCCGGCGAGGGTGGAATTCGTGTCCCCGAGCACGACCACGAAATCGGGGCGAAAGCGCATGACGATCGGCTCAAGCCGCTCCAGCATCCGCGCCGTCTGGGCGCCTTGCGCCCCTGATCCCACTTCGAGGAAATGGTCGGGGGCCCGGAGACGGAGTTCGCGAAAGAAGACGCGATCCATGTTCTCGTCGTAGTGCTGTCCGGTATGAACGATCCGGTGGAGGAAGGACCGGTCGAGCAGCGGCAGCAGCGGGGAGAACTTCACGATCTCCGGACGCGTGCCCAGCACGGTGAGAAACCGTCGGCGGCTCATGGGAGGAACGAGCCGGGCTGAAAGAGGAGCCGTGCAATAAGACGGAGGTGAGCGCGAATCACCTTCGCCGTCTTCATCTTGGACTCCCCGAAGCGCCGCACCGAGAGCACGGCGGGCACCTCGGCCACTCGGAGGTCCTGCTTCAGCGCCTTGAGCATCATCTCTGCGAGGCAGGTGAAGTCGAACGCCGGGGACGCAATCTGGCAAAACACGTCTCGCCGATAGACGCGAGCGAGCGCCGTGAACGTATAGATCTGCTTGTGCAGGATCAGGCGGTACATCGCCGTCAACGATTTGCTGAGAAACATCCGGTAAGCGGGCACCCCCTCGACCTTCCCTTGCGGGTGGTAGGGCGACACGGTGACGAGGTCGGCCCCTTTCTCCATCTCGGCGAGCATCGGCTCCAGGAGGGCGGGGTCGTACGTGCAATCGCTGTCGAGGTTGGCGATCCACTCCCCCGTGGTCTCGGCCACCCCGGTGCGTACGGCCGCGCCGAGGTTCAGGTTTTGCTCGTGTCGCACGACCCGCGTGCACGGACGGGAAGCAAACGCTTCTTTCAGGAGTTCGAAGGTGTGGTCCCGACTCCCGTCATCCACGAGGAGCAGTTCGACCTTTCGTCCCGTTGCGGCGACGCGATCCAGCACTGGCAGGAGGCGCTCTTTAAGTTGGGGGATGCCGTCGGCTTCGTTATAGCACGGCACCACCACGCTCAGGGTGGCGGGCATGGATCAGTCCACCGGCTCGAATTTCACGCGGAGCCTCTCGTGGGTCTTGCTGCACTTGAAGACCAGATAATCAGCCTCGGCCTCGACCGAGGTCATCTCGAAGCCGCTGCGACTGACAAATCCCTTCAGCCGCGCCGGGTTCCCGATGTAGAGACCGTAGGGGAGCGTATCTACCGTGATCACCGCCCCGGCGCCGATCATGGAGTATTCCCCGAGCGTAATCCCGCACATCACGGTGGCGTTTGCCCCAACGGAGCACCCACGACGAAGAAGGGTCGGCACCACCTCCCAATCCTTCGTGAAGGCACGTGGGCGGAAATCGTTCGTAAAGGTAGAGTGTGGACCCACGAAAACTTCGTCCTCCAAGGTGACCCCCTTGTAGATCGAGACGCCATTCTGGACCTTCACCCCATCGCCAATCACGACGTCGGTGTCGATGTAGACATCCTTGCTGATGATGCAGTTGCGACCGATCCGGGAACCCTCCCGAACCTGAACTTGGTTCCAGATCTTGGTCCCCTCGCCGATCACGGCATTCGGGGATACCTCGGCAGACGGATGAATGTACACCTTGGACATGGCAGCATCAGGCTGCCGAATGAGGCCGACGCTGGCAAGCCCGGACTCCGATACGTTCCAACCGCAAAATCTCTCCCAGGCCCACATCCAATGCGACACGGGGGGCAAAGCCAAGCTCGCGACGAGCCCTACGGATGTCCGCGCGCATGCGGCGAAGTCGGCCCTCTTTCGGACGAAAATCCACCGCGACCCGCCGCCTTGAGATCGCGCCCAAGCGCCTTCCCGCCGCGAGCAGCGTGGTTTCACGCCCCGATCCAACATTGAAGGTGCCCGTCGACATGGGGCGCTGCACGGCGAGTGCCAGCGCGCGGGCGGCATCCTTCACATGAACGAAGTCGCGCGAGTTCTTTCGCGAACGGTGAAGCACGAGGGGCTCCCCCGCAAAGATCCTGCGCGCGAAGAGATTGAGCACGGTGTCCCTCGGACGACCATCCACGGCCATGCCATAAAGGTTGAAGAAGCGAAGGACGCAGACCGAAAGGTCCCCGTGGGCGGCGGCCTGTCCGGCCATGATCTCGGCGCAGGCCTTCAGAAAACCGTAAGCGGAGAGCGGGTGCAGGGGCACGCCCTCCCGCACCGGCAGACGCGAAGGGTCGCCGTAGACCTCGGAGGTCGAGGCGAGAACAAAACGCGGAATCGCCGCGGCGCGCGCCGCGGCCAGCAGGTTTTTAAGCCCGCCAAGGATGACCACGGCACCGGCGGCCGGGTCGCGCTCGCACTCGGGGAGCGTGGCGGTGGCAAGGTGCACCACGGCGCGGCAACCCCTGAGCGCGCGCTGCCAGTGCCCCGTCTTGCAGAGGTCACCCCTCACCCATTCGACGCCGCAGGAATCGCGCGACGGGACGCGCCGGTCCATGCACCGCAAGCGCCATCCGCGGCGACGGGCCTCGCGGAGGAAGTGCCCGCCCACGTACCCGGCGGCGCCGGTGACAAAGATGGGGGCG
>CAZZBZ010000043.1:7842-29346 GCA_964653025.1 uncultured Verrucomicrobiota bacterium
CCCTTCTTCGTATCGGCGCAATGGCGGCGGACATCGGCGGGGCGCGCCGGCTCAAAGCGCGGCGGCTGTTTCCATCCCATGAGACGGCTGACGTCCCCGATGATCTCGGCCACGTCCAGTTCCTCACCGCTCGCCAGGTTCACCGTTTGTCCCCTCGCCTCCTCTTCCTCGTAAAGACGAATCAACCCCCGAGCGGTGTCGGTCGCATAGAGATAGTCCCGCGTCTGCTTGCCGTCCCCGAAGATCACCGGGGTCTCCTTCCTCATGATTCGCTGGATGATTCGCGGGATGATCCCGGAAAAATCGCGACCGTTCTGGCGCGGACCGTAGTTGTTGAATGGGCGACCGATCGCCATGTCGATATGGAAGGTTCGCCAGTAGGACTCGACAAGGAGGGAGGCTGCCGCCTTCGCGGCCGCATAGGGGGTCTCGGTCTTCAGCGGGTGTTCCTCGTCCATCGGGACACGCTGCGCGGTGCCATAGGCCTCCGAAGACGAGCAGTGAATGAGGGTCTGAAAGGCGCCCTCGCGGCATAACTCGCAAACGTTGAGCGCGAGCTTGCAAATTACGTCTGCCGCCCAGAGCGGGCGCTCCAATGAGGCCGGCAGGGGAATCGTCGCAAGGTCGAAGACCACGTCGATTCCCTTCCCGCCAAACAGGCGGCGAAGGGCATCCAGATCCGTAGCATCCTGCTCCACGACCTCGAGGGCGGGAAAACGCGCCTTGGCCTCGACAAGGTTGTCCCGGTTGCCGAGGAAAAAGTTATCCACCGCGACCAGGCGCGAGGGTTTCTGCGCCGCAAGGGCATCCACAAGGTGGCTGCCGATGAAGCCGGCACCGCCCGTGACCATGATCCGTTTGTCCGAGAGTGTGCGCATATCAGAGTCCCAGTTTCTGTTTGAGGGCGGCGTTGACCATGGACGGATTGGCCTTGCCCTTGGAAAGCTTCATCACCTGGCCGACAAGGTTGCCGACCGCTTTGGGGTTTCCGCCGCGGATCTGCGCGACGATGGGGGCGTTCGCCGAGATGACCTCGTCACAAAACTTCTCGATGGCCCCCGTGTCGCTCACCTGTTCGAGGCCCTTCTCGCTCACAATCTCGGGAGCTCCACGCCCGGTGCGGAACATCTCCGAAAAAACCTCTTTTGCCTGGTTGCTGCTGATCTTGCCGGAGTCGGTCAGGTCCACGAGTTGCGCGAGGGCGGAAGGAGCGATCGGGCTTTCGGCGAGAGACTTTTCGGCGGCGCCCAACTCGCGAAGCAGGTCGTTGACCAGGAGGTTGGCCACCCCATTCGCATTCTTCGCCTTGGCAGCAGCCTTCTCGAACCAGTCGGCAAGATCGCGGTCAGCCACGAGCACGCTTGCGTTGTACTCCCCCACCCCGAGCTTCTCGATGAAGCGCATCTTGCGGGCCGGAGGAAGTTCGGGAAGCGCGCGGCGGACCTCATCGATCCACGAGGAAGTATCCACCGGGAGAAGATCCGGTTCCGGAAAGTAGCGGTAGTCGTGCGCCATCTCCTTGCTCCGCATGGAAAAGGTCGCGGCGGCAGCTTCGTCCCAGCGCCGGGTCTCCTGGGTGAGTTTCCCCGCGCCACGAAGCACCTCGGTCTGTCGCTCAATCTCGTGAGCGAGGGCGCGGCGGACGCCGCTGATCGAGTTCATGTTCTTGATCTCGACCTTGGTGCCGAGCCTCTCCTGGCCGACGGGACGGACAGAGACGTTGCAGTCGCAGCGCAACTGCCCCTTTTCCATGTCCGCGTCGCTCACGCCGCCATAGAGCAGGACAAGGCGAAGGGTGGAAAGGAACGCGAAGGCCTCCTCGGGGCTGCGGAGGTCGGGCTGCGTCACGATCTCCATCAGCGGGGTGCCCGCTCGGTTAAAATCGATGCCCGACGAGTTCTCGAAGTGGGTGGACTTGGCCACGTCCTCCTCGATGTGGATGCGCACGAGGCGGATGCGGCGGACTTCGACCACCTCCTTCTGGGCGTCCTTCGGGTAGCATTCCCGCATCAGTTCGAGGCCTCCGCCCATGCAGATCGGCAGGTCGTACTGCGAAATCTGGTAGTTCTTCGGCATGTCCGGGTAGAAGTAGTTCTTCCGGTCAAACTTGCATCGTGGGGCGATCTCGCAGCCAAGCATCAGCCCGGTCAGGGCCGTGAGGCGCAGCGCGGCACGATTGGGGACGGGCATCACGCCAGGCATCCCAAGGCAGACGGGGCAGGTGCGAGTGTTCGCGCCCGCGCCAAACTCGTTCGCACAACCGCAAAACATCTTCGTCCGTGTGCGGAGCTGAACGTGCACCTCGAGGCCGATGACCGCTTCGTAGTTCATAGAGGCGGAGCCTCCTTGTGCCATGCAGTGGCCTGCTCGTACGCGTCGGCAACGCGGAGAATCGTTTCCTCCCGCATCCATGGACCGATGATCTGCAGTCCGACCGGCAACCTCCCTCCCCTCGCGACAAACCCGCAGGGCATCGAAAGGCCGCAGAGGCCGGCGAGGTTCACCGCGATGGTGAAGATGTCGGCGAGATACATCTGCAGGGGGTCCTGGGTCTTCTCGCCGAGCCTGAAGGCCGGGGTCGGCGTGGTCGGGGTAAGGATGGCGTCGCACTTCTCGAAGGCTCGCAGAAAGTCGCGGCGAATGAGGGTGCGCACCTTCTGGGCGTGCAGGTAGTAGGCGTCGTGGTAGCCGCTGCTCAGGACGTAGGTGCCGAGGATGATGCGGCGTTTTACCTCGGCCCCAAAGCCCTCCGCTCGCGTACGGCCGTACATCTCGAGCAGGTCCTCCGCCTTTTCGGCGCGTGCGCCGTAACGCACCCCGTCGAACCGCGCGAGGTTGGCGCTGGCCTCCGCCGTCGCCAGGACATAGTAGGTGGCGACGGCGTGCTCCGTGTGGGGCAGGGAGATCTCCACGATCTCCGCGCCCAGCCCCTCGAGTTTTGCCACGGCGGCGCGAACGGTCTGTTCGACATCGCGCTCCATTCCCTCGATGAAATACTCCCGTGGCAGTCCGAGACGGAGACCCTTGACCCCCTTCCCCAGCGCGGAGATGAAGCCCGGGGGGACGTCCGTCAGCGAGGTGCAATCGAGGGGATCGTGACCGCTGATCGCACCGAGGAGCAGTGCGGCATCCCGCACATCCCGCGCGAGCGGCCCGATCTGGTCAAGGGACGAGGCGAACGCGACCAAGCCATAACGGCTCACGCGCCCGTAGGTCGGTTTCAGGCCCACGCAGCCGCAAAAGGCGGCGGGTTGGCGGATGGAGCCGCCGGTGTCGCTCCCGAGCGCAGCGAGGCACTCGCGCGCGGCGACGGCGGCAGCGGAGCCCCCGCTGGATCCCCCGGGGGCGCGATTCGTGTCCCACGGATTCCGGGTCGGATGGAAGGATGAGTTCTCCGTGGAAGAGCCCATGGCAAACTCGTCCATGTTGGTCCGACCAAGAAGAACCGCACCCGCGCGTCGAAGCCGATCGACCGCCGTGGCGTCGTAGGGAGCATGGTACCCTCGGAGGATGCGGGAGCCGCAGGAACAGGGCTGGCCTTTCACGCTGAGGTTGTCCTTGAGGGCGATGGGCACCCCGTGAAGGGGTCCCGACGAGGGCCCCGCATCACGGGCACGCGCCTCGGCGAGGGCCGCCTCGGCATCCGTGTGGAGAAAGGCCGAGATTCTCGGTTCCACGGCCTCCATCCGGGCGAGGAGAGCGCGCACAAGATCCTCGGAGGAGACCTCGTGCTTGCGAACGGCCTCGGCGGCCTGCGACGCGGTGAGCTCGTAGAGTTGCATCAGGCAGAGTGTGGAAAATTACTCGATGACCTTGGGGACGATGAAGAGGTCGTTCGCCCGCCGCGGGGCGTTCACCGTGGCCTCCTCGGGCGTGAGCGAGACCACCGGGGCATCCTCGCGCATCACGTTGGCCCGGTCCACCGCGTGGGCGGTGGGCTCGATCCCCGAGACGTCGAGCTTGCGGAGTTGTTCGACGTAGCCGACGACCTGGTCAAGCTGGCCCTGGAAACGTTGCGTTTCCTCTCCCGAAAGCTTCAGGCGGGCGAGTTGGGCCACGTAGGTGACGTCGATGCCAGGGCTTGTGCTCATCATGTGAGAAGGATCATCTCCAGAGAAAACGGGAAACCTTGCCAAGGGCCCAAATGAACATGATGAGGGCGGCAACCGCCCACACGATGGTGCGGTTTCGATGGTGCCGCTTCTCGATGATCAGCGGGCCGCGCCGCCCATCGTTCTCGGGCTTCAGGAGACGGAGAAAACGCCGAAGAATCGAGGGGTCGGTTCCGGGGGATTGGACGGAAGGCGTTACCGCACGGGCACCCGGGCGTTTGATCTGGCGGTCGAGTTCCCGAATGCGACGATCGAGTTCGCGCGCCTTGGCACGCTTCTCGTCGGCCTCGATGGCGACCCGGGAGCGAGGCTTTCCCCCAATCATGGAGTACCGTGGCACCGGTCACCTGCGCAGGAGCCAAAAAAACAGGACGATCACGCCGAGGATGAGAATCGGAAGCGAACGGGCGAAACCGCGCTGAAACTCGGACACAAAATTAAATCCGGCGGATGCGGGGGCCTCGGCGAACGCACTGGAACCACGAAACGCCTCGTCCGTATCGAGACGGACGGGACCCTCCCCGAGGAAGGAGATTTGGGCGCGCCCGCGGTTCAGTTCGGCACGGGCGTTCTCCACCACCGAGATCGCCTGGGCCAGGAGCGCCTTGAGTTCGTCCCCGCGCCACTCGTTCTCGTGGATGTCCTGGAGCTTTCGGACGTGCTCCTGGAAGAGTTGGCGAAAATCCGACAGGGAGGTTGTCTTCTTGTTGAGCTCAAACTCCTCCTTCTCGATCGTGGCAATGGCGCGTCCCAGCGCCTCGAGCATCTCCGCCTTACCGTGCTCAAACTCCTCCTCGCGGCGGCGGAGCTCTTCGAGTTCCTGGCGCTCGCGTTCCAACTCCTCCTGCTGCCGACGAAGCTCCAGCATCTGCTGGCGCGCCTGTTCCACGCGAGCGTCGATTTCAGCACGGCTGGGGGAGGAGCTGCTGCTTGATCGCGAAGAGGAGCCGGGGTCTGAGGAAGATGCGTCAGTGATCACGAGGTCGGGATCGACAAAGTCCTTGGTATTCATAGGAGGATGGTTTGGGTGGGGCGGTTCAGGACTCCAACTGATAGAGCCCTCCCCACATCAGCGTGGCGATGAGTTTTTATATCAGCCGGACCATCCAAGACCAACGAAAATCAGCAACCCAAAAATCTGGTGCACATTGCCGTTCTGCCGGGTTTTGTAAATACTCAGCCCCTCGGCTCTGCTCGGGACTGTCCTGAGCCTGTCGAAGGACAGCTTCGCAAGGGCACGACAAAGCGTGCCCCTCCAAATCTGTTGGCCAAGGGAGGGGCACGCTTCGTCGTGCCCTCGGTGGTCTGTGGGTAAACCAACCGCCTGAGTAGGTATGCGCAAACAACCGATCGGCACCTCCCCGGGTTATCCGCTCACTGCTCACTGCTCGCCGCTCACCGCTTCAGGCCATCCCGAGCTTCTGGCGACCCTCGGCGGTGATCATCCCCTGGTTCCAGGGCGGGTCCCAGACCACCTGGACGTCCGCCTCCTTGATTCCGGGAACCTGGAGGATCTTGGTGCGCGCATCGGCGGCGATGAAAGGGCCCATCCCGCAGCCGGGCGCGGTGAGGGTCATCTTCACGTCCGCCCGCTGGCCGCCGGCGGGAAGGTCGGAAAGGGTCAGGTCGTAGATGAGGCCGAGGTCCACGATATTCACGGGGATTTCGGGATCGTAGCAGGTCTTGAGAATCTCCCAGACCTGCTTCTCCTCGACGGGGCCGGTGGAGGCGGCGCCCGGTGCCGCGGCCCCGGTGATGCCGAGGGCGTCGGCGTCCTTGCTCGCGATACTGAACATCCCTCCCCCGGTCTTGGGAATGACGGTGTAGTTGCCGCCGAGGGCCTGGGTGATCGCGACCACCGTCCCTTTCGAAAGGGTGACCTTGTTGCCGCTGGGGATCTGGACGGCCTCGCAGTCGCGCGTGAGGGGAAGGGAGTCTTGGGTAGGGATCATCTTGATAAAAAGGCAGGCGCGCGGACTCTCGGCCATGGGCGCCCGCAGGTCAAACTCATGGCAGCATCTGGAGGTTCTCGACCATCCCGTCGAAAACCTGCTGCTCCTCATCGGTGGCGCCAAAGTACCAGATGTGGATGAACGTGGGGATCTGGAAACTCTTTCCCCGCTCGCCCTGCACGGTGCGAACGCAGCTCCAGACGCTCTCCCGCCAGACCTTGCCGTCGGGATCCACGCCCCAGACATTATCCCCCCGGGGAATCCCGGGGCGGGAGGTCTCGTTTCGGCGCATGACGGAGAGGTCCTTCTCCTTGCTGGAAAACAAGTGCGGCTTCTGCCCCTCGTAGACGCCCATCTGGCACTTCGAGGAACCCACGCGAAAGTAGTGCACGGCGTACTCCTCTCCCCGGTCCACCGCGACGGTCACCGTGGGTGCCAGGCGGATCTCAAAGGTCGCTCCCCGGTGAATGGGCCCCTCCTCGGGCGCCGGGGGGTTGGTCTCGCATCCAACCCCGAGCGCAAGAATTCCCGCGAGGGCGACGAAGGCACGCTGGTTCAATCGACCAAACTGTGAGTGAGGGGAACAACTCAGGTTCATGGGTTCAGCGGTTTACGGTTCATCCCTTGGCACAAATGGCGACAAGGACATCCGCGATCACGGCGCGAGGCTCACCGCCACTGGAGAAAAGCTTCTCGTTCGCATCGAGCAGGGCGCGCATCGCCGCGATGAGTTCTTTCTGGGAATACCGGGCGGCCCCGGCGGAGGTTTTCCAGAGCACGAAGGGGTGCCCCCCCAGCGGGTTGCTTTTCTTGTCATCCCCCGTGGAACGCGCGGCCCACTCGGGCAGTTGGTCGAGTTGCGCCTTGAAGGAGTTGTAGTCCGCCCCAAGACGCAGCCGCTTCGCGTCGGCAAGGCTCCGCAGCAGGAGAAACTGTCGCATCCGCGAAATCAGGTTGTAGAACAACCCCACCGGCTTCTCCCCGGAAAAAAGCAGGTCGTCCAGCTTCGTGAGCGACTTCTGGAGGTTCCGCTCGCCCACGGCATCCGCGAGGTCCCAAACCAGCCCGCCCGGGCGATGGCTCCCCACGGCGCGCACCGCCTCCATGCCAATTTCGCCTTCCGCGCCAACATAGGCCGCGAGCTTCTCAATCTCCGAGCGAATCGTGCGGCTGTCGCCGTCCGTCATCTCCACGAGGAGCGCCGCGGCCCCCTCGTCGATTTCCGTCCCGATCTCCCGGGCTGCGCGGACCGCGAAATCGACCGCCTGCGCCTCGTTCTCCTTCGCCTTGTAGGGATTCTTTTCGAAGGCCACCACCCTCCCGCACGAGGAAAGCTTCTTGCAGATGGAGCGCCGCCCGTCGAGTTCGCTGGCGGTGATGACCAGGGTGACGCCAGGCGCAAGGCCCTTCTCAACCTGCGTGGCGAGCGCAGCGAGCATGTCGGAGACCTCCGCCCCCGTGGCGGTCGGGCTTGCCCCGAGGAGGTTCGTGTCCCGCCACCACACCACCTTGTCCGTGGCGAAAAAGGATTGGCTCTGGAGCGCCTCGAACAGCTTCCCGAAAATCGCCATCGCCTCGGCCTGGTTCGTCGCAGCCCCGGGGATGGTCTCGAGCGCAAACTCGCTCGCCCCCGCGGGCGTCGCCTTCGCGATGATGCGCCGCGCCTCCTCGGTTACCAGGTAGTCGTCGTCCCCGTGGATGAGAAAGACGGCCGCGCTCCCCTTGGAGGAGGGCGCATCTTCCGCGGAAGGCTTGACGGGGATCGACTTCTTGCGGGGCACTGCCATCCCCTCCTGCTTAGCGGTTCCCCTGCCGAACTGCAATGCGCCCGACACACCCTCCGTTGATCGGATGGGGGTGCGGGGATTGCGCCCCATCCGATCTGAGGCCCTTACCGCAGCCCGGGCGGCAGGAATCGGCGGTGGGCGGCGAGGAGGCGCTCGCCCATCTCGCGGACCTGCACCCCGTTGAGGTGCGAGGTCACGGGATCGAGCCGCAGCGCGTGGAGCGCCAGTGCGCGGTCGCCCCGAAAGCACGCCTCCACCCCGAGGTCGAAGACCCGCGCGTAGGGCGCCACGAAACCGGCCACCTTCTTGGGCAACGGGCCAAACGCGATGGGTGCGAACCCGTTCGCGTCCACCCGCACGGCCGTCTCGACAATCGTCCCGATGGGCAGGTTCGCGATCTGTCCACGGTTCGGCATGTTTCCCACATCGATGAACACCTTCCCCCGGCTATGAGCCTGGATGATGTCGGCCGCCGTTTCGCGGCTCCGCTTGAGCAGGTGATCGGCAATCTTCCCGCGAAGCATCTTCCGCAGGTTCCTCTCCCTCTGATTGAACCCGCGCCGCCGCTCGGCGATCGAGGTCCGGACGAGGCGGTACTTCCGCAGGTTCGCCCGGTTCGTGATGTACTGCGGGAAGAACTCGCAGGTGTGGCGGTCGCCGAGGTAGGGCATCACCCCCGTCTCTCGGAAGAGTTCTGTCGCCAGCTCGCGCGAGGACTTGAAACCCATCGGGTCGGGCGCGCTCTCGCGGAGCAGATCGGTCATGCTCCGCTTCGCGATCCTCCGCTTCAGGTCGGCAAGGAGGTCTCGGCCCTTCGCACGGATCTCCGTCATCCAGAAGAAGTGGTTCAGGCCCCCGTACTGCACCGCGAGGTCTTCCTCCCGCTCGAGATGGTAGAAGCGTTTGAGAAACTCGAGGTTCTCGAACAACCCGTGGCAGAGCCCGACGACCGGCCCCTTGCAGAGGCGCGCCAGGACGGCCGTCAAGGTCGTCATCGGGTTGGTGTAGTTGAGAACCACCGCCCCCGGCGCGCGGAGATTGATCTCCGCGGCCAGCCCCCGGAAGACCTCGAAATTGCGTATCAGCCGGGACCAGCCGCCCGGGCCCGAGGTGTCGCCCACCGTGTGGAAGATCCCGTACCTCTCGGGAATGGCAAGGTCCTGGGCCATGGCATCGAGCCCGCCGGTCGAGATCGCGATGATCACGTAATCGGCCCCGTCGAGCGCGCGGGCCCGCTGGTCGGTCGAGGTGAACGTCGCCCCGGTCTTCCACATCCCCTCCAGCCGACGAAGGAAGGCGACCACGAGGTCGGCCGCCTTCTTGTTGATGTCGAACAGGACGAACTCCGAATCACGGATCCCCTCGGTGAGGAGCATGTCCTTGACCAGGGCGGGCGCCCACGCGTTGCTCCCGCCCCCGACGATCACGATCTTTTTGCGGCTCATAAAAAGAATCCTGCCGCCCGTGTTCGCGGGGCGCAAGCCCACACCGCGCACCCACTCTCATGGGGCGCATGACAGTTCTGACGGGATTTGCGGATACTCAGCTTCGCACAGCCCGATCGAGCCGCATCCCCGTACGGATCCAGTTGCCCGTAAAAAAGATGTCGCCCTCGCCTTGAAAGTTACCCCCGCAGTCGGGTTGCGCCCTCGCTTCCCGCGTGGCAACCTGTCCGCATGACGCTGGACGAGCACATGGAGGAAGGCACGACGGCAATCGCGCTTGGGGAGTTGGAGGAGGCGGCCTCGCATTTTTGCAAGGCGACGGAACTCGCGCCGGACCACTTCGAGGCGTGGCACTCGCTCGGGATGGCTCTCATGAAATGCCAGCGCCACGCGGAGGCGGTCGAGGCCGGGAAGAAGGCCGTGGCGCTAAACCCGCAGGACCAGTTTGCGCGCGTCAGCCTCTCAATGTATTACCAGCGCAACGGCCAGATCCCGGAGGCCGAGGCCGAGGCCGCCAAGGCGAAGATCCTTGGCTGGGGCGGCAAACTCGTGCCGAACGAACCGGGCACCCCGATGGCGAAGAACTAAACCACCAAGACACCCAGAGGCGGAAACTCCTTTGTGCCTTCGTGGTTAATCTTTGGATTTCTACGCCGCGGCGGAATCGTCCTGGCCGAGTTCGTAGATCGTGAAACGCTTGATGACGATATTCTCACCCAACTCCGCGATCTTGCCCGTTAGGAGGTCCTTCACGGTCTTGTCGGGGTCCTTGATAAACGCCTGTTCGAGCAAGCAGACCGTCGAGTAGTACTTGTCGATCTTGCCTTCGACAATCTTCTCGATGATCTGGGGGGGCTTGCCCTGCATCTGCGCGCGGGCAATCTCCTTCTCCTTCTCGATAATGGCGGGAGGCACGGTCTCGCGGGTCACGCAGATCGGCTTGGCCGCGGCGATGTGGAGCGCGATGTCCTTGACGAAGTCCCTGAACTTGTCCGTCTTGGCAACGAAGTCGGTCTCGCAGTTCACCTCCACGAGCACGCCCATCTTTCCTCCCATGTGGATGTAGGACGCGATGACGCCCTCCTTCGCCGAGCGACCGGCCTTCTTCGCGGCGGTGGCGACGCCCTTCTTGCGCAGCACGACCTCGGCCTCCGCAAGGTTCCCCCCGGCTTCCTCGAGGGCCTTCTTGCAGTCCATCATACCGACGTTGGTCTTTTCGCGCAGTTCCTGAACGAGCTTGGCACTAATTATCATGGGGTCTCCGTAATTGCAGGGGATTCACCTCGGGAAAGGCAGCTCCGCACAAGGCGGCAGCCCACCCCCCGAGGTATTTCCGAAAGAATTAATCTCCGACAGCCTCGAGGTCGGTTTCCTTCCCGTCCGCCTTGGGAGGGGCCTCGGTCTTCGACGGGACGTCGGAGGACGGGGCGACCTGCTGGGGATGCATGCGCTCGAAATGCATGCGCGACTGGTAAAGTTCCTCCCCAAAGTGGGCGATAATCGCCTTTACGGAGCGGATACCGTCATCGTTCGCGGGAATCGGGTGGGTGACAAGTGTGGGATCCGCATCCGTATCCACGAGGGCCACGATCGGGATCTTGAGGCGCCGGGCCTCGGCAACGGCAATCTTCTCGTGAACAACATCCACGATGAAAAGCGCATCCGGGTGCTTCTCCATCCGGAGGATGCCATCGAGATTGCGGTGCAGGCGCGCGGCCTCCCGTCGGAGGCTGGATGCCTCTTTTTTGCCAAGCTTGCCGAACGAAGAATCGCTCTGCATCCGCTCGATCTCCCTCAAACGCCCCACGCTCTTTCGGATCGTGCGGAGGTTGGTGAGCGTGCCGCCGAGCCAGCGCTCCGTGACGCAGTGCATGTGGCACTTCTCGGCCACCTCGCGGATGATGTCCCTCGCCTGTTTCTTGGTGCCGACGAAAAGGACGTCCTTCCCCTTCAACAGCAGGGCGCGGAGAAACTCGGTCGCCTCCTGGATCTTCTGCTGGGTTTGGGTGACGTCGATGACGTGAATTCCGTTGCGCGCATCGAAGATGAACGGGCGCATTCGCGGGTTCCACCGGTCGGTCTGATGACCGAAGTGAACACCCGCCTCGAGTAGGTCGCTGATGGAGAGCTCAGGCATGGGGATCTTTGGTTACACACCGGGCGCGGGCACTGGGCCCTGACCGGCACGGCGTAAGCCGTTGGGGGGTTGGATATTGGGTTGGTCCCGTGGGGACCGTTCGTTCCCTGGCCGAAACCAGAGCCGCGCATCCTACGGGGGGCACACGGCCCGCGCAACTGTTATTCTTGCCGAGGGAGCTCTCTCCCAATCCTTACGATCCCCGTAAGAATCGGGTCGATGGCACCATGTTCCCCGTCGGGGCTTCCGTTTGCCCCTCGCTCGGTGTAGGTTCGCCCGGAAGAAGGAGACCCCCCATGAAAAGACTCACCCTCGCCGCAGCAGCGCTCGCCGCCGTGTTAATAGCCCTCACCCTCGTCCGTCTCGACGCCGAAGACGCAGCCTCTCCCGATAAGTGGCAGCAGATCGCCGACCACCACAAGAAGATGTCCGCCTCCCTGGAAACCATCGAGCAGAACCTCAACTTCGTGAAGGCGCGCTCCATGTCCGGCGGGCGCCACCCCTGAGAGTTCCCCATGAAAACCATCCACCGCTTTTCACTCGTGCTCGGTCTCGCCCTCGGATTCCTCGCGGCCGCCGCCCTCCAACAGCTCCCCTCCCTCCACGCCCAGGACGCGAAGAAGGAGACCCTGAGCCAGGAGGAACTCGACAAGCGCCTCGACGAGATTCTCGATGCCCAGAAGGCGCTCCTCCTGCGCCTCGACACCATCACCACCCAGACCCAGTTCCTGAAGGCCGCTTCGGGAAAGTAGTTTAACTCTTCGCCAGCACCGAGCGCACATCCGGCGGCGCAAAGTCCACCGGGGCGAGCTGCTTGCCGTCCGAGCGGATCTTGCCCAGTTGCTTGGTCATGTTGGCCTTGTGGATGACGTCGAAGACGCCATCCCCGTCGTAGCCAAGGCTAAGCGGGATGCCGTGGGTGACATAGAGGATATCGGCCGCATTGCGCGCGATCATCGGAAGATCCTCGTGGAGCGAGGCCTCGGCCAGCTCGCAAACCTCCTCGAGAACCAGGGAGAGGCGAAGGCGCAGCGTCGGATTTCTAACTCGCGCCACCACCTGGGTCATCGCCTGCTGGAGACCCTTGAGCGTTCCAAGGTCGCCGAGCGAGGGCTTCGCCCCAGGTTCCAGGGAAATAACCGCCTTCTTCGGGCGGTCCTGCCCGGCCATGTCCATGAACTCCGAGACGGCCCGAACATAGGGGTACGTTGAGGAAGGATCGGCGACGGTGTGGGGCTTGTTGCTCATGGAGGGATCTTACCACGGCGGCCCCGCTTTGCGAAACTGGAAGATGAGGGTCCCTTCGCGGAGGGTGCCTCCTGAGCCAAGCGAATTTTCCAATCGTCGAGCCGACACTTGACCCTCGACACTCCCTTCTGCAATTGGCACTTTTACCTTTCCCATGCGCTTCCTCTCCCAAGTCACCGTCGAGCACGCAATCGCCCACCACCTCGACCACCTCACCCCCGAAAAGCTGATTTCGAAGCGCGCCCTCAAGCTCTCCGACCCGCTCCAGCTCTACCTGTCCGAGCACATCGCCGCCGTCTCGCGGATGAGCGGGCTCCTCGCGGGCCAGTTCGAGGACCCCGAACGCCCCGTGGCCCGCGCCTGCCTCGACCTCCTCGCCGGCCGCACGAAACTCGTCCCGTCCAGCAGCGCGATCGCGGAGCGGCTTTTCGAGATCATGGGTGGCAACCGCGCCCTCTCCCCCGGCCTCCTCATTGTCGCGACCGCGCGCGACGACGAAACGAACGAGCGCTTCCTCGCCATTCTCAAGGTCGAATCCCAGCCCGTCTTCAAGGAGGAGCGCAAACAGGGCTCCGACGGCGAAACCTTTATCGAGTTATCGATCGATCCCGCCGCCCTCCCCGCCCCCGGACGCAACCTCCAGAAGTGCGCCCTCGTGCGCGAGAAACACACGGTCGGGCGCCCGCAGGTGCTCCTCATCGATCGCCAGGCGCGCGACTCCGGGGTGGCCGATTTCTTCCACGGGAAGTTCCTCGAGGCAAAGCTCTGCCGCGACGCCCACCTCCAGACGCGGAGCTTCGTCCGCGAGTTCGTCAAGTGGGCCAACCGCGCCAAGCACGACCATCGCCTCTCCCCCGAACAACTCGACGAGACGGTGGACGCCGCCCGCGAGGCGCTCCGCCACAAGCAGGTCTCCGTCCCCGAACTTGTCCGCGAGCACGTCCCAAAGGGGCCGACGCAGGGCGATTGCCTCGAGTTCCTCGCACGCAAAAAGGTGGACATCACCGTCGAAACGGAAAAAAAGGCCGCCGAGAAGTTCCAGCGCGTCCGCGTGATCAAGCTCGATTACGGCACCCAGCTCCGCGTCCCCCACGCCGCCACGCTCGCCGACGGGTTCTACAAGGCCGAGGCCGACCCCGACGACCAGACCGTCACCGTGGTCACCTTCCGCACACGGAAGTTCCAGGTCTCCTGAGCCAACCTCCAACTCGTTCCTGATTTCACCCTTGCGGAGACTGCGGGAGGCGAGGAGATAGTCCGTGCTAAAACTCGCTTTATGAAAAGGCGACCCGCATCTGCCTCCAAGTCCCCGCCGAAGGCAGGCGCGAAAGCCGGACCGGTGAAACTCCTTGCCGGCGGCAACCCGCAAATCGCGAAGGCCGACGGCGGTGCGCCCGTGCGGGCCTACATTGCGGCGATGCATGGCTGGAAGCGCGACCTGGGGAAGCGCCTCGACGCACTCATCACCCGCAACGTACCCCATGTATGCAAGGCCGTGAAGTGGAACTCGCCGTTCTACGGCATCGAGGGCCAGGGCTGGTTCCTGGGGTTTCACGTCTTCACCCGCTACGTCAAGGTGAGCTTCTTCCGGGGCGCGTCGCTGCGACCCGTTCCCCCCGGGGGCACGGGCAAGGACGCCCGCTGAATCGACATCCACAAGGACGATCTCGACGAGGCGCAGATGGCGATCTGGGTGAAGCAGGCGGCCGCCCTGCCCGGCTGGGGAAAGTCATAGGCTGCGCCCATCCTACGCCTTGATGCCGTCAGGTACCCCTTTGACGTCAGGCCTTTGGGAGAAGTTTTTGCAGATTGCGGCCGACGGCGAAGGCCTCGCGCTCCCCGAGGGGTGTCGCGTGGTAGTGGCGGAGGAGGGATTCCGCGTCGAGCAGCTTGAGTTTGAGAAGCGCATGGAGAAGCGAGAGGTCCTTCTCGCGCCCGAGGACCAGTTTCACGAGGGCAAGGTCGAGCGGATGGAGGCACTTCGCGGTGGGGACCGAGGGCAGCGGGACGAGCCGCTTCTCCCAACCCTGCGGAAGGGTATCGAGAATCTCGGGACGCAGGATATCCGCGTGGTAACCGTTCTTCTCGGAAAAAGCGCTCCCCTCCCCGATCGCTTCGCGCAGCATTCTCGCGGTCAGTTCGTCGGAGGGTTGCACGAGCAGGTCAGCATCGAAGGTTCGTTCCAAGGGCATGCCGCCATCACCCAGCGTGGGATGCGTGGCGAGGAGCGAGGCGGACCCGAAAACCCCGATGGACTTCGACGACACCATTTCGCCGACCAGCCGGGCCAGGTGGATCAGTGACTGTAAGCGCATTCGCGGATCAGGGTGCGGCGTTCTTGGATGTCGATCACCCCGGGGAAGACATCAAAGTCGCAGAGGCGGGCGGCTTCGCCGCTTTTTGCACGCAGGGTGTCTAGGAGCGCCCGCAACCCCTCGGGGTCGGATTGCGCCCGCAGGAGAACCACACGCCACTGTTCAAGACGATGCGGCTCCGTGTGCCCTTGGGCCAGCCATCGCTCAATATTGGCCAAGGGGATGCGGATGAGCGAGGGATCTCGCTCGATCTTGTCGGCAATCTGAAGGCGCCAGGTCATGGAAGTCCAGGGTCCTTTCCGGGTTCACCTCCAGCATACCGCATCGCGGGGGCGTGTCGAGGCACGAGCGTCCATCCCTCTGCCGCCCCGATGCTTGGATCGTTCCGTCCAGGGCGAGGCTCGGACCGCCCGGGTCACTTTCCCCCGCCAAGTTCCACAAGGTCCGCAAGGATGCGCAGGCCCTCCTCGTACTCGGGATCCACTTTCGGAGGCGCCTCGGCGCCGTCGAGATGCGTCTCCGTATCCGCGGGGTCGATCCCCTCCGCGTCGCGAAGCGTGGCCGAGGCCTGGTCGAGGACCTTCTTGGTGAGGGTCGCCCCCTTCAGCGAGCCGGGGACCGACTCGTCGATCGGGACCTCGGTCACCTTCCACTCCGCGCCGGTCCGCCCCTTGCGCTCTTTCTCTCGGCGATCGATTCGCACCTGATTTGCCGTCTTCTCCTTCTGGCGTTCGGCGAGGCTCAGCGAAATCGTCTTGTCGGCGAGTTGCGCCTTGAGCCGCTCGATGTCCTCGCGGACGTAGGCGAACTCGGGGTCGCGACCCAGCCGCTGCTGGAAGCGGCGCTTCATCTCGGGCAGGAAGGCCTCGACCCGGTTCACGGGGCGGTACCCCGCGGGGACGATCTCGTCATAGGGCAGCGGGTTCTTCAGGGCGGCCTCCCCGATCTTCATCTCGTCCATCGGGGTGGGCCACTGGAGGTCTGGGATCACCCCGCGATACTGGGTTGATCCCCCCGACACCCGGTAAAACTTTTGGACGGTGAGCTTGAGCGCCCCGCCGCGGGGCACGTAGCGCGAGAGATCCTCAATCTTCTGGACGGTTCCCTTCCCGAAGGTGCTGGTCCCCCCCACAATCACGGCCCGGCCGTAATCCTGCAGGACGGCCGCAAGGATCTCCGCGGCCGAGGCGCTGATGTGGCTCACCAGCACCACGATCGGAAGGTCACAGGCCAGGGCGGGATCCTCGTCGTCGAGCACGCGCACGTTTCCGCTCGAATCGCCCACCTGGACGACGGGGCCTTTCCTGATGAAAAGGCCCGCGAGATCGACGACCTCGGCAAGGGCACCCCCCCCGTTTTTTCGCAAGTCGATCACAAAACCCTCTGCCCCCTTCTGCTGGAGGCGCTCCACCAGCTTGCGGGTATCCTGGGCCACGCTCTTACCCCGGCCGGCTGCCTGGAAATCGGTGTAGAAGGAAGGGATATCGAGGTAGCCGTAGCGGCGAGCGGGCTGCCCGTTGGCGCCTCCCTTCTCCACGAGGCGCGCCTTCGCCTCCGCCTCGGTGAGCTTGATCTCATCCCGCCGCAGGCGGATCTCCATCCGCGTGGAGAGATCCACCGACTTCGCGGGGATCACCTGGAGACGAACCTCCGTCCCCTTCTCTCCCCGAATTTTCTCGACCACCTTCGCAAGCTTCATGTCCACGACGTCCTCAATCGGGCCATCGCCCTGGGCCACGCCCGCGATGCGGTCGTTCACCTGGAGGCGACGGTCGAGGTCGGCAGGGCCGCCGGGGACCACCGCGAGGATCTTCGCATAGCCATCCTCGGAGCCGAGCACCGCGCCGATTCCCTTGAGGGAGAGCTTCATGTTGATGGCGAAATTTTCCAGCTCCGTGGGCGGCATGTAGTCGGAGTGCGGGTCGAAGGCCCGCGCAAGCGAGGTCAGATAGGTCTGGAGCACCGACTCGGCGTCCTCCTCCTTCACGGTGCGCAGAAGGCGGTCGTAGCGACGAGTGAGGACCTGGATTGCGTCGGCGGGTTTACGCTTGGCGAGGATCTCCTGGAGCATCTCGAACTTCACCCGCTGGCGCCAGAGCTTCCGCGCCTCCTCCTCGTCCCGCGGCCACGGCGCCTCGGTACGGTCCTTGAGGAAGCGCTCGCTCGTGTCGAAGGAAAACTTCTCCTTGAGGATCTCCTTGGCAAGGGCCACGCGCTGCTCAATCCGCTGGAGGTAGCGGGCGTAGATTTCGAACCCGGGACGCACGTTCCCCCGCAGGGTCTCATCATCGAGGGTCGTTGCGTACTTCTGGAACTCCTGGATGTCCGATTCGAGAAACATCAGGTGGGTGTAATCCAGCGCGTCGAGATAGAGGGAGAGAAAACTCTTGGAAATCTCGTCGTCGATCGGGTGCCGCCGAAAGTGCTCCCGCGAGAGGAACCGGGCAACGACAAGCCCGACGCGGGCGTCATCGTCGGAGGGCTGCGGAGTCGCGGACGGGAGGGGTGCGGCCGCCAACAGGAATGCGATCGCGAGAAGGACCGCGGTGCATCTTGAAAATCGGCGGGTCATGGGGCGCTGCAAGGTATCAGGCCCCCGCCCGTGGCGCAATGGCATGAGTATCATCGACCCGGAAACCTCATTTCGGGATTTTTGTTCGCGTTCCCCCCGCCGATGGGTTTCATTCGGCCCCTCATGCACCCGGCAGAACTCATCCAGGCGGCGCTTCTCGGAATCATCGAGGGGCTCACCGAGTTTCTTCCGATTTCCTCCACGGCCCACCTGCTCGTGGCCGGACGCTTGATGGGGTTCGAGTCCGAGCTTTTCACCGTCTTCATCCAGATTGGCGCGCTCGCGGCAGTGTGGTGGCTGTTCCGCCACCGTTTTCTCGCCATGCTCCCCGGCGCGCGTGGGGCTTCCCCTGCGGCCACCCGTCTCGGGTTGCAGGTCCTCGCTGCGTTCCTGCCGGTCATGGTTGTCGGGTTGCTGAGTCACCACTGGATCAAGAATCACCTCTTCTCCATGCACTCGATCGCATGGGCCTTCATCCTCGGCGGAATCGGCATCCTCCTCGTCGAGGGACTCAAACCCGCGGTCCGCGCCTCGGAAATCGAGCAGCTTCCGTGGCGCCTTGCCCTGGCCGTCGGCCTCGGCCAGTGCCTTGCCCTCTGCCCGGGTGTTTCGCGCTCGGGAGCCACGATCATGACCGGCCTCGCGGTGGGCATGAGCCGCGGCGTCGCCACGGAGTTCACCTTCCTCCTTTCGGCCCCGACCATGACCGCCGCGACGGTTTACGAGCTCTACAAGTACCGCCACGAACTCGACTCCTCGCTCATCCTGCTCCTCGCCATCGGCACCGTCATCTCATTCATCGTGGCCTACGGGGTGGTCAAGTGGCTCATCCGCTACGTCCAGGGGCACACCTTCGAGTCGTTCGCCTGGTACCGCATCGTTGCCGGTGCGGTCTTGCTCGGCATGCTGGCGAACAGCTATCTCTGAGCCATGCAGCCATCCCGCATCGAGTTAATCCAAGGGGATCTTGCCGTGGCGTGGGATGACAGCTCGGAAAGTTTCATCGGACTTGAGCGCCTCCGCCGCGAATGCCCCTGTGCCATCTGTCAGGGCGAACCGGATGTCATGGGACGCCGCCTCCGCGGGCCACCTGTCACCCTCACCCCGTCAAGCTTTGAGCTGACCCGCTTCGAGAAGGTGGGCGGCTACGCCCTTCAGCTCTGGTGGGGTGACGGCCACTCGACCGGGCTTTATCCCTTTGATCTTCTCCGTCGGCTCGGCTCCCAGCCCACGTGACCCATGCCCTCCCCCTGGCGTTTCCTCCGTCCCCTCGCCTTCCAGCTTCCCGCGGAGACGGCGCACGACGTCTCCTTCCGCGCGCTGGGGGCGGTCCAGTCGTTTCCGCCGCTGCTGCGGGGCCTCCGCAAGTTCCTGCGCGTGGACGCTCCCTCCCTCCGGGTTCGGGCTTTCGGACTCGATTTCCCGACGCCGGTCGGGCTTGCCGCCGGGTTCGACAAGGACGCGCGGCTGGTTCCCTTCTGGCACGCCCTCGGCTTCGGCTTCGTGGAAATCGGAACGGTCACCCCCCTGCCCCAGGGCGGCAACCCACGCCCGCGCCTGTTTCGCCTCGTCCGTGAGGAGGCGATCATCAACCGCATGGGCTTCAACAATGCCGGCGCGGCAACGGTCCGCGCGCGGCTGCTCGACCTCGGGGAACGCGGCCGGCGGCCCCCGTTTCCCATCGGGGTGAACCTTGGGAAGAACCGCCATACCCCCGTTCAGCACGCGGTCGAGGACTATTCGGCGCTTTACGATACGTTCCAGGAGGTCGCCGACTATTTTGTGGTCAATGTCAGCTCCCCGAACACCCCGGGCCTCCGCCAGCTCCAGGAAAGCACCCGCCTCTCGGAGATCCTCGATCGCCTTCAACAGCGGAACCAGGGACGCCGACCCCTCCTCCTCAAAATCGCCCCGGACCTTGACACGGAACAACTCGACGCCGTGATCGAACAGTGCCTCGCCCACCGCCTCGCGGGGATCGTCGCCACCAACACCACCCTCTCGCGCGATCGTCTGCCTGTGGGGACCCCCCACCGCGGCGAGGAGGGCGGCCTGAGCGGGCGACCGCTGCGCGAGCGGGCCCTCGAGATCGTCCGCCACATCCGGCGCGTGGCCGGCGAGCGCCTCGTCATCGTCGGCGTCGGCGGCATTGCCTCCGCGGAGGACGCATGGGAAAGGATCCGCGCGGGTGCCACGCTCGTGCAGGTCTACACCTCGTTCGTTTATGCGGGACCCACCGTCGCGCGCGAGATCGCCCTCGGGCTGCGCGATCGCCTCACGGCCGCCGGCCTCTCCTCGGTCGCCGAGGCGGTCGGCCATTAGACGGGCGTTTCGGAGGGCGGCCCCATTCCCCCGATGGCCGCCGACACGGCGGCCCTCCATTCCAATCCCGTCGTCATCCATGGAGGATCCGCGTGCGCGGACCGCCTGGATTCACACGAAGCTACGGCTCAAGGATACCGTCCGAGGACAATCGAGGCGTTCACCCCGCCAAAACCAAAGGCGTTCGAGAGGACGACCCCGAGCGGGAACGGGCGCCCCTTGAGCGGCACATAATCCAGGTCGCACTCGGGATCTGGCGCATCGAGGTTTGCCGTCGGCGGGATGAACCCCTCGTGGATCGCCCGTGCGCAGATCACCGCCTCCATCGCGGCGACCGCCCCGAGGGCGTGCCCGTGGATCGGCTTCGTGCCGCTGATCGCGAGACGGCGCGCGTGCTCGCCAAAGGCGCGCTTGAGGGCGACCGTTTCGTTGCGGTCATTGATGGGCGTCGAGCTCGCGTGGGCGTTCACGTAGTCCACCGAGGCGGGCGCCGCCCCCGCGTCCGCGAGGGCGGCAAGCATGCACGCCGCGGCCTGCTCGCCGGAGGGAAGCGAGGCGGCCATGTGCCAGGCATCGCTGTTCGATGCTGCCCCGAGGAACTCGGCGTAGACGCGGGCGCCGCGTTGCCGCGCATGCTCCTCCGCCTCCAGCACGAGGATCGCGGAACCCTCCGCCATCACGAAGCCATCCCGCCCCGCGCTGAACGGGCAACAGGCGCGCGCGGGGTCCGCGATCCGGCTCATCGTGTGGATGAGGTCGAAGGCCGAAAAGGTCAGGGGGCAGAGCGGAGCCTCCGAGCCCCCGGCCAGCATGACGTCCGCGGTCCCGTCCCGCACCATGCGCGCTGCCTCACCCAGCGCCAGGTTCCCGGAGGCGCAACTGTTCGACGAGGCCGCGCACGGCCCTCCAAGGCCCAGTTCGATGGAGATGTTGCTGGAGCCCGCCCCGCCGAAGATCATGAGCGCGAGCATCGGATTGACCGCGCGGGCGCCCCCCTCCGCGAATCGCGCGTGGTCCCCCTCGGCGTCCGAGATTCCCGCCAGCGCCGTGCCGAGGACCACGCCGCGGCGGTCGTGCCGCTTCCCCTCCTTGAAGGTGAGCCCCGCATCCTCCATCGCCATCTTCGCGGCCGCCACGGCCAACTGCGTGTGACGGTCCGTGCGCCGCAGACGCTTCGGCTGGAAGACCGAGGCGGGGTCGAAGTCCCGCACCTCTCCCGCACATCGCGCGCGACAATCCGACGCGTCGAAGCGCGTGAGCCGCCCGATCCCTCCCCTCCCTTCCCTTGCCGCGATCCACAAGGCTTCCGCCCCGAGGCCAACACACGTCACCGCTCCAAGGCCAGTGACCACCACGCGCCTTCTGGAAATAGGGGGAGGGGCTGCCATCAGGAGACGCATGTTTACGGGTCGCCGTCCTTTCGGAAAGCGAAAACGGCTCCGGGAAGATCTTCCGCCATGACGATTCAGTCGAACCGGTTCCCCGAGCAATTCAGAAGACAGAGGAAATCAGGCTCCTCACGACTTCCAGTGGATCGCATGGGCGAAGTACTCAGATTCGGATTTTCCCACGGAGGTCACGGAGGGCAGTCCGAGGTTCCGAGCGGAGAGGGAG
>CAZZBZ010000044.1:0-29092 GCA_964653025.1 uncultured Verrucomicrobiota bacterium
CCTGGTTCCGGTGGCCATGGGCGGGGTGTGTGTGGTCATGGCAATTTCACGGGGTGGTCTGCTTGCCCTCGCTTTCGGCCTTACCAATAGTCTGCTCTTGCTTCTGCCGAGGAACTTCTCTGTGAAGAACTGGGTGCTGGTCATCATCGGCGTGATCGGCGGCATGGCGATCATGGGGAAAGCCGCGAACACCCTGATGGCCAGGTTCGTCGGCGAGCAGGACGTCAAGTCGGACATGGAGTACCGCAGTCTCTACAACACACAGGCCAAGCTCATGGCGCGCGAGCACTTCTTCGGGGTGGGACTGGGTAATTTCTCGGCGTGGTCGTTCGAGAAGTATGCCGCCGAACTGGACGAGGATTTTCCGCCGGGTACCCCCCCGCATAACATCTGGTTTCTTATTTTAGGAGAAACCGGCTATCTCGGGGTCTTTGCCTTCTTCCTGATCTGGGCGCGGTTCTACTCCCTCACATTTCCGCTTCTGCTAAAGGGGAAAAACTCGCTGATGCTCACGGGGGTCATTGCCGGCACGTGTGCCACGCTTGCGGGCCAGGTCCAGAACATGCTGCAACTCGGCTTCCGCCAGAGCCCCCTTTACTTCCTGAACCACATTTGCCTCGGCATGGCCGTCGCGGGTTGGTACTACCTGAAGCCATCGCGAGAGGCCTTGCCCCGGAAATCATGAACGGCCAGCAATACCTCAATTTTGTCACCGAACGTCGGAGCACACGGCTGTTCCAGCGCCGACCGGTGCCTCGGGAAACGATCGAGCGCATCGTTTCCTCCGCCATCCAGGCACCCACCTCCTGCAACCGCCAGCTTTGGCATTTTGTCCTCGTTACCGAGGACGAGGCGAAGATCCGCCTCTGCGAGATGAGCGATGCGCAGCAGTCCTACCTGTACGACGCCCCGGTCGTTGTGGCAATTTTTTACGACACGAGCCTGGAAACGAGGAACCCGTGCAGCACCGCCCAGGTCACTGTGGGAATGGCCGCCTACGGACTCCTCCTCGCGGCCGAGGCGGAAGGAGTCGGGGCGATCTACCTCGGAGGAATCCGCAACCCGAAGGGGGCGGCACGGGCGCTCGGTGCGCCGCCGGGTTGGCAGAACTTCGGTTTCGTCTGCATGGGATTCCGAGCCGACGATCCGCCCGCCCCCCACGCGAGACCCGTTGCCGACGTGATCAGTTGGAACCATTTCGACCGGCCCCTGAAGCGTTTTCACCAGGACATTCGCCCGCATCTCTGGTCGCTCGAACAGCTTGCCGACTTTCGTGACAAGCTCCTCTGGTACAAGGGAATCGCCATCGATGGACGGACCCTTCATGTGGACCCGGATGCCCGCTTTTCCGCGAAGTTCCAATATCTTGTCGGACGCCTCGGGATGCTCGCCGCAACCCGTCAGAAGCCCGTCCTCCTCGACGTGATGTCATGCAACGGCGACCTCCTACTGCAAACCATCCACGCGCTCGGGGACCGGGCCGGGGCGATCTACGCGTGGGATCTCACACCGGGCATCGGGGACTACATCCACCAGCGTTTTTGCGGCCTGTTCTCGCAGCCGCGTTATCGCTACCTCCAGAATGCCGATCCGTCCCAGGTTCACATTCCCCTCCCGGATGCGTCCGTGGACCTGGTGACCTGCTACGAGCGGCTCGACCAGTTCGAGGATCCCGCGCCGTTGCTGGCGGAGATCGCGCGCGTCATGCGCCCCGGTGCCCGCGCGATCGTCGCCGTCTCGGGAAGGTTTTACCCTCACATGTACCGATACCGCCGCATGCGCCAGAAAAACTATGCGCTTGGGAGAAACTGGAACCGGGGGCCGGAACGGAAGTTCGAGCCGCATCAGATTTTGGGCTTTTTCTCGGGGGCGGGTCTCCGCGTCGAACGGATGCGGGGGTTTCAGCCGGTTGGGGTGAAGGCGGCGCATGTGGCGGAGGGGCTCTGCCACCGCATCGGGCTCCATTCGTTGGGGGACTGGTTCGGCGACCTCGCTCCCCGTCTCATGATCACCGCGGGCATCACGCGTCCGCTCAGCAGCAGCCTTGTCTATGAACTCGCCCGGGACTGACCCCACTCTTCTCGCGCGGACCGTTGCGGGCCTGGAGGCCTGGCTCGCAGGCGTTGCCGTCCAAGGGGGCGGCCTCGGGGGGCCGACGATCGGGCTTCGTGGGGCGGGTCTCATGTTCTGCGGCGAGGGCTTCGACTGGCGCGTCGAGGCGATGCTCGATGCACGGAGCGCGCTATTTGCCGCGACCGGGGAGGAGCGTCACCTCGACGGGATTTCCGCGGACCTTGAGCGCCTCGCGGGCGCACAGCTTCTCAATGGGAAGTTCCGAAACTCGTGGTTCGATGCGAACCCGTTCGAGGGAGGTATGCCCCACGAGCCAGCCGTGCTCGCGGCGGGTTTTCGTGCGCTGCGGGTGCTGGAGAAGGGGGCCAGGAAGCCGCCCTCCTCCTTCCTGCCTGCGGCAGAGCGTTATCTTTTCGGCCACATGCTGAAGTGGCTCTGGAACCACGCGACCCACACCTTCAAAGACTGGGAGATTACCGACTTCGAGCGTTATTCCAGCGCGAGCGCCGCTGCGGGAGTGGAGTTGATGATCGAGTGGATCCGCCGCTGCGGCGATTTTCCCGATTCGGAGTACCACATCCGCTCGGCGGCCCGGTCCATTCTCGCTTTGCAGGACCCGCTTGGGGCGTTGGAGGGCGCGGTGCACCCCTCGAACCGGGGTCCCGGAGGGGTGAGCCCCTTTCTCGCAGCCCGTTGCCTCCCGGCGCTGCGTCTCGCGGCCGACCACCTGCGCGAGGAGGAGTTTCGTGGTGCCGCGGATCGGCTTGCCGGATGGATCTTTCGCCAGGCGCTGTCGGGCGGGGGTTTCCCCCGTCTCGTCTATGAGCATCGTTCGCCGGGCCTCCGACCCATGTTCACGGGTACCGTGGCAGGACTCCTCCACGACGCGCGGCGCGCCGGCTTCGGGAGCGCCGCACAGTTCGCCCCGCACATCGCCTGGCTTGTGGCACGAAGGATGCCGACCGGCGCGCTTCGCAACGGGGAGGGGTTTGGACGGATCTGGCGGACGCCCTCGCGTCCGGATTGGAGGGATGTGCTGCCGGTCCATGCCTGGCAGGCGATGGTGCTCGCGTTCCTGGCACCGGGCGCAGTGAAGGGCGCGGTGGCGGAAGTCGCCCCGGTCGAGCGGATGCCCGTGACGGTCGGCCTGCGCCGCGCGCGCTACAGCGAGGACGCGGCGAGGATCGCCGTGGAGTTGGAGGGCGGGCGCCCGGTTTACCTGTGGCGCAAGGGTGCCGACTGGGCGGAGTGCTGCGAGCCATGACGGCCCCCATCGAGAAGGCGGCCGGCGCGCCGATCTTCGCGCGCGGGGCGATGGGCGGGGTGCCGTGGATGGTGGCTTCGAAGTTCATTCTATTCTTCGTATACTTTGGCATCTCGGTGATCACGGTCCGCCTTCTCGGGCCGGAAAAATACGGGGTCTACAGCCTCTGCAAGAGCATGGCTGAGTTCGGGGTGCTTCTCGGCGCGCTGGGGCTGAATACCGCGTTGATCCGTTTCATCCCGGAACTTGTCGTGCAGACGAATCGCGCGGGGCTGCGCCGCCTGCTCTGGAAGGCGGGGGTCTTGCAGGTCGTGGCGGTACTTCTCGCGACCGGGGGATTGGTCGCCGCCGCCCCGCTGCTGGACCGCGCGTTCGGCGTGCGCTTCGGGTGGCTCCTCCCCATCGTCGGGCTGCTCTCGGCCGCGCTCCTGAGCAAGGACTTCTTCAATGACACGCTCACCGCGCTCTTCGAGGTGCGGAAGGTGGTCTTCCTTTCGCTGGCGCAGGGCGTCCTCTGGCTCGGCCTCCTCCTCTGGGTGCGCGCAAACCGTCCCGGGGTCGCCGAGGTGATACTGGCCCACTCCTTCTCGATCCTCCTCGTCTCCGCTTTCGCGGGATGGGTCCTCATCCGCCATATTGAGGAGCTGCGCTGGCGTTCCCCGTCCCAGGGAGTTGGGAAGGAGCGAGTTCTCCGCTTCGCGATCCCCTCCTTCCTCAATAACCTCGCTCGCGCGGTAATGCTTCGCTACTCGGAGATCTTTTTCCTCGGCGCGTTCTGGGGAGCTCAGGTTGCGGGGATTTACGATCTGGGCTGCTCCGCGCCGTTCCTCGCGATCACCTTCATCCCGATGGCGGTCCAGACCCTCCTCTCGGCCGGATTCTCGGAAGCGCACAGCCGCGATCCCTCGTGCCTCCCGAGACTCGTGGATTTCTCCTACAAGTTTCTCGTCCTCCTCGCGGTTCCCGTCGCGGTGTTCGGCGTCTTCTTCGCCCCAAGGGCGATGGTGCTCATCTACGGGGAGGCGATGCGCGACGCCGGCCCCGTGGCCTCGATCTTCTGTGTCCTTCACATGATGCCGCTCATCTCCATGCCGCTCTCGATGGCGATCATGGCGCGCGAGAAAGTCCTTGCGATGCTCCCGCTCATGCTTCTCCAGGTGGCGATGAACCTTGCCCTCGACGCGATCCTTATCCCGACCTGGGGCCTGAAGGGCGCGGTGGCCGCGGTGGCCCTCACCTTCGTCCTCACGATCCCGGTCCGCCTGCGCGCCGTGAAGCGCCTCGTTGGAGGAATCTGGTTCCCCACCGGCTTCCTGCTGCGGCTTCTTGTGCCGTGCCTCCTGCTCGCGGGGGCGCTGCGGTGGCTCGCTCCGACTCCCGGGCTGCCGATGCTCCTCGCGCTTGCGGTTGCCTACGCCCTTCTCCTTGTCGCCGCCATCCGCGCCTTCGGCCTCATCCGCGAGGCGGACGTGGTTGCCGCCCGCGAACTCGGTTTCTCCCGCCTCAACCGCGCCCTCGACCTCCTCCTCGGCGCCCGCGCCTGACCGTCTCAAGCCTGCGCACCTCCCGCGTTGCCTCCGGGCGCGCCGAGGGTTATCTTCACCCGCGTTCCCTCCTTCGCGAGGTTAAACTGGCCACTCATGCGCATCCTGATCGGCGGCGTCCCTTTCGGACGCAATAACGTTGGCGACGAGGCCATTCTCGAGTGCGTCGTCCGCATTGTGAGGGAGGCATGTCCTGGCGTGGAACTCACCGTGAGTACCGACGACGGCCCTGCCACCGCCACGCGCCTTGGAGTGAAGACCGTCGAGCTTTTCGGCTTCGAGCCTCCGTACCGCCGCTGCCGCATGGAGCAGGAGATCGCGGCCCACGAGGTCTTTGTTTGGGGAGGGGCGACGGGGCTTTCGGACTACCCGGAGATTCCCACGGAGATGCTACGGATCGCACAGCGCGCGGGGCGGCGCACGGTGATGTGGGCCGTTGGGATGAACGATGTGCTCAATCCCGCGAAGTATCGCCTCGGCGGGAGGCGTCGGAGCCTGCTTGCCTTTGCGGGGCGCCTGACCGGCGGAATGTGGGATGCCGTGGCGTGGAGGGAACAGGCGATGGAGCGCCGTGCGCGCGCTCGCATCGCCGGGGCGCTGAAGGCGTGCGACCTCGTCGTGGTTCGTGACCCGGCGAGTGCGGAGGAACTCCGTCGCTGCGGGGTGCAGCGCGAGGTGATAGTGGGTTCGGATTCGGCGCTCGAACTCAACCCGGTCCCGTGGGAGTCCGTGCGGCTCACCCCGGAGGCGCGGCGTTTTCTCGATCAACCGGGCCCGAAGGTGGGCGTCTGCATCTCCGCACAACGGAAGATCGCAAACCTCGGGGAGGTCGCCGGTCTTCTCGACTCGGTCGTGGAGCGCGAGGGAGCCTCCGTGGTCTTCATCCCGATGAACCCGCTCACCGACGCGAAGCTCATGGCCGGCCTGCGCGACGCGATGAAGCGCACGGAGCGCGCGTGCGTGATGGAGGGGCGTTTCGACCCGCGTGAGATTCTCGCGGTGGCGTCACGGATGGACGTGATCGCCAGCAGCCGCCTGCACCTGTTGATTTTCGCCTCGATCGTTCACGTGCCGATCGTGGGGATCAGCCGCGGATCGAAGGTGGACGCCTTCCTCGATCCTTTTGGACGGCGCTCCGTCGGTTCGACGGAGAACTGCGACTTTGGGCGGTTGCGCTCGGAGATCTCGCAACTCCTCCGTGAGCGGCCCGCCTACGAAGTCACAAGTCGCAAGGTGCGGGCGGAACTTCTGGGCCGCTTGGATGTGGCGAAGCGGCGACTCGCCGAAACCCTGGCCCCACGATGAACCCGATCGGCTGCGTGGCGCACGTGATGCGGCGGTTTACCCTCGAAAAGTGGGGGGGCACGGAGACCGTCGTTTTCCAGCTTTCGCGGGAGTTTGAGACGCGCGGGATTCGCAGCCCGATCCATTGCACGAGCATGCTCTCGCGGCCCGGTGCGGAACGCGTGGGCCCCGTCCAGGTGAACCGCCATCGCTACACACTCCCGTGGTTTGGCTTGAGCGAGGAGAACCGGAGGGACCTTATCTTGAAAGGGGGCAGCCCGCTGGCGCCCGGGGTGCTATGGTCGCTGTTGCGCGAGCCTGGGTTGCAGGTGATTCACGCGCATGTCCAGAAGCGTCTCGGCGGGATGGCACGGACCGCCGCCCGGATCCGCGGGATCCCGTACGTGGTCTCGATTCACGGCGGTCACTTCTCCACCCCAGCGGAGCAGACGGAGAAAATGACGGAGCCCTTCCGCGGGAAGGCGGAGTGGGGGAAGGCTTTTGGTTGGCTCCTTGGCTCGCGTCAGGTGCTGGAGGACGCGGCCGCGATCCTCTGCGTCGGAAAGTTGGAGACTGAGCTCATGCGGGAGAGACTCCCCTCCAAGCGCGTGGAGTATGTTCCCAACGGGGTTCGTGCGATGGATTTTCGGGGGGCTACGCCGACGCTCTTCCGCGAACGGTACGCCCTGCCACCGGGGGACCCGCTGGTTCTCTGCGTCTCGCGGATCGATTTTCAAAAGAATCAACTCCTGCTCGTGCGGGCGTTCGCCCGCTTCGCGGTGAACCATCCCACCCACCGACTGGTCCTCATCGGGCCGGTGACGGTCGAGGATTACCGCCGCAAGATCGAGGAGGAGGCGCGGCGGCAGGGAGTTGCGGAGCGGCTGCTGCTGGTTCCCGGACTGAAACCGGGAGACCCCGTGCTTTCCTCCGCCTATGCCGCCGCCCAGATGTTTGTTTTGCCGAGCGCACACGAGCCTTTCGGGATCGTCGTGCTGGAGGCCTGGGCGGCGGGGGCGCCGGTCGCCGCGAGCCGCGTCGGGGGGATTCCCGGCTTCGTCGAGGATGGCGCCGACGCGCTGCTTTTTGAACCCGGCTCCGAGGCAGAGCTCGTGGATCGCATGACCCGCCTTGCGGCGGACCCTTCCCTTCGCGACCGCCTCAGGGAACGCGCAGGGGCGCGGGTGGAAAAGGAGTTTGACTGGTCCGGCATCGCCTCGCGGGTGCTGGAGATCTATGCCGAATGCGTGGCCGCGCACCGGAAGCAGCCATGACCGCCTCCCGTCAGATCGCCGTGGTCATGCGCTCGATGAACGAGCAGCCGCACACGCGGCGGGCGCTCGAGATGCTCATGCGCCAGACGGCGAAGGATTTCACCCTCTACAACGTGGACTCCGGGTCCACGGATGGGACGCTCGAAGTCGTGCGCGAGTTCAACCGCGACCGGGTGCGGACCATCGCGCCGAAGGACTATATCCCCGGGAAGGTTCTCAACGAAATGGTAGCGGCGGCCCCCGAGTCGGTGGTCGTCCTCCTCAACGCGGATGCGGTGCCGCTCGACGGGCGGTGGCTGGACCGTCTCGTGGCGCCGATCCTTGGCGGCGAGGCGGATGCCACGATGAGCCGTCAGGTCGCGCGCGCAGACGCCCATTTCGTGGTGGCCTACGACTACGAGCGGGCCTACGACCCCGTGAACCTCAAGGAGGAGAACGAGGACTTCTTTTCCGCGGTGGCCTGCGCGTTCCGCCGCTCGCTCTGGGAGCAGACCCCGTTCTACACCGAGGGCTACGCTGAGGATCTTCTCTGGGCGCGGGAATGCCGCCGGAAGGGAGCGAGGTTTCGCCTCGTGATGGATTCCGTGGTCGAGCACTCGCATAACTACAGCCTCGAGTCCCTGCGACGAAAGAAATACCGCCACGGCCTCGCCTATGCGCGGAGCTACGGGCAGCGGCCGCAACCCCTGCGCCAGGCGTATGCCTGCACTCGGGAGATCATCCGCGACCTGATCGCGGCCCTGCGGCGCGGCCGCTGGGGATCCATCCCGTACAACCTCCGTTACCGGTGGGTGATCCACCGTGCGATCTACGACGGGCTGCGCGACGCCACGAAGGAAGCAAAACCGTGAAACCGCGCGACCGCCTGCCGCTCTTTGTCTTCATCGATGCCCTGGGGTGGGAGATTCTCGCGCGGCACCCGTTTTTCCTGGAGGGGGTGGTTCGCGAGCGGCGTCGGCTGAGGACCATCCTCGGGTACTCGTCGGCGTGCGACCCCTCGATCATCTCGGGGGTGATGCCCTCGGAGCACGGGCTGTGGTCCTCGTGGTTCTATACTCCCTCGGGCTCGCCCTTTCGCTGGCTTGCTCCGCTGCGCTTCCTGCCGAAGGGGCTCACGGACCGCGCGCGGGTGCGGTCGCTTCTGAGCCGCACCGTAAAGCGCCTCCATGGTTTTACGGGCTACTTCCAGTTGTACAATGTGCCTTTTGGCAGGATCGGCAGTTTTGATTACGCCGAGAAGCGGCGCATCTGGGATCCGGGCGGGCTCGCCCCGACAAGGACCGTCTTCGACGAACTTTCCGAGCGCGGCTGCCCCTACTCGGTCCACGACAGCTCCGATCCCGACACGGTGAGGCTCGCGCGGCTGGAGCAAAGGATCCGCCAACGGGACATTGGTTTTGCCTACATTTCACTGGGCGGACTGGACGCGCTCATGCACCGGGTCGGGACCCGCGACGCGCAGGTGACCGAGAAGGTACGGTGGTACGACGCGCGGATCCGTGCGCTTCGCGACCTTGCCCGCGCGAATTTCGGCGAAGCCCCACTCTACGTGTTCACCGACCACGGGATGCACGACGTGCGCGAGGCGCACGACCTCCAGGCGGAGCTCGCGCGTCTCGGACTGGAGGAGGGGAAGGATTTTGTCATGTTCCTCGACGCGACCATGGCCCGGTTCTGGTTTCCCAGGGTGAGCGCTCGTGGTCGTGTGCTTTCGGCGCTTGATGGCCATTCGAAGGGGAGATGGCTCTCGGACGACGACCTCCGTCGCGAGGGGGTGTTCTTTGCCGACCACCGGTATGGCGAGGCCGTGTTCCTTATGAACCCCGGGGTCCAGATTTCTCCGAGCCACATGGGAGCGAAGCCGAATCGCGGGATGCACGGTTTCGACCCTGAAGATGCGGATTCGTGGGCAGCCATCAGCTCGGACCGTTCGCTTCCCGAGGGGCTGGAGCGGATCGCGCAGATCCATTCGCTCCTGATGTCCGAGACGGCCCTTGTGGCCGGTGCAGACTGATCAGCGGGGTGCGAGTGTATGGGCGAGGGTTGTGGTCTTGGTATCCTTCCAGATCGAGGCAATCTGTCCGTGGCGGAGGGTGTGGTTGGCCCAGAGTACGACCAGCGCATCCATGGCTGCACCGGCGAGGGCGGCGGGGAGCCGTGTCAGGCGTTGGCGGGGAGGCAGGTGCCGCAATCTTCGGAAACGGACGCCGAATAGGCCCGGGGGCATCACCCACCCACCTTTCTCGGCGATATCATGCTTGAGGTGCTTGCGAAACCAATCAGGGTCGCGCTCGCGTTCCGCCGCGAGGAAGGTGTCCACCGCGCTTCCGCGGGAGATCTCCTCGAGTCGCTCACGGAGGATTGTGAAGATGGCGTGACCGACGGCCTGGCGGCGCTGGTTCGGGAGGATGTCGCGCAGGCGGGTATAGGCTTCGAAGACATGGGCCGCATTCGGGGCACGGACGATGCGTGACAGATTGGACGGTTGAGACAGGAAGTCCGTGACGATCATGGCCTTGAGGAAGCCGTCCTCGACGATGAGGCCGTCCGGCATCCAGAGGCGCCTCAACCACTTCCCCCGTGCGCAGTAAAGTTGGCCCGTGAGTTGGCCTGGCGTGGCCTGGGTCATCGCGGAGGTGCCGAGGGAAAGACGGTCGAGGAGCCCTTTCTTCTCTTTGAGGGCGATGTGCTTGATTGGCTGGTCGGTCGAGGCGATGGCGACGGGATTTTCCTCGAGCGCGCGGAGCATGTTCCAGAGAGTCTCCTCCCCGTGGAGCACGATGTCGGCGTCGGCGAGGAAAAGGAACGCCGAGCCTGGATCGGAGAGGCGGTGGACGTACTCGTTCCATGCGTTAATTTTTCCCGGGCGGGCGAGGGGCGCGACGCGTCCTTCCACGAAGGGGCGCGCGCGGCGGTGAAGTGCGAACGCCTCTTCCGCGCGCGCGGCGGTGGCGTCCGTGCAGCCGTTCGGGACGACCACGATCTCCAGCGAGTCTCCCCGTTCGTGGAGGCGAGTTGCAAGGGACTGGGCAAAGATCGAATCCACCGTCACTCCGATGGAGGATTCCTCGTTCCACGCGAGGATGCCGAGGCTTACTTTCATGGCGTGGAGGTTAGTTGTAGCGAGTCCACCATCGGCGGTAGGCGTCGTGGATGGAAGAAGGGGATGGGTTTTTGGGAGCGGCCACCCAGGGGGCGGCGGCCATCGCACGATTCTCCGGGGAAGTCTCCCCGAGGAGCAGGGCAAGGGCGCGCTGGAGTGGACCGCGTGGGTAGTCAGTCCACGAGGGAAGGGCCTCTTTGTAGTGCAGGCGATCGCGAAGGCGGAGGGCGATGTTCCGTGCGCGGGAGGTTTTGGGGAAGATCCGTCCGGGGTGGTCCGCATAGGCGGGCAGGGAGGGGAGGCGCGTGTCGAGGCGGCGCGATTCGAGCCAGAGGAAAACCCCGGTCCATGCGACCGTCAGTCGTGCCTGCGCGGCAGCGAGTTCCGCGGGCAGAGGGTCGAGGTGGCGGGGAGCGAACTTGAAGACGACTCCCTCCTTGTGCCAGCGGCAGCAATCCTCCCAGCCCGGGGGCGTTTCGAGCCCGCCTTCCTCAATGCGCCGTGCACGTTCGAGGCAGGAGAAGTGGTGGCGTCCATTAGCCGCGAGGACGACATCCGCGAGTGCCAGCTTCAGTTTCCCGTGGGCGCGCTCGACGAAGCCGTTGGTGGTGCGGGCGGAGACGGTTTCAAGTGCGTGACGGGCGGCGAAGAGCGTGCTACCGCGATTGAAGAGCAGGCGGACGGGCTCCTCCGGGGGGATGGCGCGAGAATCGGAAAGCGAGGCAGGAAGACCCTCGGCCCATGCGGGATCTCCCCAGGCGAGGTGGTGGGCCGCCACGAGGTCGTGCGCGAACATCGTGGGCGGCTCCATGGCGAATGCGGAGCGCGGCAGGAGCTTGAACTCCACCTCGATGCCGAGAAGACCCTCGCCGCGGACGGCATGTTCCCGGCACCAGGCCCCCACCGATGAGTCGCGGAGGGTTTTGCGTGTGACGAGGTAGAACTCGAGGTCGTTGTAGAGATGGGGGATTCCCTCGGCATCGCGAAAGATGCCGCCCTCGCCCCGCCCGTAACCCCCTGCAAGGACGAGGGCTTGCACTGCGTCGCGAAACGGGGCGCGGTCGAGGGACTTCGACAGGTGGGCGAGGAAGTCATCGAGCCTCCCGGCGAGGGCGGGTTCACGAGCGGGAAAGTAGACGGGGCGGGGAGGCATCCGGGCCTTCAAGTCTGGGGGGTGAAACGGGGGAGAGTGATCGTGAAGGTGCTGCCCTCGGCGGGACGGCTCTCGACCTCGATGCGGCCACCGTGGGCTTCAACGATCCACTTTGAGATCGCGAGACCAAGGCCGGTTCCCTGCGTTCCGCGTGGGGAGGGAGTGCGAGCACGGGAGAAGCGTTCGAAGAGGTGGGGGAGATTCTCTGGGCGAATGCCCGTACCACGGTCGCGCACAGAAACGCGGCAGGCGTCCCCCACAACCCCAACGGAAATCTCCACGGGCTGGCCGGCCGCGGAATGCTTGATTGCATTGTGGACGAGGTTGAAGACGAGGCTCGCGAGCAGGTCCGGGTCACCCCCGACGACGGGTTCTCCGGAAGAGTCGTCGACATTGACCGTGCATCGGATGCTGGCTGCGCGAGAAAAAGGCATGAGGCGTTCGACGGCCTGCACCGCCACCTCGTCAAGGGGGATGGGGAGGGAGCGATTGAGGGGGCGCCCGGCGTCTGCCCGAGCGAGGAGGAGAAGGTTTTCAACGATCTGGGTGAGGCGTTCGAGTTCTTCGGCGGCGCTTGCGAGGAACTCCCGGGCCTCTTCGGGGGAGGGTTCCTTGCGGCGGAGGATCTCGATTTCACCGCGGAGGATGGTGAGCGGGGTCTTGAGCTCGTGCGAGGCGTCCGCGACGAAACGCTGCTGGCTCTGGAAGGCGCGCTCGATCTCGTCGAGCAGGCGGTTGAGCGTGAGGGTGAGGCGGCGTAACTCGTCGTCAGTCCTTGGCACAGGGAGGCGCTCCCCGAGCCGCTGGGCGCCGAGGCGACGGGCTCCTTCGAGGACACGGTTGACCGGCTGGAAGGCGCGCCCCGCGATCCACCAGCCTCCGAGGAAGGCGAGGGCGAGGGAGACGGGCACCCCCGCGTAAAACAGGATGGTGCGCAGACGCGCAAGCGAGGCGTCGAGGGCATGGGTGCTCACCCCGAGTTGAAGGATGAGGTGGACCCGCCCTTGGGCGACGAGAGGAAGCGTGAGGACGCGGAGCACACCCTCGCCCCAGAACGGCTTTGCCCCGCGGATCGCGCGGGCCTCACCGTGGGACATCGTTCTGGACGAGGCAGCGCGCAAGGTGGCCTGGTCGAAGGGAAGGGAGGCCGGCCCGAGCGATCGCGAGCGCGCGATGGAGCGTCCATCGGGGGCGCGGAGTTCAATATACTCGTTCCCGACCTGGTAGGGGAGCAGGCGGCCGCTCTCAGCGATAAGGGCCTCGTTGATCTCGATCTGACCGGTGGTGTTGATGGAGACGCTTCGCGCGATGCCTTGCGCGCGGTTGAGGACAAGGGCATCGAAGTCGGCGGCCTGCTGCCTGCGGTAGAGGGAGTAGAGGCCGCCACAGAAGAGGAGGAGGATCGCCCCGAAGACACCCGCGTTCAGGAGCGTGACGCGGAAGCGGAGGGTCCGCCAGAAACGCGAAGTCGCGAGCTGGGCGTTTTCACTCATCGGCGGTCGAGGGGGTCTGCCCGACGAGCAAACCGTCGCGCATCCGAAGCACGCGGTGGGCGGCGGCGGCAACCTGTGCGGAGTGGGTGACAAGGAGGAGGGTGGCCTTGCGGGATCGCTGGAGGCGATAGAGAGCCTCCATGACAACCGCGGAGGATTCGGAGTCGAGATTGCCGGTGGGTTCGTCGGCAAGGAGCAACGAGGGCTCCTGGACGAGCGCCCGCGCGATGGCCACGCGCTGCTGCTCGCCGCCCGAGAGTTCGGAGGGGAAGCGTTCAGCCTTGTCGCCGAGCCCCACCTCCGCGAGGAGTGCGGCGGCGCGTTTTGAGGACTCCTCCAACGGGGCGCGGGCGAGGCGCAGGGGCAGGGCGGTATTTTCCAGGGCGGTGAGGTGGGGGAGCAGGTTGAAAAACTGGAAGACGATCCCGACCTTGCGACGGCGCAGGAGGGAGAGCGCCCGCTCGTCAAGGCGATGGAGGGGTTGGTCCGCAAGCCAGACCTCGCCGGAGGTTGGCTTATCCAGGCCGCCCGCGAGGTGGAGCAGCGTGGTCTTCCCGCAACCGCTCGGCCCGACCAGCGCCACGAACTCACCTTCGGCCGCTGCAAGGCTGACTCCACGCAGTGCGTGAACGGCACGGGCCTCCGCCTCGCCGGTGCGGCGGGCGACCTCGTAAACCTTGGTGACGGCCTCCATGCGGATCACGGGGGGACTTGTAGCGGAGGAAGGGGGGAGAAGCCAGAAGATCGCTGAGAAGCCACGCGGTGACCTTGCTAGGCGACGGCGACGGATTCTGGTACGTTTTTCATTGCCGATGATCAGCGCGGCCATTTTTACCCTCAACGAGGAGGTCAACCTCCCGCGTTGTCTCGAGTCGCTGCGCGCCTGCGACGACGTGGTGGTCGTGGACTCCTTCAGCGCCGATCGCACGGTCGATGTCGCGCGTGCCGCCGGGGCGCGGGTTTTCCAGCACACCTTCACGGGGTTCGGCGACCAGCGCCAATGGGCATTCAAGGAGATTGCCTTCCTCCATCCGTGGGTGCTCGTCCTTGATGCGGACGAGAGGGTGACTCCCGAGCTCTGGGAGGAGATGGTGCGACAGGCTTCTATCGCACCGAAGGAGGTTGCCGCCTTCCGCCTAAAGCGGCGGTTCTTCTGGGATGGGCGTTGGTTGCGCCACGCCAATCTCTATCCTTCGTGGGTCGTGCGCCTCGTGCGAACGGACCGCGTGCGCTACGTGAACCGTGGGCATGCGGAAACCCAGGAGGTGAAGGGCCGGGTGGAGTCGCTGGAAGAGGACCTGCTCGACGAGAACCTGAAGGGCGTGGACGAGTGGCGGCAGCGCCAGGCGCGCTACGCCGAGGCGGAGGCGCATTTCGAGGCATCCGATGCCGCCCCGGTTTGCGCGCGTGGACTCTTTTCCCTGGATCCGCTGGTTCGACGCGCAGCGCTGAAGCGCGTGGCGCGGAGGTTCCCCGCGCGCGGGGTTTTCTACTTTGCCTACGCGTGGCTGCTTCGGGGAGGATGGCTCGACGGGGTAGTCGGTTTTCGGTTTTGTCTGGAAAAAGCGTGTTTCCAACAACAGATTCAACTGCGCGCCGCCGAACTCCGACGGGCGCAAGCAACCTCCCGTCCAGAATCTTCACGTCACGAATGAACAAGGAACCAAACAAGAGCCATCCCACGGCGTTTTCTTATTCTGAGGGGAGTACATGCGGCCCGCGTGTCCTGTTGGGCGGCTCGCCCGACAGTCCATCTCAGAAAATCGGCGAGCCGCCGATTTTGAACACGCGATCCGCGTGTGCTCCCCGAGGCGCATTTTCATGAAGGCCCAGTGGATCAAAGATCTCGCGCACGCGACCCTGGGTGAGTTGTCGGTCCTGAACCGCCTCCGGATCCAGGCCTTCGCGCGGGGGAAGCTTCGCTCCCGTCGTTCCGACGGGCAACTCTGGGTCCACCTCGGCTGTGGGCGTCACTATGTCGAGGGCATGGTCAATGTGGACGTGAATCCGTTTGTGCGCTCGGAGGTTTGGCTGGACCTGAGGAAGGGGTTGCCCTTCGCGTCCGGAAGCGTGGATGCGATCTACTGCTGCCACACGCTGGAGCATTTTTTTGAGCCGGACGCGCGGAGGATCGTTGCGGACTGCCTCAGGGTTCTGAAGCCCGGGGCCGGGGTCCGTCTGGTGACGCCCGACCTGCGCAAGGCGGCGGAGGCCTACGTGCGCGGGGAGGTCGCGTGGTTCTCGGATTTTCCCGATCAGCGCCGCTCGGTGGGCGGACGCATGGCGAACTATCTTTTTTGCCGGGACCAGCACCGCATCGCGTACGATTTTGGCTTCTGGGAGGAGATCCTCTCATCGGTCGGCTTCGGGGCGATTGCGGAAAAGAAGCCACATGATTCGGCAATCTTCCCGTCCGCGGATCTTGCAAAGTTCGAGTACGAGCTTCCCGCGAAGCACACGTCGGTTTTCGTGGAGGCCTTTCGCCCTTGGCTGGAGAAAAAGAACGGGCGGCCCCTTGCGAGGCCGCCCGTCGGGTGAAGGATTGCGTGATCCCGGGGATCAGCAGTCGTAGTACATGTGGAACTCGTACGGGTGCGGGCGGAGGCGGATCGCGTCCTGCTCCTTGCGCTTGATCTCGATCCAGGTTTCCACAACGTCGTCGGTGAAGACGTCCCCCTTGAGGAGGAACTCATGGTCCTTGGCGAGGGCGTCGCAGGCCTCCCCGAGGCTTCCGGGGACGGAGGGCACCTTCTTAAGTTCCGCCGGGGGCAACTCGTAGATGTTCTTGTCGAGGGGGTCGCCCGGGTCGATGCGGTTCTGGATCCCGTCGAGCCCGGCCAGCAGGAGCGCCGAGAACGCCAGGTAGGGGTTTGCAGCGGGGTCGGGCGGGCGGTACTCGATGCGCTTGGCCTTGGGGCTGGGCGAGTAGGTGGGGATGCGGATCGCCGCCGAGCGGTTGCGGCTCGAGTAGGCGAGGTTGACCGGTGCCTCGAAGCCCGGAGTGAGCCGCTTGTAGCTGTTTACCGTGGGGTTGCAGAAGGCGCAGAGCGCCTTGGCGTGCTTGAGGATGCCGCCGATGAAGTGCAGCGCCATCGGGCTGAGGCCTGCGTACTCGTTGCCCGCGAAGAGGGGCTTGCCCTTCTTCCAGAGGCTCATGTGGACGTGCATCCCGCTGCCGTTGTCGCCGAAGAGCGGCTTGGGCATGAAAGTTACCGTCTTGTTGCGGCGCTTGGCCACGTTCTTGACGATGTACTTGTAGAGGAGCATGTCGTCGGCCATCGGGACCAGGGCGTTGAAGCGCAGGTCGATCTCGGCCTGGCCACCGGTGGCGACCTCGTGGTGCTCGCGCTCCACGCGGAGACCGCAGTCCTTCATGACCATGACCATCTCGTTGCGGATGTCCACCTGGGTGTCGGCGGGGGCGACGGGAAAGTAGCCCTCCTTGTGGCGGAGCTTGTAGCCGAGATTACCCCCGGCCTCCTCGCGACCGCTGTTCCAAATCCCCTCGGCGCTGTCGAGGTGGTAGAACGAGCTGCGGGCGTCGGAGCCGTAGCGAATCTCGTCGAAGATGAAGAACTCGGCTTCGGGGCCGACGAACGCCGTGTCGGCGATGCCGGTCTGCTTGAGGTAGGCCTCCGCCTTCCTCGCGACGTTCCGAGGGTCGCGCGAGTACGGCTCGTGGGTGATGGTGTCCACCGCATCGGCGACGATGCTGAGGGTCGTCACGACGGGGAAGGGATCGAGCATCGCCGTGGTGGGGTCCAGCAGGAGGAGCATGTCGCTCGCCTCGATGGATTTCCAGCCGCGGATCGAGCTGCCGTCGAAGCCGAGGCCTTCCTCGAAGACTTCCTCCTCGAGTTCTGCGATCGGCATGGTGAAGTGCTGCCAGGTTCCGAGAAAGTCGCAGAACTTCACGTCCACGAGCTTCACATCCTTCTGCTTGCAGAAGGCCAGGATTTCTTTTGGGGTCATAGTGGTGTTTCTAGGTTGTCAGGTTCACGGTTCAGCGGTTCAAGGGTCGATGATCACCAATCAGAGTTTGGCGATGGGCAATGTTTTAGACGGCTTTCTCGCCACGTTCGTCGGTGCGGATGCGCACGACTTCTTCCACGGGGGAGACGAAGACCTTGCCGTCGCCGATCTTACCGGTGCGAGCGGCCTTCACGATGGTGTCCACCGCCTTGGGCGCGAGCGCGTCCGTAACGATGACCTCGATCTTGACCTTGGGGAGGAAGTCCACGGTGTACTCGCTCCCGCGGTAGATTTCAGTGTGTCCCTTCTGGCGCCCGAAGCCTTTGACTTCGGAAACGGTCATGCCCGCCACGCCGAGGTCGGTGAGGCCCTCGCGGACCTCGCCCAGCTTAAAGGGTTTGATGATGGCTTCGATTTTTTTCATGGGTGTATTCGTGGGTTGTTTGCAGCGGTGATCAGGCGTTGTAAGCCTCCTCGCCGTGTTGCGAGATGTCGAGGCCGAGGGTCTCGTCCTCTTCGCTCACTCGGAGTCCGATCGTCGCGTCCACCACCTTGAGGATGATGAAAGTTACGACAATCGCAAGCACCCAAGTGAAGGCGACGGCTTTGAGCTGGTTGAAGAACTGATCGAAGCCTCCCGCGAGGGAGACGGCCGCGCCGTTCACCTTGTAGGTGGCAGCGATGGACGGGTTGACCTCGGGGTTGGCGAAGATGCCGGTGAGTAGGGCGCCGAGGGTTCCACCGACCCCGTGGACGCCGAATGCGTCGAGGGAGTCGTCGTAGCCAAAGGCGGCCTTGAGCTTGGAGACGGCGAGGTAACAGACCACGCCAGCGAGCAGGCCGATGAGCAGGCCAGCGGCCGGGGTGACAAAGCCTGCGGCGGGAGTGATCGCCACGAGGCCCGCGACCATGCCGGAGGCGGCACCGAGCACACTCGGTTTGCCTTTGAGAATCCACTCCATCCCCGCCCAACCGATGGCGGCGGCGGCGGACGCGAAGTGGGTGGAGGCGAAGGCGCTGGAGGCGAGGCCGCCCGCGTTCAGGGCGCTGCCGGCATTGAAGCCGAACCAGCCGACCCAGAGCAGGCCCGCTCCGACAAGGCTGAAGACCACGCTGTGCGGAGGCATCTGCGTGGTGGGGTGCCCGAGCCTCTTGCCGAGGACGAGGCAGCAGACCAGCGCGGAAACCCCCGAGCTGATGTGCACCACCGTGCCGCCAGCAAAATCGAGCGCGGGGATCTTCCCGCCCAGCGCCCAGTTGAACAGGCCGCCCTTGCCCCAGACCATGTGGGCCAGGGGAAAGTAGAGGACGGTTGCCCAGAGCACGGTGAAGAGGACCATTGCGCTGAACTTGATCCGTTCCGCGAATGCGCCGCTGATCAGGGCCGGCGTGATGATCGCGAACATGAGCTGGAAGAGCATGAAGGTCTGATGGGGGATCGTCCCCGCGTAGTCCGCGTTCGGCGCGCCTCCGACTCCCTTGAGCAGAAAGTATTGGGTGAAGCTCCCGAAGAAGGAGTTCCCCTCGCCGAAGGCGACGCTGTAACCGTAGATGGCCCAGAGCACGCTCATGAGCGCCATGAGAAACATGCTGTGCATCATCGTGGAGAGCACGTTCTTCGAACGGACCAGACCGCCGTAGAAGAGGGCCAGACCGGGGCCGGTCATCATCAGCACGAGGGCGGAGCTGGTGAGCAACCACGCATTGTCGCCGGCGCTGATGGAGACGTTCGACTTGCGCTTTTCGGCGACGGGTGCCGAGCCATTGAGGACGGATTCGAGGTCGGTCACGCGCTCTTCCATCGTCGCGTCGCGGGGGGCGGTGGGGGCTTCCTCGCCGCGAACTGCGAACGCACCACCAAGGAGGACGGCGGCTATTCCGATCAGCATCAGTTTTTTCTTCATGGGTTTTGGTGTTGTGGGGGTTTGGGTTTCTGCCCCCGGACCGCCGCCCCGGTGGCGATGGCACCTAGGTTCGATGATATAAGCAGGGCGCATGCCAAGTTTCTCAAGGTCTGCTCCTCAAGCGGGGTCTGGGTTGCAAGCTGCTCGCGTGGTACTGGACTCTGTCCAGCATGGTCAAATTGAGACAGGGGGCTGAAGGGGAAAGGGTCGAATGTGGAGTGTCCCGTCTCCAAAGGCGGGCAGGCGACCATGCTGTCGGGTCGGGACGGCGATCCGATTCGTGGGACACTTCAAAATCCTGAATCGGCTTTACACCGGGGCCGGTTGCGCTAGCTTCCCCAACATCGGATGCGGGTGTGGTTCAATGGTAGAATGCGGGCTTCCCAAGCCTGAGACGAGGGTTCGATTCCCTTCACCCGCTCCACTCTCGATTCTCAGAGGGGAAATGCGATCTTGGGAGGGTCGTGGGGGCGAATGCATAACAGAATTGCATAACACGCCCCACCCCGTTTCACCCCGTCCCCGCTTGTCCTCGTGCCTCTAGGAACGGTCCGCCGGGGCCATTGTGGAAGGGTCGGACCCGTATGGAACGCCCCACAGGGGCTTATGGCGCGCGATTCTTGGGAATCTTGGCGTGGCGAGGGATCGATTGCTGCTTGAATGCAAGAAGTGGATGCCTCATTCGCGTTGATGGCCTTCGAACAGCAGGTGGGCGCATTCAGCATTCAAAAAGTTGAGAAAACCGAGGCAAGCATGGTTGTGGTGCATGACAACGATCAACCAGCCACGCGCCCCCAACCGTCAGCAAAATCCGTCAGAACGCCCCGCGATGCACTCTGCCTAAAAATCAACCCGCCTACGGCATGATCACGGCTCAGGGAAGGTCGTCCACAAGAACGAATCCTCTGGCCTTGCGCCAGCGCCCGCCCGCTTCGACGTGGGCGATCAAGGCGCGTTCCAGGGCGGATTTCCGCGGCAGCGCCCGCAGGTCCGGCGCGGCCTGCTGGCCATAGGGAATCTCGAGGTTGAAAACGAACCGGAACGCCGACCACGCATCGCACTCCACCGGATAGAGGTGGAACAGCCGCTGGAAGCCCAGGATGTTGGAATCAGGCTTCAGGAATGGAGCCAGTTGGGCGTCAAGCAACCACGTGGTGCAGACCAGGGCCTTCGCCGGGGGCGTTTTCGGAAAATGCTTGCTGAAGAATACGAGTGCCTGCCGCATGGAGGCGATTGCGTCTTCGCGGGACAAAGGCCCTCCCGCGGGAATGTGAATATCCAGGACCGGATCGCCGGGCTTCAGAATCTCCGTCCAGTCGCTGAGGGAAAGGCGCATCGCTTCGTGCGTGACCGCGCCACAGGCCGTGTTCACCGGGTTTCCAATCACGCTTCCGGCGTCGGACTCCCACCGCGAGGTCCAGGCGCCCTTCGCCTCAGTGTTCCCCGAAGCGCCGTTCCTCTGCCCGTCGCTGCGGAACACGAGCCCTCCTTCCGCCAGCGTGATGATCCGCCCATCCCCGCGATGTCGAAAGACCCGTTGTCCCGTCGCAAGCCCGGACGGGATGAACTGGAGGCGTCCCAGTTTAAAGACCTCCCCCTTCATGTGGTGCCTCAGCCAGCCTCCGGCGTAGATCGGGGTGAGCCCCTCCTGTCCGGTAAGCTTGTGCTGCATCCGCAGGTGATGCGCCACGTCGCCCAGGGTCTCCGCGACCACGTCGGGCGGAATGGCATGGGCCTCGTGAAACGCGCGGGTCTGCGGATGATTCGAGAGCAGTACCAGGAACCAGAACCATCCGGCGTCCTTCCCGAGCGCGGCGGTCAGCTCGGGCCATTCCCGGACCGACTTCCCGCCATGGTACATCCGCCAATGGGCATGCCAGGCCAGCGCGGCGAGCGCCGCGTCCCCGCGAATGCACCCAGCCCCCCGCACTGCGGACGCCTCCATCTCCGTCGGGATCCCAAGGTACCGGCATCCCTCCTGGACAAACCTGTCTTCGAGAAAGAAAACTCCTCCCGGGGGACGCGCTTGGGAAGACTCCTCCCAGCCCGGGGCAATCACCCCAGCCTCCCTCTCAATCTGTAACGCACTCAGAACATTCGCGAGGTCCATGCGGGTGTCGTGTCTCAGTGTAGGAGCCGCTGCCAGCGGCGGAGAGGCTTTCGGCCAACCTATCCAGCCCCCCGGTCGCAACGCGACCCAACTCAGCGATACCGCGCGTCGCAGAGGGTGAAGAAGGGCTCTGCCAATTCGCTCTGGCGCGCCATGCCCCAGTACTGGTTCGCAAGGCGGATTTTTGCGACGCTCTTCTCCAGCCCCTGACTCCCGTGCGCGAGCATGGCCTTCTCCTTGAGCGCCCACTGCGCGGTGATATCAATCAGGATGTTGGGGGATGGGTAGAGGCGGAAGTCCGACTCCCAGGTGCAGTGGCGGACGATCATGGGCATCCAGAGTTGCCCCAGCGAGGCCCCCTCCTTCATCGCCGTGCGAAAAGCCAGGTTGATGATGTGCCCGCTGCAAACATGCTCGAAGCCGCTGAGTATATGCTGGGCGATCACGATCTCCGGTTCGTATTTCCGGATCGCGGCTACCACCGGATCGAGGAGGCGCGGGTTCATCGCCACCGCGGGGATCAGCGGCCCCATGCCGGGATGGTCGGTACGGAACCCGGGGTCGCCCAGCCAGACGAAGCCCTTCCCGTCGGAATGCATCATGCTCTGGAAGTTCAGGAACTCGAGATGCCGCACCCCCAGGATCGCGGCGCCCTCGCGCGTCTCCTGCTCGCGAACGACCATGGCCTCGGCGGGGAGCGTTTCCCGGTATTTCTTGTCCCCGATGGCCGCGCCGTTGGCGTTGGCGGAAAGCATGACCAACACTCCCTCGTAACCCGCCGCGATGAATTTCGCCATCGTGCCACCCGCATAGACCTCCATGTCATCCGCGTGCGCCATAATCGCCATGATGCATTTTTTCATGCCCTTAACTTCCTATAAATAACGCTGACAGACAAGCGTGGAGGGATCCTTGAAGTGGCCAGTTTTCCTATCCAGCGTCTGGCACCTTGATCGGCGAGGCTCCAACTTCAGAATCCCGACATCTCTCACTTTTCTGCTTTTTCAACCGCTGAACCTCGTTGGTGCAGAGCACGTCAATCCCCGGCTCATGTTCGCCCTTGATCGGTTCCAGGACCGCTCCGCCGTTGCCCGCCATCAGTTGAATGATCGTATTGAGACGTCCCTTTGTCTGGACTGAATCTACCTGACCAACGTCTCGTCGGACACGCTTGCCTCCGACAACCCCGGCATCTATCACGACGAAGATCCTTCCCAACTTTATGTTGCCGGATCTTTTTTAGGGTGAAACGGTCAGGTGGCTGAGTGGTCGAAAGCGGCGGTTGCTAAACCGTTGTACTGGTTAAATACGGTACCGAGGGTTCGAATCCCTCCCTCACCGCCATTTTCTTTTTCAGAGGGAGACGGCGAGCCTCAAAGGCCGCGGTGACCCATCGAACGCCAGAGTTTCCGCGCGTGGGCGATGGCCTTCCTCGGGGGACTGACCTGGCCGAGGATGCTCGGCGGCGGCTGCCCCGGCGCCGCATCCTTCGGCCACGGGGACCAATGATCATTCTCCACGGTCTTGCGGGAGGATTCCTTGCGGAAGTCGGGAACCGTGAAGGGCGCGCCGTTTTCCAGCGCACTCTTCCACGCGAGAATCCCTACGCTGCTCATCGCAACCCCGCGAGTGACATCGAGGAATGGCTGCTTGTTCGCCCGAATCGCCCGGGCAAAGTGGACGCAGGTCCAGAAGTCGCCGCCGCCGTGGCCGGCCTTGTTCGCGAGATCCCGATACTCAGGCCATTCGGGTTGATACGTCTTCTCCCGCACTTCCCCGGGCTTGAGGTTCCACTCCTCGTGCCAGACCCGCACGCCGCCACCAGTTCGCGGGATTTCCATGGCGCCGCGGGTGCCATGGACTCGGTACCACACGCTGTGCCCGGGAAGGCTGAGGCCAAGGATACGGAAGACCGCGCCGTTGTCCATGCGGCAGAGGATCACGCCCCCATGGTCCCCGCGCTTGGGGGAGAGTCGGCTGAGTTCAGGCACGGGGATGGAAAGCGCGTTCACCGACACGGGGCGCGCGTCGGTGATGCACATGAGCGGGGCGAGCGCGTGGGTGCAGTAGTAGGTCGAGGGAAGCCAGTTGCGCCAGTGGTGGAGCCCGGGGGCGAGGCGGTTGTGGCCTTCAGCCGACACCGGATGGTTGTACTCGCCCTCGGCGTAGGTCACGCGGCCAACCTCGCCCGTGCGGTAAAGGCGGCGCATCTCCAGATTGCTGCGCATAAAGGGGTAGTTCTCGGCGAGCATGTAGATCCGCTTCGTCTCCTCGACGGCCCGGCAGAGGGCCACACCTTCCGCAAGTGTCGAGTTGGCCGCCGTCTCGCTCATCACGTGAAGGCCGGCGCGCAGCGCCTTGATTGCGAACGGGGCATGCTCGTGGAAGTAGTTCGCAAGGACCACCGCATCCATGTCGTGGCCGAGAAACCGGTCGAAGTCCAAGTAGGTGGATACCTTGTGATGGCGACCCGCTTCCCGGAGTTTTTCTTTCCAGGTGTCGCAGATCGCGACAAGTTTCATCCCGAGTTGCGGAATGGCGCCGCGCATGAAAGACTGGCCGCGGCCCACACCCACGACCCCGATTCGGAGGATTTTCTGGTTCATGGAAAGATTTGGACGGGATCAGGCGTGTTCTTTGTTGAAGAAAACAATTATCCCTAGTTTTTTAGGATTGACCCGTCAATACATTCCGCGCAATGGGAATCATCTCCCATGAAATCCCCGTTCCGCCTCCTCCTGCTTCCCCTCCTCCTCGCCCCACTGGCGCTCGCCCAGACTCCCGCCCCGTGGCTCGCTCCCGAGCAGCCAAAACTCGCCGAGCTCGTCGCGAAGGCTCCGCCCCTCGTGGAGGAATCCGTCTGCGAACCTGTGCGTTCCGCGCGCCTCAGCGGCACCTACCTCGCCCCCAACCCCGACGGCAAGACCTGGGACATCGTCCAGATCTACTTCAAGCAGTACGGCGGCCCGAACACGATCCTCGCCATCGATCTCGGCACGGGCAAGGTATCTCAGACGGTGACGAAGCGCGGCTACAACTTCCACCTCGCGTCCGGGGTGGTCGCACCGAATGGGAAGCTCTTCATAAATGTCATCGGTGAGCACGGCCGCCAGGAGGTCTGCGTCTACGACCCCGCGAAGGACGAGTTCAAGCTCAACGCGATCGCGATGCCCGACAACCTCGGCGGCGAGACCCACCCGATGAAACTCGGCCCCGATGGGAAGCTCTACTGCGCGGGAGGCAACCGCGAGAAGGCGGTCACGGTCGCCCAGATTGATCCGGACACGGGCAAGGCCATCTCCTACGGCTCGGTCGGTCCGAGCCACGCCCCAAGCGATTGCTGGGCCTACAGCATGGCGGCCGACGAGCGCTTCGTTTACGTGGCGAGCGGCAAGGTGCCGTGGTACCTCGTCGCCCTCGATCGCCAGACCGGCAAGTGGGAGACCCTCGCCACAACCGAAAAGGTGGAGGGCTTCATCTCCATCAAGCGCGATTCAAATACGGGATCCCCCAGCGCCTCGATCACCCGCGCCCTCGGCGACACCTCGGGCCAGCGGCTCAACTTCTGGCTCGTGGATGGCAAACTCGTCCCGATTAAGGAGGGAAGCACTCCCCCCCCGAAACCGCCGGCCGCCCCCACGCCCCCCTTTCCTCCGCGCCCGGAGATTTCCACGGCGGCCGCCACCCCGGACGTGGAGGGAAACGCGACCCTCTGGGTCCGTCCCGCCGCGGAGGGGGCGGAGCCGAAGGCGGAAGACGCGAAGCCGGGTGACGCGAGGGCAAGAATCTCCGGTGGCGGGGAAGACGCCGCCGAGGGGGCCGCGTCCGAAGTGCCCGACGACGCCACGATGGAGGCGAAGGGATGGAAACCCTTTCGCTACAAGGTGGAAATCTATCCGATGGGAATTTACCGCCTCGCAGAGCTGCCCGATGGACGGCTCGTCGGCGCCGCGGGGGGCTACGAGGGGAACTTCCTCTTCGACCCGAAGACGGGGAAATCCGAACACATGGGCAAGATCCACCTCAGCCAGTACGCCACCGTGGTCCACGACGGCAAGGTCTGGATGAGCGGCTACCCCTCCTCGCCGGTCTATGTCTATGACCCCACGAAACCGTGGACCGTGGGCAAGCGCGTCGCCGGCACCAAGGTGATGGAGGACGGCACCCCCGGGAGCAACCCGCGGCGGCTCACGCACCTGAAGGATTCCGGAGCCCACAAGATGTACGCCGCCGTCGCTGCGAACGGGAAGCTCTGGTTCGGCGGGCGCTGGTATCGCACCGGCGCCGCCGGCGGCATCGGGTGGTACGACCCGCGGGATGGCACGAGTGGCGGGTTCTGGAAACCCTTCAGCAACTACCAGGTCAACTACATGACCGCGGCAAATGATGGGAAGCTCCTCGTCATCTCGACGCACCGCATTGACGATCCGCTGCTCAATAAACCCAAGCCCGAGCAGGGGGCGCTCTTCTTCCTCGACACCGCGACGGGTCAGCTTGTCGGCGAGAAGGTGGAGCCCGTGGCCAGGGCCAAGGGCCCCGGTCCCGTCCTCGGCGTCGGGGGTTCGCGCGTGATCGGCTGGACGGAGAACCCCGAGGACGAGAAATCCAGCATCCTCTACGGCGTGGATGTGAACTCGCGGCAGGTGCTCTTTCGCAAGAACCTCCCCTTCCCGCTCCCCGTGCGGATCGGCGGCAACCAGCAGGACCGCTGGGATTTCCGCCTCGGCCCCGACGGCAAGATCTGGACCTTCATGGGCAAGGGGGAAACCCTCGTTCGCATCGACCCGAAGGACGCCTCCGTGGAGGTCGTCGGCCAGTTGAAGAACGGCGGCCCGATTGCTTTCTCGGGGCGCGATCTCTACCTCGGCGGCAGCGAGAGCCTCCGACGGGTAAAGGCAGTCGTACAACCCTGAGTTTGATCAATCCTAATAAAACAGTTTTACAGTTGCCTTCCTTCGTATTTTTGCTAGCATGACGGCCGTTGGAGAACCCATGGAACCCCCGGGACGCCTCAAACCTCTCACCCCCATGAACCCCCGCTCTTCCTGGCTCGTCGTCTTCGCCACGGCTGCCGCCCTTCTGGCCTCCACGCTCCCGTCGCAGGCGATACCGTACTCGATCGTCACCAATACTACGTGGAGCACCGCAGGCACGTGGAGTCCCAACTTCACGACCGGCGGGCCCGGAGGCCTCCCCGACACGAACAACGCGAGCACGATCATCTCGTTCAATTCCGCCAACGGTGCGAACTACAACATCACCAACGACTACACGACGGTGGTCCTGAACCAACTGATCTTGGCGAGCGGGAGAACCGCCAACCTCTATGGCCAAGGCACGCTCGTGTTCGTGGACAACGAGGGCGCGATGCCCGCCGTTTCGAACTCCACCGGGTCAGGCCTGCTGATCTACGAAGCCCTGAACCTCACCACCTCGACGGTGTTCCGCACCGCGGGTGCGGGCCAAATCACCGCCTTAAGCAATATTTCTGGCGCCGGTTCCGTGGTGATCAGCAACACGGGAACAGCTCTGGTGCGGTTGAGCGCGAGTAACAGTTTTAGCGGCGGACTCACGCTTGCCGCGGGATCGCTTGATCTGCGAAATGCGTCCGCGCTCGGAACAGGGATGTTCACGATTGGGCCCGCCACGACCACGGGGGCAACGAGCACCCAGTTCCTCAATGCCAGCACGGCTGACATCGTGATGACCACGTCGAACACGACATGGAACTCCGGCTTCACGTTTATCGGCACCAAAAATCTGACCTTCGGACCTGGCACGGTCACCCTCGGAACGAACGTGATGCTGACGGTTTCGTCCAGTACCCTTACCGTGCCGGGGGCGATCACCGGAGCCTGGGCCATTGTGAAGGACGGCATCGGATCGCTCGTTTTATCCGGAATCAACACCTACACGGGAGGCACGACGGTCAGCAATGGCACGCTCCTCCTGACCAATAGCGGCACCGTCGGAAGCGGGAAGCTGACCCTTGCCGGGGGAACCTTCGACACGAGCGCCCTCCCGGGCGGTTACAGCCTTTCGACCGGCATGGTCATGCAGGGAAGTTCCGCCTGGAAAGGGCGGCTCAATATCGGCAGCGATGGCGATCTCATGGTGACCGGTGCCAACGCAACGGTGGGCGGCCTCGTGACCAACGCGGGGAGCGTGCGGGTGCTGAACAGCATGGTGACCTGGCAGAGCAACGTGGTCCTGAATGCGGGAAGCTACACCTTCGCGGGTGCCACGAATACCTTTGCTTCCGGCCTGAACGTTGCCTCGACGGCGGTTCTTGGAGGCTCCGGCCGGGTGGTGAACAACGGGGTGACCAACGCGGGCACCCTCGCCCCCGGCAACTCGCCGGGGACGATGACCTTTTCGAGCAACCTGACCCTGCTCGGCACTTCGAAACTTGTGCTGGAGATCGGGAGCAACGGCTTGGACTACGATCACCTCATCGTCGAGGGAACGCTCACCAAGGGCGGCACGGTGCTCGTCACTAACCTTGGCTACACCTTTGTGGGAGGCGAGGTCTTTAACTTTATCGATGCCACGAACTGGTCGGGTTCCTTCAACCTCCTGTCTCTTCCCTCCCTCAGCGGTGGGATGACGTGGTATACGGATGCCTTCGAGACCGAAGGGTTGCTCAGCGTCATCGCGATCCCCGAGCCCTCGGCAATCCTCGCCGTGGGCGCTGGCCTCGTCCTTATGGCCCTCTTCCGGGCGCGTTCCCGCAAGGCGTGAGGGGATTCCGATTCCCATCAGGTCTTCGATGAATCGCAGCCGGCCGCCCCGAAAGTGTTCGGGGCTCCGACAACCCTCCCCGGTCGCCCCGAACGCCTTCGCATGGGTGTCGAGCTAACAGGCATGGTCCCCGCTCTTGATGGGCGGAACCGAACCCGAAGAAGCCACAGATGAAACACGGATTTCCACGGATCGAGGAGAGCGCCGATTCCGCTACACGGAATCGGCGCGTCTTCCGCGGGGAGATATCGGAGTTTTACCCATGGAGCATACCAGGTCCGTGTAGCGGACCTGGTATTCTGCTTCTGCCATCCGTGTTTCATCCGTGGCTTTCCTGTAAAATGCAGGGTCGAGAAGAAGATGGACGGAGAAATATCACCCTCAGCTTGACGCGCATGCGAAAGCGTCCGGGACTTCCTCCAAACGGCGATTCTGACCCGCTCCCCGCTCCCCGCTCCCCGCTCGCCGCCTTTACCCTCATCGAACTTTTGGTGGTCGTCGCGATCGTCGCGATCCTCGCGGCCCTCCTCATGCCCGCGCTCAGGAGCGCCAAGGAATCCGCGCGCACCGCGCAGTGTCTCAGCAATCTCCGCCAGATCGGGATGCTCTTCCTCCTCTACGCCGGCGAGAATCAGGGCTACATGCCCCCCCAGAAGGACCCTCGCCCCAGCCCGTTCGACCGGCTGGTGGATGCCGGCTACGTGACCCCCACGCCATATTTTCATCCAGCCGCCAAGACCGGCGCGGTATGGGTCCCCAAGATGATCTCCGGTGTGAACATCTTCCGCTGCCCCTCCGTCCAGGCCATCTATCGCGGATACCTGAACCCGGAGAACGACAACAACGCCGGATTCCGCCAGGCCAACTACACTCCCAGTGGCCTCGTCGGCGTTTTGGATAGCTCCTCGGGCGGATGGCGGTTGGACTACTACCGCCTCAACGCCGGCCGCGGGCCCTATCAGGTCAGCGAAATCGCAAATCCGGCCAACTGCGTATTGCTCGGGGACGCCGCCGTCATTTATCAGACCAGCTCCGGCCCGAACTCCGGAGCGTGCCGGGTGCAGCCCATCTACTGGAACAACGCCGTCTTTGGGTTCGGAGTCCACGAGATCGACCCGGCGATCCTCACGCACCCGCGCGGTCCCAACCTGCTCTTCTGGGATGGCCATGCCAGCCG